>CAZQPY010000095.1:0-18666 GCA_964595345.1 uncultured Occallatibacter sp.
CGCATCTCCTCCGCGAACGCGCTTGAGCCCAGCTCCATCATTCGCATCGAGAAGAGGGTAATGCAGGACTTGCTGCATCGTGAGCCGGAATTCGCCGAGCAGTTTCTTGCGCATCTACTCTCCCGCAACATCCGCATGGAGGCAGACCTCGTGGATCATCTATTCAATTCGAGCGAGAAACGCCTCGCCCGTTTGTTGATGCTGATGGCCAATTTCGGGCAGGACTCGAAGCCTATTCCGGTGATCGCCAAGATCAGCCAGGAGACCCTGGCCGAAATGATCGGCACTACCAGGTCACGTGTCAGCTTCTTCCTCAACCGCTTTCGCGAACTCGGCTACATCGACTACAACTGCGGCGGGATGCATATCAATAGCTCGTTGGTCAACGTCGTACTGCACGACTAATCGGTTCAAAAAGATTCTGGTTGCGAAGCATTGCTTTTCCTGTCAAATTGAACCATCCCCAGCCGCTACTCCTTGCTCGCATGAACGATAAATCGTTTCGGCGCCGCACCAAGAAAGTAAAAAGGGTAGCAGGTTACGAGGGTGATGGATGATTCGGCCGCGGGGGCCAGGATCCCAGTGTCGTCAGGCGTCACGATCTTCACCCAGTCGACTGTGTAGCGTGACAGGCCGGTCGCTGTCTGAATCTGGATCTCATCGCCTTGGCGAATGTCCTTCAGTGGACGGAAGTATGTATCGCGATGTCCTGCGATGCCCGTGTTTCCTGACTCTCCGGGAAGGGCAGTGCCGTCGATATGTCCAACTCCGAGTCGCAGCGTACGGGTTGTTGTGCCCTCCAGAATCGCCACCATCATTCCCAGTCTTGGAATTTCGATGCGTCCCAGAACATCGCCTTCTTTGGCCACGGTGCGAGGCCGGTCCACGCGCTGATCTTGCTGCGCAACTATCTGCTTCTGCAGAGAATTGCGCGCGCGTTCCTGGAAAGCACTTGCAGAGAGCAGGGCAAGCGCAACAAAGCCCACCGCAAGAGCACCGGCGACGAAAAGAATCCAACTCGTCCAGCGAAGGAATGGATGACTCGACGCAAAGAATTTCCGCACTCCATTTTCAGTTCTCATGGCTGAATGCCTCTGCTGCCGATGTCCGCGTTAACAAGAGGCACGGAGTATCCAGGCCGGGTGCGAACGGTCAAGCGCCCCCGGTCGCGCGCTTTGGCCTTTACCGCGATGGTCCGATACTTCCCATCTTGCGAAGTGATCGTTGGGACATAAGTTAAGGTGTATTGATTGCGGATATCGCGTGCGATCTGCTCGCATATTGCAGAGATGCCACTGGATGAGTCCGGAAAGAACGCCGCGCCGCCTGTCTCCTTTGCAAGACTTTTTAGAACGCCAGGGTTCCGATCGTCGTCCTGTTCGTCGAAAATGCCAATCGTGTAGATGATTGCGGTAGACTGCCTGGCCATGCCAAGCACCTGCGCCAAGCTGTGCTTGCTGGCGTTGTCGCCGCCGTCGCTGATCAGAATCAATACCTTCTTGTCACTGCTCCCCAGCTTGAGGCGCTCGAGGCCGACTGACACTCCGTCGTACAGTGAAGTCTGGCCGATTGCTCCGATTCCGAGGAGAGCCTGTTCCAGTTGGTCGCGCTCGTCTGTAAACACTGTGCCCGCTGGAAGGCCGAATGAGACGCGGTCATTGAAATTCACCACAAACATCTGGTCCCTCGAATTGCTAGAGCGCGCAAATGCCATCGCCGCGCCAATCACATCGGCGCGCTTCGGTCCCATGCTTGAGCTGTTATCCACGAGAATGCCGACCGTTACGGGGATGTCTTCGTGGCTGAATTGCTTGATCTGCTGAAGAGTTCCATTCTCATAGATTTGGAAATCGTCTTTGCCGAGACCGGAAACAAGTGCATTGTGGCGGTCCAGGACAGTGGCGCTCAGCACCACCATATTCGCATTCACCTTCAGAATGTACTCGTCGCCAGAGCCGCTCCGTGGTGAATGGGAGTCTTGTGCCCCGGATATAAACCCCGCGAGTATCAGGCCAATCAGTGTAACCAAACACCGAAATTTAGCCGCATTGTGCCTTGGCACGCGCATTCGAGCGATGCCAAGCCATGGTGGCTGCCTGCGGGCTTCTTTCTGCATTTGTTTGGGGATTATGCTCAACCTGGTCATATGTCCAGTCTTTCAATGCACGCCAAGTCGTTTGTCGTAGCAATTCGCGAGGGAAATCACGATACCAAAGGAGACGATACGCTCGTAACGTCCCCTTTGATCCTCGTCTTCTCTTCATCTTGGGCGGCGACTTGCCGCTCGCGTTAATTTAGGCAGTTTGCTTCAAGAGACCCGTGAGAACAATCCCGCCGCCCAACGCAAGCATCCCAAGCAATGCAATCAGGGGAAGGTTGCTGGCTGTTTTGGGCAATGAGGCGACTTGTACAGGTTCAGGCACAACGGCAGCGGCCACTACAGGCGTGGGGGGAGCCTCCACAACCTGCGCGGTCTCTACGGTTTCTCCACTTGGGCTCACGGCCTCAACAGGCACGGTTGTCAAGACCGTAACGGGTGTATCCGTCAGCACGGCGGGAGTCGAAAGTACGGCTTCATTCGTCTCCTTGGCGAGTGCGATGGCCCTCGGCCGCTCATAGACAAACTGCTCGCCGTAATGTTCGCCTGAATAGAACCATGCCTTCAACGCTTCGGGCTCGCCGGCGGGACGTTCACTGAAGGTCAGGATCGATTTGCCCGAGGCATGTGCGCGGTGGTTTGTGATGGTGAGAATTGTGGTCAATATCTTTGTTTCATCCTGGTTGAAGATTTGAACGATGTGGCGGTCGACGGGTGAATCAAGCAGTTTAAAAACATAGGTGCCCGCGGGCAGCAAATGCTGGCCCACGCCCGGGACTTCGACGGGCTGGGTGAAGGTGAAGGTTGTCTTCAAGTCTGAACTGTCGGCCTTTGCCATCGGAACGACGAGGACACAGACGACGGTAGCGCACAACCATATTCCAATTCTTTTGAGCAATTTCATTTGTCTCCGCTATTCTGTCCGACTCACTGACACGGCGGTTATGATGCAATCTCTTGATGCTGTCGGCTTCACTAGAGATTGCATGCCGGAGAATCCGGCGGCCTGGGGTCCGTGGCGTGTCATTCAAGAACCAGTGTTACCCGTGCATCATTTCAATTCTGGCTAATATTGACCGCCAGGGAAAAATGAATCTTCGAGCCGAAAATGTGAAGAGGGTGCCTTCATTCAAGAGCGTTTGCCTCCTGATTCCAGCAGCAATTCCTGTTGTTGAACTTGCGCTGCATCGGTAGGCAGTCGATGCGCTGGCAATCCACAGCCTGCGTCTGTCAATAACTCTTGCCAGTATTTGTACTTCGGGCATGTCATTCCTGGAGATCGCAAGCAGCGGCCTCCAAAAACTCTGCGAATATTTGCAGAGTCCAAGCAGCGCCCAGGGAATTCAAGAAAAGCGGCGGAGCCATTAAGCTCCGCCGCACTTCTTCCTTTCGCCTCTTTGGTAGCAAGGAATTCTTACCTATGTCCACCGCCGCCGTGTTCTTCGCCGCCACCCTGGCGCCCGCCGCCACGCGGAGCAGAGGCGTGAGGTGCGCTGGCATGTGGAGTACTGGCGCGTGCTGCTGTCGGATGAGCTCCGCTGGGACGCGCACTTCCGTTACGGGGTGCCGCTACGTTGCCGTGAGCCGCTCCACCGGGTCTCGACCCGCCAGAGCGCATTGCCGCGCCACCGCCATAGTGGCCACGACTAGCGGCTGCTCCGCCTCCGCCACGATAGCTTCCACCACCGGCCTCGACGAAGCGATGGCCGCCCCAGCCGTGACCGTAGCCCCAGCCGGCCCACGGACCCATCCCCAAAAAGATGCCGTTGTAGAAATACCCTGGCCCGTAGAATCCATTTGGTGCGCAGGCATACGGGGCATAGTCGTAATAGCCAAACGAACAGACAGGTTGAATACCGATGCCGACGACAATTTGAGCGTGAGCTGTCGGTGCAAAAGCCAGCCCCGCAAGCAATGCTGTTGTTCCTAGTAGAGTTTTGAGCGCGCGCATATGTGACCCCCTTAAGGTGTCTGCGGTTCCTTATGTTTCGTGGGATGCTGCCCTGTTGCAAAAACCAACCCCGGTCGAGCAGCCACCATAAGGGGTTCAGTCCAATCATGGATGTCCGGGCCGCTTCGGGGCCGACATCCATCTGCCCTTACGCATTTGACTCTAGCCGTGGGACTTTCCGAAGTCTGAGCAATAGGACGCACAGGACAATGAATCATCGCGATCTAAACGCGTCGCTCCCTCACTTGCAAAGAACTCCAAGCACCTTCATCGGCCCGGGCACTCGTTTGTGCCTGCTCTGCTTTGCTCTCGTGAGGGTGTAACAATCGCGCTGGCGTAAAAAGCGGGCAGTGGCCAAGAGACCTGCCAGGGAAGATCTTGTCTGGCGGATGAGCCGTGTTGGTGCAGGATCTATGCGCGCGGCTTGCGGAGAGGGTCTTGCAGTGAGCAAAACGGACCATACTGTTGCGGTCAGATTCGATAATTCTGCGAAGGGCGCATTGCCGGACTTGCGCGTGCGCGGAGCGCTGCATGTCTGATATAGAGGACAAATCGAATGTGCAGCACATTGACGCAGATAACCAGTTCTCCCCGCCACAGCCCTGGTATCGCTCCGTCCGCCATCGGCAGCACTCTCTATGACGCGTATAGCCAGCGTCTACTCAGCACCATGTACACCCGGTTGAACCAGTACCACGTAATTCTGGAGACCGCTCCGAATGCGCAGAAAGGTTCTGGAAATCTTCAGGATTTGCATATCCAGACCAGCGCATCCGCAGGCGGCTCAGGTCCCGCAGCTTCTTCGTCTTCTGCATCCTTGGGCTCTTCATCAGCCGGCTCAGACGCGAGCACTACATCAGGAAAATACGCGCCATCCTCGATGACACTCAGCGCGTCTTCGAATGCCGTCAAGTCGGGCGTCAGCGCGAGTTGCCCCTCTTCAAACACAATCGCAGCCACGAACACAGCTCCGGCCAATGCCGCGCACTTCAGTGCATTCGCAGTCCCCGGAGGCGAGTGAGTTCCACCCCGCGGACGAAAACCAGTCCGGGGTACTCGTTCTTTGTGGCCGGTCAAATGCAGGCCCCGCGCCAGGCACCAGGTTATGACGCAGAAACCAGGTAAGAAAGCATCAGCACACCACTTGCCAGCGCTTTGCTCTCGGTCAGTTTGAGCATAGCCCGTTGTCCTTCGCGAATCAGCGGCGTGCCTGCGCCCAGCAGTACCGGGAAGACGCAGAGCTGGATCGCATTCACCAGCCCCATGTCCAGCAGGCTGCGAAACAGCACGCCGCCGCCCATGAGCCATATATCTTCGCCTGTCTTCGCCTTGAGCGCGCGAACGGCATCGCCAACGTCGCGATTCACAACGGCGATCCCCGCACGCTGCGCCGGATCAAGCGTCGTGGAGACCACGACAATGTGCATTCCCATGTCCTTCAGCAGGTCACCGCGCATGCTCGCAACTTCGAAGGTGCGGCGGCCCATGAGCAGCGTGTCAAACCGGCTATGGATTGCGCCAAAGTCGATGCCCGCATCGGGAAGAATCCAGTCGACCTCCCCGTTCGGTCCCGCAATGAATCCGTCGAGGCTGGCAGCCACACCATAAACGAGTTGACGCAGATCAGCCATCGCCTATTCTTCCTCCGACTCCCGCAGTCTTGCGATCACGCTGAAATCTTCCAGCGTCGTCGTGTCGCCCTTGATCTCGCCGTGCGTGGCCAGTTCTCTCAGCAGCCGCCGCATGATCTTGCCGCTACGCGTCTTGGGCAGCATTTCCGTAAAGCGAATATCGTCAGGACGGGCCAGCGAGCCAATCTCCTTCGACACCCACTTCTTCAACTCGTCCTTCAACGCTTCGGTGGGCTCGTTGCCGCTTTCCAGCGTCACAAATGCCGAGATCGCCTGTCCCTTCAGTTCGTCGGGACGCCCCACAACGGCAGCCTCCGCCACCTTCGGGTGCGCTACCAGGGCCGACTCCACTTCCATCGTTCCCAGCCGGTGCCCACTCACGTTGATCACGTCGTCCACGCGTCCCATCAGCCAGTAGTAGCCGTCCGCGTCGCGCCGAGCCCCATCGCCAGTAAAGTAACTGCCCGGCACGTCCACCCAGTAGGTCTTCTCGAAGCGCTCCGGGTCGCCGTATACCGTGCGCGCCATCGAGGGCCACGGCTTGCGCACCACCAGCAGGCCGCCGCTTCCGGCCGGAACCGGCTCTCCCGCTTTGTTCACGACTTCGGGTTCAATTCCGAAGAACGGCCGCGTCGCCGAACCCGGCTTCGCCGCCACCGCTCCGGGAATCGGAGCAATCAGAATGGCGCCCGTCTCCGTCTGCCACCAAGTATCCACAATCGGGCAGCGGTTATGGCCGATCTTCTCCCGATACCACATCCACGCCTCGGGATTAATCGGCTCGCCTACGGTCCCAAGGAGTCGAAGCGATCCGAGATCATGCTTCTCCACGTGCTGGTCGCCCCACTTCATAAAGGCCCGGATCGCCGTCGGCGCCGTATAGAAAATGCTGACCTTGTGATCGTCCACAATCTTCCAGAAGCGCGAAAAATCCGGAAAATTCGGCGCGCCTTCGTACATCAGCACCGTCGCCCCGTTTTGCAGCGGGCCATACACCACGTAGGAATGCCCCGTGACCCAACCGATATCGGCCGTGCACCAGTAAACGTCCTCGTCGCGCATGTCGAAGACATATTTGGTAGTCAGATAAGTCTGCACCGAGTAGCCCCCGGTGGTGTGCACCAGGCCCTTCGGCTTGCCCGTGGTGCCCGAGGTATACAGGATGTACAGCGGATCTTCGGAATCCAGATGCGCTGGCTCGCAATTGGCCGAAGCCTCGGCCATCAGATCCTGCCACCAGAGATCCCGGCCCTCCAGCATATTTATCGGCGTGCCGCTGCGGCGGTACACCACCACATGCTTCACCGTCGGGCAGCCCTTTACGGCTTCGTCCACCGTGCGCTTCAGCGGAATCTCGTTCCCGCGCCGGTAGCTGGAGTCCTGGGTCAAAATAGCCACGCATGCGGAGTCATTCACGCGATCGGCAATCGCATTCGCCGCGAATCCGCCGAAGATCACCGAGTGAACCGCGCCGATCCGCGCGCAGGCCAGCAGTGCGATGGCCAGCTCGGGCGTCATGCCCATGTACACCGCGACCCGGTCGCCCTTCTGGATCCCTAGCCCCTTCAGAACGTTCGCAAACTTCTGCACCTCAATGTGCAGTTCCGCGAAGCTCAACTTCCTGACTTCTCCCGGCTCGCCTTCCCAGATCAGCGCCGTCTTGTTCCTGCGCGCTCCCTGCGCGTGCCGGTCGACACAGTTGTAAGAAAGGTTGATCTGGCCCCCCACAAACCACTTGGCCCAGGGCAGATCCCACTCCAGCACTTTGTCCCACTTCTTGAACCAGTGCAGATCCTGCGCCGCTTCGGCCCAGAATCCTTCTGGATTTTCAATGGAGCGCTTGTAGAGCGCCTCATACTCCTCCAGGCTCTTGATGTGCGCCTTGCTGGCGAAGTCCGCCGGGGGCGGAAAGACGCGGTGCTCGCGCAAAGTCGAGTCGATGTCCTGCTCCGCTCCGGCTTTGGCCGGAACTGCGGCAGTGGCTGCAGGTTGGGGAATTGCATGAGCTAAGTCTTTAACAACCGATGAATCGGGCAAGGATGACATAAATCGCCTCTTGGGGGAAGAAGATTCATACAACGGGCAGCCAATGCTGGGCATGCGCCCACACAGACTCCGGGTGCGACAAACTTTACCCGCACAGCCATACAATCGGCAAGTGCCCGGTTACAGGCCCGCAAAAACCGCCGCTGGGTGCCCGCCTCGCCTGTCATCCTGAGCAGCCGACTCGCCGCGTCGAGTTACGGCTGAAATGAACAATGGGCGCAACCCGCAAAGGCCGCCAACTCGCCAACTTGCTATCGCGGCGAAGCCGCGGCCAACTTGCTGATTCTATTTAACCCTATTTTTTGTTCATAGGGAGCAACCCCGAGCGTAGCGAATGGGGAGTCGAAGAACCTGCGTCTCGCTCCTTTGCGGCTAGGGTTTGGGGTCAACCCACCTTGCGGTGCCCGCTCAATCGTTCCCAGCCGCGATCTTCTGCCCGAATGCCAGCAGGTTCCCGTCAGGCGCCAGGACCAGCAGTTCCCGCTGCCCGTAGCTCTGGTTCACCGGCCCGTACACATCCCCTTTGGGCAACAAATCCAGCTTCAGCTTCAGTTCCGCGTAAACCAGATCCACGTCCCGCACATCGATGTAATAGGCAAAGCGACGATTCCCCGGCGGAGCGCCTTCCGGCCCCCGCACCCCGAGAATCCGGAATCCAACCTCTTCGCGCTCCACATATGCGTAATCATCGAACCGGAGAAGAACCTCGAACCCCAGAATCTCCGTAAAGAAGCGTACCGCGCCCTCCAGTTCGCTCACCGTCATGAACGGCGTCACCTGAATGAAATTGGCCATTACCTCGCTCCTGATCTTTGTAACCCTCGCGGGTATCCTGCGGACCGATTTTCACCCGCAGGGTGGAGTTCCCACTTTTGGGGCCGGGGAAATCGATCAACAATATAACACCAGCTTCACCCCTGCTTCGCATACCGCTTCTGATGCCAAACCCAGGCCGTCCGCAAAATCTCATCCAGTTCGGTGTATTTCGGCTGCCAGCCCAACTCCCGAATCGCCTTCGCGGAGCTGGCCACCAGCACGGCCGGATCGCCGGCACGCCGGGGATGGACTTCCGCCGGAATCGGGTGCCCGGTCACGCGCCGCGCCGACTCGATCACCTCGCGCACGCTGAAGCCACGTCCGTTGCCCAGGTTATAGATCAGCTTGTCCTGCTTATCCAGGGCTGCAAAGGCCAGCAGGTGCGCGTCGGCCAGGTCGGCCACATGGATATAGTCCCGCACGCAAGTTCCGTCCGGCGTCGGATAGTCGTCGCCATACATGCGGATCGACGCGCGCCGCCCAAGCGCCACATCCAGAACCAGCGGTATCAGGTGAGACTCGGGCTCGTGCGCCTCGCCCCGCGTAATGCCGTTCGGACCCTCCGGCGCTCCTGCAACGTTGAAATAGCGCAGCGAGGCGTAATGCAATCCGTGAATGCGGTTGAACCAGCCCAGCAAATGCTCCACCAGAAGCTTCGACTCCCCATATGCGTTGGTCGGCTGCAGCTTGGCATCTTCTTTGATCGGTACCGTCTCCGGCTCGCCATACACGGCTGCCGTCGACGAGAAGACGATCTTCTTCGGCCCTTCCGCCAGAACCGCTTCCAGCAGAGACAGAGTGGAGGCGGTATTGTTGCGGAAGAAGATCTCGGGCTTCACCATCGACTCGCCGGCTTCGATCAGGGCAGCGAAATGCAGCACGCCGTCAAAGGGTGTTCCCGCTTTCCGTGCGGAAATGAAAAGGTTTTCAATTCCAGGCCGGTCCGCCAATTCCCCTTGCACAAATTCCACCCCAGAAGGCAGCAATTCAATCTTCCCGTGGCTCAGGTTGTCGAAGACCACAGCCTGATGGCCATTCTCGGCCAGCAATCCTGCAACCGTTCCTCCGATATAACCCGCCCCACCTGTAACCAGGATCTTCATAATAAAATTCGCCCTCCCATGAGCACCTTGGTATTTAAGTTGAGTCTATTACACAGGAAGTGTGAAAATGGCGCGGGCGGAATGGCTTGCTCGCCTTTTTCGCTCCTTTGTCTGGATGTGCGCTCCAAACCTGTGGCATCATGGGAGCACCAGGTCCGAACGCCAACTCGCACGGAATCAGACCTGCATCGGATTCCTGTTCTCGGCCAGGGAGTTGCGTATATTGCTTTTGATTGCCTTGAACGGAAACTTGAGAGTCTGCATGTTCAGGGTCAAAGAGTCATACGATTCCAGCGATCGGGAAAAGGCAGTTGGCGGCTTGTTTCCGTTAAAGATACTTCGCCCAACTCGCAAGTTAAGGAAGATTCATCAAATGCACCATCCTTCTCTGCATCGGGATCGATGGGGAAAAGATAGATTGAAAAGGAGGCCGTTGAATCACGGCCTGGAATGGCGCGCAAGCAGCCGCTTTCGTTCCGAATCGGGAATCCTCAGACGGCTCGAGGCTCTTGGATGCTGTGAGGATTTCGGCTGTTGCCGATGGTTCGATCAAGCTTCCCTGTTTCCCGCGCGTAACGCAGACGGCGTAGAGTCATTTCGTCGCGCTTGCGCATCCCTAAGAGTGCCTTCAAGTTGCCTGAGCCTGCCGTTCAGCGGCCTTGCAAGAGGAGTAAAAGAATGCCGGTGAATCCAGAGCCAGGAAACCTCAGTCTGGGGCTTCTACCTGAACCAGGGGGCAGATCGGCGTCCTTCGTCACCAGCATGGTGATTAACGTCTCGACTCTCATTCTTGTCCTGGTGCTCGGGGTCCTGATCAAGCCCAAGTTGGTGCACCAGACATTCGAAGAGACCACGCTGGTTGTCCCCAATACTGCCCCCCCGCCTCCTAAAGTGAGGATTGAGACCCCAAAACTTCCGCCTCCACCGGAAATGCCTGTGGTCAAGCTGGAAGAGCCCAAAATCGTCATGCCGAGGCCAGAACCGAAGCCCGACAAGCCCATCCAGATGGAAGCCAAGCTCAAGATTCCGACCGTGAAGCAGCCGACGGTCATCCTCCCGCCGCAGCCGAAGGCCGCGTTGGCCGCAGCCGCGCCTGCCCAGGTGCAGCAAGCCAGGCCCTCCACGGCGCCTGTCCATCTCGGCGAAACCTTTGGGGTCGCCCCCAATCCCAATGCCACCCGCCCGGCCACCGTCGCTGCCATCGGCAATCCCTACGGCGGCATGACTGGCGCAGCCGTCGCGCCGCGTGGAGTCGTCGGATCGACGGGGTTTGGGAACGGGACCAGGTCCGGGTCGAATTCCGGTGTGGTCGGCAAAGTCGCTTCGGCCGGCATTCCCGGAGCCGCAGTCGCATCTAACACAAATATGGGCAGGGTCAACTCCGTTGGCATTCCCGGCATGACTGCTGCCGCTGTGGCGACTCCGAGGACGGTCGGCCCTGCGGACACATCTGTCGAGGTCCTTTCCAAGCCGCAAAGCCAGTACACCGCGGAGGCGCGCCAGTTGAGAATCCAGGGCGACGTCGTCCTGCGGGTTACATTCGCCGCCTCTGGACAGATCTTTATTCAGAGTGTGGTTAACGGCCTAGGCCACGGCCTCGACGAGGAGGCGCGTCGCGTCGCGCAGCAGATCCGTTTTAGACCTGCGACCCATTTGGGACAACCTGTCGATCTCACAACCAACATTCGCATTACCTTCCAGCTTGCATAATATGATTACTGCGAAGCTTTGATGTGGGCTCGGCTCAGCTGCGATTTGCCGAAACAGTGCAGGCGGCCTGTGGAAGACAAGAAGATCTCAACCTGGGAGCTTTGAATGACGTTTCGGAATTTCTCGCTTTACCTCCTCATGATCACCCTGGGTGCGTCCGCGGCTCATGCGCGAAAACAGCCCAAGTACGAAATCGGACATCAGCTCACTCCCGAGCAGGCCGCCTTGGTCGAAAAAGCCATCGCACGCGAAAAGGTCCTCATCCGGGATATCCAGCAGCGCACTCCCCTGGTGGAAACCTACATCCAGAACACCAAGCCCGATGTGAAGCTGTACCAGGTTCCCATCCAGGACGAGTACATGCTCAGCCGCATCGACTTCGGCAAGGGCTTCTTCGACAAGACCTACAATCCGCGCGTCCAGGCAAAGCACGGTTTCTTCAAAGGCTCTTTTTCCGCGATAACGGGCTTGGGCAAATCCCTGGGGCTCGACAAGCACATCAGTTACAACCCCCTCGGTTTTACAGAGATGATGTTTCTTGACCCGCGCAGCTTCGATACGCAGCATTACGTTTTCAGCTTCGTGCGGCCCGAGTTCCTAGGTTCCGTCCGCACATGGGTCTACGACGTCCATCCGGCAACGAGGGTCAAGGAATCTGGCCGCTTCCTGGGCCGCATCTGGATCGAGGACCGGGACGGCAACATTGTCCGCTTCAACGGAACCTTCACCCGTCCCAGCCAGGAAGACACCTCCAGGCTCTTCTTCCACTTCGATAGCTGGCGCATGAACGTGCAGCCTGGAATCTGGCTGCCGGTCGCCGTCTATGTCGAAGAGACGGAACGCGTTGAAGGCAACAAGTCGGTCGGCCTCAAGGCCCAGACGCACTTTTGGGGATATGCGCTCAAGCTGCCTACCCGCGAGAGCGAAAACGTGAGCGTACAGGTCGACGATGCCGTCGACAAGAGCGAAGACTCCCAGGATGTCGCTCCCCTGCAGGCCACCCGTGCCTGGATTACCCAGGCGGAGAACAATGTCATTGACCGCCTCGTCGAAGCAGGCCTGGTGGCGCCACTCAATGCCGACGGATACGAGACAACCGTCCTCGACCAGATCGTCGTCAATCTTGCGGTTCCGAACAATCTGGCCTTCACCGATCCAGTCCACTGCCGTGTTCTGCTGACCACCACGGTGGAAGCCACCACCGTTGGCAACACCATCCTCATCAGCAAGGGTCTCATCGATACCCTCCCCAACGAGGAGGCCATCGCCTCGGTCGTGGCCATGGAGCTGGCGCATATCGCCATGGGACACCATATCGACACGCGCTACGCTTTTAACGACCGTCTACTCTTCCCCGACGAGTCCACCTTCCAGCGCATCGACATGTACCACTCCGACCACGACAACGCCGAGGCCGCCACCAGGGCCCAGCAATACCTCCTGGCATCCATGTACAAGGACCGGTTGCCCACCGCGGCTCTCTACTGGACCCAACTGGCGGAGCGCGGCAAGGTTCTTCACGCTCTCAACACCCCCAAGCTGGGCGATTCGCTGCTCAAGGCCGACGGCACACCCTGGATGGCCGAGCTCGCAAGGAGCGCTCCCAGAATCAACTGGGACGACCTCGCTCAGACGCCGGCTCTGCCTTTAGGAAGCTGGCTCAAGACCGACCCATGGGACGACAAGGTGCATATGCTCAACGCCAAGCGCTATGCCCCCATGAACCCCCGCGACAAGATGCCGCTCGAGGTGACCCCGGTCTACTTCAAACTGCAGCGCTACGAAGCCCCCAAGCCAGCCCAGCCGGTCGCTCCTGCTCCTGCTGCAACCCAACCTGCCGCTAATCCCCCGGCGGCTCAGCCTGCCAGCCCTCCGGCGCCAGTCGATTCAGGTCCTCAGCAACCGGCCGCCGGCACGGGCTTCTCGCAGTAGAAAGAACCGGATGCCGCGGACATCTCATGGGTCCCTCCGCGGCATCGCAGCGAATCCGAAGCACGCATTGGCGCCCATTGACCACGGATTCTCAGGGAGAGCGTATATATCATGCATATGAAACGAATACTTGCCGCACTGCTCTTGCTCGCTGGTGCGGGACTCGCGAATTCTTCACTTCACGCGCAGGCAGTCCCCTCGGCCACAGCACGGCAGTTTTCCTTGACCGCTGGCGGGACATTTTCGCTTTTCCAGCCCGATTTCGTCGGCGGAACTTCCGCTCAGACCAACGGCCAGAGCCTCTTCTACGGAATTGACGGACCCGCGGTTTTCGTCGACGTCCGCTTCCGGCGCTGGGTCCAGTTCGAGGCCGAAGGCCGCTGGATGCGGTTCAACGTTCGCAGCACATCGACCGTCTCGGGGTCGCTCAATGTCAATGCAGTCCCCGAAGATAACTACCTGGTCGGCCCTCGAATCCCTTTCCGCGTAGGACGCTTCACTCCGTACGCCAAGATCCTCGGTGGTTACGGTGTCACGAACTTGCTGAACGTCAACCAAGTGGCGGGCAACTCTCTCAGCGGATACATGCTCGCTTACGGCGGAGGGACAGACTACCGTCTCACGAAACACCTCAGTGTCCGTCTCATCGACTTCGAATACCAGCAATGGTTCCTCACTGCGCCCGCCACCAGCACCAGCTTCACCATCCAGCCGTACGGAGCAAGCGCCGGCATCAGCTACAAGATCTTCTGAGTAGCAAACTCGAAACTGCTTTTCATGGTTTACGGGTGTGGCAAGCCACGCAAAAAGGGCCGCTCCCTAAGGAACGACCCTTCGCTGAATTGCTGACCCGGTGACTCGCTAACTCCGCTAACTCCGCGAGCTCCGCTGACTTGCAGTTCCGTTTACGCCGGCGAGGGAGAGCCTTCTGGGTAGCTCGGACCGCCGCGGCTCTCCGGCTTCAGCACCTGCTGTGCAGGGCCATCGCCGGTGTCGGTGGGTGAAGCAAGAATCGAACGCATCGGGGGCAATGTCTTCCCCTCGATCAGCAATCTCACCTCTTCGGCATCGATCGTCTCGCGTTCCAGCAGCGCGCCCGCGATCCGGTGCATCGCGTCCTGATTCGCCTCCAGAATGCCGTGTGCCGACTGGTAGGCCTCGTCGATCAAGCGGCGCACCTCCAGATCGATCTGCCTTGCTGTCTCTTCTGAAAAGTCGCGATGTTGCGCAATCTCGCGGCCCAGGAAGATCTGCTCTTCCTTCTTGCCGAAGGTCAGAGGCCCCAGCCGGCTCATGCCATACTCGCAAACCATGCGCCGCGCCAGATCGGTAGCCGTTTCAATATCGCTGCCAGCGCCCGTGGACATCTGGTTGAGGAAAATCTCCTCCGCCACGCGTCCGCCATAAGCCGTCGCCAGCCGCGTCTCCAGGTACTCGAGCGTATAGTTGTGCCGGTCGCCAGGAAGATAAACCGTCACGCCCAAGGCCATTCCGCGCGGAATAATCGTCACCTTGTGAATCGGGTCTGAGTGCTCCTGCATGAACGAAACCAGCGCGTGGCCCGCCTCGTGGTAGGCCGTCACCTTCTTCTCGTCGTCGGTCAGCAGCATCGACTTGCGCTCGGCGCCCATCAGCACCTTGTCCTTGGCCACTTCGCAGTCATACATGGTGACCTGCTTGCGATTCATGCGCGCCGCACTCAGAGCGGCCTCGTTCACCATGTTGGCCAGATCTGCTCCGCTGAATCCCGGTGTGCCCCGAGCTAGAACATTCAAATTCACATCGTCGGAAACAGGAACCTTTTTCACGTGAACGCGAAGGATCTCTTCGCGGCCGCGGATATCCGGCAATCCAACCACCACCCGCCGGTCAAAGCGGCCCGGCCGCAGAAGCGCCGGATCCAGCACGTCCGGGCGGTTGGTCGCCGCCACCAGGATCACGCCGTCGTTCGACTCGAAGCCGTCCATTTCGACCAGCAACTGGTTCAGCGTCTGTTCGCGCTCGTCGTGTCCGCCGCCCAAGCCTGCACCGCGATGGCGGCCCACTGCGTCGATTTCATCGATAAAAATAATGCAAGGCGCGTTTTTCTTGCCCTGTTCGAACAAGTCGCGCACCCGGCTCGCGCCTACGCCCACAAACATTTCCACAAAATCGGAGCCTGAAATCGAGAAGAACGGTACGTTTGCCTCGCCGGCCACCGCGCGGGCCAGCAGCGTCTTGCCCGTTCCCGGAGGTCCAACTAGCAGCACGCCCTTGGGAATGCGGCCACCGAGTTTTTGAAACTTCTGCGGCTCGCGCAGATACTCGATGATCTCCTTCAGCTCTTCCTTGGCTTCGTCTACGCCTGCCACATCCTTGAAGGTGACTTTCTTTTGCTGCATCGAAAGCAGCCGCGCCCGGCTCTTGCCGAACGAAAGCGCCTTGTTCCCGCCCGATTGCATCTGCCGCAGCATGAAGAACCAGATCGCGCCCAGCAGAATGAATGGACCCACATTGAACAGAATCGGAAGCAGCATGTTGGTCTGGATCTCTTTGATGCCAAAGCTCACGCCCGCCGCGCGCATCGCCTTGTCAAGATCCCCATAGTCCGCCGGAAGCGTCGTATGAAACTGATCCTTGGAGCCTTTCAGGTGCCCATGCAACTCGTTGCCTTGGATTGTCGCGTCCTGCACCTGGTTGTTTTGCACCTTGCTGAACAGGTCGGAGTAAGGGACCTCCTGGTCCTTGCCGCTGCCTTGGTTCTTCGTCACCACATTCAATAGCAACAACAGGCAGACGAGTATGAACACCCAGAACATGACGGTCTTAACGGTCGAATTCACCAGAATCCCTCTTTTCCCGCGGGCGGAGAAGCCGCTCAAATCACTTGCAATGCTGCCCGTTTCATCCTTAGACGTTCGAGCTTCTCATGAAGTTACAGAAAGTACACCCCAACTAGCCGGCAGGCACACCCTCTCTGCCGCCTTGGATGAGCAGTAAAGATGATTGTACTCTCAACTCGCGATCGAAGACTTGGGCCGCTCCCAGCACCCCATGCATCTGCTTCTGCCATTAGCCACCGGCGGCTTGCAGTCGCACGCCGCCTCATTGCTGCTCCTGCAGCGCGGTCGCCACCACGGTGATTCCGGCTTCCGGTTCCAATTCCGCGCCTTGCATCCACACAATGCGCCCTTCCACCTCAAGAACAGGCCACAGCGCGCGGCCAGATCCGCTCACCCGCAAACGGTCCAGCACTTCCTTCACTTTGTGCGACCCGCCTGAGTGACGCAGCCGGACCCTGTCACCTGACCGCCAACTGCGCAACCATCCTACGCTTCTGGAAGCCGGCTCCCCGGTGTCCTGTTTCTTTTCCACATCCACCCGAACGCGCAGGCCAAAGGCCCCTGCCTCGATCTCTCCCGGAATCAGAATCTGATACTCAAAAATCGTCTCCTCGGCATCCGCCGCATTGTTGCCGGCCCCCAGCGTCAACTGCACTTCGCGGTGCGTCCGCTCACCGCGCAGCCCTTGCGCCAATTCGCGCTTTTCCCCCGCGCGGCCGCTCAGAGCAAGCGCACGCAGTGACTCGGTGGCTGCAAACCCAAGCGAAACTCCTAGTTGTGCCGCCGCATGGCGCAGCAGTCGTCGCTGCATCGCCGGAGCCTGCGCCGCCAAGCGCGTCGCGTCCACCGCGAGCCCCGGTTCGGCTGCGCGCCCTCCGCCTCTGACGGGCGTCCCCGGCATCAACACCTGGGGCCCCAGCCAGCGCAGTTGCCCGTCCCACCAGGACTCTTCCTCGCGCGCCAGATCCGCCATTTGCGTCAAATGTTCGCGAATTTGCGGATTCCAGCTCTCCAGCAGCGGCAGCAGTTCCTTCCGCACCCGATTGCGCGTATACACGGTTTCCGCATTCGACGAGTCTTCCCGCCAGGCCTGATTCCGGCTCTGAAGGTAGGCCTCTACCGCGGTCCGCGTGGTGCCCAGCAGCGGCCGAATGACCCGCCCTTCTGGAAAGACAAGCACTGGGTGGATCCCACTCAACCCTTCCGTCCACGCTCCGCGCAAGAACTTGGCCAGCACCGTTTCTGCCTGATCGTCTCGCGTGTGCGCGGTCGCTACTGCATCCACTTCGCCCATAGCCAGCAGATGCCGAAACCAGTTGTAGCGCAGCCGTCGTGCCGCCTCCTCGATCGACTCCGCCGGCTTCTGCGAGCCTGGGTTTGCCTTCGCGGCCGAGGCCACATCCACCTGATCGCAATGAAATGTGAGTCCCAGCTCGGTGGCCAGAGCACGCACAAACTCCAGGTCGCCGTCCGCCTCCGACCCGCGCAGCCCGTGGTGCAGATGGGCCACATGCAGCACCAGGCCCAGTTCCTTGCTCCGCTCGGCCAGCGCGCGAAGCAGAGCAACGGAATCCGCTCCCCCCGACACGCCCACCGCGAGCCGCATGCCTGGCTTCAGCAGAGAAGCGTCGATAGGCAGCGTGGAGCATTGGGAAATGGTTTCGGCCTGCATCCATTCATCATACCGTGATGTGGGAGCAGCCATTCGATGCAGGAAATCTCAAAAGTTACCCGTGCGGGTACTTTGAGCATTGCGTCCCAATCCGGCACCGGAGCTTCCTTCCCGCGCCGGCGTCCCGGCCCCGCCAGGCTCTCCGACCGCAACGCGGTCCACAACCCAAGCCCAACCGTTGTATACTCCACGAATTATGCAGGTATTTGCAATTCTTCCCGCAGCAGGCCTGGGAACCCGGATGGCCGGGCCACAGCCTAAGCAGTTTCTCGCCCTCGACGGCATTCCCATCCTCATTCACTCGCTGCGCGCTTTCGCCTCCGTGCCCCGCGTCAACGCCATCTACGTAGCCGTCCGCAAATCGGAGATCGAGCGAGTCGAGGCCCAGGTGGAAGAGTTCGGCTTCACCCATCGCGTGCATGTCGTGGAAGGCGGAGAGAATCGGCAGGAATCAGTGGCCAACGCTCTTGCCGCCCTGTCCGCCCAGCCCGATGACATCGTCCTGGTACACGATGCGGTCCGCCCGCTCATCGACGCGGCAACCATCGAGCGCACCATCGACGCCGTCGCCTTGCACGGAGCGGCCATCGTCGGCATGCCCGCCATCGACACCATCAAACAGGTCGAACGCACTGCCCACGGCGCTTTGGTCACCAGCACCATCCCCCGCGAGTTCATCGTTCTGGCCCAAACCCCGCAGGGCTTCCGCTACGGAATCCTGCAAAGCGCATTCGCCGAAGCCACCCAGGACGGCTTCGTCGGCACCGATGAGGCCTCCGTCGTTGAACGCGCCGGACATCAGGTAGCCGTTGTACCCGGTTCTCAGGTTAATCTGAAGATTACCCAGCCCGGCGATCTGGCGCTGGCGGAGTTCTATATCCATTC
>CAZQPY010000096.1:0-18433 GCA_964595345.1 uncultured Occallatibacter sp.
AGGAAATCCATCAACTGCGCAAACAGCAACTTGCCAGCGTTCACCGCCGCCTCCAGAGAACATCTCTGGAATCAGCATCGCGGCAATTTCAAATCGACACCACCAAAAAACGCGCACAAAGCTCAGTGCATCAGACGGTTACGATCGGCAAGCTAGTCGTTAACCGGACAGCAGTGGCCTTGAAGTGTTTCCGCTCTGGGGCCGTCAGCACAATCCGATTCTCCTCGACGGAGATGTCGAGAGAATCGCCGGCGCAAATGTTCAACCTGCGCCGCAGCGGTCCGGGAAGAACGATTTGACCTTTCGTCGAAACCTTGGTCCGCATGGTAAGACGATCTTACTGCCGATACCGCGCTGAATCAAGAATGAATCCCAGTCGAACCCTGTCACGTCACTTGCTCAAGCGATGCGTGATTCAGGCGCAGCCTCGTCCATTATCCCGTTGGCGAGCTTGAGCACCCTGGCCAATCGCCCACCGGATCGGTGCGTTTGCGCCACCCAGCCAGACGCTATACTGAACCCAGAATGCACCAAGGTCGCGAAAAACTACTGCACGCGAGCGCCGACCCCCGTCCCACCGACGAACTGGTCCGGCTGGCCCTCACCGAAGTCGATGAGGACATGGCGTGGGAATACGTCACGGCCCTGCAGTTCCGCGGCGACGGCGAGGTTCTGAAAGCCGCCCTGTGCCTGTGCGAAAGCCAGTTGCCCACCGAGCGCGAATTGGGTGTCACCATCCTCGGCCAGCTCGGCATCCCGGAGCGCACCTTTCCCGGCAAATCGTTCCTGACCCTGGCCCGGATGCTCGAAACCGAGACCGACCCCGACACCCTGCAGGCCATCGGCGTGGCCTTCGGACACCTCAACGACCCGCGCTGCATCGGCCTGCTCGTGCCCATGAAGAACCACCCCTGCAACCTGGTGCGCTGGGGTGTGGTGCATGGCATCGCCGGCCACAACCACCCGCTGGCCATCCAGACCCTTATCGAGCTTTCGCGCGACGAAGACGAAGAGATCCGCGACTGGGCTTCCTTTGCTCTTGGTTCGCTTATCGATACAGATACGGAGGAGATTCGGGAGGCGTTGTGGGCGCGCGTGACCGACTCCTTCGAAGATGTCCGCGCCGAGGCGCTCACCGGGCTGGCACGCCGCAAAGATCCGCGGGTCCGCGATTTGCTCCTTCGTGAACTAGCCGCTGAAAACGTGGATATCATGATCGTCGATGCCGCCCAGGAACTTGGCGACGCGCTGCTTTTGCCCGCTCTGCTGGAATTGAAACAGCGCTGGCCGGCCGATCGCCGGGATGAAGAGGATTGGCTCGACAAAGCCATTGAAAGCTGCAGCGGCTTTGCGGAAAGAGACTCAGGCTAGCCACTCCAGGCGCTCTCTACTCCCTATTCCCTACTTCCTACAACATCTATCGCCACCGCGATTGTTTTCGGCGGCATGCACATGTTGTTGTCGCAGGCCTGGTAGCGCAGCTTCGCCTCCACCAGGTGCTCGCCCGGCTCGGCTGTGACGCGGGTCTGCAGCACAAAATCTCCTGTATAGACGCTCAATTTGGTTTGAGGGTCGAGCGGCAGAGTCATCTCCGTGCCGGCAGGGTAGATGGCCCCATCGAGTTTCACCCCCGCGCCGTCGGGAATGGAGAATGTGGTTGGGATTAGAAACTCATCCTTCGGGTTGTGGGAGTTGATGTGCAGCCCCGGCGCAACCCGGAAGTGCAGCGCCACGGTGGTCGATTTTCCCGCGGGCACCGTCACCTGTTCCGGAAAGACAAACTGGACCACATTCTTTACCGGCACGTCGGCATGCGCAGCGGGCAGCCCCAGGCCATCGATCCGCGGCGACTGCCCCAGCGCGTTCACCGCCGCTAGCCCCAGAATCCAGACCGCACAAAGTCTCATTGCCACGCAAGCCCTCGCTGTTCCCTTACAAGAAACTGAGTTGCAAGTTAAGCAAGATAAAGGTGAAACCAAGCAATTCCCGGGCCGGATCAGGGTACATAAAAGTTTAGAACTCGAGTGCGGCGCAAGACCGGACCTTAGTAGGGGCCAAGCACCGGCTCATTCTATTGGCTTTATCGGCACGACTAAAGTCGTTCCCTGTTACATAGCCAGACGAACTTGAGGGTTTCCACAGCCTGTGAAGGCCCTACTCCCTTTTCCTTACTCCCTACTCCCTACTCCGGCTTCCAACGCCTTCTTGATCTTGCCTTCGATCTCGTCCTTGGAGGTCAGCCCCAGCTGCGACGACACCACCACGCCGTTGCGGTCCACAAAAAACGAAGTCGGCAGCGAATCCAGGCCGCCATACTGCGAGCTCAGTGAGCCGCCGTCGATCAGAACCGGGTAAGGAATCTTCAACTCCTCCACCGAGCGCCCTATCTGCTTCTTTTCCTCGGCCAGTCGCGCCGCGTCGTCGCGGTCGATATCGTCTGCGCTGACACCCAAAATCTCGAACCCCTGCGCCGCATACTGGTTGCGCAACTCGATCAGCCAGGGCATCTCGATCTTGCACGGACCGCACCAAGTGGCCCAAAAGTTGATCAACACCGCTTTCCCCTTGTAGCTGGAAAGCGAAACCTTCTTTCCGTTCAGGTCTTCGAGCGTAAATGCAGGCGCGGGCTTTCCGGTCAGCGGCGAGGTGTTCTCTGGGTGATCGTCCGCCGCAAGCACCTGTTCGCCGCGCTCGGCCTGTGCCCGGAGCCTGTCGGCGGCTTGCTTCCGGTATTCATGGTTGGCCCATCCGGCCCAGCCGAACACGGCTAGAATCAGCAGAACGGCAGAAACGACCATCGAGTTGCGTTTCACGGGAAGTGACCTCTGCGCTCTATTGTACGAGGCTTCCAGCCCATTTTCCTCTGCGCGCTGACTCCCCCAACTTCGCCGCTTTATTGGCCCGCTCACTCGCTGACCCACTGCCTCAATGTCTTCCCGCCCCGCCGCCCCGCCCCGGGTGGTACGATCAGAAACCGATGAGCACGTCAACAGAAGGCCCGGGTCCAAACCCGGCTACGAGCACTTCCTCCGACCCCACTCCCGCAGCCTTGGTGCGCACCGAGGCTGCGGCGTTGCTGGCACTGGCCACGCGCCTCGACGGACCGATGGCCGAGCCTTTCAACCGGGCTGTCGAATTGATTATGCGCTGCGCCAACTGCGGTGGGCGCGTTGTCGTCACAGGAATGGGCAAGAGCGGCATCATCGCCCAGAAGATAGCGGCGACGCTCAGTTCCACCGGCTCGCCAGCGCTGTTTCTGCATCCAGCCGAGGCTGTCCACGGCGACTTGGGGGTTCTCATGCCCGGCGACGTGGTCATCGCCCTTTCCGCCAGCGGCGAAACGGAAGAGATCCTGCGCTTGCTGGCAACGCTGAAGCGTAAGGGCGACGCGCTCATAAGTCTGTGCTGCCGCGCCGATTCCACGCTTGCCCAGGCCAGCGATGTGGCGCTCGACTGCTCTGTGGAGCGCGAAGCCTGTGGGATGAATCTGGCCCCCACCGCTTCCACAACTGCCATGTTGGCGCTGGGAGATGCTCTGGCCATCGCCGTTAGCCTGCGCAAGGGCTTTAGGGCGGAGGATTTCGCGGAATTGCACCCCGGCGGCAAGCTGGGCAAGCGGCTGGCCCGCGTCGCCGACCTCATGCACGCGGGCGACGCCATCCCAGTGGTCACACCCCAAACGCGCATGACGGACGTGATTTACGAGATGTCGTCGAAGAAGCTGGGCATGACCACCGTGCAGCAGGAGGGCTGCCTGCAAGGGGTCATCAGCGATGGCGATTTGCGGCGACTATTGGAGCACGAAGGCGGCGCGGCTCTCTGCAAGACCGCCGGCGAAGCCATGAACGCCCATCCGCGCACCATTGCTGCGAGCGAACTGGCCGCCCGCGCGCTGGCCATTCTGGAAGAAAGAAAGATCACTTCGCTGGTGGTGGTGGACATTTCCGGCAAGGTTGAAGGCGTGCTGCACCTGCACGACCTGTGGGGCGTGGAGCTGATTTAGAGGCAGGGAGTAGGGAACAGGGAACAGGGATCAGGGATCAGAAAAGCCGGCCAGTTGAGGGTTGTGCTTTCCCCGGTCCCCAAAAGCGAGGAACCGGGGGCACCTGCCTTTCTGTTCTCTGTTCCCTGATTTCTGCCCCCTTCGGCTAAATAATCCCTATCCGCGCTATGATTCCAGTCAGGAGTAGCTCCCATGACCACACGTATCGTTCGCGTCGGAAACACGCTGAGCGTCGAAATCCCCGAAGAACTTGTCCTTCAGGCCTCGTTGCCTGTCGGCGAGCCGGTGGAGTGGGTTTCAAATGGGAACGGCACCCTTTCGCTCGTTTCACCCGATAGCCGCGAACATCGCCACATCCGCGCCGGCCTCGCCGAACTGGATGCGGGCCAGGGAATCGAGAATGAGCGCGTGACGGAGTGGTTGGACAGTTGGGGCACGGAAGGCGAGTTGCCCGCGCCGAAATGAAGGTCCGCTGGGCCCCAAAGGCCATTTCCGACCTGGAATCCATCCGCGACTACATCGCTCAGGACAGCCCTGCGGCCGCTCATAAGGTTGCGGCGAAGATCAAAAAGGCCACAATTCGCCTCGCCAACTTCCCGCAGTCCGGCAGAGCGGGTCGCGTGCCAGGAACCCGCGAACTGGTCATACCAGGAACTTCCCGCATCGCTGCCTACAGAGTTCAGGGCGATCATGTGGAGATTGCCGCCGTTTTGCATGGGCGGCAGAATTGGCCGGAAAGCTTTTAGGATGCATAAAGGTCTGGTGCCTTCCAAACGCCGCGTAAGTGGTGCCCCAGGTCCCGATTCTGGGAACTGGGAAACCACGACACTCAATCGGCGCGCTTTTCTATTCGCTATACCGTATTTGAATCTTTAATCCGCTTGCCTCCGCTGGAGGGAATACCTTTAGCAGCCTGGGCCACCCGCGTAGAACCACTCGCCCCACGCGTTGTCTGGAATGTTGAGGAACGGACCCGAGACACTGTAGCAATTGGCGTTCGGCTCCTGCTTGGTCAGGTTGGACCAGGCTGTCGTCGCCACAACCCCAGGGCGAGTCACATAGAAAAGCTGCCGATTGAAGAACGCCTTTTTCCACCCCTGAGCGGACCAGCGCCCACTTCCCGCAGGCCCCCACGCACCCGCGCCTGCCGTCTCCACCCCGTAATCCAGCTCGTCCGCGTTGATCGACATCTGGCCGGCGCCATACAGGGTCGCCGGGTAGTAGCCCACCAGCGTATTCCCGTACCACAGGTACCAGCGGTTGTTAAAAAGCTCGTTCTTCAACACAAAATAATACTGGGTGTTGTCGACCGTGGCGTAATTCGAAAACGCTCCACCGAGGATGATGCGATTGTTGAGCTGCACGAAGGCCGCGCAGGTGAGGTTATAGCAGCCCTTGCCGTTTGCGTAGTTAGCCGAGGTGTAGAAGATGAACAGGCGCGATCTCTGATCTCCGTAAAAGGCTGGGTAGTTCTGCCAGCCGCCCTCGTTGGTCTGCAGGTTAGCGCCAGCGCCGCCGGTTACCCAGTATTGCGCCAGCGAGAAGATCTCTCCTGCGGCCTTATTCACGTTGGGACTCCAAACGCTCAAGGTGTCGGCCGCTCCGTAGTAGTTCACGGTCTGGTTGGCGTGCGCATACTTATGTTCCACGGCCGCAACCGCGGGATCTTCCAGTTCCGACCGGAAATGCTCACCCTCCGTACTGTCTTCTTTGCCGTCCTTGGAGAAGAAGGCCGCCAGCGACGGAAAACGCGTCATCTGCTCCAGTGTGACGCGAAGCATTGGAATCGTGCCCTCGGCACAGGCTCTCACGTTGCCGAAGCGGTCCAGTTGCGTGTCGTCATACTGCGGCTGTGTGACGGAACTGTCTTCGTCCGCCGAATTGCCATCCGGACTCATCGGCGGATTGGGCGGTGCCTGCGCGATGGCTTGGGTCAACTCTTCGCGGGGGGAGAGGGCTCCTGTGCGGAGGGCGCCGATGCCGCCTGGCAACACGGATTGCGCGATGCCGTTCAGCCGCAACGAAGGCTGCTCTTCCATGGGCACGCAGTCGATGGTGTCGCCGTCAAGGTCGAATGTGTGGGCGACGTGCACGCCTTCATAGAGACTGGCGAGATGCTGCCTCATCTCCTCGAATGCCGTTTCGTCGCGGACCATCGAGCCCGCGTGTCCAACCCAATCGGCAGCATGCGCCTGTACGACCGCGTCGTGAAACTCGCTGAAAGACATCGGCCGATCAGCCGGACGCTGGGCATTCGCCACTGCGACAGCCGCCAGAATCCCAAGGGAAAGTGAAAGCGCTTGCAAGGAACGCATGGGGGAAGCCTCCTTAGTCTTTGAACCATGAACTAGAGAGCACGCGTAAAAAACTGCAGCCCGGGGAAGGAGGGAATCACCGGGGAAGTTCCCCAGGCCAGTAACTTGCGCAGGCTGACTGCTAAGCTCACCAGTTAACAGAGGCTATCATCCTCCGTCAAGTAATTGCACGGAGAGTATTTGGTAATCACAAAGGTGCTCCAAATCTGCCATATTTCTGCCTATATCCGCGAATTGTACTGTCGCAGAAGCTATCCATATTCCTGCCCTATTTCTTGGCAGAATGTTATAGCATAAATGTTTTCGGTAGGAGGTTTTCGGTTCGCGCCAGATATGGTGGAAGGGTCTTCAATCGGTTCGTTCTCGTTTCTTCTTGATTGGCGTTGATCGGCGGAGCGGTCATAAATCTGGGACCGCGGAAAGAACGAGCCTCAACCAGACAGCCTTTTTGTTCCATCTTCCATGTTCAATGCCTTCCGGAGTCGTCATGACACGCACCGCCCTCATTACCGGTTCCTCCAGCGGCTTCGGCCTGCTAACTTCCGTCACGCTGGCCCAGCGCGATTGGCGCGTGCTTGCCACCATGCGGGACCTCAGCCGCCGCGAAAAGCTGGAAGCTGCCGCACGCGCAGCCGGGGTTCTCGATCGCATTGAAATCCTTCCCCTCGACGTGACCAGGCCGGATCAAATCGCCACGTTGGCGGCGACTCTAGCCGCGCGCGCAGTGCCGCTCCATGCTGTGGTTAACAACGCAGGCTTCGCCATGGCTGGTTTTGCCGACGACGTTTCCGATGAAGAGCTGCGGAAGCAGTTCGACACCAACTTTTTCGCGCACGCGGCCGTCACCCGTGCCCTTCTGCCCCAGTTTCGCCAGCAGGGCTTCGGCCACATTGTGATGGTCAGCTCCATCAGCGGCCGCACCGGCTTTCCGGGGGTCAGTAGCTACGTCGCGTCCAAGTTCGCCCTGGAGGGCTGGACCGAATCCCTTCGGCTGGAATTGAAGCCGCTCGGCATTCAAGTTGCATTGGTTGAGCCGAGCGCCTTCGAAACCGGCATCTGGACCACCGGGACCTCGATGGCGGAGCGCACAGGCATGCCTGGATCTGTGAATGCTGCTCGAGCACAGAGCCTCTTTGAAAGAGTGAAGAGCTCCAAGCGACCCGACCCGCAGATTGTGGCCAATTGCATCGTCCGCGTTTTGGAAACGCCCCGCCCGCGCCTGCGCTACGTCGTGGGCCGCGAAGGGCATATTGCGGTGCTTTTACGCGCCCTGCTGCCATGGAGGGCCTTTGAGTGGTTCCTCCTCAAAGCCAGTGGAATGGGCTCATAAAGGACCTCGTCCCAGCGCTCCAACCCTGGGAACATTTAGAATAGGCATTGCCGTATATCGTCTTGCGCCGCGCACTGCGGTTTTCGAGAGCTGTGACCTGACTTCCGGCCCCGCAAGCGGCTTTTCTTCAAGAAAATGCCCCCTGCACAAGTTCGGTGGAAGCACGCGCGCTCGGAGACTGCCCGCCCGGCGGGAAAGCACGCTCAAAATCGCTATGCATCGCTGGTCCAAACTTTTTGTCCCCACTCTTCGCGAGGCCCCGGCTGACGCCGAAGTGGCCAGCCACCGCTTTCTTATCCGTTCCGGCTATATTCGCCAGCTGGGCGCGGGGCTATACAACTACCTCTTCCTCGGCCAGAGGGCGATCAACAAGATCATCGGCATCGTCCGCGAAGAGATGGATCAGATCGGCCAGGAGTTCTTCCTCCCCGCGCTGCTGCCCCGCGAGCCATGGGACAAGAGCGGCCGCTGGACCGGCATGGGCGACAACATGTTCCGCCTGAAGGACCGCAAGGGCGCGGATCTGTGCCTGGGCATGACCCACGAAGAGATTATGACCGGGATCGCCTCGAACGAGCTGCGCAGCTATAAGCAGTTGCCGCAGATCTGGTACCAGATCCAGACCAAGTTCCGCGATGAGCCGCGGCCCAAGTCCGGACTGCTGCGCGTGCGCCAGTTCACCATGAAGGATGCCTATTCCTTTGACATCGACATGGCCGGGCTCGACAAGAGCTTCGATTTGCACGACGCTGTTTATCGCCGCATTTTCTCTCGCTGCGGACTCAGATTTGTGGCTGTCGAGGCGGACTCCGGCTCCATGGGCGGCTCGCAGTCGCAGGAGTTCATGTGCTACACCGATGCGGGTGAGGATCTGATTGCCAGCTGCCCGGTCTGCGGCTATGCCGCCAACACCGAGAAGGCAATCTCGCTGCTCGCGCCGGTCACCGAGTTGGAGCCGACAGCAGATGGAACTCCGGAGTTGATCCATACCCCGGGCATGGGCGCCATCGCGGAAATCGCCGCTTTCCTCAAGATGCAGCCTTCGAATGACATCAAGTGCGTCGCATACATGGCGACCTACCAGTTCAGCGATGGGTCGAGCCACCTGCTGCCGGTGGCCGCCTTCCTGCGCGGCGACCACCAGATCAACGAAACCAAGCTGCTGTCGCTCCTGAAGGCACAGGAACTGCGCCCCATGGTGGCCGAAGAGCTGGAAGAGGTCTTCAAGGCGCCGGCCGGCTTCCTGGGACCGGTGGGACTTGAGGGTGTCATCGAAGGCGCTATTTGGAAAGAGGCCTTCAGCAAGACTCCCAAGTCGAACAGCCCGGACGATGCCTATTTCCACCATCACAAGGGTTTCTGGAAGCCGAAGGGCTCCACGGGACGCCGCCTGAAGACCGCGGTGATCGCCGATGTTTCCCTGGAAGGCCGCCAGAACATGGTCTGCGGCGCCAACAAGCTGGATTACCACTTGCGCAACGTGACGCCGGGCCGCGATTTTGCCTGGACACTCGCGGCAGACATCCGCAGCGTGAACGAGGGTGAAAACTGTCCCAAGGCTGGAAAGACGGGGGACGCCTGTAGCGGCCAGTTACTGGTGGGCAAGGCGGTCGAAATCGGGCACATCTTCAAGTTGGGCGACAAATACACCAAGTCGCTTGGCGTCCACGTGCTGGACATCAACGGCAAGGAAGTCACCCCCATCATGGGCTGCTACGGCATCGGCATCGAGCGCATTCTTACCGCCGCCATTGAGCAGTCCAATGACAAGAACGGCTTCTGGCTGCCTGCCTCCATCGCTCCGTTTACCGTGGTGGTGACGGTGACCAACATTGCCGATGCCACGCTGGCCGGAGCAGGCGAAATGCTGGCTGCCGAGCTGAATGCGGCCGGCCTCGACGTGCTGCTGGATGACCGCGACGAGAGGGCCGGAGTCAAGTTCAAAGATGCCGATCTGGTGGGCATTCCTTATCGCATCAACGTGGGCAAGAAGATCGCCGAGGGCAAGGTCGAACTGATCACCCGCGCCACCTCCACAAGTGTGGACGTAAACATCGACGATGTGCTGGCGCTGCTCAAGGAGCGCATCGCGGAAGATCGGCTTCTGGCTGCTAGCCTCTAGCCGCTAGTTTTTTTGCACCGTTTGAACGTTTCAATTTCCTCAATAACTGCGTTTTCGGCACGAGACAGCTAGAAGCTAAAAGCTAGGAGCTGAAAGCTGATTTCAAAGGAGCGGCAATGGCATTCAAGATCAGAATCCCTGGAATGGACGGGAAGCATCCCTGGGCAATGATGCTGTTGCGCGTTTCGCTGGCGGTCTTCGCGGTGTTGGCGGTCGTCTTCCTATGTGTTTCCACCTTCTTCTATTTCAAATACCAGCACATCGTCGATGAGCGCCTGAAGTCGCCCATCTTCGCCAGCACCGCCAAAATCTACGCAGCACCGCGCGAAGTCCGTCCCGGTCAGAAACTTTCCATCCAACTAATCGCCGAAGAGCTGCGTGCAGCCGGCTACAGCGCCGACGGATCTTCCGAAACGTCGCCGCTCGGCACATACAGTGAAGACGCTCAGTCGATCACCGTGCGCACTGGACCCGAGTCCTTTCACTCGCTGGACAGCGCCACCATCCACATCCACAGTGGCGTGGTCGAGAACATCACAGACGAAAAAGGCCAGAGCCTGGCCAGTTACGAACTCGAACCCGTGCTCATCACAGGGCTCAGCGACGACCCTAACCGCACCAAGCGCCGTCTGCTCACCTACGATGAAATCCCTTCGAATGTTGTGCAGGCCGTACTGGCCATTGAGGATCGCCGCTTCTTCGAGCATGGCGGTATCAACTACTTCAGCATGATCGGATGGGCTTGGCACGATCTGATCGGCGACCGCAAGCATCGCGGCGGAGCCTCCACGCTGACGATGCAGCTGGCCAAGCTGCTGTTTCTTTCCGACAACGGCAGCATCCGCTACAAGCTGACGCAGGTGTTGATCACCTTCCAGTTGGAGCATCGATTCACCAAGAATCAGATCTTCGAGATGTACGCCAACCAGATCAACCTCGGCCAGCGCGGCAGCTTCTCCATCGATGGCTTTGGCGAGGCAGCGGAGGCCTACTTCGGCAAGGACGTTCATCAGATTGACCTGGCCGAGTCCGCATTTCTGGCCGGTATCATCCAGCGGCCCAACTACTTCAATCCTTTCCGTCATCCGGAGCGCACCATCGAGCGCCGCAACCTGGTTCTCGACTCCATGGTCGAGACGGGGGCCATCACCAAGGATCAGGCAGAACGCGCCAAGGCCGAACCGCTGCATCTGACGCCCGGTAGCGTGGACGCCAGCGAAGCCCCCTACTTTGTCGACCTGGTGCACGAGCAGCTACAGCAAAAGCTCGGCGAGCGCGACTTCAATCGCGAAGGGCTGCGCATTTATACGTCGCTGGACCCCGATCTGCAGCGCGTAGCTACCGCCGCCGTCGAGGCTACCGTGCACATCGTGGACGCACGAGTAGACCGTCTGCACCGGAACCACAAGCCCGGCGAAACCTACCCCTATCCGCAGGTGGCGCTGATCGCGCTGAACCCGCACACCGGCCAGGTGCTGGCCATGGTCGGCGGCCGCAGCTATGGCAATTCGCAGCTGAATCACGCGGTGGCCAAGCGGCCCACCGGATCCATCTTCAAGCCCTTTGTATACGCCTCAGCCTTCCAGACGGCGGTCGAAGGGACCATTCTGCCCGGCCAGACCAAGGTCTTTTCTCCGGTCACTATCCTCAGCGACCAGCAAACCACCTACGACGTCGGGGGCCAGGAGTACACGCCCAGGAACTTCGAGGGTGAATATCACGACCAGGTTCCGGCCAGTTTCGCCCTGCAGCGTTCGCTCAACAACGCCACCATCGGACTGGCCTCGCTGGTCGGCTTTGAGCGCATCGCCGCCCTGGCCCGCGATGCCGGAATCAAAAGCGCACGCGGAACGCCCTCCATGGCCATTGGCTCCTACGACGCAACCCCCTTGGACATGGCCGGTGCCTACACCATCTTTGCCAACGGCGGGCTGCACATCGATCCCTGGATGCTGGCCAGCGTGCGCACGAGCACCGGCGACGTCATCGCCGACTACTCGCCCGCATCCAAGCAGCTCCTCGATCCTCGCGTCGCTTACCTGACCACCGCCATGCTGCAAAACGTAATGCGCGGCGTAGGCACCGCCGCGGGTGTACGCAACATGGGCTTCACCGCTCCTGCCGCGGGTAAAACGGGAACCGATCACGACGCATGGTTCGCCGGATATACCAGCAATCTGCTGTGCATCGTGTGGGTGGGCAACGACGATTACACAGACATCAAGATTCAGGGCGCGGATGCCGCGGCACCTATCTGGGCAGAGTTCATGAAGCGCGCCATCCTGCTGCCGCAATACTCCGACACCCGGGATTTCACCCCGCCCGATGGCGTAGAGGTCGTCAACATCGACAAGGTCAGCAACCTGGTCAGCGACGAGACCTGCCCGGATGCGCTCCCCGAAGCATTTCTTGCCGGGACAGCGCCGATCGAAACCTGCGATCACCCCGCCGAGCATCGCAACCTTCTGCAAAAGATCTTCGGGGTGGGGAAGAACTAGGGAGTAGGGAGTAGGAAACAGGAAACAGGAAACAGGAAACAGGAAATAGGAAATAGGAAATAGGGAATAGGGAATAGAAAGGCCGGCTGGTTGAGGAGCGTGCTTTCCCAGGACCCCCAAAGCGCTGGACCTCCACGCCACGGACGAAGACCTGTGGGTTAGGACCGTTGATCTGGGGTGCCTATGCACCGTAAATCGGGACCCCGAGTGCCGGTCATCCGCTGGCATGTCGTACCATGTTCCTGACCGATAACGGGTGCCCCAACGGCCTGAGTCCTGCACCGCAGCAATCGGGCCGAGGGACGCACGCCGCACCGCAGGTGCCATGCGCGAACACCTCGCTACGCTTCTCGACGACTTCCGCCGCCACGGCTCTCAGATCGCTGTGGTTCGCCATCGGGGCAACCGCCGCCGCGCGGCTTCCTACGGCGAAATCGCACGCCTCGCCGGGCGATTTGCAGCGCTGCTTGAGGCGCGAGGGATCGGCCTGGGCGACCGCGTGCTGCTGTGGGCCGAAAACAGCGCCGAGTGGATCGCCGCCTTTTATGGCTGCATGCTGCGCGGCGTTCTGGTTGTCCCGCTCGATGCCTACGGCAGCGCCGATTTTGCCGCACGCGTGGCCGCCGACGTGCGGCCGATGCTGGCCGTGGGCGACGAGAAACTGCTGCTCCAGCTTCCCGCAGCTCAACTCGACTTTCCGCGCCTCGCTTTTGAATTGTGGCTCGATTCCCTGCCGCTGGCCGAAACCGACTCAGTCCCGGGCCTCTCGCACGGCACGCCGCTGCAGATCCTGTTTACCTCCGGCACCACCGGCGATCCCAAGGGAGTGGTTCTGACCCACGGCAACGTGCTGGCCAGCGTCGAGCCCATCGAACGTGGCGCGCAGCCGTATCTCCGCTACGAGAGAATCGTTCACCCCTTGCGCTTCCTGCACACCCTGCCTCTGAGCCATGTCTTCGGCCAGACCATGGGTCTTTGGATCCCTCCCATCTTTGCCGCCGAGGTCCACTTCGAAGACCGCCTGGTTGCATCGCGCCTCATTGAGACCATCCGCCGCGAGCGCATCTCAGTGCTTGCAGCGGTGCCGCGTATTCATGGCTTGCTGAAGACTCATCTCGAAACGGCGTATCCCGGGCTGGCGGACGAGATTGCCGCCGCCCACGGCATGCGAGCCTGGAAGAAGTGGATCCGCTTCCGCCGGATTCACCGCGCCTTCGGCTTCAAATTCTGGGCGCTGATCTCGGGGGGCGGTGCGCTCTCCGCACCGTTGGAAGAGTTCTGGAACGGCCTCGCATTCGTCGTCATTCAGGGCTACGGAATGACCGAGACCACGGCGCTCATCACCCTGAACCACCCCTTCCGCGTAACACGAGGCAGCATCGGGAAGCCCCTGCCGGGCCGCGAGGTCAAGCTCGGTGCCGATGGCGAGGTCCTGGTCCGCGGGCCGATGATTTCCACGGCCACCTGGACGGGAGGCGCGATTCAAACAAGACCGGATGAGTGGCTGGCGACGGGCGACCTGGCCGAAGCCCAGGATGCGGGAGATCTGCGTGGCGATCTGCGCTTTTTGGGCCGCAAAAGCGAGACGATTGTTACCAGTGCGGGCGTCAACCTGCATCCCGAAGATCTGGAGGCGGTGCTCGAACGGCAGGCAGGCGTCACGGCCTGCGCAGTGGTCGCCATGGAGACTGTCAACGGCCCCGAGCCGTGCGCTGTGCTTGCAATGCGCGGCAGACCTGCGCAATCGGAAACGGAACAGGCGGCCCAGGCCATCGAGCGCGCGAATCTGGAGCTGGCAGAGTTCCAGCGCCTGCGCCGGTGGGTTCTGTGGCCCGACCCGGATTTGCCCCGCACTTCCACCGGCAAGGTTCGACGCCGCGCGGTCGCGGAGTGGGTCAAGGCTCGGCAGGCCGCGACCGCCGACCAACTTGCGTCGGCCAACCATGCTCCGACTGGCCTCGCGACTGCCTCCGACTGGTTGCTCGCGCTCATCGGCCAGATCAGCGGCGAAGTCCCGCGCGGGATTGGCGATGAATTGCTGCTCAGTGAAGATCTGCACCTGGATAGCCTGGGGCGGGTTCAGTTGGGCGCGGCACTCGAAGAGCGCACGGGATTCCATGTCTCGGATGGAGCACTCGATCGCGTGCGCACGCTGGGCGAGCTTCGCTCCCTTTTGACTGGTGCGCGTTCAGCTGAGCGGGCTACCGAATTGAAGGGGCGCGTTTCCGCCCGCGCAGCTGAAGGAAATCGCGACAACAGGATTGGGCCACTCGGCGACGACGCGAATTCTCCGGTTCCCGCCCATGCTTCGTTCCAACCCTATCCATCGGAAGAATCCACCTACGAACAAGGGGCCGCTGCTCAAGCCGGCTCCAGTTACATCTATCCCCGCTGGCCCTGGCTGGCCCCGATTCGATGGCTGCGCACAGCTTTTCTGGAAGCCGTTGTGCGCCCGCTTGTCTGGTTGCTGGCAAATCCTTGCATTGTCGGCCCTTCGCGGGTTGCGAGCCCTGCGACGCTCGCCAGCCCGGAACCGCTGCTGATTGTCTGCAATCACGTTACGGCTTTCGACGGCCCGCTCGTCGAGTACGCCCTGCCGGGACATTTGCGGCGAAGGATCGCCGCCGCCATGAGCGGCGAGATGCTGGAAGACTATCGCCACTTCCGCAATCCTGGTGCTGCCGCAAAGGGTCCGAAGCCCGCGCAGGGCCGATTCATGCTTTTCGGGCCGCTGACCTGGCTGCTGCTGACCGCGCTGTTTAACGTGTTTCCTCTGCCCCGGCGGCGCGGCTTCGAACGCAGCTTCGCCCATGCCGGGCAGGCCATGGACCGCGGCTTCCATGTGCTGGTCTTTCCTGAGGGAACCCGCTCCGCGCGTGGAGAGCTGGCGCCGTTTCGCCCAGGAATCGGCTTGCTGGTCCGACAGACAGGAGCGCGCGTGCTGCCGGTAGCGATTCGCGGCTTGGGCGAGTTGAAGGCGAGCGGGCGCGGCTGGTTCCGCTCAGGAAAGATCGAAGTCCATATCGGTGAGCCAATTCGCTTTTCGGCAGCGGATAGCGAGGCTTCCATCGCCGAGAAATTGCACAGGGCGGTTGCGGCGCTTCTAACCGGCGAAGAAGGAGATCCCAGTCTATGAACATTTTGCAAGGGGCTCAGCGAATGAAGGTTGCGGGCAAATGGATGGCTGTTGCCTTCCTTTCCTTGGGTGTGCTCGCGCGCATTGTTGAGTCGATACCATCTCTTGTGAGTCGCGGTCAGATTTCGGGCGGCATTGGTTTATTCGACATCATCTTACTCGCAGCACCCGGCGCATGCCTTTGGTTATTTGGCTGGATTCTTGAAGGCTTTGCAGATCGGAGCCAATAGGCAGGCCCTCAGGGGCTGAAGCCCCGTTCATTTTATTGGCTCCATCGGCACGGCTGAAGCTGTGCCCTGACGCTTCTTGCCCATATGAGAGGTTTTTTCCGCCGCTTGATTTAGGGGTGAAGATCCCGACCTGCCGCACGAATGGGCTTTTCGCAGCCAGCGCCCCCCGACGCAAAAATGGCAAAAAAATGCGGTCTGACAATTTGCAGGGTGAAAACAGGTGAACCCTGCAAATGGGCAGACCGCCGCAGAACTTTTGCCGGACCGCACACAGCGAAACCAGAGTGACTCTATCCCGAAACCGACCCGTTCAAGTCGACGCGCCCCCCAGGGAGCGGCGACCTTGCACGGTACTCTTCGGGGCACTCTGACTCTGGGTTCGCTCAGAAACCCAGCGGCCGGGGCCCAAAATTCGCCTAAGCCACGGGCTTCGGCTTGAAGTGACAGGTTCCTCCAGCGAGGACGGGAACCCAGATGGTTGGATCGGCCGGCTGTTCGCTCGAACCCAGGAACAGAATTCCGTCCGGCGCCAATATTTTGTGAATGTTCGCCAGGAGAATCTTGCGCGTTTCCTGGCTGAAATAGAGCATCACGTTGCGCAGGAAGATGACATCGAAACGATCGTCGGCGCGGCTGAATGGCAAGGGTCCCTGGCACAGATTCGCCTGGCGGAAGTTGCACATCTTCTTGACTTCCGGCTTGATGGTCCAGTCCTCGCCCACATGGTCGAAGTAGCGAACCACAAAACGCGCCGGCAGTCCACGGTTGATTTCAATGCGGTGATACGTGCCGGCTTTTGCACGCTGCACCACTTCAGCACAAATGTCCGTTCCTTCAATCTTCAGGTTCCATCCTGCAAGCAGGGGGAAATGCTCGGAAAGCATCATGCCCAGACTGTAGGCTTCCTGGCCGGTCGAACAGGCCGCGCTCCAAAAGCGAAGGCTGCGGGTGTTCCGGCGCGCCTCAATCAACTTGGGCAGCAACTCGGCGCGCAATAACTCGAATGGGCGCCCGTCCCGAAAGAAGCTGGTCTCGTTGATGGTCATCGCTTCGGCAATCGCGCGTTCCAAATTCGGATTCTTCCTTGACTTCAGATTGGTGACAAGCTCTTCGAGGGTGGCCATGCCCTGGTTCCGCAGAATCTTGGTCAAGCGGGTCTCGAAGAGATAGTCGCGCGATGGATCCAGCACATTCTGCGAAAGGCCAAAGACCATCGTGCGCAGATAGCCGTAGTCGACGCTGGGGGTTGTGATTTGCATGGCTAGACCACCGATTCCCGAAGCTCACGGGCTTCGCTGTGCGTCCGGCTAGCAATCCGGAGGATTTCAGGAATAATGGCATTGAGAGGCAGTACCCGATGGGCCAAACCCGCATTGGTGACAGCTCCGGGCATTCCCCACACCGCGCTTGTCGCCTGATCCTGAGCCAGCACTGTGCCGCCCTGCTCACGAATCACTTTGCTTCCTAGCATCCCGTCCGAACCCATCCCGGTCAGGACCACGGCCAGCACACCCTGACCCCACACCGCAGCCGCCGAACGAAACAGCACATCCACCGCGGGCCGGCAATGGTTCTCCATTGGCCCCTGTTGCAGGTGCAATGTGGCCGGGGCGCCCAGGCGCGATCCCGCCAGCACTTCCATGTGCCAGTTTCCTTTGGCAACGTAGATCGTTCCCGGACGCACCACATCTCCTTCGGCGGCCTCGCGCACCGCCAGGTTGCATCGCCCGTTCAGGCGTTCGGCAAACAGTTTGGTGAACAACTCAGGCATATGCTGCACAATCATCACCGGCAATGGAAAACTGGCAGGCAACAAGGGCAGAATCACATCCAGCGCGGCAGGCCCGCCGGTTGAAACTCCGATGGCCAGCACAGTCGGATTTGCCGTAATCGCCAGCGATCTCGGGGCCGGTGACGGCACGGGCGAAACCAGTGGCAGACGGCCCGGCCCGGCCAACGGAGGCGCACCCACAGGCGCCGGTGCGGCTGGTCCCCCAAAGATCCCGGGGCCACCGGAGAAGATGGGCTGGGCAAACGTGTGCTGGCTTGTCAGGGCATGGATCTTCGGAATCAGATCCTGGGAGAGCGACTGAATCGCCGCCTCGCGGCCTGCCTGTCCCGTAGGCTTGGCAACATAGTCCGATGCTCCGTTCGCCAGCGCTTCGATGGTCACCTTGGCCCCCCGCTGGGTCAGAGAACTGCACATGATCACAGGCATTTTGAATCCCCGTGTGCGCATCATCCGTAATGTCACCAGTCCATCCATCACAGGCATCTCCACATCCAGCAAAACCAGGTCCGGGCGCAGAGCCTGCATCGAGCTCAGCGCGGACGCTCCATCTCCAGCCGTTCCAACCACTTCCAGTCCTGAGTCGGAGCACACAACACTCCGCACAAGGCTGCGCATCACAGCCGAGTCGTCCACTATTAAAATCCGGGTTCGGCGACCGGCCGCCATGGCTTAGTTCTCCACCAGACCCAGCATGGCCAGCTTTTCGGTTAGCGCCTCGTCATCGAACGGCTTCATCAGATACTCATCGGCCCCGGCATCCAGGGCGCGCAGGATAAAGTCGTTCTCCGCTTCGGTGGTTACCATCATCACTTTCAAGGGATAGCCTTCCGAACGGAGTGTCTTCAACATATCCAGACCGTTCATCACCGGCATATTCCAGTCCACAAGCGCGACATCGAAAGGTGCGTCGCTGTGCAGCTGGTCAATGCCCGCCTGGCCATCGGCCGCTTCTTCGCACTCGATCCCCTTTTCTTCAAGCAGGCCGCGCAAGTAGCCCCTCACAAATC
>CAZQPY010000097.1:0-17828 GCA_964595345.1 uncultured Occallatibacter sp.
TCAAGCGTTCTGTAGGGTTTCGGCACGAGAAATGTAGAAACTCCAGGGCACGACTGAAGTCGTGCCCTGACACTTCTTTCCTTCCCGGCGCAGTCCTTCCGCGGCCTGCAGCGCCGCGCCCCTTCAAAACCGCGACAGGAACCATTGTCGTGTTCTCTGCGTACCGTTCTTCAAGATGGAAACACGACTCGATGGGCGATTCGATGAACGCTGGGTGGAAGAGCAGGTCGAACAGACCATTGGCGTCTGGCGCGATTGCGCGGGAGATTTGCAGCAGGGGCTTCCGCAGTTCAGCATCCATGAGCAGCGCAAGCGGGAAAAAGCCTACGACGACGGCCTGCGCGCGGTGCAGAAAGAAGCGCGCAAGACGCCGCGCAGCGCCGCCGAGCGTCTGCAAATCCGGCAGCGCATTGTCGGCGTCTTTCCGCGATTCGCAGCCATTGCTTTGGGCCTGGAGGGCGAGGCAATCCACCTGCTCACCGATAGCTTTCTGCCCGCCGGCACGCAACTTGCGCAGTGGGCCAGACGCTATGACTCCACCCTGAGCCATGAAGACATCATCCAGGCGTGCCGCAACGCATGGACGGCGTGCGGCTTGCAGGCGCTGCTCGGCGAACCGATGGGCATTACGCCGTCGATCCTCGGCTACAGCCTGCTCTACCCCTACAGCGACAACTTTCTCGATCTGGACACAACTTCGACACCCGACAAGCTGCGCTTCAGCGCGCGTTTCCGCGAGCGGCTGCTGGGGCACCATCTCACTGCGGACAGCCCGCGCGAGGCAGCGGTTTGGGCGATGGTCGAGCTGATCGAGCAGCAATATGCAAGAGCGCGGTTTCCGCAGGTCTTCGACTGCCTGCTGGCGATTCATAAGGCACAAGAAGAAAGCATTGCTCAACTGAAATCCGGCGGCATCCGCGACAAGGAAGAAGTGCTGCGCATCAGTTGCGCCAAGGGCGGCACATCGGTGCTTGCCGATGCGTGCCTGGTGCGCGGCTGGCTCGACAATGAAGAAAGCCGCCTCTCTTTCGAATGGGGCGCGCTGCTTCAATTAGGAGACGATCTGCAGGATGTGCGCGAAGACTGGCGTCGCGGGTCAAGCACTCTCTTTACGCTTGCCATCGCAGAGGGCAAACCGCTCGACGGCCTGGCCGCGCAACTGCTGAACCTGAGCCGGCGCGTCGCCGAGGGCATGGATCGATTGCCCGGCGGCGATGCGACACTGCGGGAGTTGCTGCGCATGAGCTGGCGCTCGCTGATCGTGATGGCCGTGGCCAATGTGCCCGAATACTTCACGCCGCAGTTTCTCGAAACACTTGAGCGTTGCTCGCCGTTTCGTTTTGCATTCCTGCGCAAGCGCAATCAGCGGTTCATCGGGCAGAAGGGCCTGTATGCGATTCTCTTCGATGCGTTTGTGGAAGCGGGCGAGGAGGCTGAGATCCTGTTGCCGCGGCCGCAGGCGAATTCCTCGATCGAAAGCGATTCGGAGGTTGCCGCGGCATTCGCCGTCCCCGCTGTGTCGTGCATCTGACGACATTCCATTGCGACCGCAGATATCGGCAGCCGAGATGAAAACATCGGGGACCGCGCAGCACGCGCAGCCCCCGAAGGAACTATTGGTGCGCAAACCCGGTGGCAGCACCCGCGGTGTGCGCGCCGATGCCGGCTGAGGGCGCGATCCACCACAATCTGGATTTGTGCTTCTTGAGCAAGTAGCTGGTCACCGAAGCATAGGCGAAAGTGCCAAAGGTGACAGAGAACTGCCCCACCCGCGACGAGGGCATCAAGGGGTTGCCCTCTTGGCAGTGGTGATCCGCAATGCAATGCTGCGTTACTTCCACATCGAGCAGCGCCATACCGAGATGCAGGCCGTTGAGAAGAAAGTAATTCGCGCTCAACGTTTTGGAAGCCGCCACGGAACTTACCGGGCGATAACTCGACAAGGCGGCAGCTGCCGGCTCAGGCTTGAGCACGGTATTCGCAAGCAGAGCCAAGCTGGACGAGTCATCTCCAGCGAAATTGGCTCCCGCGGAATTGGCCGAGTCGATCAGTGCAGTCGTCTGCTGTTGCACAGAATGTTGAATCTGTTGGAACGGGATGCTGCTCTGAACTTGCTGAGCAGGGCGCTCCTGTGCGAAGCAGACCCCTCCCACGATACACAGCGCCAGTGCGAGCGCCAAGCCGTGCGCTTTGCCCATACTGCCCTCGAGCCGGCTTGCGGTCGTACCCGGTTGATGAGATTATCGGCCGTAATGAATGGCCTGGAATCCCGAACAGGCTACGAAACAGTATAAAGGTATCAGAATTCCCTTTTTCGAACAGTACAAATGACCTTGGGAAACGGCGAGAACAAAATCTTATGCGCGGATCGCATTGAATCCGCTACACATGCTCGCAATTGGATGGCCTCAGGAAGATTCTCACTCATCGGGGTCCCGCAGACGACGCGCCCTCGCGTCAGGCAGGAGAGAGATTTCCTCCCCACTCGCTTCGGGGGGCGAGAGGGGTGGATGCGGCATCTGCCTGAAGGGCGGTCAAATGGGTAAACGTCCGAAGCGGGAGCAGGAGAGAAGAAGCATCCCGAGGCGCCGCACAAGCACATGATCCGCCGCTTTTTGGAAAAGTCATTTCGCCGGTTCGATCTGCAATCGGACTGAGGCTGTCACAAGAGTTCCCGAGATACGCGTCGTCCCAGGTGTGCGCAAATAAGCGAGACGCAAACGGTAGAGGGAGAGGGCTGGAGCGATGGCAAACCTCCACACGTCCCGCTTCAAATATTCGCTTGAAAGTTCCGCGGACTGCCCCACGACCGCGCCTGTCGCGGCGTCCAGCAACTGCCATCGCAGCCCGCTCCCGGAAGGGATTTCAGCGGTCCGGTAGGAGTAGTCCATGCGGTAGGATCCGGGCATCAAAGGCACCACCTGTTCAGCGATCACACAGTTCTCCGGCTGCGATCCGCTCAACTCCGTCTCCAAACCGCCCTGTCCTCTCCAGGAATGAACCCCATTCAACTCGCTGAGGGACCAGTCGAAGAAAACGGGCAGCGGATCGCGGGCGAAATCGCCATTGTAAGGAATTGCCGCGTCCGCGAAAACCCAGTCGCGCTCCATCATCCGATGCCAGAGCCGGTCGGCCGCCGGTGCATCGCCGGCGCGGACCAAGCGGTCAACGATCTGAAGAAGCGGCGGCAGGTCGTCATCCTTGTCGCCGATCCGCACCAGGCGCAAGGCCAGCGCAGCGGCTGCGGAATCCCGATCACGGGAAAGCAGAAACTTGAGAAACTGGCGCGTCATTGCGGGATCGTTGCCCACAATGCGCGCCTCAATCTTTTCCGGATCGGCTTCAACCCGCCAACAGATCTGAAAAAGCAGGCCGACATCGTCCGGAGGCATCTGTGCGGCGCGCGCCGCCCACGCCCAGAATTCCGGCAGGTTGCCGCGCCGCAGGTAATAGTTGGCGAGACTCCAACGGGGAAGCCAAGTGCGATCGACCGCAAACGCGTCCTTGAAGGATTTCTCCGCGTTGAGAAAGTCGCCATCCGCCTCGGCCGAGAGTCCCAAATCGATATCGGCCTGCGCGTCAAAGCGGTCGAGCGACAATGCTCTGAGCAGCAATTCGCGCGCATGGTCCTCATCGAGCTGAGATAGGCGCACATAGTAAGGCCATGCATCCGGCTCGACGCGGATGGCTGCGCGAACAGCTTCTGCATTGTCCTGCCGAAAAAGAAAGTCGGCATGTGCTATTTGCCAGGAAGATTCAACTGCAAGGCAGCACGCGGCGACAACGCCGAGTTTGCAGGCGACATTCAGCATATTGCGCAAAAGGAGCATCCCAGCGGCCTCCTTTATTGTTTGATGTTGGGATCGTCCATCGAATGCAACCCCGAATGCATGATTTTGCATCCATGGATATAGCTGAAAGTGGTACCCGGGAAAGAAGCGCAACTGGGTAACTGTATGACGAATGTTATACGTATTCGTAACGTATCTGCGATTTGATAAGTAAATCACGCACGGCACGCACGCGAGCTTATTTCCATAGGTCACGTAGAAGATTCGCAAGACATGTTTCTCTGGTCAGAGAAGCAATTCATTTTGCTTCCGCCTTTCCCGCGGGCCACAAAGTATGAATTTCATTCAAGGTTTGAACTTCACCAGGAGGTTGATATGACATCCAGACTACAGGCCGCCGTTGTGATGTTATGCATGAGTTCTTATGCGGTGGCAGGAACACCATCGATCGGGTCCGCGAGCGCACAAGGTCAAATGCGCGTGGATGGATATTCCGCCGATGGCAACGCAACTCTTTTCGACGGATCTGTAGTGGAAACGGAGAACGCAGCGGCTGCGCTTCGTCTGGGCAAGGACGTTCGCATACTGATGGCGACCGGATCGCGCGGCGCCCTGTATCGCGACCGTCTTGTTCTAGAGAGAGGCAAGGGCGAAGCAACATTGCCGGCGCATTTCGAGATCGATGCCGACAGCCTGCATGTGACTTCGGCCCAGCCCGGATCGCGCGCAGTGGTAACAGTGAAAACCGCGAATTCAATTGAAGTGGCTTCCCTGTCCGGCGACTTGCAGGTTGCCAATGCCGGGGGCCTGCTTCTGGCCCGTATAGCTCCAGGGCATTCGCTTTCCTTCGCCGTGGGGGCGGGCTCTTACACAACGTTCGTTTCCCGAGGAATTGTCAGCGAGGAGAATGGACATTTCTATCTGACCGGCGAGAATGGCGTGAAGTACCAGATCGTCGGCAAGAACATGGCCAAGTATGTCGGCGAGAAAGTCCTGGTCACAGGATCCGTGAATTCCACCGCGGCAGCGGCCGGCGGCGCGGCTTATACAGTTACCGCCTCGACCGTCGTGGTGAATGGCGCGGTGGCTGGATTCCTGGGAATGGGCCTGGGAACGCAGTTACTTGTCGGCGGCGCTGCGCTTGGCGGATCCGCGGCACTGGCAACAGGGGTCTATGTTGCCGTTAACCCATCGACTCCCGCGAGCATTTGAAAGTCCAATAGATCATCCATCCGATCATCGTGGGGAGAGCTGTCCCCTTCTTCCATCCGGCCACCGCACATCGTTAGAGTTTGTGCGGTGGCTTGGGGAGAACCCCTGCGCCCAATACAGACTTACCACAGGCTGGCCAGCAGAGCCCCTCTGTCGCCATTTGTCCATCTGTCCAGTTCATTCAATGGAGAAATCGAACAATGCAAAGCGATGCGTGGTTTGTTCTGCAGGTCATGAGCAAACATGAAAAGCGTGTGGCGCAGCACCTGAGTGTGCGCGCTGTCGAGCACTACCTACCGCTTTATTCCGAACGTTCCCGGTGGAGCGACAGAACCGTAAGACTCGATCTCCCTCTGTTTCCCGGATACATTTTTGTGCGCAATCTGAACGGGTCCAGGATTCCCGCGATCAGCACGCCGGGCGTGGTGCGACTGTTGGGAAGGGAGGGCTGCGACGCCGTGAGCACGGAGGAGATCGATAGGATTCGCGAAGCGCTGACGCGTGGATACGTACTTCGTCCGCACCCCAATCTATGCGTCGGAATGCGTGTGCGCATTATTCGCGGCATGTTCGAGGGAGTGGAAGGCGTGGTGGCTGAACTGCGGCGCAAAAGCTCTGTCGTTATCCTGCTGTCGGCGGTGGAGCAGAGCTTTTCTCTGGAAGCCGACTGCGGCGATTTTGAGGTGATTCGCGAGGCGGTCAAGGGAGCGGTTCCGGCAATGCCCGCCGCATACCGGCCTGCCACCGGATTGCTGCCGGGAAGATGCACAAGTGCGACAACTTACCGATCAAGCGTGTAAATGAGTGGTCCGAACGATCCTTCCCAGGCAGATCTCTCTTTCGAGTTGAGCGGTCTGCCTGGGTTGGATTTCTATTTGGCTAGTGGCGGTTGCTCCGCCTGGGGGACGATGGTCTGCGGAGCGATATTCCAGCCGTCAATCTCGACCACCGGCTGCTCTGGCGCGTTCTCAGGCAACAGCGCGGTGAGAGTTGCCGATTCACCGGGCGTCAGCTCGATCCAGTTATCGGACCAGAAGATTGGGGCAATCAGGTCATGGTTGGCGGTTCGCACCGCGGCGTGAATCTGGAAGCCCAGCGCGGCTTGTGAGTTACTCAGGTTGACAGTTACTTCGCGGCCGCGTGGCGTGGAGCGAATGGTCGCAGTCGCCTGCACCTGCGCCGGCGGCAAGTGAGTCAGCGCGGTCAGGTTTTCGTGGCGTTCGGCGGGTGTGTGGGTGTAGTCGGTAGCCGGCCAGTCGAAGGTGGTGAGCGTGCCGGGCACCCAATAGAAATTGCGGCTGACAACCTTGCCCGCGGCGTCGGTGAGTGTGAGATCGATGAAGAAGATCCGCTCCGCGCCCGAGTACAGGTTCGCCGGAATGGTGAAGACGCGCTGCGAACTGTCGGGCCCGGCATTCACCGCCGCCTGCGCTCTGTATAGCTCCTTCCAACCCATTCCGTGCACCGAAACGCTGGCCTTCAGGTCGCCAACAGAAGCATAGGTGCTGTTGACTACCAAGATTGCCCGGTCGTCGTACGAGTATTGAATATGCGTGGGCTCACAGGCTTTCTTGGCGGCAAAGTATCCGGCGCCGGCGTCGAGATAGTAGTCGTACAGGTGCCAGATCATCGACGGCCAGGCGTTGTTGAGCATCCATTGAATTACGCCCGTCGATGCGTACTTGTTCTTGCTGTAGGCCTCGAACATGGCGCGTTCGGAGTCGTACTCCATGGTGTGCGCCATGCGCTCGTAATCCGCCGCGGAGCCGGGCTTGGCGTAGACGGCTTCCATGGCTTCGTTGAAGACCTTGAGGGTGGTGAATTCGCCGCCGCCGTTGTGCAGGCTCCAGTTATCGGTGGGCGGCCAGGCCTCGGCGTCGGGCAAGAACTTCTTGCGGCTGGCCAGCGAAGCGATGGCGGGGCCGGGACTGGTTTCGGTGTTGAATCCGTAGGCGCCGCCATAGTGCTGATCGACATACCAGTAACTGGGCGCAACATAGTCGTAAGGACCGGTCATCTTGACGCCGCTCGGTCCGGTGACTGTGGTGGACGCTTGCGATGCAGAAGAGATCACCGGATTGGGCCAGTGGGTCTCGGCTTCCACTTGCAGATAGGCGCGTTCCACATCGGCGGGCGGCGGGTTGTCGCTGCCATTGAGCCACACCAGCAGACTGGCGTGCTGGCGCAGGCGCAGCATCTGCGAACGCAGCGAGGCTGTGGCTATCTGCAGATCGGCGGGCGTCCAGTCTTTCCAGTGCTCCCAGTGGTCGCAGCAGCACCAGCCCAGCATCACGAGGATTCCCTCGCGATCGGTGGTGCGGAAAAACTCCTCCGTCTCCAGCTTGCCTTCCAGGCGGATGGTGTTGAGGTTCATGTCGCGCACCATGCGGATCTGGTCGCGCAGGCGGGCGGCGTCGGTGCGCATCAGCATGTCCTGCGACCAACCCGCACCGCGGATCAGGATGGGCTTGCCATTGACGCGGAAGAGGCGGCTGCCGTTGGCGGTGAACTCCGAGGTGACTTCGCGGATGCCGAATTCGGTGCCGGCTTCTTCGGGCGCTTGACCGGGAGCGGTAAAGCGCACGGTCAGATGCTCCAGGTGCGGTTTGCCCATCTGCCAGGGCCACCACGGCTCGGGATGATGAAGCGCGAGTTTGGGAAAGTCGTGCGGCGTAAAGACGACAGTCCGGTCCTCGTGCGCGGCAAGTTCGACGGGTTGCTCGAAACTCTCGCCGGCGGCGGCGCCGGAGACAATTCCCTTCACCGCGCGATCGGCGGAGTTGTGCAACTCGGCATAGACGGTCAGCTCGGCGGTCTGCAAGGCGCCGTCGGTGAAGTGGGTGACCGCCTGAGGAGAACGCACAGTGACGGCGCCGGTGGAGACGAGATTCACATCGCCCCAGAGGCCCATGTCCTTGTCGGGCGGGCAGGGATTCCAGTCCACCCAGTTGATGCCCAGGTCCTTCTCGCCGGGGGCAAAGGTCTCGACCGCCAAAACGTTCTCCGCTCCGGGGGTGAGGAAATCGGTTACGTCGAAATCGTAGGTGCGATAGGCCCCGGCCACCTTGCCGGGATCGGCAATCCGATGTCCGTTGAGCCAGATCTCGGCGCGGTAGTTGATGCCGCCGAAGTGGAGCCAGCGGCGGCCATCCTTGGGCGCAGCAGGGACGGTGAAAGCGGTGCGATACCACCAACCGCAGCGGTAGGGGCTGTCTTTGGGCATGGGCAGATTGGCGAAGATCTCGCCGCCGGGCTTGGGGATCACGGTGCCGGGAATCTGGCGCAGATTGGAGCCATAGAACGGGTCGGGGACTGCTCCGGCGGCGGCCTGCGCGGCCAGTACCGTGCTGGGCACCGCGGTCTGAATCCAGCCATCGGTGGAGAAGTCTTTGCGCGAGATCGCCGCGCCGTCGGCCTGAAGGATGCAGGCCGACTGCATGCGCCAGCCGTCGTGAAGAGGAGTAACGGTTGCCGCTTGCAGCGCGAACGGCACGGTCAGCAGAGTAAACAAGCAAGGCGCGAGTCTTTTCATTTGGAGAATCCCTTCTTTCAGAGCGCGGGAGGATGCACCGGGGGCGACAAGCGGGTTTGAACCCGGGAATGAACCTGGCTTCGGCATCCGAGATTCAATCGTTTGAATGTTGGGAATATCGACCAATTCTGCAATGGCTGTCAAGCACCCTGTGGCGTTTTTGGTTCAAGGTTGAGATTTCTGGCCGGCCCTACGGGACGGCAGGGGGTGGTTTCCAGCTTTCGCAGGGTTACCCCTCGCATACGCTCAGGCTTCACCCTGGGCTATTTTCTTGTCGCCCCCCTCCGGGGCGGATGGACCGGGTTGAGGTTTGTGGCAAGAGAACTCACTTTCCGATCCCGGAAGCTTGACAGCCTGTGGCGAAAGTCCAAATCTTCTAGAATCAGCTCTCGGGGTTAAACAGGCTGCGGAAAATGGCATGATTTTGGGTGAAATGTTCGAAAATCATACGTCAGGGGCTAAAGCCCCCCGGTTCATTCTATTGGCCTTATCGGCACGACTGAAGTCGTGCCCTGACGCTTCTTGCCTTCCCGATGGAGTTTTTCCGCAGCCTGTAAAGCCGGGACTTTCTTGGTTCCTTTGCGGCACGGCTAAAGCCGTGCCCTTTCAAAGCCTGACATCCCTGCAGGCTGTTGAGGTTCGTGCTTTCCCAGGTCCCCAAATGCGAGGGACCTGGGGCACCCAATGTGTTGGTCAGACACAGACCGAAAACCACGTTGTTCACGCTCGAACCGAGTACCATGTTGTTCACACTCGGACAGCAAACTACTCAGGGCTTTCCGCGCGGCGGAGGGGCCGTGGACCTGCGTACCACAAGCTCCGGCGCGGCCTGGTGCAATCGCGGCTTTCGTACGCTGCCGCGCTCGCGAACTTCCAACGCATCCAGCGCCCATTGCGCCGCCATCAGGCCCATTTCGCGCAGCGGCTGGCGGATGGTCGTGATTCCAGGCGTGGAGACGGCGGCCGGCAAAACATCGTCGAAGCCGAGCACCGAGCAATCCTCGGGTACGCGCAGCCCGGCGTCGGTGAGTCCGCGCATCACGCCCAGCGCAGTGAGGTCGTCAAAAGCCAGCACCGCGGTGAATTCAACGCCGGAGGCCAGCATCTGGCGGGCGATGTCGAGGCCGCTCTCAAATCCGGAGGTGGGATCGCTCAGCCCTGGGAGCTGGAAGATCAGCCGCTCGTCCAGTTCAATGCCCGCATCGGCGGCTGCGCGGCAGACCCCAGCCCAGCGCGGCTCGCTGTCGAAAAGCCCCTCGGGACCGCGGATGGCGGCGATCTTACGGTGTCCCAATTCGACCAGGTGGCGCATGGCCATGGCTCCGCCGGCATCGTTGTCCACCAGCATGGAGCTTATCCTGCGCGAGGTCATGTCTCTGCCCACGATCACGATGGGGACGTTGTTCTTCTCCATGTCTGCAAGCAGGTTGGCCTCTTCAAAAACCCAGCAGGCAATGACGATGACGCCCTCGGCGCGCTGCTCCAAGATCATGCTCAGATAGTTGTCGAAGAGCTTGCGACGAGTTTGGGCGTCCATCACCAGGGGCAAATAGCTGACCGGCTCCAGACCCGCCTGGATGCCGCGCACGATGGGAATGCAGAAGGGGTCGGAGAGGTCGTAGGCCAACACCCCGATGGTCTGGCTGCGGCGGCGGCGCAAGGAGCGCGCGGAGGCGTCAGGATGATAGCCGAGTTGACTGGCCATCTCACGGATGCGCAGCTTGGTGCGTTCGGCCACGTTCTTGGAGAGCGGCGCTTCGCTGAGCACGATGGAGACGGTGGAAACCGATAGGTCGCAGGCGCGGGCAACGTCGAGCAACGTTACGTGGCCGGATTTGCGTTGTGCCATTCGAGAACAACTCCTCATTCCCCAGCTCTACGGTACGCCAGATCGGAACCGGACTGGAGTCCTTCTTCTTCTGCTCCAGGAAAAGCGAAAAGCAGCGGGAAACAAACGGCCGCGGATTTTCTTCTTGACAGGGGACTCGATTGATCCTACATTACATTTCTAAAATTCAAACGTTTGAATGTCAACAAATCTGCGAGGTGACGAGCATGAAACCGGATAAATTCAGCCCCCCTATCTTGCGTTTTCTTCTCTCCGCGGCAATTCTGCTGCTGACCACGGCGGCCGCTTTCGCCCAAGCCGGGAGGGGTGGCATACGCGGCCTGGTCACCGATCCGACCGGGGCTATTGTCCCCGGGGCCAAAGTCGTGGCGTACAGCCGCGCAACCGCCACCTCCATTTCCACGGTTTCCACCGCCTCGGGGCTTTATTCGTTTGTCTCCCTTTCCCCGGGCGACTACAAGGTGACGGCGAGCTTGAAGGGCTTTGAATCGGTCGCCCAGGACAACGTCACAGTCAGCGTGGACCAAGTGACCAACGTCAACATCGCCTTGCGGGTTGGCGCGGTTACCGATACCGTGACCGTCTCGGAGGCCGTGGACTTGGTGGAATCCAGCAACTCCACCGTCGGGCAGCTTATTTCTTCCGAGACGATAGACCGCGTGCCGTTGCTCAACCGCGATGTGTACGATCTGGTTCAACTCAGCGCCGGAGTTACCCCGGCCAACGGATCTCCCAATTCTTCCAATTCCCAGGCCATCATCAACATTTCCAGCGGACGACCGGGCGTGGATGTTTCCTCGTACACCATCAACGGAGCTATCGAAGGCTCGGTTTACTTCATGCTCGACGGCAGCCCGCTGGGAGTCGCGGAACAGAATGTGGGCGCGGTGATTCCGGCGATGCAGATTCCGGAAGACGGCGTGGACGAGTCGAGGGTGGAGACGCAGAACACGCCTGCTTCCTACCAGAGCGGCGGCGCGGGCGTGATCAGCCTGGCCAGCAAGGCGGGCGGCGATGCCTTCCATGGCGATGCCTTCGTCGTGCTGCGCCCCGACGTGATGGCCGCCAACGACTACTTCAACAAGCAGAGCCAACTGGCGCAGGGCCTCAAGAACAGCGCGCCCAACTTCCATCGCTACCAGGAAGGCGGCGCGTTCAGCGGGCCGATCCTGCACAGAAAGCTCTTCTTTTTTGGCGACTACGAAGCCACGCAACAGCAGATGTTCGACGGCTCCAACACCTTTACCGTTCCCACCACGGCAGAGCGCGGCGGAGACTTCTCCAACGATCCGTTCACCATCTACGACCCGACCCAGCCCGATAACCCAGACGGCACACGCCAGGCATTTGCCGGCAACAAGATCGCCCATCCGAACCCTGTAGCCTTGAAGTTCCTTTCCATGTTCCCCAAATGCAACACGCCGAGCCCTAGCACTTGCGACGTGGCAGCGGCTCAGAACAACCTGTATGTTCCAGGACTGGATCCGACAACCGCGCAGCGCTTCGACATCCGCGTGGACTATTTCAAAAGCGAGACGCAGCGGCTCTTCGCGCGCTTCTCGTTCGACCGCCTGTTTACTTCGGGCGTGAATGCCTTCAACAACCCCTGGGACCTGGACTACGCGCAGAACATCACCAACGGGCGCAATGTGCTGCTGGCCGACGACCTCACGCTGAACCCGACCACGGTGCTGCAGCTGCGCTACTCGTTCACCCGGCACTACGAGAACCAGGGCGGCGATCCCGGACAGGCAGCGGTTGACGACCTCGCGACGCTCGGTTTCACAACTCCAACAACCGCAGACGAGGTGTACAAGACGCTTCCCTATGTGACCTTCAGCGATGTGGGCGGCGGCATCGGCGGCACGGCCAACTACAACACGTTTGTCTACGCCAGCGAAAACAGCGACGCAAATGCCACGCTTACCAAGATCGTCGGTAGCCACGAACTCAGTGCGGGCGTGGAGTACATGAAGCGCTTTCTGAATGTGGGCCAGCCGCCTGCGCCTTCCGGCGCGTATTCGTTCGACATCACCGCTACCGACGAGACTTCGGCCAGTGGAGTGGGCGGAAGCGACTTCGCTTCGTTCCTGGTGGGCATGGGCACCGAACCCGGCTCCGAGTCCTATAACTTTACCAAGGACCTGTTTGTTGCCGAAGCCAGCCCCTACTACGCGGCATTCGTTCAGGACACCTGGAAGCCGAGCAAATCCCTGACCGTCACCGCCGGCCTGCGCTGGGATATCTTTGGCGGCAAGACCGAGCGCCACAACCGCCTGGAGTACTTCGACCCCAAGGCCACCAACAACTTCGACGGCGTCAGCTATACCGGCGCAGAAGTTTACGCCGACGGCAGTCACCGCACGCCCTTCGCCGTCAACTTGACCGACTTCGGGCCGCGCCTCGGCATTAGCTGGCAGCCTGCGTCGCACCTGGTAGTGCGCGGCGGCGGCGGATTCTACTTTGGCCCGAGCGCGGAGATGGTGGGCAGCGCCAGCCTGGACAGCGACGGCTACTCGTCGGTGACCAACTGGAACGCAACCGCCTGGAACAATGACCCGAACACCATCGCCTTCGACGGCGGCGGCAACGGCAATTCGGTGATGGTCAGCCCGGTCAGCAATCCCTTCCCCAACGGGGTGGTGCCGCTGATCAGCGCGCCCAAGGGGCTGGCCAACAATCTCGGCCAGTCGCTGAATACCATGCTGCACACGCAGCGCACACAGGAGACCTATAACTTCAACTTCGGCGTGGAGTACGAGTTCCCGCACTCCATCGTGCTGAGCGCTGGCTACGTAGGCAGCCGCGGGCTCTTCCTGCCCCTGGCGCAAGTGGACCTGAACCAGTTGGACCTGGGCACAATTGCCAGCCACAGCGCGGGCCTTTGCCTGAGCGGCGATCCAAGCTGCTCGGTGGCCAACACCTGGGCCAACATTCAACCCGCGACCAATGCGAATTACGGCAACTCCACGGTTCCACTGTGGGTGTCGCTGCAGCCCTTCCCGCAGTTCGGCACCGGCAGCTACGGCTCCGGAAACGGCATTCTAGTGCATGGCTATCCGGGCGGCGACTCGGAGTACAGCTCCTTGCAGACCAAGCTGCAGAAGCGGCTGACGCAACACTTCACCACGCTGGCCTCGTTCACCTGGTCGAAGCTGATGACCGACGACGGCAATCCGCCGCTGGATTTTGTGGGCGCGCACGCAGGCGCGGCGCAGGACTGGAGGAACAGCAGTTTTGAACACTCCATCAGCCCGCAGGACGTGAAATACCAGTTCACCTGGGATGTGTCGTACGATCTGCCGGTCGGCAAAGGGCGGGCACTGCACCTGAACCCGGTGGGCAACGCCATCCTGGGCGAATGGACGGTCAACGGTGTCGCCTATCTCAGCACCGGAGTGCCGATCGATGCTCCTGTGGTGGGCGCGAGTAATCCTTACTTCAACCAGCGCACCGACATGGTCTGCGATCCCAGCAAGGGCGCGCCGCACACCTCAACCAATTGGTTCAATTCGGCGTGCTTCGCAGTGCCTTCCGACCAGTTTCGCGCGGGCACCGCGCCAGCCTACTTGGATCACGTGCGCACCATGGGCGCGAACGATGTGGATATCTCCCTATTCAAGAATTTCACTCTGGGCAAGGACATGAAACTTCGCCTGGATATCTCTTCGTACAACGTGGCCAACAAGGCGCAGTTTTCCGCGCCGAACGTCTCCAGCGCGACTGCCGGTTTTCCGTTATTCGGCAACATTACGAGCAACATCAACTCGCCGAGGCAATTCCAGTTCGGATCGCGGTTTGTCTTTTGATAGCGTGACCGAATAGATTGGTGCTTTCCCAGGTCCCCAAATGAGAGGATCTCCACGGACGAAGACCAGTCCGTGGGGCCCCTGGACCTGGGGCACCCTGATTCGGGGCCTGTTTCAAGAAAACAAGTAGCCGCGGTCCCTGGTGCATCTCATCCATGAAGAGAAGGCAGGGAACACATGCACAGGAGCTGGACAATCTGTAGAACGAAGACCTGATTCGGATGAATCACTGGCATAGGCAGTAGCAGGGGCTAAACAGGCTGCGGAAAGAGGCTATCAAAAGGGCGGAATGCACGAAAGACATCCCTCGGGGGCTGAAGCCCCGGAATCATTCTATTGGCCTTATTGGCACGACTAAAGTCGTGCCCTTTCAAAACAGAAGCCAAAGCTGAGTGTTTCCGCAGCCTGTAAAGCCCAGGATCGTTCGATTGGACTTGTCGGCACGGTCGAAAACGTCCGTAAGCCTTTTGGATCCAATGCGCATTTTTGAGGCGTTTTGATGCACTTGGGTGGGCCGCCGGCCCATGAAGACACGACTGAAGTGGCGCCCTCATAGGAAACTAAAAAGAGACTGAATTTCGACGATGCTGCAAGTTGCAGACTTCAAAAGGACGAGTGTATTGTTTTCGATTTCGCAAGTTGGCCCCCGCTGACGCGGGGATGGCAAGTTGGCAGGTTGGCGGCTGCATCGCCAGGCTCCGTTTCATCCATCGCGGGTCGGAAACACCGGTACCGGACTGTTACAAAGCCATAAGGAATGGCTTTAGCCTGTTGTTCATGACCTTAGCTTGTTGGTGAGGTATCGCCAACCTTTTCCGGGGAGCGCCGCTAGAGCGCCTGCTTGAGGCTACGTATCTCTCATGCGCCCACGGCTCTACCATTGACCACAAAAAACTCGTTGATCAAGGACCGCAATGCCCTCGACCCAAATTGACAGCACGCCGCAACCGTCTGGCCTTCGGCGCTCGCTTCGCTTCCGCGACCTGATTCTTTACGGCATCATTCTGATTCAGCCCACCGCGCCCATGCCAAGTTACGGCGTGATCGCCGCCGAGGCGCATGGGCACGTGGTTACAACCATCCTGCTGGCCATGGTGGCTATGCTCTTCACCTCGGTCAGCTACGGGCGGATGGCGAGGATTTATCCGCACGGCGGGTCGGCGTTTCTTTATGTGGGCAAGCAGATTCATCCGAGCCTGGGTTATCTGACCGGCTGGTGCATGGTGATGGACTACATTCTGAATCCGCTGATCTGCACCATCTGGAGCAGCCGGGCGGCCATCAACTTCGTGCCCGAGATTCCTTACATTGTCTATGTCATCTTCTTCGCCGCGCTCTTCACCACGCTCAATCTCAACGGCGTCGAGACCTCGGCAAAAATCAACGCCGGCATGGCCACCGTGCTGGGCGTGGTCATTCTGCTGGTGATGTACTCGGCGGTCAAGCACCTGCTACATCTGCCCAGCTATCCGGCGGGATTCCTGACTCACCCCTTCTTCGACCCCACCACATTTACGTCTTCGGGGCTGATGCGCGGCACCTCCATTGCAGTGCTGACTTACATCGGCTTCGACGGCATCTCCACGCTGTCGGACGAAGCGTTGAAGCCGGCGCGCGATGTTCCGCGCGCAATCGTCTGGACCTGCGTGATCACCGGATTGCTGGCCAGCGTCGAGGTTTATCTCGGCCAGCTCGCATGGCCGCAGAACGGCACCTTCCCGGATATCGACACCGCCTATGTGTACATCTCCGGCCGCGTCGGCGGGCCGATGCTCTTCGCCATCGTCAACGGAGCACTGCTGCTGGCCACCATCGGGTCGGGCATGGCCTCGCAACTGGGCGCGGCTCGCCTGATGCTGGCCATGGGCCAGGATGGAGCGCTGCCGACAAAGTTCTTCGGAGCCATTCATCCCCGCAACCGGATTCCCCGCAACAACGTGCTGCTGATCGGCGCGATCTGCCTGATCGGCGGCCTGCTCTTCAGCTATCAGCTTGGAACGGAACTGCTGAACTACGGGGCGCTGCTGGCCTTCATGGGCGTGAACATCGCCGCGCTGAAGCAGGCCTGGCAAGAGGGCCGCTTCCGCCTGTGGATGCCGATGCTGGGAGCAGCTTGCGGCTTTGTCACCTGCTTAACGATCTGGATCAACCTGCGGCACGTGGCACTGATTTTCGGAACCGTGTGGGCCTGCCTGGGAATCCTGTTGTGGATCGCGCGCCGCCGCTACACGCACCTGCCCAACGGCAATGCACAGGAGATTGCCGGATGAACGCGGAAAAGCGTTTCGATGTAACCATTGCGGGCGACTGCAACCTGGACCTGCTGCTCTACGGATTGCCCGAAGACCTGCCCCCCGAGCGCGAATTGCTGGCCAGCGGGATGGACCTCCAGACCGGCGGATCGGCAGCCATCACCGCCTGCAACCTGGCGGCGCTGGGCAACTCGGTCGGCTTTGTCTGCGCCACCGCGGAAGATGCCTTCGCCGCTGTATGCCTCAGTCCGCTGCTGGCCGCGGGCGTGGATACCAGCGCGGCAGTGAAGATCCCGCAGGGCGCGTCCGGCGTCACCGTTCACGCGCAGCACCAAGGATCGCGCCACATGCTTACCTATCCAGGTGTAACCCACGGGCTGACCCGCGACCATCTGGACATGAACTACCTTTCAAGCTCGCGCCACTTCCACATGGCGTCCTATTACCTGCAGCAGGGGCTCACGCCCGAGATTCCGGCGCTGCTGGCCGAGTTGAAACAACGGGGGCTCACCATCAGCTTGGACCCCAACGACGATCCGGAGGACCGCTGGGACCGGGCGATTCTCGAAGCTCTGGAATCTGTCGAGGTGTTTTTACCCAACGAGCGCGAGGCCTGTCGAGTGGCGGGTGTCGAAGATCCCGAAGAGGCAATCGCGGTGCTGCGCGAACGAGTACCCCTGCTGGTGGTCAAGCGGGGCGCGCTGGGCGCAACGGCATACGCGCGCAACGCGCGGTGGGAGACGCTGGCTCATCCGGTGCGCACCATCGACGCGGTGGGCGCGGGCGACAGCTTCAATGCCGGATTTCTGCACGGCTATCTGCGCAAATGGCCGGTGGAGCGCTGCCTGCGTTACGGAGCGCTCGCCGGCGCGTGGTCCACAACCAAGAGCGGCGGCACCGCCGCCTTCGCCGATCCCGCAAGCCGCGCGGCGTTCGATGAAAGCTGGCTGGGGATGGAAACCCCGGCACACGCGTAGCAGGCAACGTTCCTGAGCGGTGAGACTTGAAGCGGCTTCGGTTTAGAGCAAAACCAGAGTCCCTGTGGCCCGGTAAGTTTCGTGCAAGGTCGCCGCTCGCTCCACCCCTCGGACGAAGACCTGTCCGAGGGGGCCCCGGCCCGATGGTCGCGTCGACTTTGGTGGAGCGCTTTCGGGATGCACCAACTCTGGTTTCGCTATAACTCTTTGCGGTCGAGATTGGGGTTTGTGGTATCCCACCCTTGAATCAAAGAGCGATTCAAGGATGGGGCACCCAAGATGTCTCGCTGGACTGGGCCTTAGCAGGGGCTAAAGCCCGGTTCATTCCGTTGGCCTTATCGGCACGACTAAAGTCGTGCCCTGGAGTTTCTACATTTCTCGTGCCGAAACCCTACAGAACGCTTGA
>CAZQPY010000098.1:0-16959 GCA_964595345.1 uncultured Occallatibacter sp.
GGGAGTAACTCAGTGGTAGAGTCACAGCCTTCCAAGCTGTTGGTCGCGGGTTCGATCCCCGTCTCCCGCTCCATTTGAAGCCGGTTGTGGAAGTCGATAGAGAAGGCTGGACCGAATCAGTTGGACGAGGCGAGGCATGAAGTTTGAACAGGCGGCGATAGCCGTTCAGGATCAGCCGGTTTATGCGCAGCTTCACGCGCTGATCGATGCAGCCTTCGACGCGCAGGATGTGGAAGTCTTTCTCAATCGGATTAGCCGCGGCAAGATGCGGATTCGCGATTACGAGGGAGTTCTCGAGCGGGGCCTGCTGGGCAGGGAAGCGTTGGCGCTTTATCGCGCGCTACCGGTTTCCGACCAGGGATTGACGCGGGAACGTTATTTGAGGTTGGTTGAGTCGGTGGCGGCGGAACTTCGCCAGCGTTATTTCAGGATTTACGCCTACTATTGAGGCGTAAGAGACCTTTTTAGCCACGGCGCGTCCGGGGCAAACAGAAAAGTTTAACGGAAGGGATACAAGGGCATGGGCAAGGAAAAGTTTGACCGTTCGAAGCCGCACGTGAACGTGGGAACGATCGGACACATCGATCACGGCAAGACGACGTTGACGGCAGCCATCACCAAGGTTCTGTCGAAGCACAACCCGAAGAACTCTTTCCGTTCCTTCGACTCCATCGACAACGCACCGGAAGAGCGGGAGCGCGGCATCACCATCGCCACGGCGCACGTGGAGTACGAGACGGCCAACCGTCACTATGCGCACGTCGACTGCCCCGGCCACGCCGACTACATCAAGAACATGATCACCGGCGCAGCCCAGATGGACGGAGCTATTCTCGTCGTCGCGGCCACCGACGGGCCCATGCCGCAGACCAAGGAACACGTTCTGCTGGCCCGCCAGGTTGGCGTGCCCTGCATCGTGGTCTTCCTCAACAAGTGCGACGCGGTGGAAGACACCGAACTGATCGACCTGGTTGAGATGGAAGTGCGCGAGCTGCTCTCGAAGTACCAGTTCCCCGGCGACGACGCTCCGGTCATCCGCGGCTCGGCCCTAGGCGCGCTGAACGGCGAACCGCAGTGGGAGAAGTCGGTCGACGAGCTCATGGAAGCGGTGGACAAGTATGTTCCCCGTCCCGAGCGCGCTGTCGATCTGCCCTTCCTGATGCCGATCGAAGACATCTTCTCGATCTCCGGCCGCGGCACCGTGGTGACCGGCCGTATCGAGCGCGGCAAGGTCAAGGTGGGCGAAGCCTGCGAGATCGTCGGCTTCCGCGAGACCCGCTCGACCGTTTGCACGGGCGTGGAAATGTTCAAGAAGCAGCTGGATGAAGGCCTGGCGGGCGACAATGCCGGACTTCTTCTGCGCGGCATCCCGAAGGAAGACGTGGAGCGCGGCATGGTTCTTGCCAAGCCGGGTTCGATCACTCCTCACACCAACTTCAAGGGAACGGTTTACGTGCTCTCGAAGGAAGAAGGCGGCCGTCACACGCCGTTCTTCAAGGGCTATCGTCCCCAGTTCTACTTCCGGACCACGGATGTGACGGGCGTTGCCGAGCTTCCCGAGGGCGTTGAGATGGTCATGCCGGGCGACAACGTGGAGCTTGCCATCGAGCTGATCACGCCGGTCGCACTGGAAAAGGGTCTCCGTTTCGCCATCCGCGAGGGTGGTCGCACGGTAGGCGCCGGCACGGTTGCAGAAATCACGAAGTAACAGGGATCAGGGAGCAGGGATCAGGGGTCAGTTTTCACCGACCTTGGATCCCTGGCCCCTGACCAGGATGAAGGATTAAGAGATGCGGGAAATCGTCACACTGCAGTGCACTGAGTGCAAAGAGCGCAATTACACGACCACCAAGAACAAGAAGACGACCACCGGCCGTCTCGAGTTCTCCAAGTTCTGCAATCGCTGCCGCAAGCACCATCCGCACAAGGAAACAAAGTAGAGCAGGGAACAGGGGACAGGGATCAGGGATCAGGAAATGCAAAACCGACTCGGCGATGCAAATCCGATCCCTGATCTCTGATCCCTGATCCCTCGCTTTTAGGGGCGTAAGCTCAACGGCTAAACTGTCGGTCTCCAAAACCGAACTTGGGGGTTCGAATCCCTCCGCCCCTGCCAGATTGATTGAGGATGCGCCGGCCACCGCCGGCGCGAAGGAACGGTAGTATGGCATCGAAGGCAGCACTGGTAAACGGCGGAGATCAGCCGTTGCCCAAGAAACGGCAAAGCATGAAGATCGTCGATAATGCTGTCGGGACGTGGAACGAGTTCTCCCGCTTCCTGAACGATGTGCGCGCGGAGATGCGGAAAGTCGTTACCCCCTCCCGCAAAGAGGTCGAGGCGACCACCACAGTGGTGCTTGTCGCGGTCTTTATCTTCGGAGTGTTCTTCTGGGTAGTCGATACGATCTTCCAGAATGGGTTGCACCAGCTGCTGGGCAAGCTGGGCGGCTTCTAAATCGCCCCGCAGCCACGAATCGAGAGCATGATGGCAGAAGAATTGGAACAACCCGCCGAGCAACCCGCGTTGGATGGCCAGCCCGAGCCCGAGGCTCAGCCGGTACCCAACGAGCGCTTCAAGTGGTACATCCTGCATGCCTACTCGGGTTTCGAGCGCAAGGTGCGCGAGTCCATCCAGAGCCGCATTCAGGCCTTCGGGCTCACAGATCGCGTTGGCCGGGTCATGATCCCCACCGAGCCGGTGACGGAGATTTTCAACGGCAAGAAGCGCACGATTGAGCGGGTCTTTCTGCCCGGATATGTCCTGGTCGAGATGGAACTCGACAACCAGCTTTGGCACGTTCTGAAAGACACCCCCAAGGTGACCGGATTCCTGGGCACCGGGGACAAGCCTGTGGCCCTGTCGGAGGCGGAAGTCAGCTCGATTCTCTTCCGGTCCGAAACGGCCAAGGACAAGCCGCGGCTGAAGATCAAGTTTGAGAAGAACGAGCAGGTCCGGATTACCGACGGCCCGTTCGCCAACTTCAACGGCGTGGTGGATGAGATCAACGAAGATCGCGAGACGCTCAAGGTCATGGTGACCATCTTCGGACGCTCCACCCCGGTCGAACTGGAGTTTGGCAAAGTCGAAAAGATTGAGTAGTTGGTCAGCTTTTAGCTATTAGCTTCCAGCTTCTAGCCGATGCCGCCCCTAGCTGCCATCGGTTGCAAGCGAACGCTAAGCGTCCAACACCAAAATTGAACAGGGAAACGACCAGCTGAAAGCTAGAAGCTAGGAGCTAGAGGCTGAGTTCCGAAGGAACAACACATGGCACCTCCGAAGAAAATTACGGGATACGTCAAACTCCAGATCATGGCCGGCAAGGCCACTCCCGCGCCCCCGGTTGGCCCCGCGCTTGGCCAGGCGCAGGTCAACATCATGGAGTTCTGCAAGCAGTTCAACGCCCGCACCGCCGTCAAGGACATGGAAGGGCTGATCATTCCGGTCGTCATTACCGTCTATGGCGATCGTACCTTCAGCTTTATCACCAAGACGCCTCCGGCGCCGGTGCTGCTGCTCAAGGCCGCGGGAATCGCCAAGGGTTCCGGCACTCCCAACAAGGATAAGGTCGGCAAGGTTACCGAGGCGCAGGTGCGCGAAATCGCCACCACCAAGATGCCTGACCTGAACGCCGCTTCTGTCGATTCCGCCGTCAAGAGCATCAAGGGCACCGCCCGCTCCATGGGCATTGAAGTCGTCGCGTAAGCTTCGAGATTCCGTTTTTGGAAGGCCCTCCCGCCTGGGAGGGCTTTTTCATGCGCTGTAGTATCATTCTTTGGTGCGAGGGTGATTAACGTGAAAGCAAATTTTTCTTTTCCTGGCTTGTTTCTGATGTCCGCTTTGATCCTTGGTTGCAGTGCTCTTCTTCCGACCGCTTCTCATGCGCAGGAAGTCATGAGCGCGCCATACGACATTGCGCCCATGCCGCGCCCGATCCACAAAATGTCGGGTGAACAGGCCTGCCCCTATTTCATGTGGAATAACTACACCGGTTCATCGCGAGCGGTCTTCAAATACATTCCCGATCCGGCCAAACCGGCCGATAAGCAGGAAGAGAGCGCACTCTTTGTTAACCTCTCGGTCGTCATCGCCAGTAACAACGTTCCGACCGCGCGCATGACCGGCGAGGACGATTATGGCCATACGAACTGGCAGCTTTCGATGTCCCAGAGCACCTACGACGAGAACAAGGCGTGCCTGCCCAAGGCAACGGCCCCGACAACTCCCGCAAAGTAGCCTGGAACTCGGAGACAGATTCACGAGGGGTGCTTGAGGTGCAGCAGACAAGGGATCAATCCAAAGGACCCCTTGTCCGTGCTCCGCTGCGGTTGGGCCGGAGAGGCAAGCGACGAATGCCGCCCTACTTCGGCGGGGCGGGTGTAAACCCTTCGCGCTTGCGACCTGGCTCTGGTTTTGCCTTTGGCTTCGGCGCCTTCTTGACTTCTTTCTTGCCTTTATCTTTGCTTCCCATGCGTCCAAGTGTGACACAAAAGGCCGCCTATTAAAAGAGGAAGCCTGACGAGAGCCACTCCAGACTGAAGCCGCTCAAGACTGGAGCCGCTTTAGGCTGAGAAGCAAAGATCGCCCTCCAAGATCTACTCGCCCGCCCGGCTTACAAATACCTGCTGCGGAGCATCCACCTTGGTGGCCGCGCCGCCGATTTTCACCTGCAGGCGTTGCATTTCGGGCTTGCCGCTGAGGTTCGCCGCAAAGCTGAGCAGGTACTGATTGCGCAGGCGGCGGCGCAGATCCCGGAAGTAGGGCTCAAACGAAACCGGGTTGCCTGTGCCCATCCAATAGCTTTTTCCGCCGGTCGCGTCGGCAATCTGCACCAGCAGGCTTTGCCCCGCGTTGCTGCCTCCGCCATTTCCCATGCCGCGACCACCCCAATAGATGGGGTAAACGACGAGGCGCGCGCGCACCGAATCCCTGACCGCAGTCTGCACGTATGGGTCGTCCAGATCGAGTCGCGAGTCATAGTTGTCCACACCGTTGGTGATCATCACAACCACCCGCCGCGCCGTCGGGTCCTTGGAGGGCCACTTCGTAGCCAGGTCGGACAGGCAAAAATAAGGGCTGGCGCTTGAGCCAGCAATGCCAAATGGCATGTGCAGCCCGCGCAGCACTTCCTTTCCGTCCGCAGACAACGGACTGGAAAATGCCGCGCGTCCATCCTCCATATAGGCGATGGCGACCTTGGTGTTGGCCGGCGTTTCCTTGACGAATCCCTTGATCTCCTCGAACTGATTGGTCAGGCTGGATTGCGCGCCACCATCGATCAGGATTACCAGTTCGGTAGGCCGTTCCGCACCGCGCAGCGAGGTCCAGTTGGTGACGCTGGCGTCTCTGCCATCCACCTTGATCTTCATCTCCGCCTGGGTGTAGCCGACCAGCGGCTCACTGTCCCCTTTGGGAAGCACGGTGACCACAGCCTGCCCTTGTCCCTGCAAACCGGCCGGCTGCGCAAACGCCGCGCCGCATGTCAAAAGTAGCGACCCGGCCGCCGCGCGGATTGCCCTGTCGAGATTCTTCATGTGAATTACTCCTTCTGCGCCGATGTTTCCGCGCTGGCAAGACCATGGCGGCCTTCTACCGAGAATGGCACTTTGCTCTTGCAAACCACCTTGCTTCCTTAGACCCCCCCTACGGATCATTTGTTGCGCCGACACGGCGAAATCCTGGCGAATCACTGCTGAGTTCTTCCTTGGTGGCCAAGATGAAGCTCCGGAATGGCTCAAAACCCGTCCTCGCCGAAGCTTAGCAAAGGCTCTTGAGGCTCGCAGAGGCTCAAGGAGCGTCGATGGCCTGTAACGAACCCTCGGTGTGTGACCTCGATGCGACCCCGTGCGTCAAAATCACTGGTGGCGGCTGTACACAGTGCGCTACACTTGCGCAACGCCTTAGCCGAGGGTTGCACGTGTCTCAAAGCGAGAAAAGCTCTGTTCTGGAGATGCTTGGAGAGTTCCTCAGGGAGATCGCGGTTCTTGTTCTTGTGTTCGTCCCATTAGAAGTCTGGAAGGGGGCTCAGGGAAATGCTTCCACCCTGGCGATTGTCCTGATCCTCACGGCAGTCGTTTCAATCCTAAGCCTGGTCGCGGGCATCATCATAGAGAGGATACGACCATGACAGCTATCGTTCTGGGTTTGTTGGTCATGTTGGGGATCGTGGTGGTAGTTTCTTCGTTTGCTGTGGTCTGGATTGGAGTGGAGCGCCGTCAAGCTGAAGAATCAGCTAGAAAGGCGACGCCGTGGTACCGCGAAGATCAGGGAGTCTTTACGTTCTCGTTTCCAAAGCGAGACGCAGAGACGATGGCTGGGGAACGGCGGTAGCCTTTGCTACTTGCGTAAGGCCATCGGGAATTGACCGCCCGTCGAGCAGTCTAGCCATTTTCTGAATCGTCCAAATGTGTTTGGAGATTCCCGCCCCCATTGCAGGTGCACCGCTAAGCGCCGGATGCGCCGCAGAAGCCGTAATCAAGGAAACAGATATCCAGCAAAGAGCCAGGCTCGTTTGCAATCTGCTGCCCATTCGGTTAATATTCAAGAATATGTCCGGGGAGATCTCTGGACTGTCATCAGCACCACGGTTTCTGTACTTGTTCGAGTGTTTGCCCTGGCAAAGAAAGACGCTGCCCGGCGGCAAGCCGCAGGTACCCCGCTAAGGGGCTCGCAGAGACGGTGGGAGACGAGGGAAAATGGGAAAATCCAGCAAGAATATTGTGAAGGCGCGCGCGGCTGTAGTTAAGCCGTCGTACGCGCTGTCCGAGGCCGTTGAACTGCTCAAGCAGGTCAAGTACGCCAAGTTCGACGAGACCGTCGATCTCACCATGAGACTCGGAGTCGATACCCGTCACGCCGACCAGATGGTGCGCGGAACCGTGGTTCTGCCGCACGGACTGGGCAAGACCAAGACCGTTGCTGTGATCGCCTCCGGCGATCGCCAGAAGGAAGCGCTGGAAGCAGGCGCGGATTTCGTGGGCGGCGAAGAGATGGTCGAGAAGATTCAGAAGGAAAGCTGGACCGCGTTTGACGCCCTCATCGCCACGCCCGACATGATGAAGGTCGTTGGCCGCCTGGGTAAGGTGCTCGGTCCCAAGGGCCTGATGCCAAACCCCAAGACGGGCACCGTGACCATGGATGTGGCCGCCGCCGTCAAGGAAATCAAGGCCGGCAAGGTGGAATTCCGCGCCGACAAGACGAGCCTGGTGCATGTTCCGGTGGGTAAGCTGAGCTTCGATCCGCAAAAGCTGATCGACAACGCCACCACCGTGATCGGTGCTGTGGTTCGCCACAAGCCTTCGGCAGCGAAGGGCAAGTACATCAAGAGCGTCACCCTGAGCTCGTCGATGGGGCCCGGTGTGCCGCTGGATTCGGCCGTCGCCGACGCAGCCGGCAAGCACTAAAAACAGGGATCAGGGGTCAGGGAACAGGGATCAGACGATTCCGTTGCCCGATTGGCGATTGTGCCGGACCCGAATGGATTTGAACAGAACGCCCGTAGGGGCTTGAAAAGGGGAGTGGGAAGCAGAGTTTGCGGATCGTGAGTTTATGCTGATCCCTGACCCCTGATCCCTGATCCCTGTCGTAGCGGAGCGAAGACAATGGCGATTTCAAAGGCAAAAAAGAACGAGAAGGTCCAGCTGCTGGCAAGCGAGCTGGAGACCTCGACGACAGCGATTGTGGGTACGTTTGCCAAGCTGACCGTGGCGCAGGATTTCGAGCTGCGCAAGACGATCCGCGCGGCAGGCGGCAAGTATCGCGTGGTCAAGAACAAGCTGGCGGCTGTTTCCGGCACCGGCACCAAGGTTGAATCGGCGCTGAAGGGACTCAAGGGAGTCAATTCGGTGGCTTTCACCTCCGGCGATCCGGTCGAGTTGGCCAAGGCGTTTGCCGCCTGGGCGGGCAAGAATGCCGAATTCCAGTTCAAGCTGGGAATCGTCGACGGCAAGCTGCTGAATGTGGAAGAGGTCAAGGCCCTGGCCACCATGCCGGGCAAGGAAGAACTCTTCGCAAAGCTGCTGTTCCTTATCAATTCGCCGGCGCAGCGTTTGGCCACCGTGCTCAACGCCACCGGTCGCGATCTGGCGGTGGTTCTGGGCCAGGGCGTCGAGAAGGAAAAGTTTGGAGCGCCTGCTGGAGCGGAAGTCGCCAGCATCGTGCCTCCAGTTTCCAGCCCTGCCGCGGAAGCGGTAGTGGCTGAAGGCTAGCAACTGCTAGATGCTTTTTACGATTTTGGCTGGGGAATCAGGCGGGAAGTGCGCGAGTCTGGGCGCATCGGAAACTTCCTGTTCGTGACGCCGGCCGGGTAACAACAATTCAAGATTCAAATTGGAGAGAAAAATGGCGGATTTGGTGCAGTTGGAAGAGCAAATTGTGGCCCTGAGCCTGTTGGAAGCGGCGGCCCTAGTGAAGAAGCTTGAAGAGCGTCTCGGTGTTTCGGCTGCGGCCGCGGCCCCGGTGGCGGCTGCCGGCGGCGCTGCTGCTGCTCCGGTGGTCGAAGAGAAGACCGAGTTCCAGGTGATCCTGAAGGACTTCGGCGCGAACAAGATCAACACCATCAAGGCCGTTCGCGAAGTCACTTCGCTTGGCCTGAAGGAAGCCAAGGATCTGGTCGATGGCGCCCCCAAGGCGATCAAGGAAAGCGCGACCAAGGACGAGGCTGAGGCCATCCGGAAGAAGTTCGAAGGCATCGCCACCATCGAAATCAAGTAGTCTGCGAACTTGCATGGCCGGCTGGGACGCGCTATCATGTTGGTTGCGCGTCTCACCGGCTCATTCCCGTCTCAGGAATGGGCCGTGCAGGCAGGGCGGTTTGTGGAGTGCAATGCGGCAATTTGGCGAGCGTGGTTCAGGATCCTTTCCGTTGACCCTGGCAACGTGTACAAGTTGGGTTGAAGTGCTGCTCTATCAATAGGTAACCAAGTGCATGGTGCTTGTTGGCGGGTGGCGTATGGCTGGCGGATGCAGCAGAAGCGAGCTTCGGGATCGGCGAGAGCGTGATTGAGAATTCGGATGGGAGCACAGGCAGTGGGCCGCGCTCGTGAGGCATTGTGTCCTTGCGGGCTATTTGTGTCTCCCGGCTAAATCCGTGGAGCATCCGTTGGGATGATTCCTTACGGAATGCACTCCAGCTACCCCGACGAGTTCCGACGCCACCCCCGAATACCTCGAATGAGCGAAGTCTAGCGCACTTGCCGGATCTGGAGCAATCTTCCTGATGATTTTTAACGCTGCACTTGTGGAAGAAACTTGGCCTGGGAGTTTTCCCGGTGCATGGGAAGCCTGAAGGCGGGCGTCCCTTGGCGTAGGATTGGAACCCGCTTGCAACGTTCCATTCCGGATTTAATGTCGTTCTTACCGTAAACAGCTGGCGCCCCGAGACTCGGGCGCCGGCCCGGATAGGCCCACAAGCCGATCCGGATCGAAGAGCCTCAGGAGTGAAGCATGTCGAACGAGAAGCGCGCGATTCGCAGCCGGCTCGATTTTTCCAAGATTCCCACCGCAACCCAGATTCCCAACCTGATCGAAGTGCAGAGACGCTCCTATGAGCGCTTTCTGCAGATGGACAAGCTGCCGAATGAGCGTGACGATTCGGGTTTGCAGTCGGTGTTTGTGTCGGTTTTCCCGATTACGGACTTCCGCGGCATCTCGCAGCTGGACTTTGTGGATTTCTCGATCGGTAACTGGGAGTGCAAGTGCGGCCACCTGAAGGGCCTGCACCACCTCCGCACTGCCTGCGCGCATTGCGGTGCGATGGTCATTACCGATCCGTTCCTCCCCGGCGACGTTCTTTGCGGCAAGTGCGGCACGTACAACAAGAACATGCCGGACTTCTGTAACAAGTGCGGCGACCCGGTCAGCCTGCAACTGAAGTACGACCAGCAGGAATGCGAAGAGCGCGGCATGACGTTCAGCGCCCCGCTCAAGGTCACCGTCCGCCTTACCATTTACGAGAAGGACCCGGAGACCGGCACCAAGACGATCCGCGACATCAAGGAGCAGGAAGTCTTCTTCGGCGACATTCCGCTGATGACTCCGAACGGCACGTTCATCGTGAACGGGACCGAGCGCGTGATCGTTTCGCAGCTGCACCGGTCACCTGGCGTGTTTTTTGAGACGGCCAACAACCGCACGTACTTTCTGGGCAAGATCATCCCCTATCGCGGTTCGTGGGTGGAGTTCGAGTACGACCAGAAGAACACCCTGTATGTTCGAATCGACCGCAAGCGCAAGTTCCTCGGAACCATCTTCCTGCGCGCATTGGGTCTGCGTTCCGACGAGGAGATCCTCAAGACCTTCTACACCGTCGACCGCCTGCACATTCAGGATGGCAAGCTGAAGTGGGCTGTCGCCCAGGATGCCAAGGTTCCTACGCACATGGTCGGCATCAAGCCGGCGGCCGCCATTGTGGTCAATGGCGAGGAGATCGCGCACTCCGGCCGCAAGATCACCCAGCACACGATGAAGGCGATTCGTGCCGCCGGCATCGAGCGCATCGACGTCGAGTCCACCGAGCTGGATGGCGCGCTGACCGCCTCGGATGTCATCGATCTGAACACCGGCGAAGTGGTCGTTGAGGCCAATGTCGAGCTCACCGCCGACCGCCTGCACAAGGTTCTCTCCAGCGGCGCCGCCAGCTTCGAGGTCTTCTTCCCCGAGCGCGACGACGTGGGCAACATTATCAGCAACACCCTGCGCCGCGATTCGATCCACAAGCCCGAAGAGGCCCTGATCGAGATTTACCGCAAGCTGCGGCCGGGCGATCCGCCGACGCTGGATACGGCGACCGCGCTCTTCGAAGGCATGTTCTTCGATGCGCGCAAGTACGACTTCTCGCGCGTGGGCCGTCTCAAGTTCAACATCAAGCTCTACGACAGCCAGGATGCCACGCATCTTGACCATCGCACCCTCACGCCCGAAGATTTCTACTCGACCATTCGCTACCTGCTCAAGCTGCGCAAGAACATCGGCATGGTCGACGACATCGATCACCTGGGCAATCGCCGTGTCAGGGCCGTCGGCGAATTGATGGAGAATCAGTTCCGCATCGGCCTGGTCCGCATGGAGCGCGCCATCAAGGAAAAGATGAGCGTCTATCAGGAGCTGTCGACGGCGATGCCGCACGACCTGATCAACGCCAAGCCGGTGATGGCCGCGATTCGCGAATTCTTCGGATCTTCTCAACTGTCCCAATTCATGGATCAGACCAACCCTTTGTCCGAGATCACGCACAAGCGCAGACTCTCGGCACTTGGACCGGGTGGTTTGTCCAGAGAACGCGCAGGCTTCGAAGTCCGCGACGTGCACCCTACGCACTACGGCCGCATTTGCCCGATTGAAACGCCTGAAGGTCCGAACATCGGACTGATCAGCTCACTAAGCTGCTTTGCGCGTATCAACGAGTACGGATTCATCGAGTCGCCTTACCGCAAGGTCAAGGAGTCTCGCATTCTCGACTTCGTTGAGATCGCCAACGCAGGCGAAAGCGGACTGCGCGTCGGCGACCACATCGAGTCGACGGAAGCGGTGCGCCTCAATGAGGAGTTCCGCGCGGCCGGCAAGCGCCCCATCGACCACATCCCGTTCAGCTTCTACCTGTCGGCGTGGGAAGAGGATAAGCACACCATTGCGCAGGCCAACATCGAGTTCAACGAAGAAGGCGTCATCACCGAAGATCTGGTGAATGCCCGCCGTCAGGGCAACTTCGTTCTCGTCAACCGCGATGACGTGGATTACATCGACGTCAGCCCCAAGCAACTGGTTTCGGTCGCCGCTTCGCTCGTCCCGTTCCTCGAGCATGACGATGCGAACCGCGCGCTGATGGGCGCCAACATGCAGCGTCAGTCGGTTCCTCTGCTGGTGGCCGAAGCGCCGCTGGTGGGCACCGGCATGGAAGGCGTCACCGCGCGCGATTCCGGCGCGGTCATTCTCGCCAAGCGCAACGGCATTGTGGACTCGGTCGACTCGGAGCGCATCATCGTGCGCGTCGAGGGTGAGCATCACCCGACCCAGCTCTCCCGCGAAGTCGGCTCCGACATCTATCAGCTCATCAAGTTCAAGCGCTCCAACCAGAACACCTGCATCAATCAGAAGCCGGTGGTCCGTCAGGGAGATCGCGTGATCAAGGGGCAGGTCATTGCCGACGGCCCTTGCACCGAACAGGGCGAGTTGGCGCTCGGGCGTAACGTGCTGGTGGCCTTCATGCCCTGGCGCGGCTACAACTTCGAGGACGCCATTCTGATCTCGGAGAAGCTGGTCCGCGAAGACTACTACACCTCGGTGCACATCGAGGAGTACGAAATCGAAGCCCGCGACACGAAGCTCGGACCGGAAGAGATCACCCGCGACATTCCCAACGTCAGCGAGCACGCGCTGCGCGACCTGGACGAAAGCGGCGTCATCCGCATCGGCGCCCAGATCAAGCACGGCGACATCATGGTCGGCAAGGTAACGCCCAAGGGCGAAACCCAGCTGACCCCGGAAGAGAAACTGCTCCGCGCCATCTTCGGTGAAAAGGCCGGCGACGTTCGCGATGCTTCGCTCATTTGCCCTCCGGGCATTGAGGGAACCATTGTCGACGTGCGCATCTTCAGCCGCAAGGGGCAGGAGAAGGACGAACGCGCCAAGCAGATCGAGGCGGAGTACATTTCCAAGCTCGAGAAGAACCTGGGCGACGAAATCCGCATTCTCACCGACGAGCGCCTCAAGCGCCTCGACGGCATTCTGGGACAGAAGGAAGTGCTGGCCGACCTGCACGACGAGCGCACCAACAAGCGCCTGTTGACCAAGGGCGTCCTGCTCGACCGCGAGACCATCGAGCGCATCTCCACCAAGAACCTCAAGCGCATCCGCTACGCCGACAAGGACCCGCGGGTGAACGAGCAGATCGACGAGATCGAAGAGATGACCTCCAGGCAGATCGAGGTTCTGCGCAAGATTACCAATGAAAAGATTGGGAAGCTGCAGAAGGGCGACGAACTGCCTCCTGGCGTCATCAAGCTGGTCAAGGTGTACATCGCCATGAAGCGCAAGCTGAGTGTCGGTGACAAGATGGCCGGCCGTCACGGCAACAAGGGCGTGATCGCGCGCATCCTTCCTGAGGAAGACATGCCGTATCTGCCCGATGGAACCCCGGTGGAGATTGTTCTCAATCCGCTCGGCGTCCCGTCCCGTATGAACGTCGGGCAGATTCTGGAAACCCATCTGGGTTGGGCAGCGCACGAGCTCGGCAAGCGGATCGCCGAGACCATTGAGGCCAACAACGATGTGAACGCGACGCGCGAAATGATGAAGAAGGAATTCGCGGGTACGGCCACATTGCGGCAGTTGATGGAACTGGACGACGAGATGCTGCTTCGCGTCGGCGCCGGCATGAAACGCGGCATCTGGTTCGGAACGGCGGTCTTCGACGGCGCGCAGGAAAGCGAAATCAAGGCCATGCTGGCCGCTGCCGGCTTGCCCTCTTCGGGCAAAACGGCGCTCTTCGACGGCATGACCGGCGAGCAGTTCGAACAGCCGGTGACCGTGGGCTACATCTACATGTTGAAGCTCTCTCACCTGGTCGACGACAAGATTCACGCCCGTTCGATTGGCCCGTACTCGCTGATCACACAGCAGCCGCTGGGCGGCAAGGCGCAATTCGGTGGACAGCGTTTCGGCGAAATGGAAGTCTGGGCCCTGGAAGCATACGGCGCGGCTTACATCCTGCAGGAACTGCTCACCGCCAAGTCGGACGACGTCTACGGCCGAACAAAGATTTACGAGGCCATCGTCAAGGGTGAGGCGGCCATCGAGCCGGGCGTACCGGAGTCGTTCAACGTGCTGATTCGCGAATTGCAGTCGCTATGCCTGGATGTGGAGCTGATCAAGCGAGCCGACCTGATCAAAAAGGTGGCTCCCACGCCGGAGATCGCGGCGGTCGCGGACTAGGTGCGAGGGAACAGGGATCAGGGCTCAGGGATCAGTAATGTGATCTGCTGAACCCTGACCCCTGAACCCTGATTTCTGTTCCCTGTTTTTAGGACTCTTCTTGAAAGCGGTAATCACCGCTTCCCGGGAAGGAAGAGCCCTTAAGTAATCCCGGGAAAAGCCGCGGCAGGGGCCGTTAGGTCCGCCAAGGAGGGTCGTCTTGTTCCGTTCGAACCCATTTGAACTTTCCAGCCCGATTACCGATTTCGACGCTATCCGCATCATGCTGGCCTCGCCAGAGAAGATCCGCAGCTGGTCGCACGGCGAGGTCACCAAGCCCGAGACCATCAACTACCGCACCTTCAAGCCGGAGCGCGACGGCCTTTTCTGCGCCCGCATCTTTGGACCTGTGACCGACTGGGAGTGCCTGTGCGGCAAGTACAAGCGCATGAAGCACCGCGGCGTCATCTGCGACAAGTGCGGCGTCGAAGTCACGGTCAGCAAGGTGCGCCGCGAGCGCATGGGACACATTGAGCTGGCGTCTCCGTGTTCGCACGTCTGGTTCTTCAAGGGGCTGCCCTCGCGCATTGGCCACCTGCTCGACATCTCGCTGCGCGATCTGGAGAGCATTCTCTACTTCGAGTCCTATGTCGTCGTCGATCCCGGCGACGCGCCGGTGAAGGAACGCGAGATCATCAAGGACGAAGCCAAGTTCCGCGAACTGGATCAGCAGTTCCGGCCCTCCGGCTTCAAGGCCATGATGGGCGCTGAAGCCATCAAGGAACTCCTCAAGCGCGTTCAGATCGACGAGCTGGGCATCGAACTGCGCGAGCGCATGAAGACCGAGACCTCGGCGCAGAAGAAGATCAAGTACTCCAAGCGTCTCAAGGTTGTCGAAGCCTTCCGCAAGAGCGACAACAAGCCGCAGTGGATGATTCTCGATGTGCTGCCGGTCATTCCTCCCGAGCTGCGCCCGCTGGTGCCGCTGGATGGCGGACGTTTCGCGACTTCCGATCTCAATGATCTCTATCGCCGCGTCATCAACCGCAACAACCGGCTGAAGAAGCTGATGGATCTGCACGCTCCCGAGGTCATCGTGCGCAACGAAAAGCGCATGCTCCAGGAAGCGGTCGACGCGTTGTTCGACAACGGCCGTCGCGGCCGCGTTCTGCGTGGCGCCAACAACCGTCCGCTGAAGTCGCTCTCGGATACGCTGAAGGGCAAGCAGGGCCGCTTCCGTCAGAACCTCCTTGGCAAGCGCGTCGATTACTCCGGCCGTTCGGTCATCGTCGTCGGCCCCGAGCTGAAACTGCACCAGTGCGGTCTTCCCAAGAAGATGGCATTGGAATTGTTCAAGCCGTTCATCTATCACCGTCTGGAACAGACCGGGCACTGCACCACCATCAAGCAAGCCAAAGAGATGGTCGAAATGCAGGAACCGGTGGTCTGGGACATCCTTGAGGAAGTCATCAAGGATCACCCGGTGCTGCTGAACCGCGCCCCTACGCTTCACCGCCTGGGCATTCAGGCTTTTGAGCCGGTGCTGGTTGAAGGCAAGGCCATCAAGATCCACCCGCTCGTCTGCACGGCGTTCAACGCCGACTTCGACGGCGATCAGATGGCTGTTCACATTCCGCTGTCGCCTGAAGCGCAGATCGAAGCCAGCGTGCTGATGCTCGCTTCGCACAATATTCTTTCGCCCGCTTCCGGTCAGCCCATCACCGTTCCGACGCAGGATATGGTGCTCGGCCTCTATTACTTGACCAAGGCCAAGAAGAACGCAAAGGGCGAAGGACGCGTCTTCGCCAACACGGAAGAGATCCTGATGGCGCTAGAGGCCAAGGAAGTCGAGACCCTCTCGCCTATCCGCCTGCGCTACACCGGCAAGGTGCTCGACATGACCACCGCCTACGACGACCAGGATCTGACCCACACCGAAGCGGCCGATTACAACAAGCAGTACATCTCGACCACCGTCGGCCGTGTTATCTTCAACGACCAGCTGCCTTCCGGCATGCCCTTTGTCAACGGCCTGCTCAAGAAGAAGGGCATCGGTCAGCTGGTGAACTATTGCAACCAGAACCTCGGGCTTGAAGTCACGGTCGGGATGCTCGACCGCATCAAGTCTCTCGGGTTCCACTACGCCACTGTCTCCGGCCTCTCTGTCGGCCTCGACGACATGGTGATCCCGGCGAGCAAGTACACCACCGTCGACGCCGCCGACAAGAAGGTGATCGAAGTCCAGAAGCAGTACATGGACGGAGCAATCACCAACGGCGAGCGCTCCAACAAGGTTATCCAGATGTGGTCCGCCGTCACCGACCAAGTCGCCGACGAGATGTTCGGCAACATGAAGCGGGCCGACGACGAGGGTGCTTTCAACCCCATCTACATCATGGCCGACTCCGGCGCTCGCGGTTCGAAGCAGCAGATTCGTCAGCTCTCCGGCATGCGCGGACTGATGGCCAAGCCCTCGGGCGAAGTCATTGAAACCCCGATTACCGCCAACTTCCGCGAAGGCCTCACGGTGTTGGAGTACTTCATTTCGACCCACGGCGCTCGCAAGGGTCTGGCCGATACGGCGCTCAAGACCGCCGACTCGGGCTACCTGACCCGCCGCCTGGTCGACGTTGCCCAGGACGTTATCGTCACCGAGTACGACTGCGGAACCGTCGAGGGCATCTATGTGGGCGCCATCGTCGAGTCCGGCGAGATCATCGAAGAACTTAGGGACCGCATCATCGGCCGCGTGACTCTTGAGAGGATCAAGGACTACGACGGCAACATCGTGGTGGATGTGAACCAGGCCATCGATGAAGAGATTGCCGTGGCGATTCAGGGCGCGGGCATCGAGCGGGTCAAGATCCGTTCGGTGCTCACCTGCGAATCCAAGCGCGGCGTCTGCGCGCTCTGCTACGGCCGCAACCTCGGCTCGGGCCGCATGGTTGAGCTCGGCGAAACCTGCGGCGTCATCGCGGCACAGTCCATCGGCGAGCCCGGAACGCAGCTCACCATGCGTACCTTCCACGTCGGCGGCACCGCCAGCCGCGTGC
>CAZQPY010000099.1:0-16910 GCA_964595345.1 uncultured Occallatibacter sp.
CCCTTTCGCATTAGAACAGCTTGCTAAGGGATACGTTTTACGCGGGCAAGGTCACAATTCATTTTGTTGACTGCCACCAGCGACCCAAATTCGTTTTCAATTCAAACATCATCACGCCTTCGTGATCTGAATATTTTTTAAGGTAGTCCGCCGACATTTTCCAATAGCTATTCTTCTTCACTGGAAACAGTTCGAGCAAGTCCATTTTTGCAATGATGAACGCTCTAATCAGGTCACTTGCATCCACGACAATCGCAAAATAGGGCGCACAACCGAACACTTCGCATGCAACATCAACTTTCTCGAAATCATCTGCGGGGATATAAACTGCATCTGTTTCTGTCCCATTATCTCGTGTCCTGCTTTTGACAGATATTCCCATCAACTGGCCCGTGTGCGGGTTTTTTGCGATCAGGTCAATGCCCGTATGGTCGACCTTGGCGCACTCAAATCCGTGTTTTGAAAGCCAATACAGAACGAGACTTTCTCCGAAATCCCCGGCTATTTTTGAATGGCGGCTACTCTTGCTTGAGGTCATCGCACTCCCACGCATCCGAATCTGGAATTCACCCGATGGCATAAGGTTAAGGGATCTTACGGCCACCCGCCGCATCCCGCGAGGCGGGTGCCCACCCTTTACCAGCCTATGAAGTGGGTGCCCCATCCTTCCGCGTGGTTTGCGGAAGGGTGGGAGAGCACGAAGCTCAACCGGCCTTTTCAGCGTAACGGAGATGTTCTGGCGCCTGGTTTCCTCTGCGATAGGCTGTCCATTGCGATTCGATCTCGATGGTTTCCTTTGCCCCGGTTGCGTAATGGAGGAAGCTGGACCACGACCAGTTTTCAGGTTTCTCGGCCAACCCGCGCTTGACCGGATTGCGGTGCGTGTAGCGGAGTTTTTCCACCCGCTTTTCGTCGCTCCAAAGGTTGATATCGTAGTATCTTGGCTGCCAGAACCGAGTCTCTCCGTGTTGCTTCAGCATGCGCGATGTCTGCTGTTTCAATACCTGCAGCGCAATCGACAACGGCGACCGCTCCGGCTCGCCAACAAGCAAGTGAACGTGCTCCGGCATCAGAACATAGCCGGCAACCAGAAAGCGATACCTCGCACGCAGAACCTCAAGCTCACATTCGAATAGGTCCTAGGCCGTCGCAGTGCCCAACAACGGCTGACGCCGATAACAGCTGAACGTAACAAAGTGAAGACAGCCGCATTGCTGGTAACGGACAAGCCCCTTCGCCATGACAGAGAAATTCTACTCCCGATGTGACCGGTCAAGGATCGTCGCCTCCCACCCCTCCGCAAAAAACGCGGAAGGATGGGGCACCAGCCTTATGGGCTGGCAAAGCGCGGGCCGCCCGCCAAGCAATGCGCATCCGGCCAGCGTGGGACGCCAGGAGAATGGCTGCGCCGCGAGGAGGAGCAGACGGAGCTACAGGGCTGGGAGAAGAGGATGCGACAGTTCCCTGCCCCGGCGGAAGTTCCCGGGCCGGCCGTTCTTGCGGGGGGCGCAAGAAGATGCGCGCAGGCGCATCGGCCGCGCGGCAAAAAGCGCATCGAAGATGCCGGCAAGGGCCAGAGCATGATCAGAATGAGGATTCGAGATATTGTTTAAGGCTTGATCTTCGAGTGGCAGGTGGGATTTGAGAAAGGCGGCGCTCGGAGCAGGACGGGAGTTCGGGGAAAATGAACGGGGAAACCTCCTGAAAACCCGTCCTGTCCATCCGGATCCGCTACGTTTCAGGGATCCTGGGTAAACCAATCCGCACGATGCCCAAAAGCACCGATTCGAGATCCAACTGAGGCCCACACTTCCGAAGCAAGCGCGTTCGGCTCCCGCTGTTGACGATCCACAATTCAATCCGGCCCGTGGGTTAAAAGCGAGCGTCCCTAGATACCGAGTAGCTCTGCAACTCAGCGGATAAGCCGGCAAGCGTCGCCCGGTTTCTGACGGAGCATTCAGGAAAACGAGTTACTGGCCCTTCCCGACAACTCCGCGGCGCCGGCCCTGGCAGCCCGCAGTCCAAGGGTTGCGAGAACGACACTACGTGCAACGGTTCAAAGGGTACAACTCACCAATGTATGGGGGCCCGGCTCGAAGAATCGAGCGCAATTGATGAGCATTGCCGTTGAACCGCTGAACAAGCTGAACAAGCTGGCCCGGAACAAGCTGGCCCAAGGATTGGGAAGACGCCGAAGAGGCATCCGCGCATAACTGCTCTGCGATTCAACGCGCATGCTTCTTCTAGCTGTGACGAAGTTTTCAGGAATGAACTGCGGGGCCCGTCCTGAAAACTCCGCCCTGCCGATCCAGACAGCCCAAGGCTCAAGAGCCAGGAGCATATCTTTACCTCTGACGCCTCACAGGATCTGACACACCGGTAAATAGGGGGCCCGGCTTGAAGAATCAAGCATTACCGGTGACGCAGTTACCATGAACCGCTGTACAAGCTGGCCCGAAATCGGCGAAATCTCCCTGATGCATGCGCCCGTAGAACTCTGCGGAGTCGCGGGCATGCATCGAGGGACGTTTACGGGGGAATTCAGGGTTGTGAAGTGCAGGGCCCGTCCTGAAAAAACCCGTTTTCCGATCCCGACGGCTCCAAATTCAAGAACCTGGAGTCATCTTCACATTCATGAGAGGTGATCTCTGAAGCGATGGTTTAACCATAGCCCTGCCAGAGGTAAGTTGCACCTAGGGTGATACCTAGTCTTTGTATCTGCCCAACAGCTATTCAGTGGGACTGATGAGACCATCCTGCATGGCAAAACGAGTTAGTTCGGCTACCGAATGAACGCCGAGAATGGTCATCAGGCGGCCGCGATGGAATTCGATTGTCTTTACCGAGATGTTAAGCAGGGCCGCGATTTCCTTATTCTGTTTTCCTTCAGCGACGAGTTGCAGGATCTGTCTCTGTCGGCTCGTCAAATCGACGACGTGGCGCGAAGACTCGCGGACTTCATCCATAAGGCTGTCAAGAACTTTGAAACCGAAGCCAGGCGAGAAATAGGTGTCGCCTTTGCGAGCGGCCTCGATAGCTATCAGTAGCTCCTCGGCCGCGCCGGATTTCAGCACGTATGCGGAAGCGCCTGCTTCGACGGCTTTGCGCACATAAATCGCATTGGAGTGCATGCTGATGAAGACCAGTTTCGTAGCAGGAAGGCTTTCCTTGATTTCGCGCGCGGCGTCAATGCCGTTGAGGATGGGCATTGCGACATCGAGAACGACGACTTCCGGACGCAGGCTCAGAGCGGCCTCCACCAGACGCTTTCCATCTTCGACCGCGCCGACCACATCGAAACTGCTCTCAAGAAGTCTGCGGATTCCGGTGAGGACCAGAGAATGGTCGTCAGCCAATAGAACTGTGACCTTCTTCATGATCGACTCCAACAAGCGGTACCCGTGCAAAGACTTCGGTACCCTGCCCTGGCTGTGAGGAGATGGTGAGTGTGCCATTCACCAAGCGGACCCGCTCGGTCATGCTGGTGACTCCCAGACCCTTCTTCCGATGATTGGGGTCCGAAAAGAATCCAGACCCATTGTCTTCAACGCGCAGCTGAATAAAATCGCCGTCCACATGCAACGTAACACCGATCCTGGTGGCATGGCCGTGGACGGCAGCGTTGCGCAGGCTTTCCTGCGCGATGCGATAGAGGCACGCAGCGGCCCGATCGTTGAGTTGCGAGTCTTCAACAAGCCCCTCAAACTCGACAAAGACGCCCTGAGCGGTCATGAATTCCTCGCAGAACTCCTCCAGTGCGATGCTCAACCCGAAATCCTCGATGGCGGAAGGGTGCAGCCCGTGGGAGATACGGCGCATTTCCTTTGAAGTGCGCAGGGCCTGACGCTGGAGAGCCAGGATGCGCTCCTGTGCGAAGGCTGGAAGCGCGGGCGGGCCAATTGCCACATTGCCGAGTTCGATGGAGAGAAAAGCAAGCTGCTGGGTCAGGTCGTCGTGGAGTTCGCGGGCCAGGGTCCGCCGTTCTTCTTCTTGAGCGGCAAGTAGACTTCCCGCCAGTTCACGAAGCTTCAGCTCGCTCTCACGCAGCGCGATTTCAGTTTGCTTGAGCTCGGTAATGTCGCGGATACTCCCGTCGCAATAAAGTGGTTTTCCTGCATCGTCGTGCTGGAGAAACATATTATTCGACATCCAGTGGTATTTTCCGTCGGGATTCAGCTCGCGATACTCGAGTTGTTCCTTGCATGTGGCATCGAGCCTTTTGAGTACCTGCATCACATTCTGCATGTCGTCGGGGTGAACCATCTCCAGGGAGTATTCTTTTCTGATTGCCATTTTCTCTTCGCGAGAACGGCCGAGCACCGACTGTACGGAGGGGCTGATGTACTCGTATTGGCCGGTCTGCATATTCATGCGATAGATCAGATCCACGGAATTGTCGAGAACGGAGCGGAATCTGGCTTCGCTTTCGCGAAGTGCCTCTTCGACGCGCTTACGTTCGGTTATGTCTTCGGAGAAGATCAGGATTCCGCCGACGTTGCCCTTGACGTCGTACCACGGCCGCGCTTCCCACCGCACCCACTGGACGGATCCATCGGCCCTCTCGACTCGGTCCTCATTGGCGGAGATGACTTCTCCTTGCAACGCACGGCGATGAGCCTGCTTCCATTCCTCCGAGATCTCGGGAAAGTCCTCGTAGTGCGAGCGGCCGTGCAGATCGAGATGCGAAATTCCATAACTCTCTTTCCACCGGCAGCTGGTGTGCAAGTAGCGCATCTCTGTGTCGAACATGGCAAGAGCGGCCGGAGCATGTTCAACGAAGAGCCCGAGGCGCTGCTCACTCAGGCGAAGCTCTTCCTCAGTTTCGATTTGCGCGGCGCGGGTGCGGAGAGCTTGAATGCCGAATTCGAGATCTGCAACCAGTTCCGTCAACAGCGCGACCTCGGCATCGGAAAACGCGTCGGGCAGCGGCGAATAGATGGTGATTGCCCCCCAGATTTCGCTCTGGACTTTGATTGGAATCACGATGGCGGAAGCATAGCCGTAACGCCCGGCCTCTTCGTGCCAGCAGGCAAGCCGGAGGTCGGCGAGAATGTTGCGGCAGATTGAAGGCTTGCCTGAGCGTATCGCATTGCCGATAAACCCGTGTTCAGCCTCGTTCCATTTGACAACAAGCGTCTTGAGATCGTTCTCGTGGATACCGGCGCAAGCGACGGGAACCACGTCTCCCGCTTCATCCTGGCCAGCTTTGCCAATCCAAACCATTGCATGGCCGCAATCTTCAAGAACCAGGCGGCAAACCTCCTTCAGATACGCAGCCTCATCGGTTGCGTGCGACAATGCCTGATTGCTTCTGCCCAACGCCTTGAGCATCCGATTGAGTGATTTGAGTTCTGCCTCGACCTGCTTGCGCGAGGTAATGTCGGTGATGAAAGCAAAGTGGTGGAGCGGATTTCCGAGCGAATCTATTGCGAGATGCAAAAACACTTCGACGGGGACGCGGGTGCCGTCCTTGCGGAGATACTCCTTCTCGTAGCGAACCGGTTTCCCGGTAAGGTCCAATTCGGCGAGCTTTTCCATATCCAGTTTGGACCACTCCGGAGGGGTCATGATATCGCGGCGGTCGAAAGTTCTCAATTCCTCGCGCGAGTAACCTATCAACTCTTCAAACGCATGATTGGCATAGCTTAGGCGCCCATCGAAATGCCCCACCCAAAGCGGTTGTGAAGAAACGAGAACCAGGCCGGCGAGGAGTTCGTTCTCCTGCTGGCTTGCACGCAATGCCTCGCCAATTTGTTTCAGCGCTGTGATGTCGGTAAAGACCCACATGCGGCCCCATGGGGTTCCGTGAACGGTGAGAGGAACAAAATCGGAGAGCAGACTGGCTGCGTTCCGCAACAGAATCTCGTCCCCTGACACAGCTTCGCCCCGTTCAACAATCTCCCGGACGCGAAGGCGAATCTCCTCTGGGTGCTGGTACAAAGTGAGGATACGATCGATGATTTCGTCGCCTGACATCCCGATGAGATCGGCAGACAATTCCTGGAAACCGAATAGGTTGCAAAACGCCTGATTGGCGAATTCGACTTTGGCACTGCTGTTAATGAGCAACACACCGGATTTGAGGTTGGAGAGAATGAGATAAAAACGCTCGAGAGTGTTGGCGAGGGCCCTTTCTTGCTTTTTGCGGCCTGTTATATCGCGGATCGTAACCACTGTTCCGTTGACTTCACCATCCTTGCTGAGAATGGGACCAAAGGAGTAGCTGCACGTCCAGGAAGCGCCGGAATCCTTTCTCCGCACGATGTACTCGGCATTGGTGGCAATCTCGCCCCGAAGCGCTCTTTGCACAGGAAACATTTCTGCAGGCGCGATTTGCTCATCGGGGGTCAGGAGATCGAAGAGCCTGTAGAAATCTCCAAATGAATTGGCGCAACGTTCCTTGCTTTCGAATCTTTGCATTTTGAGATATGCATCGTTGCAATCCTGAAAGCGTCCACAAGCGTCGGTGATAAACACAGCGTCGGTCATGCTGGCAAGCGCAGCCTGGAGTTTGGCCAGGGCTGACTGAACGGCCTGTTCGGCCTGCTTGCGCGGGGTGATGTCGGTATGTACCCAGAGCTGACCGGTTGGCTTTCCGTCTACGGTGAGGGGGCTGAAATCTCTGAGGATGGTGCGGCCACCCCGAATGAGGACCTCTTCACCCACCACGGGCTTACCCTGCTCGATAATCTGGTGGATGAGAGGAATGACCTTATCGGGACTCGCGTGCGCGTCGCGAGCAGGGGCCAGCACCTCCCAGGGAAAGCTGCCCACCAGTTCCGCCGGCATTTCAGCCAAGCCGAAAAGGTTGCAGAATGCCTGGTTGACGAACTCGATCCGTTGATCGCAATCGAGCAACAGGACGCCGCTGGTGAGATTGGAAAGAATCCTGTAGAAGCGCTCCAGAGTGGCCACGCGCAACTTTTCTTCGCGTCTTCGGTCCGTGATGTCGTGGCAAGCCATAACCGAGCCGATGATGGAACCGTCCAGATCGCGAATGGGACTGAAGGTGTAACTACCGATCCAGGTTTCACCGGTATCCCGCCGTCTGATGGTATATTCCGCGCCTTTGATGGATTCGCCGCGGAGCGCGCGCGCCACAGCCCATCCCTGCGGCGGCACGGGCTGGCCATCGTCGTCGAGGACTTCGATGATATTGCGTATCTCGGCAAGACTTTTGGCACACTCGGACTTGTTGGAAAAGCGGCAGATCAATGCGAAGGCTTCATTGAATTCGAGATATTTACCCTGGGCATCGGTAATCACTACACCTTCGCCCATGCTGTCCATAGCGGCAGCGAGGGTGGCGCGACTGGCGCGAAGTTCGTTTTCGGTTTGTACCCGCCCCTCGATGTCCTGCTGCAATTGGCGATTCAGATGCAGCAGCTGATCCGTGCGCTCTTCGACCAGCATCTCGAGCCGCTCGCGATATTCCCGCAACTCATTTTCGCCGCGTCTGCGCTCCGTGATGTCGTCGATCACCTCAAGAACGAGGGTTGAGCCATCGACGTCGGTAAAAGGCATCACGTGGGTGGAGAGCACGGATCCATCGGACAGGATATTCTCCCAGCGATGCGGCAGGTGCGTTTCAAGGACCATGAAATTCTGGCAGGAAGGACAAGGTTCGGTGCGCGCGTGGAAGGCTTCAAAGCAGTGCCGACCGCCCGCATCGCCAAAGCGATCGCGATGTTTCCCGTTGGTGAAGACCATGCGATGATCCGGTGAGAAGACGGCGATCATTGCAGGCAGGGATTCTAGAACCGCGAAGAAACGCTGACGCTCAGCCTGCGCCGCGTCCGCCGTTTTCTGCGCCTCTTCGACGAAGCGGGCCGCCAGCTTTTCCCTGGTGCGCTGCAAGACCTCGATCAACACGCAGATGAGGATGCCATTCGCAGTGGCAATGGCCAGCCCGAGTACACCGAGTTTGTCGCGAAGGGGGTAAACTCCCCGGATGGAAACCGGTAGAACGGCGACCAGGAGCGCGGAAAGAGTGGTGGCAAAAATGCCTGCCCACATGTCGCCCAACAAGGTAGCCAGGGCGACAACGACGCCGAGGAGGATATAAGGAGGGAACCAGTCACTGAACCGGAAGATCAACGCCCGCAGAACAGTCGCGACGAGGACAAGAGCCAAGGCAAAGGCAAAACGGGCAGTTCTGCTCTTGAAGAAACGAGTGTTGGTGCGAATGCCGGCTGCACGGGCGTGCGGGAGCTGGACACGCTGACCGGAAGAAAAGACACGGCCCATCGACTCGGCTGAAAACAATTCGCGATCATCAGGGCCTTTTTCAACATCAGATCCCGGCATGAATCACCAATACTCTTCAGGGTGAAGGGGCCCGACGGCTAGAATTGCGCCGCCACAAGCGATGTTCCGCAGCGGTGAAGAAAAGGATATCACCAACATCTTTGGGCGGCTGTGACGATGACAGGGCGAAAGAGAGCAGCGCATTCGGACGTATTCGACTCCTTATTGGACCAAGCTCCCCCCAAGTGTTAGGTCAGCGGGATTGAAGAGAGCCCGAGAAGCGGCCCGGAGTTCACCTAAATATTACAGTCGTGTTAAAATTCTTGCTCGTGGAGTTGGAAATAGAACCTTAAACTCCTTTGGATCGGATTCCATGAACCTCTATCTTATGCGCCACGCAAATGCCGGCCTGCCGCGGGAGAACCCGGTCGTTGATGCGAAGCGGTCGCTTGTGAAGGAAGGCAAAGAGCAGTGCATGTTGATGGCGCGGCTATTGGGCGCGCTCAAGGTTCAGGTGGATGTGATCGTTAGTAGTCCGCTGAAGCGCGCCCTGCAGACGGCCCAGTTTGTGGGCACGGAATTGGGTTACGAAGCACCGGTAGAGATCAGCCCGGCACTCGCGCCCGATGGCGAGTATGGCGATTTCATGGAGATGCTGAACCACTACGCGGACTATGAAGGCATTCTGGTGGTGGGCCATAACCCCAATGTTTTCCAGTTCCTGGGACGAATGATCACCGGAAATGGCGGGGCCAGCATTCGCATGCGCAAGGGTTCCGTGGCCCGTATCGACCTGCAGAGCCACCCGCCGCGCCTGCACTGGCTGATCGATCCGCGGATGGCCCGCTCGATCTATGCCAGCGTGGGGAAGAGTTCCCGCCCGAAGACTTCGCGAAAATAGCCTGCTTCCTTGCGCAGCGACCACAACTCCAGTTCCGCCCCCGTCCGTCCCGGCTCGATTTCAAGGTAGATCCGCTTGGGATAGAGTTTTGCGCCGACGCGCAGGACGTCGCTGGCGCGGTCCTGGTTGAGCGCGATGGCCAGACGCAGCAGCACGACGGCGCGGTGCACGTGCTTGTGATCTTCGACCGGAATGTTGCGCAGTGCCCGGTCGCCCGGCTGTGGCCGGCTCTTGCCGAGATAGCGCGCGATGGCCGAGACCAAAGTGCGCTGCAACTGTGTGTAGCCGTATATCTCGGAGCTGGAGATGATGTATTGGGTGTGCCGGTGGTGGCCCTGGTGATTGATGAACTTGCCGGTGTCGCGCAGCATGGCCGCCGCGCTGAGCCAGCTCTCATACTCCGGGGGAAGCTGGTGAAGGACCTTGAGCTCCTTGAACAACTGGAGGGCATGGGAGCGCACCGGTTCAGCGAGCTTGGGGTCGACTCCGTAACGCCGCGCCGTGGCCAGCACGCTCTCCCAGCGCTGATGCTCGAATTCGATGTGCGCGGTAGCGCGGGCATCCTGCTCGACGAGCATCTGGGCCAGGATTCCATCGCGCAGGCCAAGCGGCGAGTAGCGGAACCCGGCTAGGCCAAAGCTTTCCAGCAATTCCGCATAGACGTGCGAGCCGGCAACGATGATCTCAGCGCGGCGGGGACCAATGCCGGAGACCGCGGTGCGGTCGGCCAGGTTCATCTGCGCGAGCCGGTTGGCGAGCCTGCGGACCTCGCGGGTGGAGGCAATCCAGGCAGCATCTGGTTGGGCTGCCGTCATGGGCGCAACGCCTGCGCCGACGCTCTTGGAGGCGGATTTTCCCGTACGTGACTTGGTCGATTTCTTCTGCGCGGATTTCTTCTGCGCCTTTGTGGAAGGCCTATCCAGTTTTCCCGCTGAAGCTGAGCTCGCGTAGATGGCGTCATAGAGAGCAGCGGCCGTGCCGGATGTGGCGATCACCAGATCGACGTTTTCCGGCTGAATCTTCCTGTGCGCCTGGCGCAGTTCCCTTTCGATGAACTTGCGCATCTTTCCCAGGCCCTCAGCCGGGGCCGGATCGCCCTCGAGGAATTCCTCGGTGAGGCGTACGGCACCGAGCGGCAGGCTCACGGTTTCCTTGATCCGCTTGTGCTCGGAGAGGGTAATCTCGCAACTTCCGCCGCCGAGATCGATGAGGATCACGCGGCCGCCTTTTCCCGGCCCGGCTGCCGCAACCCCATGCGCGGGCAGCCCAACGTAGCTGGAACTTATCACGTCGGGGCTCATGACCCCGAGATGGATAAGGCGCGCTTCTTCCAGACCTGAGATGGTCTCCATCGCCCAGCCGGTCTCTGCCTTCACCCACGCCTGGAATGCCGCTCCATTGCGGGCATCGCGCACGGCTGCGGTGGCAACGACGCGAATCTGGTCCACGCCATACTCCTGAACCGCCCGCTGAAAGCGCTTGAGCGTGCGGAGAGTGGCCGCCATGGCCTCTGGGGAGACGAGGCCGGAGTCGAAGACGCTGGTCCCGAGCCGAGTGACTTCACGATCCTCGTGGACAACCCGGAGATGGTGCGCCACTACCTTAGCGATCTTCAACCTGCAAGAGTTGGAACCAATATCGATGGCTGCAAAGGTGGGCATGAAGGCACTCTCCGGAGAACAGTTTCTTTCCGCCAAGATACACGAGGGAGCGCGTAGCGTCCCAGGAACGGAAATCGGATGCGGTAGCGCAACTGTTGCGAGCCGGCCGCTGCCGGATGACGCAGCAGCCGGCAAACACCTCATTTGCCGTCGGGCAGCAGGTCCTGTGCCGATACGAGAAGGAGCCGTTCCTCGGGATCGGCGGCCATCTGCCGGAGTTCCGGGGCAAAATTGCCGACCGAAAAGAGCAGCCAGGTGGGCCGTTCGCGCCAGCGAGGGTCGGGCAGGTTGGCGACGCGAGCCTGCAGAGCGGCCAAGTCGCCCAGGCGCGTGAGGCGTTCCGTACGCCATTTGCATTCACAGAAAAGAGAACCGCCGTCTTCCAACTCTGCCATGAGGTCGATCTCGGTTTTGCCGTCGCGGCTCCAATAGCGGCCGATGCGGCGAATGTGCAGGCCGAGGCGCTGGGCGGCGTGGCGTTCGAGCCACTGGCAGCAGATTTTTTCAAAGACATACCAACCCATGTAATCGGCCAGATAGGGACCGACCCGGGAGTCGTAGACAGCCGTTGGATCGGAAAACTGCAAAGCACTGGCGAGCGGCGAAATGAAGCGATACCAGAAGGTGAGAAACGGGTCGGAGATGCGATAAATGGCGCGGCGCTCGGAGTGCTCGCCGAAGGGAAACTCGCGACGGATCCATCCCAGTTCGAGCAGACTGCGCAGGGACGAGGAGAGGGCTCCACGGTCGATGCCGACCACTTGCTGTATACCGTTGAACTTTGTTTCACCTCCGGCAATTACGGCGAGTATGGCGTTGTAAGGAGCGGGATCGCGAATCTGCTCGCTGCCCAGAAGGAAACGCACCTCGTTCTCCAGGAGGGCGCGTGGCTGCATGAGCAGGGAGACGATCTCGGCGGCCGGTGGGCGGGAGGTATCCACCATGGCGTGGTAGCGTGGGGTTCCGCCAAAGATGCCGTACATGAGGAGCTTTTCCGCGACTCCATAGTGGGGGCTGCCGTCGTAAAAGCCGGCGGCATCCTCGAATTGGAGCGGGTCGAGGTGGAAGATTCCGGCGTTGAATCGCCCAAACAGCGGGGCACTCTCGACACCCAGCGAGGCCATGGCCGAGAGCTGAGATCCACACAGGACGACGAAGACTGGAGCATGCACGGCCTCGCGATCCCACCAGGCCTGGAGGATGGAAGGCAACTCGGGCGTCTGCTGCACCAGGTAGGGAAACTCATCCAGAATCAGGGCAAAGCGGGCGTCCTCCTTTTTTCGTTCGAGGGCTTTTCCGGAGACATAACGGAGCAGGGCATTCCAGGAAACGCCCACCTCGTCTGCGGTGGTCGTTTGGTCGTCAAAGACGGCGAGCAACTGGCGAGCAAGATTGGTCCGCTGCAAAGCGGCCGTGGACTGCTCGGCGAGGAAGTAGCAGTGGGGCTTGTCAGGCTCGTCTCCGGTGAGGCCTCCGGTGAAATAGCGCTGCAGGAGAAATGTCTTGCCGAGACGTCTGCGGCCATAGACGAGCATCATCTGACCACCGCGGCCGGGACGCATCCAGGCACGCTGGAGAGCGGCAAGCTCCATGGAGCGATCATAAAATGGGTCAGGTTTGATGGTCATGACGGGCGCTCCTGGAGACATCCTGCTGCGTAGATATGGTCTTCCTATTTATCGTTTTTGTAAAGTGGCTTTTCGTAAAATGACATTTTATAGGTTGTCATTTTATAAAATGACAACCTACGAGTTCTATGGCGAGAAAGATAGGCTCGGCAGATCCAGCTAACGATGCCCCTCCAGCCAGCCCAGCACGCGCCGCTCGTATTCCTTCGGTTCCGACGACCACGCTCCACAGTGGCCGGCCATGGCCGGCTCCCACAGCGACAAATCCGGAGAGCGTCCGGCGCTGAGAGCAAAAATCCTCTCGGAATGGTAAGACGGGAGGTTCCTGTCTCTGAGGCCATGAATCAGCAGAACGGGAACGTGGCTGGCGGCAACAGACTTTTCCGGCGACGCCTGTTCCAGGTCCACGCCGAACTTCCAGCGTGCCCAGAGGAAACCGGCCTCGACAGCCGGGCGGAGAAGGGTTCGGCCCACCCCGGCCCCAGCGTGCAGTTTCTCTCCCAAGCGGTCATAGGACGCTTCCCGGAAGGAGGCGAAGGACGATTCCGCAACGACGGCACAGAATCCGGGCTCGGCCTGCAGAGAATTGAGCAACTGAGCGGCACCCATGGAATTTCCCATGCCGTAGATGCAATGGGGCGACTAAGTCTGACGGACCCAGTTGAACCAGCGAGAAATGTCGTTTGCTTCCATGACGCCGTAGGTTTCCAGATCGCCGCCGCTCTCGCCATAGGCCCGCGCGTCGGGCAGCAGGACCGCATAGCCGTTGCGCAGCAACAGATCTGCCACGGCAAGCATTCCACTACGATTGTCGGTGTGGCCATGAAGAAGAATCACCGCGTCGGAGTTGCCCGCAGAGGACAGGATGGGCCGGAAGCTCCAGGCGCGCAGAGAGACACCGTCCCGCGCCGGGATGGAAACCGACGCAAGCAGGGCGTGATTGGCGGCGGCAATGGTGCGCGCGGAAGACTCGAAGGCCGGCCCCAGCCTGCGCCGCCCCGGATGGAGCGCCCACTCTGCGACCAGAATGCCCAGCGCCGAGGTAATCACCAGCCAAACGGTTAGCAAAGCTCCAATGAGCCAGAAAGCAACCCTCTTTCGCTTCATGATGCAGGGGTTACGCAGGTGACCGAGCGGATGTTCCCGCAGCGTCCGGCATCGGAGATCCAACGCGCGGCAGAAGGACAGGCGCGGATGAAATCTGCGTGAATTGGCCTTTTTCGACCTCTCGCCGCATGAAACGGCTGGTCAGACCTGCTGTTATCCTTATCGCAATGGCACTTATCTCGATGACCAACGACTCTCCCTCGCAGAATCGCTTGCAGTCTGCGCCTTCCACGCTGGCCGCCTGGGTGCTTTTGGCGGCGATCTTTGTGGCTGTCCAGTTTGCCTCTTTGTTCACGCCGCCGCTGCTGGACGACGCCGACGCCTCGCATGCGCAGGCCGCGCAGCAGATGGCAAAGACCGGCGACCTGATCACGCTCAAGGTGAATGGAATCCGCTATTTGGAAAAGCCTCCCTTGCCCTATTGGCTGGACGCTGGACTGTACAAGATCTTTGGCGAGAACGCCTTTGCGACCCACCTGCCGAACGCGTTGGCGATGCTTGGCTGCGCCTGGCTGGCATGGCTTTGGGCGGGCCGGGCCTGGGGTCGCCGGGCAGGGTTCTACGCCGCTCTGGGGGTGCTGACAGCCATCGGGCCGTTCCTGTTCACGCGGTTTGCGATTCCCGAGGCGCTGCTGAGTTTCTTCCTGCTGCTGGCGCTTTATTGCCTGTTAACGAGCCTGGAATCCCAAATTCCGGTACGTATCTACGGAATGTGGGCAGCGCTGGCACTGGCCACACTGACCAAAGGGCTGATTGCGCCCATCTTCTTTCTAGCGGCGGTGATCCCGCTGCTGATGCTGACCGGACAGTGGCGCAGGTGGCGGGCGTTCAAGCCCTTCACCGGGGCGCTGCTCTACCTGGCGATTGCCGCGCCTTGGCACATTTTGGCCGGGCTGGCCAACCGCGACCAGGGACGCGCGTTCGGTAATCACCCGACGATCGGGAACGTGCACGGGTTCTGGTATTTCTACTTCGTCAACGAACACCTGATGCGGTTTATCGGCGGGCGCTTCCCGCACGACTATAACAAGCTGCCCTTTGCCGCCTACTGGCTGCTGCACCTGGCGTGGCTCTTTCCGTGGAGCCTGTTCCTGCCGGCGATGCTGGTGGTGGCCTGGAAGACGAGAAAGACGTGGTTGCAGCACCTGCGCCACGACGCCGGCCAAACGGTGGACTTCTACCTGGACAATGCCGACCGAGGAGATGTAGCCAGCTATGTGCTCAGGCTGAAGTTTCGCATTCGGACAGGCTGGCTGCTGAGCCTGTTTGCGGGCTTCATTCTGCTGTTCTTCTCGATTTCAACCAATCAGGAGTACTACACCTTTCCGGCGTGGGTTCCGCTGCTGATGCTGATTGCCAGCATTGTGGCGGGGATCGAAGAGAATCGTGGACCGGCAGGCGGCAATGCACCCTTGTCAACGGCATGGCTGACCGGAGCGCAGGCGGTGTTTGCCGGCGTGGGCGTGGTGGCGGCCGCAGCACTGGGATGGGGCCTGTGGGTCAGCCGCAATCTGCCCAAAGTGGACGATATCGGCACCGTGCTGGCGCATCGCGCGGTGGGCGACTACACGCTGTCGATGTCGCACCTGTTCGACCTGACCGGCTCGTCGTTTGCCGCACTGCGGCTGCCCGCAACACTGGCCGCGATTACGCTGCTGATTGGGCCGATGGTGGGTCTGGTGCTGCGGCTCAAGGGCCGGCACATGGCATCGACCGTCAGCGTGGCTCTGACGGCAGCGGTCTTTCTGATCGCGGCGCATATCGCCTTTGCTCGCTTCGAGCCGATGCTGAGCAGCAAGCAACTGGCGGATACGATTGTGGCCAAGGGCTCGCCCGCGGATACGTTCATCATTTATGGTGACCAGTCGGACGCATCGTCGGTAGTGTTCTATGCCAACAGCTTTTTGAAGAAGCCGGCGCTGCTGGTGGAAGAACGCTGCTCGCCGCACGGGAACGGCTCGACGCTGCTATGGGGCTCGTGCTATCCGGACACGCCAAACATCTTCCTGAACGAGGATCAGTTGCAGAAGGCCTGGGGAACGGGCGAGCGCAAGTGGCTATTTGCGCAGGACGTGAACCAGTCAAAGGCCGAGCAACTGCTGGCGGGGCGGCTGTACCCCGTGCGGTCGATTGCCGACAAGGCGCTGTGGACGGATCGACCGCTTCAGTAGTAAACAACCAATCTAAGACAAGAACGCCTGCCCGGAATGCATCCGGGCAGGCGTTCTTGTTTGCATTGTCAGCGAGCTTCCCGCATTTTTCCGCCGGGCAGGAGCTGGAAGCAACGCCCGCGCCAAAGGACCGTGCTGCCAAAATAGCTGGCTACCCAGAAGCCAAAACCCATAAGGTCGCGCAGCGGATACAGGAGGAGAAGTCCGAACCAGCTGCTGTCGCGGACGACCAATTTGCCGACGGCAATGGACATGGCGAGGCGGGTTGCGACGGCCCAGCCGAGCAGCGCGAGCCCCAAACCGGGGTGACCGGTCCCAACGGCCGCGACCAGGGCGAGCAGGCCAAAGGGCATGCTAAAGGTGAGCGCGGTGCCGAAGTGCCCCTTGGGGCGCGAAAAGCGAGTGGATTTCATCCAGCGAACCTGGTGCGCGATGGACGGCCCGAAGGACGAATTGATGACCATGTGATCGATGGCGTGATGGCTGAGCACGACGGCCTCGCCGAGCTTGAAGGTCTCGTTGCCCAGGATGAAATCGTCGGCGCAGTAGTCGGCGGTGACCTTGAAACCTCCCATGCGGCGGATGGTTTCGCGGCGGAAGGCCATGGTTGGGCCAAGGACAAATTGCATGCCTTCGAGATTGCGGGCGACAAGGACGCCGGCGGTCATTTCGACGCTCATGCCGACAGCTTCCAGTCGCGCCCAAAGACCGCCTTCGGCGGCGACGCCGCGATAGGGGCAGGTCATCCCGCCGACCTTCGGGTCCGCAAAAGGCAAGGCCACGGCGCGCAGGTAATCCGGAGTAACACGCACGTCGCTGTCGCTGATGACCAGGATCTGGTGCGCCGCATGGAGTTCCATCAGCTCCATGGAGGCCACCTTGGCGTTGATGTAGTCGGGCTGGCCGCCGGTTACTAAGAACTTGGCCGGAATCTGCGGGTAGCGCTCGGCCACCTGCCGCGCCGTGGCAAGGCCGGCGTCGGCGGCGGAGCGGGCGCAGAACAGGATTTCATACTCCGGGTAATCCTGCTGGAAGAAGCTGGCCAGATGCGCGTCGAGGTTGGGCTCGGCGCCATGTACGGGTTTGAGCAAGGTGAGAGGGGGGGTGAATCCGGGGCGGCGGGCAGCCTGGCCGAGAGCAAGGGCACGTTCCCGCAGGTATCCGGGCACCGCCCAAAGCACCATCCCTGCGAAGA
>CAZQPY010000100.1:0-16484 GCA_964595345.1 uncultured Occallatibacter sp.
GACGACGACTTCCTCCACCGGTTATTGGAGATGTTTTGAAATGCGTTTGCCCTGACCCCGCGCCCCAGATGCTTTGCCAGCATGGACTCCAAGTGGTCCTCAAAGATGGGCACGCCGCCTTCGCGCAGCATCTTGACCTTGGCCTCGTCGTTGTCGACGCAGACCACTGAATGCCCCATATCGGCAAAGCAGACCGCTGCAACCAGTCCTACATACCCTGAACCAATGACACAAATTGACACTTGCTCCGTCGTCATATGAATGAATTCCCAGGAAGAACACTGTGAGTCAGGTAATGGATTGCGATTACAGGTAAACCAGCGTTGATCCCAACCAGGTTCTGGACAGATCTCCCAAAAAGCCTTTCGGGCCAGAACCACACTCACAAATCTCCAGGCTACCTTATTGGGCAATGAACGCCTTTGGCGTCATGGCTAGCGCAATTGCCCTCCAACCAGAAGCAGTAGATACTGTCAGATGGAATCTACGCACCTACCTCTTTCGAGATAAAAAACGGAACGCCTCCCTGCCGATGTGAAACGCGCTCGCCTCAGCAACACCTGTTTGCCACATACCACTCGTACGCGCTCTTCAAGCCCGTTTCGAAATCCGTGCCGGCGGTCCATCCCAGGGCGCTGAGGCGGCTAACGTCCATCACCTTACGCGGCATGCCGTCCGGCTTGGTTGCATCGAAGCAGAAAACCCCGTTCCAGTCTATTACTCTGGCAATACTCTCTGCCAGCTCCAGGATGCTGATGTCGTGTCCTGTGCCCACATTCAAGAACAGTTCATCCGAATAATTCTTCATCACAAAAACACAGGCATCGGCAAGGTCTTCGGAATAGAGAAACTCGCGCTTTGGATGCCCGGTGCCCCACAACTCCACTGTCGGTCTATTGGCCACCTTGGCAGCATGAATCTTCATGATGAGAGCAGCAACCACATGGCCACCCTCCGCGTCGTAACGATCTTGAGGCCCGTAAAGATTGGTCGGCATGACGGAGACAAAGTCACAGCCATACTGTCTCCGGTAAGCTTCGCACATTTTAATTCCGGCGATCTTGGCGATCGCATACATTTCATTGGTTGGCTCCAAGGCCCCGGTCAAGAGCGCCTCTTCCCGCATTGGCTGCTCGGCAAAGCGCGGATAGATGCACGACGAGCCGAGAAACAATAGCTTTTGAACGCCCGTCTTCCACGCCGAATGAATGATGTTAGTCTCGATGACAAGATTCTCGTAGAGAAACTCGGCGGGCCTGACCATGTTGGCCAGAATTCCGCCTACCGTCGCCGCAGCTACAAACACCGCATCGATCTTTCTGGCCGCCATCCAAGCTTCGACATCCGCTTGACGCAACAGATTCAGTTCGCCGCGCGTTGCCGTCACTTGTTCGCAACGCTCGCTCGCCAAACGCCTGCTGATGGCCGCTCCAGCCATGCCCCGATGGCCCGCTACCCACACTCGGCGGCCAGCAAGATCAAATTCACTCATTCCCAATCCCTCGCACCCTGGACTCTTCGGCAACCACTCTCAAGTCCGAATTCAACATGTCGGAAATCAATTCATCGAAGCTCACCTTGTGCTTCCAGCCCAAAACCCTACGCGCTTTCGATGAGTCGCCCAGCAGCAAATCCACCTCGGTGGGCCGAAAGTAGCGCTGGTCGATCTTTACCAGCGTCTCGCCGCTGACGCTGTCGATGCCCGCCTCGTCGACGCCCGTTCCCTGCCATTCAATGGAGCGGCCGACCTTGGAAAATGCAATCTCCATGAACTCGCGCACGCTGTGCATCTCACCCGTTGACAGCACATAATCATCTGGCGTTTCCTGCTGAAGAATCCGCCACATACCCTCGACAAAATCCCGTGCATGTCCCCAGTCGCGCTTGGAGTCCAAGTTTCCAATATAAAGCGTCTTCTGCACACCCAAATGAATGCCCGCCACAGCGCGCGTAATCTTGCGCGTCACAAACGTTTCTCCCCGAAGCGGGCTTTCGTGATTGAACAGAATCCCATTGGACGCGTGCAGGCCGTACGCCTCGCGGTAATTCACCGTGATCCAATAAGCATAGAGCTTGGCTACCGCGTACGGGCTGCGCGGATAAAACGGCGTCGTCTCTTTTTGCGGCGTCTCCTGCACCTTCCCGTAAAGCTCCGAGGTCGATGCCTGATAAAAGCGCGTCTTGTCCACCAGCCCCAGAATCCGGATAGCCTCCAAGATGCGCAACGCGCCGGTTCCGTCCGCGTTGGCCGTGTATTCGGGAGTTTCAAAGCTTACCTGTACGTGGCTTTGCGCGGCCAGATTATAGATTTCATCCGGCTGCACTGCCTGAATGATCCGAATCAAATTCGTCGAATCCGTCATATCCCCGTAGTGTAGCTGAAACTGGCTGTCCGGCACGTGCGGATCCTGATAGATATGATCGATGCGCGCGGAGTTAAACGAAGACGACCGCCGCTTGATTCCATGCACAAGATAGCCTTTCGACAGCAGCAGGTCTGCCAGGTAGGCGCCATCTTGGCCGGTGATGCCAGTAATGAGAGCGACTTTCCGCATGACTTTCTCCTAGATGTTTCTTGGGTGTTTTCGTCTGATGGATGAACGTTGAATGGATGCTTGTGTCGTCAGTATCGCTCGGCTCGACGGTACTGCCCGCCATGATGTCTTCGGAAGATCGCTCGTATCTTCACTCGGAAAGTCCACCGTGCAAATGTCCGCGGAGAGAGTTAGCTTCTAAGAGCACACTTCCTCGATTGCACCCCGTTTCCACCCTTTCAGTATACGGCAGGAAACCCCTGAACGTGCGCAGTGAAAGCCGGTGCTTTTCAGCTTAGTACAACCCTGCCCGGTAACTGGGTCGTTCCACTCGGTAACAATCAAAGCGGCGACAGTGGCAACTAGACCGCCGGAGCCCCCACAATGCACATGAAGGCAGTCTTTGTTGCACCAATACGGTGGATGAAGCGTCGCGATCAATGGGCGACGGCAGTGCAATTGCGCAGGAGGAGATCGCCCCCTAAGAACAGTATCCAGATCCAGAGGGCGAAACGCAGAGGCCGGCGAGGAATGCGCTGGCTGAGGAGCGTGCCGCCCAGGGCGCCGAAGGTGCCGCCTGCGATCAGATGTAGAAGAAGCGGTTGGTTGGCGGCCCTGGAAAACCAGTGCGCACCGCTGCCGATCAGTGAGAGAATCAATCCAAAGACAATGTCTGTGCCCACCGCCTGCACCGGGGTTAGTGGCGTCAGGCTGAGCAGTGCGGCATTGCCCAGCGCGCCCGCGCCTGCGGAGGAAAATCCCACCTCTGCGCCCACCGGCAACATCAGCCAAGGCATCCAATGACTGCGGTCCGTCACACCTCTCTCGCCGTGTACAAGACGCAACGTAAAGAAAATCTGCCAAGTGGCAATGGTGACCAGAATTAGACCGAGAAGAAGATTGAGCAGATTCTGCGAACCCACCGTGACGAGATGATGAAGAAAGAGCGAGCCGGCGAGCACTCCTGGAATGCCTCCCAAAAGCATATAACCAAGTGTGCGCCACGCCACATTGCGGCGCAGAATCTGCGCCGGAGCCAAAATCAGTTTGACGGCAGCAGAGAAGGTTAGTCCCAGCCCCACCGCAACAGGCGCGGGAACGCCCAAAAACAGGACCAAGACCGGCACCGTGATTGTGCCAGCTCCAACTCCAGTCAGGGAGATGAAGAAAGCGATCATGCATCCAATGCAGTAGTCCATTCAATTCTCCAGAGCGGCTTGCGCGAACTGAAGCTGCGAATGATTCATGCCATGCCCGTAGGGGCGTCAGGAAGGATTCCACTGTGACGCAGGAGGCGGTCCAGGGGCGCGGCGAAGGCTTCGGAATTCTCCGTGTGGCATCTCTCTTCCATACCGCCGATGCGGATCTTCACCCATTCGCTGTCGTCGCATTGAACAACCAGTGCCAGCAAGCCGGCCTCGGCCTGCCGTCTGGCCAACGCCTCCAGTAGCGATGGATGTTGGCGGAAGAACACGTCGTCTCGATCGTTGTGTTGGGAGATGAGGCCAGCGCAGAACAAATCTCGCTCGATGCGAAATAGCACGCTTTCCGGGCCGGTCAATTCAAGCATTCCACCGTAGTGCCCCCAACGAACTGACCTCTCGTGCTCGGTCACGGGTCCGGCATCGACAGATTCGTCTTCCACAGCGGTATCGGGGTAAGTTGCGCGAATCATACCCGCCGCTGCCGTGCTGTTGGTTTCGGGATCGATCAAGATGAAAGAGCCGGTGGTGCGGTTCGCACTGTAGGCGTCGGCGGCGATGGGGCGGAGCAATTGCAGATTGGCCACGCAGATGCCGTTCATCTCCAGTGCTGTAGCGGGAACGTGCGCGAGCGTATCCACTTCGACCCGATACTCAAGCTTGGAAACCAGCGCCGGAATCGTATGGCTGGCGTGTTTGAGCAGATAGCGCCGATTGCATTCCAGCGGGCGCTGGTCCATCCAAACGAGCGCGGCCTGCAGTCGTTGAGTAACCACTGCGCCGGTCCCCGCAGTTACGAGTAGATGGCCGCGGCCAATATCCAGCGGGCGATCCAGAACCAGCGTGACGGAGAGCGGTACACACGCTTCAGGAAGATCGCCATCGAATGTGACAATCCGTTCTACACTGGCGCTGTAACCGGAGGGCAGCACGGTGACGGCATCGCCCGGACGCACACGGCCGGAAGCGATCTGTCCAGCGAATCCGCGAAACATCGCATCAGGCCGCAGCACGCGCTGCACCGGAAAGCGAAAGGGATCCTTGTCTCCGCATTCCGCGGAGGGCAGTTCCTCTAGGGCTTCCAACAGGGATGGACCGGAATACCACGGCATCTGCGGCGAACGATGCACGATGCTTTCGCCCGTCAACGCACAAATCGGAAGAAAGCGTGCCAGAACGGGGTTCCCTGTATCTTCGGCGATCCGGTCGAGAAGCCGCGAAAAATCGCTCTCCACCGCGCGGAAAACCTCTTCACTGAAGCCGACCAGATCCATTTTGTTCACGGCGACTAATATGTGCTGCACGCGCAGTAACGAAGCAATGTACGCATGACGGCGTGACTGGCGCAAAACCCCTTTGCTGGCGTCGATCAACAAAACAGCGGCGTCCGCAGTGGAGGCACCGGTCGCCATGTTACGAGTGTACTGTTCGTGACCCGGCGTATCGGCGAGGATGAATTTGCGCCGCGCCGTCGCAAAGCTGCGATAGGCCACGTCGATGGTAATGCCCTGTTCGCGCTCGGCTCGCAGCCCGTCGGTGAGCAGCGCAAAATCCGTCTCGCCGGGCCCGGCTGTTCCCTTGCCCTCAATGGCGAGCAAGTGATCCTCACAGACCGATTGCGTATCGTAAAGCAGACGGCCGATCAGCGTGGATTTACCGTCGTCAACACTGCCGGCCGTGGAGAAGCGCAGCAGGTCTTTGCCGCGCTCCTGCCTGAGGAATTCATCGATGGAGAAAAGGTCCGTTGCGGGCATCGGCATTTAAAAATATTCCTCCCGCTTTTTCAGCTCCATCGATCCTTCCTGATCGTGGTCGATAACCCGGTGCGCGCGCTCGGAAGAGCGAAACCCAACCAACTCCGCAATGATTTCCGGGATGGTTACCGCGCAGGAACGAATCGCACCGGTGCAGGGACTGCATCCCAGCGAGCGCGACCGCGAAAGAACGCGCTGCGGGCGTTCTCCCGGAAGCGCGACAAAATCCTGCTCGATCGGCAGCAGCGCCTCACCACGCACATACATCAGTCGCTCCTTGGCAAAGTACAAATCTACGACCGGAATCCGCTCCTCGTGGATGTACTGCCAAACGTCGAGTTCGGTCCAATTGGAAAGCGGAAAGACGCGAATGCTCTCGTTGGGATGCACGCGCGAGTTGTAAATGTTCCAAAGCTCAGGGCGCTGATTCTTGGGATCCCACTGGCCCGCGCCGTCGCGGAATGAATAAATGCGCTCCTTGGCACGCGACTTTTCTTCATCACGCCGTGCCCCGCCAAAGGCCGCATCAAAGTTATGGTGGCGCAGCGCGTCGAGCAGCGCCTGAGTTTTGAGCAAAGCGCAGCAGCGTTTGGTGTCGAGTGCGATCGGGTTGGCTCCGGCAGCTATGGCTGCTTCATTGCGCCACACCAACAGCTCCGCGCCAGCCGCGCGCGCCGCTTCGTCACGGAACGGGATCATCTCACGAAACTTGAAGCCCGTGTCCACATGCAGCAGCGGAAAAGGAATCGACGCTGGATAAAAGGCCTTCTGCGCCAGCCGCAGCATCACCGACGAATCCTTGCCAATGGAATACAGCATCACCGGCCGCTCGAACTCCGAAGCGACTTCACGCAGAATGTGTATGCTCTCTGCTTCCAACAAGCGAAGATGACTGAGGCTTTGTTCCATGAAGAAACCCTGGCGTATTCCGTTCTCTTCAGCGCATATTATGCTGGCAGACTTGTAGCGTGGATACCGAATGAATGGAGAGTTTCCTCGTGCAGGACACGAATACGCATGATCAGGCCGCTCGGCCCCGATAGTGGTGGCTGCGGTTTCGCCTCTCCCCTGACGGGCTTTGCCAGCAGTCTGGAGCGCAGTGCGCCGTCCAGGCTCTCCCATGGTCCGAAGCCCAGGCGATCGAGTAACGCTGGCAAAACGGTCTCTGGATCCCGTACCAACGCTTCGTAAGAAAAAACGGGCTGGCTGCGGAAGTCGCCGCCGTGGAGCATCGCCTCCAGCAAATCTGCGTACGCGGTGAGCGCTGCGTCCAGAAAATGCTCTAATTCTTGGTTGCGCTCTTTCCAAAGACCATAGTGGGCGATCATTGCCCGCCACATCTTCAGGTTGGAACGCCAAAGCTCTTCCGGGTCCCTCAGTATCCAGACAAAGCGAGCCTTGGGATAAAATGCGGCCAGCGCTGGAGAACGGTAGATGTGATTGGGGCTCTTCACCACAAGCTGCGTCTTTCCCGGCTCGGCGCACCAAGAGAGAAAAGCCTCCAGCGTTTTCAACCAGGCGGGATCGGCTTCCAACCAATAGCGCGGTTGGAGCAGAGATGTCAGTTCCGGCAGCCGCCGCGGGTCGAGAAATCCCCGGTAGACGCTGGGCACACCCATTGCCAGCAGGGCAAACTCGTCCTCCTGTGGCGAATCCACCGAAATCATCACCTGATCCATCGGGCGCTGCATTGCCTCGCCACCCGCCGGTCGGCCTGAGGGCAGCAGTAAAGAAGCAGGGTCCATGCACTGCCAGGTGCGCGGCACAGCGCACTCCGGCATTTCCGCCAGCAACTCGTGCAGCAGCGTCGTCCCCGCGCGCCAGAATCCCTGAATGAAGATCAAACCTTCGCCTTCTGAAAAGGCCGAATTCTGCGCTGCTGGAGCGGTCTTCCGCAGCAGCTTATAGCTGCGCTCCAGCCAGAAGGCGCGCCAGCGATAGAGCCAGAGAAGCGCGCGCGGCGCTTGGTCGGGTCTACCACCCTGACACAACCAGCGCGCGAGTACGCTCCCGGCAGCCAGCGACGTAGGTGCGCTCATGGCTCGAACTCCTTCAGAGAGACGCCGTGCCGCACCGCCTGCTGCAAGATTTGTCGACGCATGAATTCCGCCCGTTCGGGCTGAAGCCCAACCAGATTGGTAGACTCTTCAGGGTCCTGAGACATATTGTAGAGCTCTCTTTGCGGCCAAGGACGATTCCAGCGGCCCAAATGAGCAACGTACTTCCAAGCGCCATCGCGCATGGCAACAGACAGGGTGTGCTGTCCGATCTGAAAATCGCGGTTCATCGAAAAGATCGAGACATTCGCCGGTTTGCCAGGATATGCCTGCCCTTCCATTCCACTTGGAATCGGAAGATTCGCATAGGAAAGAATCGTGGGTTCCAGATCCACTTGCTCAAACAGTCCAGATTCCCGCTTGGCACCATGAAAATAGGGGGGCTTGAGCAGGTAAGGAATATGAATGATTTCATCAAGAAGAAGAGGACCGCCATGCATCCCATACTTTGGGTTGAAACTCTCTCCGTGATCGGCGGTCACTACGATCAAGCTGCGGTCAAATCGCCCTTGCTTTTTCAGAATTCCTAGAACATTCCCAATGGCGTCATCCGCCATCAGTATCCCCTCGTCATAGCGGCCTTCGAGTACCCGCGCGGTCTCAGGACTCATGGGGGCATGGAAATTCAACGGAGGTTGGCTTGTCGCGATCGTTCTGGCCAAGGGCGAAGACTCAAACCGGCCCAAATAAGGTGCCGGAGTTGCGTACGGGCTGTGGGGTGAGGAAATGTGCAACCAAAAGAAAAGCGGACGGTTCGCAGGCGCAGTGCGCAGCAGGGCTTCCGATCTCTCAGCATATTTCTGCGTTTTTTGGTGAATCGACAAAGCGACCCGTAGGACAACCTGGAACTCTTCGACAACCCTTTGCGGGCCTTGCTGGCCGACTATGAAAGCTGACGGGAAATGGCGCTCCAGGACTCGAGTCAAATAGGAATGGGTATCCAATTGCTCCCTGTGCGCGAGAACGTTTGCGATGCCCTGCCACTCCAGATCTGCAAAGTCATTCGAGCTTACCGTACGAATATCGTAGCCGGCGTCGGCGAGACGATTCAATAGGTTCTGGCCGTCTGTGACTCGATAGAGAGGCATCCCCAAATCTCCCTGGTGAGTCCACGGCCTGGCGCCATTCAGAATACTGGCTATTCCTGGGCGGGTCCAATTGGCATTGGCATAGAAGTTTTCAAAAAGAATGGACTGCTGAGAAAAATCATCGAGATGGGGCGAAGTTGGCCGCTGGTAGCCGTAGGTGTGGAGATGCCCTGCAGAGAGCGTATCGACGGTGATCAGGATAATATCAGGGCGGGTGCCTGACGTCGCACCCATATCGTGAATAGGGGGGGGGGGCGTGTGGGGCCGGTACCTGATCCCCGCACCCCATCCCAGAAGAAGCAGCACAATGGAAACCGCCAGGACTGTCCCCGCGATGATCCGAGGCACCAGCATCCATTCCGCTAGCCGTATCCCTTTTCTGGTGAGCCAGAATGCGAAGAAGGCAAGAGTCACAAGAATCGCATTCTTGATCCATCCATTCCCCACGGCTAGAAACGCTGGCTTCAGAGTCCTTATAGAAATGGCGAAAAGAGTGAAAAAGGCCGAGGCGCTGAGCCCGTTTTCTGCGGCTTTTCGAAAAGAAATCCCCGGAAAGAGAGAGAGCAGTCCTGCCAGCGGATAGACGCCCAGTGCAACCAGAAGGGCTGCCGGCAAATAACTCAAGAAAACCGAGGCTGCGATCACGAGCGCGCGCTCATTCCAGGTGGAGTTACCGATCACATCCGCTCCATAGCGCATCCACTCCAACGGCATCCAATAGCCCACAAAAACAACCACAAGTTGAACAGGGCTGAGAGGATGGTTCAGGATGGCCCTCATGGCGTTCGGAAAAGGGAGCCTCTTCACCGATTTCATTCCGCGCATCGCCCAAATATGCGCCGAAAAAAGGCAGCCACGCGCTTTCTGAAATAGCCCGTCAAAGCAGAGAGGAAGACAAACAACGGGGCTAGTATTTGCATCAAAAGGCTGCTGCTTGACGGATCAACATAAAGTAGGGCAAGCATGGGGAGCAATCTGGTCACGGTTTACCTTCTGCCACATCCTCGTGGCCACTGTTTGAGTGTGAAGATGGTCGAGCTTCTAGAGATGCGCGCGCCGCACAACCGGAATCAGGCACCGAATGCGAGATTGTGTATTACCGCTGCGGACTCTGACGAACATCTCGCATTTTAATATACAGCCAATTCCAGTTGCAGGGCCAAAGCCTCCAACCGATCAACGCAACCTTCTACGTTTTCCAATTCAGTATCAAGGACCAATTCCGCGAACTTTGGCTCTTCGTAGGGAGCCGAAATTCCCGTGAAGTCTGAGATCTCACCCCTGCGAACTCGTGCGTAGAGCCCCTTGGTGTCGCGTTTTTCGCAAACCTCCAGGGGGCAGCGGACGAAGACCTCGGCAAATGTGCCAGGGGGGAAAAGATCACGGATGCGGTTGCGATCCGCCTGATAGGGAGAAACAAAGGCGGCTACCACCGCGGTTCCCCCTTCGACCAGTAACCTGGCCACGCTGCCTGCGCGGCGAAGGTTCTCTGCCCGGTCGGTGGCAGTGAACCCCAGATCTGCGCCAAGGATACGGCGGAAGTGGTCCCCATCGAGATGGAATGCCTGCAGACTGCGTGCGCGGAGACGCTCAACCAAGGCTTCCGCCAATGTGCTCTTACCCGCGTCCGAAAGTCCGGTAAGCCAAATCAGCCAACTTCTTTTCACTCAGACAGCTCCCGTCAATCCTAATCAAACTGCTTCCAAAATATTACAGGATGGACAAGGCTCGTCGGATCGGGTGGAACAAGACCTTTAGAGATGAGAGCGCGGCATCGCGCGTTCCGATTTCCGAATTCAAAAACCGCCCGCTATTTACTCTCGGAGCCACCGCTCTTTACAGGAAGAAACTAAGCAGGATGCTCCCAAGCCGCTTACTCCATTACTGGAAACGCTCCCGTCGCGCGGTTAATCCCGCGCCCCAAGCGCCGCGGTAGCCTTCTCGTCGCGGGTTCCCAAAATGTTACATTAGATTGAGGAGAACGGTCTGTATGGATTTGGAAGTGAACCATCAGGATGCCCCCGCGAGCAGGATGCAGGATGCAGGCGTCTATCAGTTGCAATTCCTGGATGTTCTCATCATTCTTTTGAAGCGTCGCAAGTTTATTTTCCTTTTCACTGCCAGCGTGGCGATCTTGTCGGCACTTGTCGTGCTGCTCATCCCTAACCGTTACACCGCAAGAACGGTTGTCTTGCCCCCCGCACAGAGTTCCCCCGGGAGCGCGATTCTCAGCCAGCTTGGCGGCTCTGGGGGCCTAGCGGCTGCAGCGGGTGCAAGTCTGGGAATCAAGAATCCTGGCGACATGTACGTGGCGTTGTTTCGTAGCCGGTCCGTTGAAGATACCGTGGTGCAGCGCTTTGACCTGATGAATCGATATCACACGAAGTTTCTCTCCGATGCGTGCCACGTTCTGGAGCAAACCACCAAGGTGACCTTCGCGCCAAAGGAAGGTCTGCTCACCGTGACTGTTACGGACAAAGATCCGAAGATGTCCTCTGATATCGCCAACGGCTATGTAGAAGCCTATCGAAAACTCTCGGACAGTCTTGCTGTTACAGAAGCCTCACAGCGCCGCCTTTTCTTTCAGCAGCAATTGCTGAAAGCGAAGGAGAATGTCCTGGTGGCCGAAGACGCGCTGAAGGCAACTGAACAATCGACCGGAATCCTCCAAATCGACAGCCAGACACGCGCTCTGATTCAGGAATCAGAGGCGCTTCGAGCGCAAGTGGAAATGAAGGAAGTCCAGATTCAGGGGATGCGTTCGTGGGCCACCGAAGACAACCCTGAGATGCTTCGAGCCAAGCAGCAGCTTGCTGCCCTGCAGGAACAATTCGCTCGGGTTGCCGGTTTTGACTCTACGTCCGGCATGGTTGTTCCCAAAGGGGGCCTTTCCAACACCAGTCTGGACTACATTCGGAAAGTCCGCGATGTGAAGTATTACGAGACGATCCTTGAGCTGATAGAAAAACAATTTGAGATGGCGAAACTGGACGAGGCGCGTCAGGGCGCGGTGATTCAGGTGGTTGATTTTGCTGTGCCGCCGGAGAGGAAATCATCCCCCATGCGGTCGATAACAGTCATTGTAATGGTACTGATCGGTTTTTTTGTGGCCTGTGGGTGGTGTTTTCTCCAGGAGATCTTCAAGTACCTGAAAAGGAATCCGAATGACAGTGAGCGCTACGCTGAACTGCGAACGATCCTCCGGCATTGAGAAAGAACACAAAATAAAAGGCCGAGCGGCAGGGTTCACCGCTCGGCCTTTTATTTTGTGTTCTGCGCCTGACGGCGCGGGAACGCCGTTAGCAGCGAACAATTTTTGCAGAGTCGAGGCCTTTTGTGGCGTTGCGGGTGTCGATGACGAGTTTGGATTGCGCGACGATGGCCGGGTAGTTGTAAGCCGTGTGGTCGGTTACGATGACCACAGCGTCGTATTTGCCGAGTTTGTCGAGCGGGGTGCTTGTCATGTTGAGGTCATAGTGGCGGCCGCGGCCGACGGTGGGAAAGTAGGGGTCGTTGTAGCTGACAGCGGCACCCTTTTCGCGGAGGAGTTCGATGATGGTGAGCGAGGGAGACTCGCGCAGGTCGTCTATGTCGCGCTTGTAGGCCAGACCCAGCACCAGAATCTTCGACCCCTTTAGGGATTTGGATTGCTCGTTGAGTCCGTTGGCCACCTGTTCGATGACAAAGTACGGCATGTTGATGTTGACTTCGCCTGCTAGTTCAATAAAGCGGGTATTGAAGTCGTATTGCCTAGCCTTCCACGACAAATAAAACGGATCAATAGGAATGCAGTGACCACCGAGGCCGGGACCAGGATAGAAGGCCTGGAAACCGAAGGGCTTAGTCTTGGCGGCGTCAATGACTTCGTGGATGTTGATGTTCATCTTCATGCAGAGTTGCTTCAGTTCATTGACTAAAGCGATATTGACGCAGCGGTAAATATTCTCGAGCAGTTTGGTCATTTCAGCGACCGCAGGACTGCTGACGGGGACGATATGGCGGAAGATCGAGCCATAAAGGGCGGCGGAGAGTCCACTGGCTGCGGGACCACAGCCGCCAATGACTTTGGGGATGTCGTGCCGGGCGACGCTGTCGTTGCCAGGATCTTCGCGCTCGGGCGAAAAGGCGACGTGAAGGCCGGGTTCGTCGAGCGAGCGGGAGAGCTTGAGGCCCAATGGGTTATCCGTTTCGAGAAGGGGGGCAACAACTTCCTCGGTGGTCCCGGGATAGGTCGTGCTCTCGAGGATAATCAACTGACCTTCATGCACATAGGGCGCGAGAGACCCCACCGTGCTGGTGACATAGCTAAGGTCGGGTTCGTGGTACTCGTTGAGCGGAGTGGGAACACAGATGATAACGGCGTCCATCTGTGCGATTTCGGAGTAATCGGTCGTGGCGCGAAATCCGGATTGCTGGGCCTGCTGGATTTCGGCAGGCAGAATGCGGACAATGTAAGAGCCGCCGCTGTTGAGGGTGGCCACCTTGTCGGCCGCCACATCGAATCCTGTGACTTGAAAGTGCTCGCCACTGAAGAGTAGCGCCAGCGGTAGTCCAACATATCCCATTCCGACGATGCCGATGCGGGCTTCGCGGGTTTCGATCTTCTGTTTGAGCCCGACGAGGCGGCTCTCTGTCGTAGTGGTCATAGATTGAATTGTAAAACCTGTAACCCAGATCATGCTTGACTATAGCGAAACTAGATTTGGTCACCGATGTCCGGCCTAAGCTGGACAGAGTCAGTTTTTTGGCTGGGTCTCGTAGGTCGTTCCTGGAGTCAATCTGTTGAGGTGTCCGTAAAATGTGGGGTCTCGAACAGAGTCAGGCTGAGCACGTGTAGGATTTGGCAGAGGCTGGCCAGTTCAAGCCGTTTTCGCACGATAGCGACCAGTACGTATGCCGAAACGGCGATCCAGATTTGCGTTTTCACGGCGTTCTCGCTGGCTCCTTAGCCCGCATTTCTCACGGCTTGTCTTGTTGTGCAGGTTCCTGGTGGAAGAAAAATAGTGGAAAAGCCCTCTTTTCTGTGGCATAACTACGTTGTCGAGACGGAGTTGTTTCGCAGAGGAAAGGACCTTTCTCATGACAGAGTGTAATCAAGCGAGCTTCAGTTTTGCAGCCCATTTTTCGCGCCGCGTGGAGGCCGACTTCACGGCTGGGCGGGTATCCACGGACGGCGGCGCGCTTTTGTTGCGCCAGGCCGATGGCAAGATCGGCTTGCTGGACCGGGTGTCCGCTTGCTTTACCGACAAGCGGTCGCCTCTGTTGCTTCGGCACCAGCTCGGGGAAATGCTCAAGCAGCGCATCTACGGCCTGGCGCTCGGTTATGAGGATCTCAACGATCATGAGCAGTTGCGCTACGATCCACTGTTTGCCGTGCTCAGCGGCAAGCGGAAACTGGACTCGCCGCTGGCGGGAAAGAGCACGCTGAACCGGCTCGAACTTACGGGTGGCTGCAAGCGCTACCACAAGATCGACTACCAGCCGGAGAAGATCGACGCGCTGCTCTGCGCGCTGTTTATCGAGTCGCACGCCGCGCCGCCGGCCGAGGTTGTGCTCGGTCTGGACGCGACAGACATCCCCCTGCACGGCCATCAGCCGGAGCGGTTCTTTCACGGTTACTACGACAGTTACTGCTATCTGCCGCTGTATATCTTCGCGGGTGATCAGTTGCTCGGCGCGCGCTTGAGGCCGGCCAACGTGGACGGGGCCGCGGGTGCGCTGGAGGAGGTCAAGCGCATCGTCGCCGAACTGCGCAGTGCCTGGCCTGCGGCGCGCATCGTTCTGCGCGGCGACTCCGGCTTTTGCCGCGAGGAACTGATGGCTTGGTGCGAAGAAAATCATGTCGATTTCCTCTTCGGCCTGGCCCGCAACCAGCGGCTCCAGAAGATCATCGGCAAGCAGATGCACGAAGCTAAAGTCGAGCATGAGCAGACGCGGAAAGCCACGCGTGTCTTCACCGAGTTTGCGTACCAGACAAAGAAAAGCTGGGTGCGGGCGCGCCGCGTGGTCGCCAAGGCTGAGTACTTGGACAAGGGCGAGAACCCGCGCATCGTGGTGACTTCGCTCGACCCGGATCAGTGGGCGGCGCGCGAGTTATACGAGAAGTTCTACTGCGCGCGCGGCGAGATGGAGAACCGCATCAAAGAGCAGATGTGCCTGTTTGCTTACCGGTTGTCGACCGAGGAGATGAAGGCAAATCAGCTCAGGCTCTACTTCTCGGCGCTGGCCTACACGCTGGTCGAGGCCCTGCGCCGTCTCGCCCTGAAGGGCACTGAGTGGGCCGAGGCGCAAGTCGACACCATCCGTCTTAAATTGCTCAAGATCGGTGCCGTGGTCCGCATCAGCGCCCGCCGGGTCCGGTTGCAGATGAGCTCGGCTTTTCCCTGGAAGGAGGTTTACATGCAGGCATGGGGGGCTTTGCGCTGCTGACAGGCCGCGCACACGCCCAAGACAAGCACGAATCCAACCCGCCGCATCAACGGCTTCGGGGAGTCGTGCCCAAAATGCGCCCCCGGATAAGAAAGGAAGAGCAAATAGGCATCTCTGGGCGGTTTCTATGCCGCTCCAGCCACCCCACCCCAGAGCAAACCACCCCCGAACGGTCCAGATCGCACCGAAATGCGCCCTGCACGGGGGATGGTGAGAAATGCGGACTAGAAGGACTTGATGCGCAGGTGCTGGTTTATCCATTTGAAGAACAGCTCCACCCGCCAGCGCTGCTTGTAAATGGCGGCGATGGTAGTGGCAGGCTGGGAGAAGTTGTTGGTCAGAAAAGCCAGCCTCATGCCGGGCTCTTCGTCCACGAAGCTGACTTTGCGCAGTCCGTCAGGATACACCGAAGCCGAGACCATCGACGTGAGGATGGCTGTCTGATCCCTACGCACATCAGTCGCGGAATCGACCACATGCGAGTGGCGTCGGCGAAGCAGTATGTTGGTTTTGGTGCGCACCACGAAAAAGGCTGACTCCGGCGTGAAGCGATAGAGCCGCTCGAAGTCGATATAGGCGCGATCCATCACGTAAAACGCGCCAGCCTCGGGCAGGAACTCGTCGAGCACCTTAACGTCCGCCACTTTGCCATCTGTGATGTGGATGAAGGTTGAGATGTTACCGCGCAGATCAAGCAGGGTGTGCATTTTGACGGCGGCTTTGTGATTCCGCAAGCGTGTCCGGGGAAACAGGCTCAAACAGAGATCGATCGTCGTAGAATCCAGCGCATACAGACTCTGCTTCAGTTCGACGCTAATCGGGCTGGCAGCATGCAGCGGTCGTGCTGTGACGATCAACACTTGTGCGAAATCGGCGGAGATGCGCCAGAGGTGCACGTCGTTGGCGTCGGCCAGCGAGGAACACAGCCACCCCGCCACGGAAGCCCATGTGGCAGAGCTTGCCGCGCAGGCGTTCGCGATAAATCAACTGCGCGAAGACCATGGCCAAATATTGGTCCCAGCAAGTAAAGCCACACGGGTTCGAGTCGCCACGATAGCGGGTAACACACATCTGAAATTCCTTGTGGGGAAGGTACTCGGCCAGTTGTGCAAACATGGTGAAACCTGCGTTTATGCACCATTGTCTCGCTGTTGCCGCCGGGAAAGCCGGATTTCAGATCGTTCCCGGTATGAGTGGCTGCACTATGCTTGTGTGCAACATGTTACGAGATTGATCGGAAAAACAGCCGGACAGAAGTGAGAATTGGTGTACTCCATTTGAGATAGCAAGTGGTTCTCAATGGCGGATGATGAAGATCCCAACACTCCTTCTCCACTTCTTTAGACACACGCCGATTCAGACTTGGTGCGTATTCCGGTCCATGTGGGCACCCGATTCCATTCGATGTGGGCACCTGATT
>CAZQPY010000101.1:0-16465 GCA_964595345.1 uncultured Occallatibacter sp.
CTCAGCCCTGTTCGACGCGGGGTCTTTCGAGAACAGCGATGGACTGTACGGGGGATAGGACTCATCTCGCGCCAGGGCGCGTCCAATCTATAGCAATCCCGAAGGAGTTCTCGAAACAAATGAAGCGCACTTATGTTCTCATTGCAACGCTGGCCTTGGGCACCGTCCTGAGCGCCGCCGCACAAACCACGCCCGCAGCAGCAGCGGCGCCAGCCGGCTCAGTCAAGGTGGCCGTCATTGCCTTCCAGGCGGCCGTCAGCCAGACCAACGAGTTCCAGCGCAACTTCGGCGACTTGCGCAAGAAGTTCGAGCCGAAGCTGGCTCAGCTGAAAACCATGAGCGACGAGATTGAGACCCTGACCAAGCAGCTACAGGCACAGGGCGACAAGCTGAACGAGGCTGATCAGGCGGCCAAGGCGCGCGTGATCGAAGACAAGAAGAAGCAGGCGCAGCGCTTCAGCGAGGATTCGCAGACCGACTACCAGCAGCAGGTACAGGAAGTCTTCAACAGCGTGGCCTCCAAAGTGGGCGAGGTCCTGGTGAGCTACGTGCAGCAACAGGGTTATTCGATGGTCCTGGATGCGACGCAGCAGCAGCAGCAGGCGCCCATTGTCCTCTATGCCGCTCCTTCCAGCGACATTACCCGCCAGGTGATCGAGGCGTACAACGTGAAGTCTGGCGTTCCCGCTCCCGCTCCCGCACCGGCGGCTCCAGTCCAGAAGGCTCCAGTAGCTCATTGATCGGGAAACAGGCAAGAGTCAAAAGGCCCCGCTTGGCGGGGCCTTTTGTTTGCTGAGTCGATGGCCGAACTTATGCGCGGCAAAGGGCAGAATATTCATGATTCCGTGGTTTGACGCCCCTATTCTGCCCCCCTATAATCCAGATTAGTTCCCGCTGGCGTCTCCGTCCTCGCCTCTTCTTGTCTCTGCTCCGACCGGAGTGGTTCTTCCGATGAAAAGGCGGTAAGGTTGTTGAGGAGCCCCTGGCTTGTTCGTGCCGCAGAGTTCAGCCAGCGCACGGGAATTCTGAAGGAGTTTTTCATCCATATGAAGCGTTCGCTTGCACTTGCAGTTACGCTGGCCTCGGGGTTTGTCCTGAGCGCCGCCGCCCAAACACCGGCCGCCCCGACAGCGCCTTCCGGTCCGACCAAGATCGCCATTGTCGCCTTCCAGGCGGCAGTGGCTCAAACCAACGAGGGCCAGCGCAACTTCGCCGACCTGCAGAAGAAGTACGATCCCAAGCGGCAGCAGCTGAAGGGTCTGAGCGACGAAATCGATAGCCTGAAGAAGCAGTTGCAGGCGCAGGGCGACAAGCTGAGCGACGCCGAGCGCGCGACGCGCGCCAAGACCGTCGATGACAAGGAAAAGCAGCTCCAGCGCTCCGCGGAAGATGCGCAGAACGACATGAACCAGGAGATGCAGGAGCTCTATAACAACCTCGCCTCCAAGGTATACGACGTGATGGCAACTTACGCGCAGCAGCAGGGTTACACGCTGGTCCTGGACATTGGGCAGCAGCAGAGCCCGGTTCTGTATGCCACGCCGACGATCGATATTTCGAAGGCTCTCGTGGAAGCGTATAACGTGAAGTCCGGTGTGCCTGCTCCCGCGGCCCCTGCCGCCGCCCCCAAGGCCCCAGCAGCTCACTAATTCAGTTCAGGAAACGCTGACGCTTGAAACGGGCTCCGCATTGCGGGGCCCGTTTCAAGTTCGAAGGATGCAGACCTCGAAACCCAGGTTGTATGGAGAAAAATAATTAGGACCCACAGGTACCCTCCTGTGGAAAAATCTGTGGAATAAATCTCTCAATACCCGCGAAAAATCTCTGAATTGCCTCTTGCCTTTCGTGGGGCTCAACTGGTACAAGGCGTAGGTGGCTATTTATCAATGATATGTAGATGAAAAATAAGGGGGCCAGTGGGCTTGACACCAAAAAAAGGAAAAGCGCGCCGAAACGCGCTTTCCACAGATGCACATCAATAGCAGGTGACTTAAGGATCAACGTAGTAACGGGAGAAGCTACTTCTGCGCATCTTCGCCGATGCGCAATACGGCTAGAAACGCTTCCTGAGGTATATCGACCTTGCCGATCCGCTTCATGCGCTTCTTGCCTTCCTTCTGCTTCTCCAGCAGCTTCCTCTTTCGGCTGATGTCGCCGCCGTAGCATTTCGCAAGCACGTTCTTGCGCAAGGCGGCTACGGTTTCGCGGGCGACAATCTTGGCGCCGATGGCGGCTTGAATGGCCACTTCGAATTGCTGTCGAGGGATCAGCTCGCGCATCTTGGATACCAGCGCCCGGCCTCGATCGTAGGCGAAATCTTTGTGGACGATGATGGAGAGCGCGTCAACCGGCTCGCCACCGACCAGAATATCCATCTTCACCATCGGCGAGACCCATTCGCCAGCGAGTTGATAGTCCAGCGAGGCATAGCCGCGGGAGACAGACTTCAGGCGGTCGTAGAAGTCGAGCACGATCTCATTCAGCGGAAGCTCGTAGGTCAGAAGCACCCGGCTGGAAGTGACGTACTCGAAGTTCAACTGCTTGCCGCGTTTTTCTTCCACCAGTTTGAAGATGCCGCCGACATACTCCTCATTGGTGAGAATCTTGGCGGTGATGACAGGTTCGCGGATGCATTCGATATTCGTCGCGTCCGGCCAGCGGGAGGGGTTATCGACTTCGAGGACCGACCCGTCGGTGAGAGAGATGTGATAACGCACTCCCGGTGCGGTGGTGATGAGGTCGAGTTCGTACTCGCGCTCCAGGCGCTCCTGAATGATCTCCATATGCAACAGGCCTAGAAAGCCGCAGCGGAAGCCGAAGCCAAGAGCGACCGAGCTTTCCGGCTCGAAGAAGAACGAGGCGTCGTTGAGTCGCAGCTTTTCGAGCGCGTCGCGGAGCAGCGTGTGCTCGTGCGAGTCAACCGTATAAAGCCCGCTAAAGACCATTGGCTTGAGCTCTTCAAAGCCTGGCAACTGCGCAGAGGCAGGATTGGCGACGTCAGTAACCGTGTCGCCGATCTTAGTGTCGCCAACGTTCTTGATGGTTGCTGCGAAGAAGCCCACCTCGCCGGCGCGCAACTCGGCAATCTCGACCGGCTTGGGCATCAGGACGCCCATGGAGTCCACGTCGTACATCTTTCCGTTGGACATGAAGCGGATGCGTTGACCCTTGCGCAAAGTGCCCTGCATGACGCGTACAAGCACGATTACTCCCCGGTAGGCGTCAAACCATGAATCGAAGACCAAAGCCTGCAGAGGGGCATCTGCATCGCCCGTAGGGGGCGGCAGGCGGTGCACGATGGCCTCCAGGACAGCGTCAATGCCAACGCCGGTCTTGGCGCTCACGGGAATGGCATCTGTGGCGTCCAACCCGACAGCTTTCTCGATTGCTTCCTGAGTGCGGACAATGTCGGCCGAGGGCAAGTCGATCTTGTTGATGACGGGAATAATCTCCAGCCCGTGATTGATGGCCAGGTAAGCGTTGGCGAGGGTTTGTGCCTCAACGCCCTGGCTCGCGTCCACCACAAGGAGTGCGCCTTCGCACGAGGCAAGGGAGCGCGACACCTCATAACTGAAATCGACGTGCCCGGGCGTGTCGATGAGGTTGAGCTGATAGGTATTTCCGTCTTGCGCCTTGTACATCATCCGCACGGCGTGGGCCTTGATGGTGATGCCGCGTTCGCGCTCAAGATCCATGGCGTCCAGGATCTGCGCCTGCATGTCGCGGCCGGTCACTGAGCCGGTGAATTCTAGAAGGCGGTCGCTCAGCGTCGACTTTCCATGGTCGATGTGGGCGATGATTGCGAAATTTCTGAGGAAGCGTGAGTCCATGAGGGGTAGCGAAAGAGGGCGAATTGCGCCGTCCTGCGCGCGGAGCCTCCATGGCATAGCTTATCATCGGCATAGGTTCATCAGGGTTCTTTCGTGACCGAGGCGTCAGCAACATCGATGGGGAAAAGTTTGAAGCGGTTCTATCTGCACACGCCGGCGCTGCTGGCGTTGTCTCTGGCCGGGTGTTACCCGTCGCAACCTTCGGTGAATGCGGCGGGCGCGAGCCCTCAGGCCACCGCACCAGCGTTGCCCGCGCCGCAACAGGCGTCGGCGCCCGCAGTCTCTCCTGCTCAGTCTGCAGATGAAGCGCGTCAACAGCACTTGCACGAACTGATTCAACAGGTGAATGCAGCCTTTGCCAAAGGCGAAGCCGCCTATCGCAAAGGCCAACTTCCCGAGGCCAAAGTGGAATTCGACCGCGCAGTGGACTTGATGCTGGTCAGCGGCATCGATATCCGCACGGAACCCCGGTTGCAGGAGGAATTCGAACGCATCGTCGACGGGGTGAATGCCCTCGAAATGGAGGCGCTCAAGCAGGGAAATGGATTCGAAGCGAAGGCCGAGTCTGCGCCCGCTGACGTGGCCGAAGATGTGACATTCGTAGTGGATCCGAACCTGGTAGCGAAGGCCAAGGCGGAACTGGCAACCACCAAGTCCGACTTGCCTCTGGTGGTCAACGACTATGTGGCGGCCTTCATCAATTTCTTCGCGAATACACAGAGGGGCCACTACACGCTGCTGCACTCGTTCCAGCGCGGCGGCCGGTACAAGGCAATGATTGAGCGGGTAATGGCCGAAGAGGGAGTGCCGCAAGATCTGATCTACCTGGCGGTCGCCGAGTCGGGTTTCAATCCGCGCGCCATGAATGCCAAATCGCACGCCGGCGGAATGTGGCAGTTCATGCCTTCGGGCAGCTACGGGCTGGTGCGCAACAGCTACGTGGACGAGCGTTTCGATCCGGAAAAATCCACCCGCGCCTATGCCCGCTACATGAAGTTCATCTATGACCAGACGGGCGACTGGTACCTTTCAATGGCCGGATATGACTGGGGCACGGGCAACGTACAGCGCGCAGTGCAGAAGACTGGCTACGCGGATTTCTGGGAACTGTACAAGCGCAACAATCTGCCCATCGAGACGCGGAACTATGTGCCTGAAATTCTGGCCGCGATCATTATCGCCAACCATCCGACGCAGTATGGTTTCGACGACGTTACGCTTGACCCTCCGGTGCTCACGGACACGGTGACGATCAACTACTCCGTGGATCTGCACCTGGTCTCCGATATTGTGAAAGCGCCGATGGAGGAACTGACGGCGCTGAACCCGAGCATGCTGCGGGTCGTGACGCCACCAGAGACATCCTTCGATCTGCATCTTCCGGCGGGCACGGCGGCACTGTTTGAGAAGGCGATCGACCGGATTCCCGAGGCCAAGCGCAACGCATGGCGCTATCACCGTGTGCAGTCCGGCGAAACACTGACAGCGGTTGCGCGTGAGTACCACGTTACGCCCGCCGACCTGGCGGAAGCGAATCAACTGGAGCCGAGCGCCGCGCTGGATAACGTTGAGGCGCTGGCGGTGCCGACCGCTCCAGCCGCCGCACCGAGCATGCGCACACTGATGTACACAACGCGTAAGGGCGACACGCTGGTGACAATCGCCGATCGCTTCGGCGTATCGCTGGATCAGCTGCGCCGATGGAACAAGATTGCTGGGTTCAAGGTGGAACCAGGACGCCGTCTGCACGTGGGAGAAGCCGCGAATCTGACTCACGCCACGCGCGGTCATCATCGTGCGGCGTCGGTGACCGTGCACGATGAAGGCACTGCGAAACCGCATGAATCGCCGTCGGCCAAAGGGAATGCGACAAAATCTGCCGAACTATTTTCAAAAAAGGAAAGCGGTTCCGCGCACCATGCTAAGACATCCAGCGCCAACAGCGAAAAGCGTGGAGAGAGCGTGAAGTCCGCAACTGGAGCGAGGAAGAGCGGGAGTGCGAAAGGGAAAATGCACACCACTGCGAAGACCTCGAAGAAGAGCAAGGCGCCTGTCCCGAAACAAAAATAGACAGGGACCTCATTACATACTTGTCATCCGGTAGGCTTTCCGTGCAAGCTATTGCTACAATGGCTTCCGCGAACGGAAAGTACTTGGCCGTTGTGCGAAGGATCAAACTGATTGAAGAGCAGCGGAAGACCGCTGGAGGCAAAGGATGGAAGAAGTATTCAAGATGTATGCGATGGGAATCGGCGATCCGGATTCGGAACCGGCGGAGCTTGATCCGGATAACGAAGAGGATTTCGAAGACGATCAAGACGAAAGCCCTGCCGTTCTTACCTCTTCGGATGACGACGAGGGAGTGATTGGCGAGGTTGTGATCGAGGTCGTTGGAAAGCCAGCAGCCAAGCCAGCCCGCAAGAAAGCCGCAAAGAAGCAGGCGGCGAAAAAGGCTGTAGCGAAGGCTGTATCGAAGGCTGTAACGGAGGCTCCGGTCACGAAGGCTCCGGCCAAGAAGGCAGCCGCAAAGAAAGTCGTGGCCAAAAAGGCCGCAACTAAGTCCGCCGCAAAAAAGAAGACCACTGGCGTGAAGAGCGGAAAGGCCGTAGCCAAGAAGGCTGCAGCCGGTAAGAGCGCCAGCAAACCAAGCAAACGAGGTACAACATTGGCCGTTAAGAAAGCAGCAAAGAAGGCGCCCGCCAAGAAGGCAGTCGCGAAGAAAGTCGTCGCGAAGAAGGCGGTAGCGAAGAAGGCACCGGCAAAGAAGGCCGTAGCCAAGAAGGCAGTTGCCAAGAAGGCTCCGGCCAAGAAGGCAGTCGCGAAAAAGGCTGTAGCCAAGAAGGCAGTTGCCAAGAAGGCTCCGGCCAAGAAGGCAGTCGCGAAAAAGGCTGTAGCAACAAAGGCAGTCGCGAAGAAGGCCCCTGCAAAGAAGGCCCCCGCGAAGAAGGCCGCACCCAAGAAAGCAACCAAGTAGGAACCGCAACAGGCAACGCAAGGCAAGCAAAAGAGCCCGGCAAATCGCCGGGCTTTTTTGCGTCTGCAATCGGTTGATTGTCTATCGAGTGGTGGTCCCGGAGAGGATCTGCACAAGGTGCCCGCGATGGTGAGCCAAATAATCCTCGATCAGAAAACGCAGCGACACCGGCGCGTTTTCGCCGACCGTGCAGCGCGCATCCAAAGCGTCGGCCGGGATGTTCTCTACGACCGCGGCCAAGATCTGGTTCTCAGTCTGCCACCATTCGAGCAGCGTGGGCCATGACTGACTCTGGTAGCCGTGCATGTCGACCCAGGCTTCTTGCCGATAGCTGGGCCCGGAATAAGATCCTTCCGTCGCGGCACGAACAAACCGCTGGCGATTGTTGGCAGCTGAGTCCATCAGATGCCCGAGAATCTCTTTGCGCGTCCAGCCGCCTTCATGCCACGGCACATCCGCAAGCTCAGCCGGCATGCTCAGCAAAGCTGCGCGCATGGATTGCAGCTCGACCCGGAATTGCAAGGCAAGTTCAGTGGGCATCTATCCTCCGACACGAAACAAGCTACCCGCAACAGAAGAACAGCGGCCATTCACGCAACCGTCCAGGTCCGTCTGGTCAGGCCCGTCGGCTCAGGTCCGAGGGTGCTCTATTGACCGCCAGACGCGGCACCCTTGAGCGCATCGATTGCCGCCAGCACTTCGTCAGAATGGTGCTGAACCTCGACCTTGGTCCACACCTTCACGATCTTCCCCTGCGGATCGATCAGAAAGGTGTTGCGATTGGCAATCTTGAACGTAGCAAAGCTACCGAGGGATCCGTAGGCGTCGACCACTTTGTGCTCGGGATCGGCGAGCAGGCGGAAGGTGAGGCCCTCCTTGGTGCAGAATTGCTTATGGCTGTCGGGAGTATCGAGGCTGACGCCCAGGATCACGGCATTGTCCGCATCGAACTTGGCTTGGTCGCGTTGAAAATTGTGAGCCTCGATGGTGCAGCCCGTGGTCATGTCCTTGGGATAGAAATAGAGAACGACCCATTTGCCGCGAAAGCTGTCGAGAGCGATTTGCGAGCCGTCCTGGGAAGGCAGGGTGAAGGTTGGGGCAAGCTGTCCGACCGTGGGCATCATCTGGTCGGCGGCGTGGACAGAAACCAGCGCAGCAGCGCATACAGCGGCGGCTGCAGCAAAAAACAGAATCGACTTGCGCATAAGAAAACCTCCGAAAGGCAGGAATCAAGGAACAAGGCACAGGAAAAGAGCTCCTGAGCCGGTGAGCGTCACTCCTGATGCTGGAACAACAGTGGGGAAGTCCTGTTGCGATCCAGCACAGGCACAAACGTTCGATGCGGAACCAGGGGCCCGCGTCTCAGAATCAATTCCGCGATTCACAAGAGCTGCCACCGCGGCGATGCGACGATGGAGATCCCAGCCGCGTTGGCCCGCGCCAGCAACGCCTCGCGGTCAAAGAGCAAGGTACGGTCCGCTTCCAGCGACAGGCAGGTTGCGCCGGCTGCGATCATGGCCTCGATGCTGCGAATGCCGATGACCGGTACGTCGAAGCGCATGTCCTGGTTCGGCTTGGCAATCTTGACTACGGTAAGTTCGCGCCCCAGAGTGGACGCGTCATCATCGAGCGAACGCATCAGTTGCCCGGCGCGCTCAATGGCTGCGTCGGTTCCTTCCATGGCTTCCACCGCGACGCATGCCTGTGCGGCCACGACAACCGTCTGCCCGATATCGAATCCGGCCACGGCCCACGCGACGCTCAACCCGTAGTCGATACTTTTGCGCTCGTCCTCGCTGGGAGCTCGCTCGGTGAGGATGCCTTCGCGGGCCAGCAACGGCTCAAGGAAGGAAGTGGAACTGATCAGCTCAATTTCCTCGTCGCCCAGCACCTTGGCTACCGCGCCCAGCAGCATGTCGGTGGAGCGGGTACGCAGATTGAGCAGCAGCTTGGCCAATCGCCAGTCCGGGCGGATGCTGCTGAAGATCTGCTTGTGCTTGACCTGGCCCGCCATGACGGCCTTGCTGACGCCTTCCTTGTGGAAGGTGTCAATGAGACGCGACAGCTCCCCCAGGGAGAGCCAGTAGACGGTAATCTGTTCGTCGGCGGCAGCCCGTGCGTCGATCTCGGGATCGGTCTCTTCGCGGATCGCCGCCACTACAACAGAGTGCCCCTCGGCCCGCGCCGCGTCGAGCAGCAGAAAGGGAAAGCGGCCATTTCCGGCGATCAGACCGAGTTTCATTGAGCTGCCACGCTTCTCGACATCTGTTTACTTGATCACTCCGCGATGGCTGCGCTCGATGAAATCGACCAGGAGCGCCGCGTCTTCGCCTTCCAGTTCCTTGATCTTCTCAACTGCCTGCGTGGTGTTGAGCTTGGAGACCAGAAGAAGGCGAAAGGCCTTCTGCAGGGTCTTCAGCCGTTCCGGGGTAAACCCGCGCCGCTCCAAACCAACCTTGTTGATGCCGAATGCCTTGTTCTCGCGCCGGGCCGCGGTCTTGGAAAACGGCAGCACGTCCATGGTGACAATCGTGCCTCCGCCGATGAACGCGTATTTCCCAACAGTGCAGAACTGGTGCACGGGGCAGAAGGCGCCCACGGTCGCAAAATCCTCGATGACGACGTGTCCGGCAAGAGTGGCCAGGTTGGCGAGAATGCAGTGACTGCCAACCTGGCAGTCGTGGCCAATATGGACCCCCGTCATCAGCAGATTGTTTGACCCGACCCGCGTTATGCCGCCACCGCCCGCAGTGCCGCGGCTGATGGTCACGCTCTCGCGGATGGTGTTGTTGTCGCCCACAACCAACCTGGTTGGTTCGCCCCCGTACTTCAGATCCTGGGGAGCAACGCCCACCGCGCAAAACGGATAAAGGGTGTTTCCAGCTCCGATACGGGTGTGTCCGTCCAGCACCACGTGAGAGACGAGCTGGCATCCCTCGCCCAATACAACTTCAGGGCCGATGGTGCAAAAGGGGCCCACGGTGCAGGAATCGGGAATCACGGCCCCGGCAGCGACAATTGCGCTGGGATGGATGCTCACCGTGCAGCCTCGGAGGGAGTTTCTGCAACGACGCCGTTGGCTTCGGCTGGCGCAGGTCTCGCTTCGCGGGTGCGGGGAACCACCTGGCAGGTCAAAGTAGCCTCGCAGGCAAGCTTGCCGTCCACGTATGCCTTGCCTTCCATACGGCCGGCACGGCTGCGCAACGCCAGCACATTGACCTCGATCATCAGCTGATCGCCGGGGGAGACCGGGCGGCGGAACTTGGCGTTTTCGATACCCGAAAAGACGACCAGCTTCTTTTCGCGGTCTTCCATGGCGGCGGTCATCAGCAGGCCGCCGGCCTGCGCCATCGCTTCTACGACGAGTACGCCGGGCATGATCGGATAGCCGGGAAAGTGACCCTGGAAGAAGGGCTCATTGATGGTTACATTTTTGAGAACCACAACCCTTTTGGAAGGTTCAAACTCGATCACCCGATCGATCAGCAGAAAAGGGTAGCGGTGGGGCAGGAAATTCATGATTTCCTGAATGTCAAAGCGTGCGGCAGACGTCATTCTTGAGCTCCAGCGAGCGAATGGGCTAGAGCGGTTCCAGAAAAGCTATACCCAAGCCGACTTCATTCAAGGTCGCGCTCGCTGGGGCTCGCGTCGACTTCCACCCCAGCGACGAATACCTATCGCTGGGGGCCCGGACTTGAGGGTATAGGTGCCGAGGTGCACCATTCCTGGAACCGCTGTAGGCCCGATTGCACTCGAATGGATTATAAATCGGCATTGCCTTGGCGATCTCGTCATGCCGCGAGAGGTCTACTTCTTCGCTCGGTGCGCCACCGCATCCACATTCCAGAAGTCGGCATCCAACGGCTGGTTAAACTGGACCCGCGTGATGTACTGCTGACGCACCATATCGTCGTTCTTGAACCGGCTGATGGTGAAGGGCGTCGGAAAGCCCCCGACAACGTGGTAGTCGTCGTACTCTTCAGCATCCACATTCTTGTCCTTGTAGAGCGGGTCGCGCCACTCAAAGCTTCTCCGCAGCGGCAGATGCGTCTGCACATCCATGAGAATCGTGACGCCCTCGTTGTCGCCGGAGATCAACGTTACCTGTTCGGCCAGATGCCGCGCGGCCAGGTGCTGGCCCTCATAAACGAGAATGGTGCGTGGATCCTTGAGCCAGACTTTGACGGCCGTTTCAATGGAGTGGTCTCGGCGGCGTAGAAAGTCGTCGACCTGATCCTGCGGCAATGGTCCCTTGCCCTTGTAGGTCACCTCCCAGCCAGTGCGCCCAAGATAGAACTGGAGCACATCGCGGTGCTTGGTGTACTCATAGCGGTCTTTGTCGGGCCAAGAGTGGTACTCCCAAAAAAGCGTCGTGCCGACATCGGGGTTGCCATGAAAAAAGGCGGCTACATGTCCCTCGCGCATCTGGTTCTTCATGTCCAGCCAAGCTTGCCCGCCCAGAGCCTGCACCATCAAGTCCAATGCGGCACGCGCCTTTTTTGCATTGTCTTCGCCTGGCGCCGCAGCCGCGGTCTGGGCCATAGCAGGCCTGGAAACAGCAGGAACGAGAAGGGCAATCGTCGCCAAAGCGATCGGCAAAAGGCTGCTAAGTCTGCGCATCTGGATTGTCTCCTGAACCGCTTCTGAGATTGAGTATGCTGCAACAGTTAGACGACAGGGAAACTGCTTGGATTGTTTCGCGTTTGCAGGACCACCGCATACAACGGAGGCCAAACTCGAACAGCTTAACCCACTAATACGGCCCCGCCGTTGACATTCAAGATCTCGCCCGAGATGAACCCCGCCAGGGGCGTGCATAGGAAGAGCACTGGTCCGGCAATCTCCCAGGGATGCGCAGGCCGGCCCACCGGAATGCTGCCGGCGATCTTCGGACCCAGTTCCGGATCGTTCAGCGTTGCGGCTGACATCTCCGTGGACACCCACCCCGGTGCAACGCAGTTGACGCGAACGCTGCGCGGGGCCAGCTCGCTCGACAAGCTCTTGGTCAAACTGATCAAAGCTCCTTTGGATACGGCATAGTCCGCGTGGAAGGCCTCGCCTCGCTGCCCGGCGGTTGAGCTGATCAGCACAATATGCCCAGCTGCCTCGCCTGTTGTTACCGGACCTTGTCGATCGAATTGGGCAACCGAAGCCTGCACTAGCCCAAAGACCGCGTCGAGGTTGACGGAGAGGGTACTGCGCCATTGCTGAGCGGTCATCTCTGCGATGGGGACGTCCTGAGGCGGCCAGATGCCGTGATTGGCCACCAGGCAGTCGAGGCGTCCAAAGGCGTCGACAGCGGCCTCTACGAGGGCGCGGCCGTCCGCGGTGGAGCTCAGCTCCTGCTGGATGGCGACGCAGCGCTCCGGGCCGCCGCACTCGGCCACCAGCGCATCGGCCTCTTTGCGGGCCCGCCGGTAGCTGAAGGCGACGCGCGCACCGGCCTGGATGAATAAACGAACGGTGGCTGCGCCAATTCCGCGTGAGCCACCTGAAATGAGGGCGACCTTGCCCTCAAGGACCAAAGGAACTCCTGACATAGCCCCAAGCTACTGCATCGCCAGATGCTGTGTCGAGCAGTGAGAACAAAGGCCGGGGGCGGAGAAGAAGGGCATGCGGATGGTGTAGCAGGCAAATCGGAATAACACGCTCAAATTGCGCGCAGCATCCGGGCCGGCAGAGAAAAAATGGCCTTCATCAGATCCAACACGCCGCCGACCGCGATTCCTGCCAGGCGAAAAGGCAGTAGCAACAGCCACACCAATGGATAAAGAACCAGCGCCGCAAGGGCCAGCGGCCAACAAAGCACAAACAAGATGCACCACAAAAGAAACTTGACCATGGACGGCCCTCCAGAGCGGGCATCCACTCGCCCACTGTCTTCTACGCGGAACGGGTGCTGCCGGTTCCGTTCCCGGTATCTAACGTACTTGCGCCGGGGTCCCTGAAACGGGGAGGGCCTTGGCCTGACCTGCGTCCTTGGGTGCTGCGGGCGCGGCGCCGGACCTTTGCTTCGTCTTTGGCGTCGGGGCCGGACGGTCGGCGGCTCGACGCCGCGACGCGGCGGGTTTGGGCTGGGGACTCGCATCGGCGGTAATGGAAGGCGGCGATGGAGGCGCAGCTTCCAAACTCACCGGGATCTTGGGGGCCGGCGGCGCCGGTGAGGAGACCTTTGCTGTCTCGGGCTTCTTCTGGGCGGCTAAAGCAGCCAGCCGATTCATGGCATCCCGGGGAGACTCTCCGGGCCTGCGAGCATGCAAGGCCCTGCGGGCCGAGGACGCGGGTGCATCGGGCCCGGCTGGCGCACTGCGAAGTGAAGCGTTGTGCAGGATCGTGGTCTGGACCAATGTAGGCTGTTTCGCATCCGCTGCCGGGGCCGCAGAAGGAGCAGCGCTTGACTGCGGAGACACTTCGGTCTTGGGTGCGGCCTGCACGGCCGAAGGGGTAGGCTGTGCTGTAGGAGCAGCCACCGCCACGGGAGGCAAAGCAGGAGGCTGAATCAACGGCGCGACAACCGGCGCAGGCATCACAGCGACCGCGGGAGAAGAACTCGTCGCAGGTTGTGGCGCAGGTGCCGAAACAGTGAGCGGGACAACCGGATCCTTCGCCGGTTGAGACGCGGGTTTTGCCGGATCTGTGGCAATGGCCGCGACTGCCGGAGTCGCGGTCGCAGAGGGCGCAGGCGGAGCTGCTCTTGGACTGGCAGGAACTGGCATCTTCGGAAAGAGGAGCTTCTTGGACGGTTTCACGAAGACGGTGAATGTGCCGGGCTCGTCGACAGAAGTAGAAAACCCGCACTGATTCGGCGTGCTGAGCCCATCGCGTCGAACGCGGTCCACACTGAAGGCCTCGCTACGCGGCTTGCGCTGACAAAGTGCCGCACCGGTCACCCAAACCTGCAGAAATGGCAAATTGGAGATGCGATTCGAAAGCCGGGCTTTGCCCTCCTCGTCGGTGAGAGCCTCTTCGTGCCAGGTCTGTTCGCGCAGGTCGTGCTCGTCGTACCCGGCAACCGCAAGGATATGCGCCCGAGGAACCGGCTTGCCATCGAGTCCGGAGCGGATTTGAACTGTGATCGGCGCGTCGTGAATTGCCGGGAAGGGCTCGTTCGCACAGGCGAATGTGGAGAGACCGAGCGCCAGTCCAACTGAAAGTGAGCTTACGAGAATTCGAGCCACACACGATGCCATGAGAAGATTATCCGCCCACCTATAGGAATCCAGAGTTCCCTAATCGCTCCAGGTGAAAAGAAGCCGTCTTTCAGTCCTGCATGCAGACTTGGGAACGCCCGCGGGAACCGGCCGCGCGAAGGTACCTCATTTCGTCTTGACCTTTTCCCGTTCCGCGAGTATCTTCTTTCGCTCACGGATGATCTTTGCGCGCTCCTTTTCGGGTGAGGCGAGCACGGCCTTGGTTCGCTTGGGCAGCTTTTCATAGATCAGTGAATGCGCGCGGCGCAACTCGTCCTCGATCTGGCGCGCAGGCAGAGTATCCCACCGCTCGAGGGAAACCCAGAATACCCTGGCAAGGTGAGGGGAAGCGAAGACGCCTTCGTTCTCCTGCAATTCATGGAAGCGCTCTGCCCCGCAGTGGAACCAAAGCACGCCGGGGCTCACACCATCCACATCGGTCATGGCGAACATCTTGCCGCCAATGGAGCGGTCGCCCACCCAATAGACCAGGTGGTGGCCCCAGTTCAGGGTTTCGGAGACATAGGGAAACGCCAGGCAGATTTCGCGAATGCGCTCGTTATCCATGGGAAGAGTGTAGGACGGAACGAGGAAGCGGAAAAGGGGAAAGAAGGCAGTGATCAAGCAGCCCGGCCGCCAGCAGAAAGCCGGACTGCTCTTGGCTTAATATCGGGCTTCGAACTCCCGGAAGCGCCGCTCCAACTCCCACTGGGCCGCGGCCTTTTCGTTCGCGTCCAGAAATGCCTTGCACGTTGGTGTGGGCGCGACAACTCCGAGCGGCTGGCCCGCGCAGGCAGTCACGGAAACTCCGAACGCATCCGGAGCAGCCCAGAGACTGGCGCCGGCCAGGAAATCATGCTCCAACCCGGTACGCGCCAATTGCTTCAAGTCCGCGTAGCTGAGGTGGTAATCCAGAGCCGCGCGCACGTATTCCTTGGTGATGTCGATGCGGCTGACGCCCTCATCGTCTGTCGACAGGGCGACCGGGACATGAGCAGCGCGGTATTGCGGAAAGGGATGTTTGGCGCCGTCAATCCCGAGAATCTGCTCGTTCGAACTGAGATTGATCTCGACCATCACGTGCTTCTTCGCCAGTTCCGCGAGCAGTGCCCGCGCGTTGTTCTCGTACATCACGTCCACACCGTGCCCGATACGCTCGGCATGACCGAGCTCGACAGCCTGGCGGATGTGAAAGCGAAGCCCCTCGGGAGGCACGATTCCGGGAGCCAGCTCGCCGGCGTGCAAGCTGATATGCACCTTGGGATATACCGAATGCAGGTATTCGAGCATCTGCATGTGCAGCGTGTAGTCCCGCATGGAAACATAACTGTCCTCGGGCTGCACAAAGTTGATGCCGACAAAATCGCCCGGCTGGGTCTTGCCGTTTGCGCCGGGGGCTGAGTCTTGGATGGTTTCAAAACCCAGCAGTGTCTGGGCGAAAACCTGCTCGGGCGGGAAGGCGCGCAGAATTTGATAAATGGAGCGAACTTGCACCGAGCAGGCCGGCGCGGCCTGAGGGGTCTCGCAATGCTCCATCTCGCGGCGTTTCGCTTCAGAGGCCAGGACTTCCTCGCGGTCAACGGCGACTTCGTCCCGCAGTCCATGGTCGAGCAATTGCTGGCGGAACTTTGCAAAGTCAGGGTGGTTGGGGTCAAGGTTCCAGCCGATCTCGTGCGCAATCTGTGCGGCGCGGCTGAACGGCGGGGTCTGCATCAATTCCAGGTATTGCTGGTTTTGAGCAGCGGCAAGGCTGGCAGTCTCATCGATCCACTCGGCATTGTGGCGCTTGTTCAGCCCGCCGAAGCGCCCAAAGGTTGCGAAGAACTGGTCGTGGCCGCTTAATCCGGAGGTGGGAACAAAACTGCGCATCGAGAACGCGTCGATCAGCCGATCGTACAGGTCTTGATTGCTAGGGACCAAGACAGCAGGGATGAGCGGAGCGGCACAGGGAGGCTTGGCAAGGCTGAGCGCGGTTGGGTCGACACAGAGCCCGTCCTCACCGGCGGCGCGGATGAAGCTCTCCGCATACACCGCCCCGGAAAGGTGGACATGCAGGTCGGCCCCCTTGGGGAACCCGGACAGAAACACACGCAGAGGAAGCGGGCCGCCGTTAACCGCAACCTGATAGGCACGGGCCGCGCGGGCTTCCAACTGCGCGGCGGGAAGCTGAACACCAGTGGGCTGTGCAGGAGGAACGGCCGCGGCCTGCGAAAACGCGTTCGGGGAGAGGCTGACGGAAATGGTGAAGGCTAGGAGCTTGAGACGAAGGGCTTGTCTGCTCATGATTCCTCCCAGTTTAGTGCAGCCCTCGCAGACGCGTAACGGAATTCCTACCGTCGTGTTTGGCGATGTGGAATTGAGTTGATATACTGAACCAGTCGTTGCAAAGGCCTCTCAGCCGTGCAGCACAAGTTTGCGCTGAGGCCAGATAGCTCAGTGGTAGAGCGCGGCCCTGAAAAGGCCGGCGTCGG
>CAZQPY010000102.1:0-16407 GCA_964595345.1 uncultured Occallatibacter sp.
TGCTTGCTTTATACAGGTTGCGGAGTCAGAGCACCGCTTTTACCGGACAGCCGTGTAGATGGATGTGTATCGAGATCTTTCGCCTGGAGCAAAGCAAGTGGCTGCTCGCTACGAAGTACCGCATAGGCCATGCCAAAGATCGCCATTTCACGTCTGAGTGCGCCTTGGAGGGCGTGTTTTGTTACCAACGGGATGAAATGAAGTTACGTGCATACTTTTTTTGGACCAAGGAATTGCATCCAGACCTTAATTGCCCTATATTGGGGGCAAACATCAAAAAGTTGGCTGTAGGGCCGTCAGTAGACACTGGGTGCAAGCTTCTCACGGTTGTTCACTTTCCTGAGAAGAGCTAGGAGGCTCAGTTGGCCAAGGTGCGTTTGGATTCCTGGAAGGCAATTGCACAATACCTCGATCGTGGTCCTCGCACGGTTCAACGTTGGCACGCCGAGCATGGCTTGCCGGTGCATCATTTTGGCGGTACACAAGGCTGTGTATTCGCCTACGCGGAAGAGTTGGACAATTGGCTCTCGGGTGTGGGCGCGGGGCCGGGTCTTGCTATTGCAAATGGGGGCGGTGCAGAGGCAGCGAGAAGCGAGTCATCCGGCCCCACCGCACAAGCCGATGAGATGTGGGCAACGCGCTCGGAGTGGAACATCTCTTCCATTGCAGGGTTGTACCGAGGGGTCCTCAACGCGGATCCGGGCAATGTGAGGGCGCTGACCGGTCTTGCGTGTACCATGGTTTCTTCTGCGATATTTGAAGTTGTGGACAGTTCAGTCGCATTTGCTTGCGCAACGGATTCCTTGCGGAGAGTACCAATACAAGGTTCTCAATACTCCGACGCGCATTGCTGCGGGGCATTCCTGAAAATGCTCTGCGAACGAAAATGGCGTCAGGCGAGGATTGCCTTTGAGGAGTTGCTTCGGGAGCAACCTTCTCATCCCTTCGGGCTCAAGGGCAGGGCCCTCCTGCATGTTGCGGACTCCGAGCTTCAAGACGCCTCCAGTTGCGCCTGGAAAGCCTGGCTGCAAAGCCCGCTGGCTTCCTCTGCACAAATTCTTATTTGTTGGATCGAGTTTCTGGCAGGGGATTACAACTCGGCGCTTGACCTTGTTGCTCAATTCACGGCTTCAGGTTCATCTGGAAGTATGATCGCTACGATTCAGGCGCTTGCGCTGAGCCAGAATGCCCCCGACGCTTCAAGAATCGGGCATATCGCGGCCCTCGTCGATGATTTCCCTGAGAACCGAACTCTGCGAGGCATCCTGGGGTACGCCTATGCGAATTCGGGGGAGACTGAGAGAGCCTGCCAGGTGCTGAAGGTCTTGCAGGAAATGTGTGAGCGGAAAAAGAAGAACTGCAGTTATGCTCTCGCGCTCCCTTTGATTGGTCTGAACAGGAAGCAGGAAGCGATTTCCTGGCTGGAGACATCCTACGAACAGGGAGCGATCTGGAGCCTTGGATTCCGGTCCGACCCGATTCTGAAGCCTCTCCGGGGAGAGCCACGCTTTGAGGCGCTTCTCCGGAACATAGGTTCTCAGCCCGAACTGTTCGCCATCGACCAAGCCAGGTATCGGCCGGAAGCAATGCGCTTCGGGCCCAAGGGCGTTTCCGTTGAAGATATGGAAAGATCCGAGGCTGTCAGCTAGTGGAGTCCAGCACCTAGAAAGCCATTTATTCAGCGCCGCCTGGGCGCTGAAACTACACCGTCGCAACCCTCTACAGGGAAGAGCGGGCAGGCTTGCGTTATCCCGGCGCTGTGGGGCTCAGCCACGTCGTTGCTTCCCGAAGGGGAAAGGACACGGCTGAAACTGAACCAGAGCAAAGCGCTGACGAGCGGTGTGCGGATGTTTTCTATTCGGTCGTAGCGCCAAGACTCTTGAAATGAATGCGAACGGCTGGTTTCAACGAGTCGGCGGCGCGGCAATCCGGAGAGGCGGAATTGAGTCCGCGGTGCTGCGGGAGCCTCGCGTGGCACCTGTACGGTTTGCATTTCTGATGAGCGGAAGGACTCGATTGTCCCGCGATCTGTAACAGCCTAAAAACAAGATTGTTTTGGGTACGGTTTGGCAAGTTGGCCCCCGCTGACGCGGGGATGGCGAGTTGGCGGGTTAGCGGCGGCATCGGAGGATGCGGTTTCATTCATCCTGCGCCGGAAATGCCGGTGGACGACCAAGAAGATCGAAGCTCTTGCGGCTTGGGGTTGCGAAGAGGAGTGCTGTGTCTTGAATGCAGGCTGACGAGAAGTGGCTTCCTTTTCGGAACGTGAATTGGGCCTCGTTATCCACAGGGGGCGGTTCGCAGCGGCGTGCAAGTCACTAGAATCGTAGATGCCATGGCTGAATTTACGCATTTGCATCTGCATACGGAGTACTCGCTGCTCGACGGGGCATGCGACGTCAAGAAGTTGTGTGACCGGGCTGCCAAGTTGGGGCAGAAGTCGGTAGCGATGACCGACCACGGGAACATCTACGGGGCAGTGCATTTTTTCGCCGCCGCCAAGGAAAAGGGGATCAAGCCGATCTTGGGGTGCGAACTCTACGTCTGCAAGGCGGATGACCACCGCGCCGACATACCGGGCGATAAATACAACCACCTGCTGGTGCTGGCGGAGAACGAGGAAGGCTACCGCAACCTGATACGGATCACCTCGGAGTCGTCACTGCACGGCTTCTATCGCAAGCCGCGCATCAGCAAGAAGTACCTGGCCGAGCACTCGAAAGGCCTGATCGGGCTGTCGGGCTGCCTGAGCGGGGAACTGTGCGAAGAGCTGATGGCGGGCAAATATGAGCGGGCCCGGACGAGCGCCTTGCAGTATCAGGACATCTTCGGGCGAGGGAATTTCTACCTGGAGATTCAAGACCAGGGGCTGGAAGACGAGCGGCGGATTCAGAAGGACCTTTTCCGGCTGGAGAAGGAACTCGACATTCCCATGGTGCTGACCAACGACTCGCACTACCTGTGCGGCGAGGACTCGCATGCCCATGACGTGATGCTTTGCGTGCAGACCGGCTCGAAGGTGCAGGACAAGGAGCGTTTCCGCTTCGACAGCGACCAGTTTTTCGTGAAGGACTCGAACGAGATGTCGCGGCTGTTTCCGGATTCCCCTGGAGTGATGTCGCGGACCATGGAGATTGCCGAACGCTGCAACCTGAAACTGCATCCGGTGGACAATCCATGGCCACAGTTTGCCGTGCCAGCCGGACATACGATCGACAGCTACTTCGAGGAGATCTGCCGCGAAGGCATGAAGATGCGCATGGAGACCGGCGTGGCGCAGTTGGAGGCGCGGGGGCAGCGGCGGGCGACGATCGCCGAATATGAGGCGCGACTCAACTACGAGATCGGCATCATCCGCCAGATGAAGTACTCGGGCTACTTCCTGATCGTCTGGGACTTCATCAAGTATGCAAAAGACCACGGGATTCCGGTGGGGCCGGGGCGTGGTTCGGCGGCCGGATCGCTGGTGGCGTATGCGATGGAGATCACCAATGTCGATCCGCTGCAGAATGCGCTGCTCTTCGAGCGCTTTCTGAACCCCGAACGCGTATCCATGCCCGATATCGACGTGGACTTCTGCCAGAACCGGCGCATTGAAGTCTACGAGTACGTAGTGCGCAAGTACGGCCGGGAGCAAGTCAGCCAGATCATTACCTTCAACACCATGGCGGCAAAGGCGGCGATCAAGGATTGCGGACGCGCGCTGGACATGCCCTATGGCGACGTGGACCGCATCGCCAAGCTGATTCCGGCCACGGTTGGAATGACCATCGACAAGGCGCTGGAAGACGTGCCGGATCTACGCAAGGTTTACGACAGCGACACGGTGATTCGCGAACTGATCGATACGGCGAAGAAGCTGGAGGGGCTGGTGCGCGGCTCGGGCGTGCACGCTTCGGCGGTGGTGATTGCGCCCCGGACACTGACGGAGCTGGTGCCGGTGGTCAAGACCAAGAACGACGAAATTGTCACAGCGTACGACATGAAGTCCGTGGAGAAGATGGGGCTACTGAAGTTCGACTTCCTGGGACTCACCACGTTGACGGTGATTGACGATTGCCTCAAGCTGATCGAAAAGACGCGTGGCGAGAAGGTGGACATCGAGAAGATTCCGCTGGACGACGAGGAGACATACAAGAAGGTCTTTCAGGCGGCGTTGACGTCGGGCGTGTTTCAGTTCGAATCGAATGGAATGCGGGACATGCTGCGGCGTTACAAGCCGGAGCGGCTGGAGGAACTGACCGCGTTGACGGCGCTGTTCCGGCCGGGCCCGATCCAGGGCGGCATGACGGATGACTTTATCGAGCGCAAGTGGGGCCGCCGCAAGGTGGAGTACATGCTGCCGCAGATGGAGCCGGTGCTGAAGGAGACGATGGGGGTCATCGTCTACCAGGAACAGGTGATGCAGATCGCCAACGTGCTGGCGAGCTACTCGCTGGGCGAAGCCGATATGCTGCGCCGCGCGATGGGCAAGAAGAATCCCGCGGAGATGGCCAAGCAGCGGGGCCGCTTCATGGAAGGCGCGGCGGCGCTGGGATTGCCGAAGGACACGGCCGGCGAAGTCTTCGACCAGATGGAGAAGTTCGCAGGGTACGGCTTCAACAAGTCGCATTCCGCGGCGTATGGACTGGTGAGTTATCAGACCGGCTATCTGAAGACCCACTACCCGGTGGAGTTCATGGCGGCGCTGCTGACTTCGGAAACGTCGAAGCCGGAGAACGTGGTCAAGTACATCGCCGAATGCAAAGAGATGGGCATCAACGTTCAGCCGCCGGATGTGCAGGTTTCGCGGGCGCAGTTTACGCCGCACATTGCAGCGGACGGCGAGGCGATTCGCTTTGGACTGGCGGCGGTGAAGAACGTGGGCGGCAACGCGATCGAATCGATTTTGGCGGCGCGCGAAGAACTGGGCGGGAAGTTCAAATCGCTGTGGGAGTTCTGCGAGAAGGTCGATCTGCGGGTGATGAACAAGCGGGTGATCGAATCGCTGATCAAGGCCGGCGCACTGGACTCGCTGGGCAAACGTGGCGTGCTGATGGCGCACGTAGACAAGGCGATGGAACGGGCGCAGAAATCGCAGCGCGACGCAGCGCAGGGACAGGTGGCGCTGTTCGGTATGTTTGACGATACGCCGGTGAAGGGCGCGAAAGATTTGGATGATTTGTTCCACGGGACCGACTGGGAAGAAGGCGAGCGGCTCGCGAACGAAAAGGAAGTGCTGGGCTTCTTCGTGTCCGGTCACCCGCTGGACAAGTACTCCGAGAAACTGCGCAATCTGAGCGGCATCATTCCTGTGACGGAAGCGCTGGAGCGGAAACCGCCGGAGCGGGCGTGGGGTCGGCAAATGGATCCGAGCGATGAGCTACAGGTAGCCGGCATGCTGGTGGGCATTCGCGTGCAGAAGAGCAAGAAGGACGGCAAGCAATATGCCATGGGATCCCTAGAAGACGCGACTGGGCGAATCGACGTCATCTGCTTCTCAAAGGACTACGAGAAGCTGCAAGACCAGCTGAAGATCGAGGCTGCGGTGGTGGTGCGCGGGGTGCTGATGGGGGATGAGGACCAGGCACCGAAGATCTCGCTGAGCTCGATTGTGCCGCTGGACGATGTGAAGGTGAAACTGCCGGGTGGGGTGCGCATTCGTTTGAACCTCGATTTGGCCAGCGAGGCGCTTTTCACAGCTCTAAAGGCCGCGGCCGACAACGCGCCCGGCCCGGGCAAGGTGATGCTGCATTTGGAAAAAAAGGATGAGTGGGCCGTGATCCTGGAGCCGGAAGATATGAATGTGGCCGCCGACAAGGGCTGGATCGAACGCGCGGAAGAGCTGGTGGGCAAAGGCCGCGTGCAATCCCTGGGCTAAGCATTGCATGCAGCAGACGTCTTCGGCCGTCTCGCGCCAGGACAAAGGCGCGGGATCGGGATGGAGTGATAGATGCTGCGCGTTGCGGAGATTGCCGACTCAGCGAGTCAGCGTAGAGTGTTCGGATCTGATCGGCCCGGACAGTCGCCTGAGCGTCGACAGAGTGTGCGCTTCTAATGAAGTGCCTGGATCGCACATGAATTTCGGCTGGAGAAAAATCTAGTTGGGCGGGTTGTTGGGGGTATTCGGGTTGTTTGGGAAGTTCGAGTTGCCGGGGAAGTTGGGGTTATTGGGCGGCCCGCCGCGTTGTTGCATTTGCTGTTGCCGTAGCTGCATTTCCTGCATAATCTGCTGAGGGGTGCGGGCGGGGAGGCCGGGAGGGCGCTGTGGTTCGGGTTGCGGGGCAGGTTCCTCGTTATCGGCATCGTCCTCTTCTGCAGATGCACTGCCCGACGCAGGGGCTTGCGCGCCGTGCGGCGCCCCATTGCTGAGCGAAAGAAGAATGCGGCGTGGAGTGCCCTGGCCCTGGTCGCCCATCATGAGGACGTTATAGCCTGAGCCCTGGAGGAGCAGGGAGAGAATATCGCGGGCCTGACCGGGGCCGAAGGAACCGAAGACGCGCTGATCGTCAGAGAAACCCTCGATCGTGGCTCCGGTGGCGGTTGCGACGTCGCGGAGGATCTGGGCAAGGCTGGAATTGTCGGCCTCAATGCGAAGGCCTTGGCTATCCCACGTCACCGTGGCGGGGCCGGGGTGGTCATTGGCTGGCCAGCGCGGCAACTCGGGCTCGGGCGGCGCGACGGGTACGGCGGCGACCACCGGCGTTGCAATGGTCTTTGCAGATTGCGCGGCACGGGCGCGCGGGTGAGGATGAAGCGGCTTCCGAGTCGCGGGGGGCTGGGGCAATGAGGACTGGGCGAGGGCCGAGACGGCGCAGAGCAGGGTCACGGCTGCCAGAACGGCAAAGATGCGTAGCGCCGCGAACCTCGGCGCGTAGCGCATTGCGTGGCCATACAGGGCGGATTGGATCCTTGCGCGCGTTGTTCTCAAAAGCCAACCTCTAATTGCAACCCTGGATCTTTACTTCTAACCAGACCTTACGCGGAACGCTTGGGCGCGGAGTGCTCACGGAAGGCTGACACTGACCGTCACTGTAGTAATAGACTAGCAGGGGATCGCTGGCGCTCGAAAAGTGCGCGTGGCAGTTTCTGCAAAGGAAAGGAAGTCCCGAAGGATGCGCTTCAATTGGAAGCAAATATGTCTGGCTGTGGCTGCGATGGCAATTCTGGTTTTGCCGAGGGCGGCGAACGCCACGAGCTGTACCTCGCAGGCTCAACTGCAGCCGCAGGACCGCGATGCGTTGATGGGAGCGGCAGGCCGGCTGGGGGAAGCGGTGGCCGGGCAGGACTACTCCGCATTGCAGGGCGCGCTGCTGCCCGCGGTGGCCACCGACTGGGAAGGCATTCGGGCAGCGGTGGAGCAGACTGCGTCGTTGCTGAAGGGCGGTCAACTGCAGTTGCGCAATATCTATCTGCTGGATGCAAACAGCCTGACAGCGCCAACCGATACGCAGTTTTTCTGCTCAAACGCGAACGGCTCGATGACGGTGACGATCAGTATGCGCGCGCTGCCGCCGGGTCGGTATGCGGTGGTTCTGGGAGATTCCGCCGGGTCGCCCTATGGAGGCCATCTGTCGATCATCCTGGCATGGGCGGGAGTGGGTGCGACGGGAGCTTGGAAGCTGGGCGGTGTCTCGGTGCGGCCGGGATTTTTCGATGGGCACGACGGGGTTTGGTACTGGTCCCAGGCAAGAGAACTGGCGAGGGGAGACGCAAAGTCAGAGGCAAGATTCGACTCCTGGAGCGCATGGTTCAGCTATGAAGTGGCCAAGATGCTGCTGATTCCGGTGGATTTTCTTTCTTCGCCCAATCTCGAAAAGCTGGGACAGGAGCAATCGGCGATCAGGAACAGCCCACAGGACGCCTTTCCGCTAACGGTGGCGGATGGGGACAGGACGTGGAAGATAGATTCCGTGAAACTGGATCCGACGTTGCTCCATGCCGACCTGGGAGTAGTGTTTGAATCGACGGGGGTGACCGATCCGGCGGCGCAGAAGACGGAGGCCATCGCTGTGTTGAGCGCACTGCTGAAGGTGCAGCCGGGATTGCGCGGGAACTTCCACGGACTGTGGGCGTACGCGAATAAGGACGGGAAGCAAACGCCGGTGATTGAGCTGCCGATGGCGCAGATACCTTAAAAGCAGGGAACAGGGAACAGGGAATAGGGAGTAGGGTGTCGCGAGGTTGGAAGTGGAAGGGGCAAGAACTTTGATTGAGATGATCGATTTGCGTTCGGATACGGTGACCAAGCCTACAGCGGAGATGAGAGCGGCAATGGCCGCGGCGGAAGTGGGCGACGATGTGTATGGCGAAGACCCGACGGTCAATCAGCTGGAACGGAGAGCGGCGGAACTCTTCGGGCGAGAGGCGGCGCTGTTTGTGCCCTCGGGGACGATGGGCAACCAGATAGCGATCCGCCTGCATACGCAGCCAGGGCAGGAAGTGATTGCCGAGTCGAGGGCGCACATTCTGGACTGGGAGATGGCGACGACGGCGGTTTTCTCGGGTTGCCTGGTAAGGCCAGTGTTTGCCGAACGCGGCATACTGACCTGGAGCCACATTGAGCCGCAGATTCGCGGTAAGGGCCCGTTCCGGGCTGTGACGGGGCTGATCGAGATTGAGAATACGGCGAATCTGGCGGGCGGAACGGTGACGACGCTGCCGGTGCTGGAGGAGATCTGGGCGGGGGCGAAGAAATCCAAGCTGCCCACGCATCTGGATGGGGCGCGGATCTTCAACGCGGCGACGGCGCTGGGGACGGACGTTAAGAAGCTGACCAGCGGATTCGACACGGTGATGTTCTGCTTGTCCAAGGGACTGGGCGCGCCAGTGGGCTCAATGTTGGTGGGGTCGCAGGATCTGATGGACCGGGCGAGGCTTTTTCGCAAGGCGCTGGGCGGAGGAATGCGGCAGGCGGGGATTCTGGCTGCGGCAGGACTGATTGCGCTGGAGAAGATGCCCAAGCGCCTGCACGAAGATCACGCCAATGCGGAGCTGCTAGCGGAGACGCTTTCCAATATCGATTCCGTGGAGATTGATCTGGATTCGGTGGAAACGAACATCGTGATCTTCCGGCTTGCAGGGTCCATGAAGGCATCGGAACTGGTGGAGCGGCTGAAGACGCGCGGGATATTGGCCAGCGCATTCAGTGCCGATGCAATTCGGATGGTGACGCATATGGACGTGAGCCGCGCGGATTGCGTTTCGGTGGCCGAGGCTCTGACCCTGGAGATTGAAGGGGAGTAAGAAAAGCGGCCAGAACGCGATCCATCGCTTGTTCAGGAGTTCAATGCCCACAGGAGAGCCCAGGGCTTCGCGATTTGCGGCCCCAGACGGGCCTCAGCTTGTGAATCGCCTCAATTAAACCGGTACAACTCTCGCCGGGCGGTCGGATACAATAACCGGGGTTTCGATTTTCTTTCTTTCTCTGTGCGAGAGGCGTCAAGATGAGATTCGTTGTTGCGTCCGCTGCAATGGCAGCGATGGTGGTGGGATCCGCGACGGCAGGGGCCGCGCCGAAGTCGAAGATCGAGATCAAGGATGGCTGGTATTACGTGGACGGCCACAAGTTCTTTGTCAATGCGATTGGCTACGAGCCGGGGGCGCGCCCGGGCGAGGATCCGTACAAGCAGCGGGTGTCGAACCTAGCGCAGATCAAACAGGATCTGGCAAACATCAAGGCGGCGGGTTTCAACGGCATCCGCACGTGGTCGGATCTGACCGAAGACGAGTTGAAGTTGGTGCAGGCGTCGGGGCTGAAGGTCGTCTTCGGCATCTCCGTGAAGCCAGACGAGGACTTCAGCGATGCCAAGGTGGTGGGAGCCGACCTGGACCACGCTCGGCAGACGCTGGCCTATACGAAGAAATACGACTGCGTGATCACCTACCTGATCATGAACGAGCCGATGCCGGCGCACATCCGCAAGGTCGGCGCGCAGGCGGCGCTGGACCTGTGGACTAAGTTGAGGGACCTGATCCATGCCGAAGATCCGGGAGTGCCGGTGGCGATGAGCGGCAACACCGCTATTACAGGTTGGGAGAATCTGAATATCTTCGACGTCTATGGTCATAACACGTATGACTATGCGACGGAGGGATCTAATTTCACGCATACCTATGCGAACACCAACCGCTTTGTGGCGGAGACTAACGGCGGAAACAAACCGGTGCTGGTGACGGAGTTTGGACGGTCGGTGTCGCGAGCGGGCGCCGGAAACGGCGATTACGGCGGCAATACTCTGCAGGAACAGGCGCGGGGGCTGGTGTCGGCCTACCGCGGGCTGCTAGACTCGGGCGCTGCCGGGCTTTGCCCCTTTTACTACGCGGACGGCTGGTGGAAGGGCGGCGAACCCAGTGTGCACAACGATGCGGCCGAAGAGTGGTTCGGATTCTGGGGATTCAAGGACCTGAACGACAAGGTGGGCTATCCGCGACCGGTGTGGTATGCGCTAGCCAACTACAACCAGGCGCTGCTCACTTCACCCAAGAACCACGAGTTCTATCAGAACGAGGTTCCGGTGGAGGCGTTCGTGAGCGCAAAGGTGAAGAGTGTCAAGGCGATTTACCAGGACGGCGTGGTGTGGGAAGGCACGCCGGATAGCCAAGGATACATCGGCGGCAAGATTTCGTTTGCCGGCGAGGACCTAAAGGACCGCGAACTGGTCTTCGAGAGCTATGACGCGCAGGGACGGCTGGTCAAGGAGGAGTCGGTGGTGGTGCTAACCGGCAAGGACCCTATCCAGTGGCCGACGCTGAAACTGCAGACCGCGGTAACCGATCTGGAGGGTGCTAAGACTGTTCCGGTTACGTTTGAGATTGCGAATAGCGCGCCCTTTGCGCTGGGCAGCCAACTCCGCTATGAGTTTGCGCCACACAAAGGCTGGGAGCCGGGCGAGACGCATGTGGAGCCGATCGACCCCACGCAGGCGAAGCAGAGCGTGGCGAAAGGTTATGCAGTGCCGGACGAGTGCTTTGTGCTGGGACTTTATGCCGGCGTGGACATTCGATACGGCAAGTTCACCCGGACGATCTACGCGCAGAGGTTCCTGTTCCGGGGCAACTGGGCGGATCCGATCCGCCTGAGATAGCAAATTCTGCGCAGTATTTTCCACGACCTGACAAGAAGGCCACCCGAAAGGGCGGCCTTTTTGCGCTGCTGACAGCCATGGCGAATACCAACATTTTTTTGAGGTGCGGACCAGCCTTGCCGAGGCTACTTCAGGACAATGAGCGGCGATGAGACAGGCTGCGCAGGAGCTTCCGCGAAGGGCTTCCAAGGGAGCGCGGAGCTCTGCTGCTCCCGGTGTTGCGTGAAGCGCGTGAAACGGCCACCGGGACCTTCGCCGACCAGACGGCCGAGGCGGTCGATGCGGCCGCGGAGGCAGGCGTTGCACTGGGTGGCATCCTCGTCGACACAGGCCTTGCCGGGATAAATCTGGTACATCTCGCGATAGGGCGATGGGGTAAGGATAGGCATGAAGACGTTGCCACCGCTCTCCAAGCCGTGTTCGCGTCCGTCGACGGTGTTGATGGTGGCCAGGGCCGTGGTGGCGGGCAGATTGGCTTCCGGGCAGACGATGCGAGTGAGGGCGACGGTCTTGAGCACCATACCCTCGCTGCTGGGCACCTGCTCGGGGCCAGCGGTTATTACACCTGTCGCACCGAGCGGCGTTTCTGGATGGGCAAGGTAAGGTCCGATGCCGACCATGTCCAGGTCGAGCTCTTCGAAGACCTCGATGTCACGCGCCAGCATTTCGTAGGTTTGTCCAGGGATTCCGGCCATAACGCCGGAGCCGATTTCGTAGCCCATCTGACGCATGAGCTTCAACTGGCCGATGCGGTCTTGAGGACGTGAAACGGAGCTGTTTGTGTTTCCGCGCGGGGGATGGATGGCGGCATAGAGTTCCAGGTTGGAGGTTTCGAAGCGGAGCAAATATCGGTCGGCCCCGGCGTCGCGCCAATGTTGGAGTTCGTCCGGCAGGCGCTCGCCGAGGCTGAGGGTTACAGCTAGGCTGGTTTCGGATTTGATCGCGCGAATAACTCCGGCCATCCACTCGGCGGTGATACCGAAGTCTTCTCCACCTTGAAGGACAACCGAACCGAAACCGAGATTGACGGCCTGATGCGCGGAGGCCATGACTTCGTCGTGGGTCATGCGATAACGCGGCTGGGTGCGGGCGGCGCGCAAGCCGCAGTAATGGCACTGACGGACGCAGTGGTTGGAGATTTCGATGAGGCCGCGGAGATGGACTTCGTCGCCGACGTGGTCGCGGCGGGCTTCGTCGGCGCGGGCGAAGAGGCGCGCTATGGAGGCGGGGTCGGTCTCGCGCAGCCAACTGAGGATCTCGGAATGTGTGAGTGTGGGCATTGGTCTTAGCGGGGTTCGCGGAGTTAGCTGAGTTCGCGGAGCAAGCATGTCAGCGGGTTAGCGTTCGATTGTACAGGGCCCGTTTAGAATTGTGCTTTCCCTGGTCCCCAAATGCGAGGGACCAGTGGCGCCCAGAGAGTCAGCGGGTTAATGGTTCTAGCCCCCGCGCCTTTTCATTGGCGCGGGCCATGCGAAGCAGTCGCCGCACCGCAGGTGCCTAGACGAAGACGTCGCGCTTGCCTGACTTGACGGCTTCGATCATGGGAGTGGCGATGCGTTGCTGTTTGTCGTCCATGGCGGCGATCTGGTGGAGCATGTGGTTCTCGCCGACCTCTTTGGTTGCAGGGGACGCGTAATCTTCCAGGTACTCGGTGAAGGTGGAAAGGGCGTTGGGCTCGCAGTGGTACTTGATTGCGCCGGGCTTGGCGAAGTCCATGAAATCGGAGCCGGTGCGGCCGGTGCGGTAGCAGGCGGTGCAGAAGGAGGGCGTGAAGCCCATTTCGGCGATCTCACGGACCACTTCGTCGACCGGACGGGTGTCTCCGACGGCAAACTGGCTGCTGTGGAAGTCGCCGGCGGAGCGCTCGTAACCGCCAGGATCGGTGCGGCTGCCAGCGGACGTCTGGGAGATGCCGAGCTGGAAGCTCTTGTGGCGCACCTGGGCGGACTCGCGGGTGGACATGATGATTCCGGTGTAAGGAACCGTGACGCGCAGGATGGCGATGAGCTTGAGAAAGTCGGAGTCAGAGACCTTCCAAGGCGTAGTTGCGGTGAAATCGGTGCCGCTGGCCGGCTCCAGACGGGGGACGCTGATGGTGTGCGGGCCGCAGTCGAAGCGCCCTTCAAGATGGTGGATGTGCTGCAGCATGGCAAGGACTTCGTAGCGCCAGTCGTAGATGCCGAAGAGGGGGCCGATGCCGACGTCGTCGATGCCCGCTTCCATGGCGCGGTCCATCACGCTGGCACGCCAGTCGAAGTCGGCCTTCTTGCCGCGCAGATGGACCTTGGAATAGGTGTCGCGGTGATAGGTTTCCTGGAAGCACTGATAAGTGCCGATGCCGGTCTTGTGCAGGTCGCGGAAGTCGGCGACGGAGAGCGGCGCAAGATTGGCGTTGACGCGGCGAATTTCTCCATTGCCGCTGTGCGTGGCATAGATGGTCTCGATGGACTTGTAGACGTATTCGAGGCTGTTGGAGTTGGGATAGTGCTCACCGGCAACCATGAGGATGCGCTTGTGTCCCTGCTCGATGATGACCTTGACCTCGGCGGCAATCTGTTCCTGGCTGAGGGTGATGCGGTGCAGTTCCTTGTTGCTGGCGCGATAGGCGCAATAGGTGCACTCGTTGGCGCAGCGGTTGCTGATATAAAGAGGCGCGAACATGACCAGTCGGGAGCCGTAGATTTCGTCCTTGATGGCGCGGGCAGTGGCGAAGAGCTCTTCCATCAATTCGGGATCTTCGAGGGCGATCAACGTGGCGGTTTCGTCGAAGCTGAGTCCCTGCATGGCGCGGCCCTTTTCCAGAATCGCCCGCACGCGTGCGGGCTCGGACGCTGCCGTACCTTTGAGACAGTCTTCGATGACCTGCTCGTTGAGATAGAGAGCTTTCTCGTTATCTTCCGGCATCGTAACCTCCGCTGGCGATGGTTGATAGAAACGGCGCTTCTGCCTGATTGGGCAGTCCCTGGCACGATTTCCTGATTAGAGGACTCCGGGGAAGCGGGCTATTCCTGTCATGGCCCACTCTAAGAACTAAACCCGTACTCCCCTTGTTGCGGTGATATGGATCACATGGAGGGGTCCACAAGATTGGGGACGCCGGGCTTTAAAAGCGATCCCAGTGCAGAACGTCGGTCAGAGGACGCTTCTCGATGACCGGCTCTTCGGCGGGATAGCCGAAGGAGACGATGGCGATGAGCTGGCGGTCATCGGGCGCTCCGAAGGCGCGGGCGACGGAAGGCGCATAGGCCCGCGGGGCTCCGGCGACCCAGCAGGAGCCGATGCCGTGTGCGGCGGCGGCGATGAGCAGGTTTTCGGTGGCGGCGCAGCAATCCTCGACGGAGCACATGGATTGACGGGCCAGGACCAGCACGGCAAAGGCGGCGTTGGCGATGAACTGGGCGTGGCCGAGGATGGGCGGAATGATGCGCAGATCTTCCTTGTCGGTGAGGACGACGAAGTCCCATGGCTGATCGTTCATGGCCGTGGGCGCGAGGCGGGCGCAATCGACGATCTCCTCGATGAGGGCGCGGTCGACGGGCTGGGAGGTATAGGTGCGGATGCTTTTGCGGTTGCGCAGGGCTTCAATGGCGTTCAGCATGCGGTGTCCTCGGGGCGTGGAAATCGGGAATCGGAACCGATGGAGTGCCAAATAGTGGGACATGGTTCCACGCTTTAGCTCCATGCTAAGCCTGTCCGCGGGGCCGCGCTGCGACTTCCGTCACACTTGATCGCCATGAAAAGAGAAAAATCAGGCTAGCAGGGAAAGGCCGACGGCTGCAGCGAGGCGCGGCGGAAGGTTCTTGTAGGGCTAGAAGCGGCTATTCCTCTCGCCCATCAGAATCTCGACTGCGCTGAGGTTGCGGTCGCCGAAGAGGGCCTTGCGGCGGGCGGCAAAGTCAGGTCTCTGGACTGGGGTGAGCAGAGGCGTCTCCGGGACAATTCGGCCCAGTACCGTGTTGCGTTCACGGAGTTCGACGGTTTCTCCGGCCTTGAGCCAGGCTTTGAGCTGTCGGGTATCGCGGAGCTGGCGGAGATTCGTGCTGAGCATGGGATAAATGTGGCACGAAATGTGTCACATGTCAATTGGGTAGATTGGGTTCCTGGCTGCCTGCGAGCGGGAGTGTGCGGTACACTCCTCGCATGGTTTTCAAGCCTCTTTTCGCAGCGTTGATTCTCTTACAGGCTATCGCCCTGCCCGCCCAGAAGCCCGCCGATAAGCCTGCCCCGCCAGCGCCGCCGTTACTCTCGCACGAGGTTCATGCGGACCGGAGCATCACCTTCCGCTTCAAGGATGCCGCGGCCACCAAGGTCGAACTGAACCTGGAAGGCGTTTCCAAGCCAATTCCCATGGTCAAAGGCGAAGACGGCGTCTGGAGCTTCCACACGGAGCCGCTGACGCCGGAGATCTACTTCTACAGCTTTGTGGATGGCGGGGAGCCGAGGATCGACCCTGAAAACCACCGGATTGTGCCGAACCTGGTGTATCCGGCGAGCAACGCCGTGGAGGTGCCGGGGGCGGGCCCGCAGTTGTGGGACGAGACCGACGTTCCGCACGGGGCCGTGCACACGCACCGCTTTACCACGAAGATTGCTTTGGGGCTGCGCGCGAATCAGGAAGAGGTGGTGGTGTATACGCCGCCGGGGTACGACGCCCATGCGGCACAGGCGTATCCGGTGCTGTACTTGCTGCACGGCTGGAGCGGAGTGGCGGAAGGCTGGGTGAAGGACCAGCAGGCGAACTTCATCCTGGACAACCTGCTGGCGGCAGGGAAGATCAAGCCGATGGTGGTGGTAATGCCGCAGGGATACGGCGACATGAGCTTCGTTCAAAACGGCTGGGACGTGTGGAATGACCCGGCGGTGGTGGATCACAACGCGCAACTGTTCATGCGCCTGCTGACCGACGAAATCATGCCGTTTGCCGAAGGGGCGTACAAGATCCGGAGCGACCGAGAGGGCAGGGCGATTACAGGGCTTTCGATGGGCGGCCTGGAGTCGCTGGACGCCGGATTGCACCGGACGGACAAGTTCGCCTGGGTGGGCGGCTTCTCGTCGGCAGTGCACAATCTGGATTACGAGCACCAACTGGCCGCGCTGGACCCGAAGACGGCCGACCTGAAGCTGCTGTGGATCGCTTGCGGCACAGAGGACGGCTTGATCGATGCGAATCGCAAGATGGTGGCGTTTCTGAAGGCGAAGGGAATGCCAGTGACGCAGGTGGAGACGCCTGGACTGCACGTCTCGATTGTGTGGCGCGATAACTTGATCCACTTTGCGCAGTTGCTGTTTAGTCTCCCACCGGTGTTTCCGACCCGCCGCGCATGAAACGGAATGCGGCATC
>CAZQPY010000103.1:0-16226 GCA_964595345.1 uncultured Occallatibacter sp.
CTTCGAACGACTTCTTCAGGCGGAAACTGCCGTCGCCCAGCTCCACGGCGATTCCTTGCTGGCGCAGCTCGCGCGCCAACGCCAGTGCCGCCGCATTCATGCTCTCTCCCAGTGGCGCGATATACGCGTCCGCCAGCACTTGCAGTGCGGCAGACTCTTGCGCCAGCAAGGTTAAAACCAGCCGGTCTTCGCCCATGGCGAATCCGATGCCCGGAGCCTTCGGTCCGCCGATCATCTCGCTCAAGCCGTCGTAGCGACCGCCGCCCAGCAGAGCATTCTGCGCGCCGAGGCCTCCATGCGTAAATTCGAAGGTGGTGCGGGTATAGTAATCCAGCCCGCGCACCAGCCGTGGATTAAGGGTATAGGGCACGCCCGCCGCGTCCAGGGCGGCTTTCACGGCGGCGAAGTGGGCCGTCGAAGCCTCGTCGAGCGAATCGGCAATCACCGGCAGCGTGTCGATCAGCGGCTGATCCGCCGGAACCTTGCAGTCCAGCACGCGCAGCGGATTCGTCTCCGCGCGGCGCTGGCAGTCGGCGCACATCTGCGGCGCAAGCGGAACGAGCGCCGCCCGCAGGGCCTGGTTGTAGCGTTCGCGATCCGCGGCAGACCCCACCGAATTCAGGTGCAGCGTCCAACCCGTGATGCCCAGCTCGTCCAACAGAGTGGCCAGCATCTCCAGCACTTCCGCATCCCGCAACGGGCTTTCGCTGCCCGCCGACGGCGGCCCGATCACCTCGGCGCCAATCTGCGAAAACTGCCGGTAACGGCCCTTCTGCGGGCGCTCGCGGCGGAACTGCGGACCGATGTAATAGAGCTTCTGCAGCTGGCCGCTCTCGCCCAACCCGTGTTCGATATACGCACGAACCACCCCGGCCGTGTTTTCAGGGCGCAGGGTCAGGGTCTGCGTCTTCTCCGACTGCGCGCGGGCACGGTCCTCCCAGGTGTACATCTCCTTGGAGACGATGTCGGTCTCTTCGCCCACGCCGCGGGAAAACAGCGAGGTGTCTTCGAAGACAGGGGTGCGGATTTCGCCGAAGTTGTAGCGGGCGAAAACGGAACGGGCGGTAGCCTCGATCCGGTTCCAAAGAGCCGTTTCCGGCGGCAGCAGGTCGCGCGTCCCTCGGACGGCCTTGAGTGTGCTCATAGCACCTTCATTCTAAATGGAGCGTTTTGCGCGGCCCGCCCGGAGAATCCTGCCAGGAGAGCACTTTCTACCTTCGGCACGCATCGCACATCAGAAAAGGATCTGAGAAGAGTTCCCCCGCCAATTCCGGTCAGCCTAAGGTAATCAAGCCCCGTCCCTCATGAGAATCGTACCGTTACCCGACACGGCCATTTCCCAATTCGGTTCTTATCGTGACTTCGAGTGTCTTCCCCCTAGCTCTTTCCCTTGATTTATGCGCACAATACATCGAGTAAACTTGAAGTCGACCCCTTGTTCGCACCGAGCATGCGTCATGCTCAAAGTGGTCCAGGAATTGGATTGTGTCAGGATACCGGCCCCAGCGCAATTTGCGCGGCAAATGAGAGAGCCGGATCTCCCGGGCCCGTTTGATCAGCTTTTTGGAGGTGTCTCGTGAAGCAATCCATTTTCGAGCTGTTGCTGCCCCTCTTGCTGGCCCCGCCCCTGCTGGCTGCGTCCACGCTGGCCGGCCAAACCATCCCGCCAAGCTATCCGCCCACTTCCTCTGCGAACGCGGCCAACCAAAGGCCTGCCGCCGCCCAGACCACGCAGGCCTCGAAATCTGCCCAGTCTCCGCGAATCGTGACCGAGACCAAGGCGGCCAAGGTGAAAAAGCAACCTCCGCAGATCAAGCCTCTCTCCCGGCTTGCGGTCGGCGGCGGAATCGGTCTGATGGGCGTGAATCTGCAGGCGGCAACCAACCTGAATAGCCACATGAACTTGCGCGGCATCGGCAATGTCCTCAATTACAACATCAGCAACATCAACAGCAATGGCCTGAACATCGGCGGCAATCTGAACATGGCTACCGCGGGGGTTGCGGTGGACTTTTTCCCCTTCCCCAAGCATGGCTTGCGCATCAGCCCCGGCGTCATGTTTTATAACCAGAATGCCGTAAGTGCAACCGTTGCCGTTCAGGGTGGCACCAGCTTCACGCTCGACAACAATACCTACTATGCTTCCACGACGAGTCCCGTGACCGGCACAGCGAACCTTGGCTTTCACACCCAGAACCCGGCCTTCACCATTACTACGGGCTATGGAAACATCATCCCCCGCAAAGGCGGACATCTCTCCTTTCCCTTTGAGCTGGGCGTAGCTTTTGTCGGCACGCCGACGACCAACATCGCCTTGACTGGCGGCCAGGTCTGCAATGCCCAGGGGCTTTTCTGCGTCGATGTCGCTACCGATCAGACCGTGCAAACCAACCTTCAGGCGCAGGTCAACAAGTACAAGAGCGACTTGGATCCGCTGAAGACTTTCCCGATCATCTCCTTTGGCGTGGCCTACAGCTTCAACCTCCGCTAAATTGTTTCGTCCGCAAAAACGGGCCGCTGCCTACGAACTGCGGCCCGCTTCTTTTGCCCCGGACCTTTTCGCCCATCCTGCCTTGTTATTGCCGCATCGCGGAGGATCCGCCTCTCCCTTCCAGCAGTTCCGCGCGCGCCGCCAGCCCGATTGCCATGGCCATGACCCGGTCGTCATGCGTTCCGGCTCGGGCGCCGGATTTCCCGTCGGCCGAGCGGACGAAGCTTCTGCATTCGGCCAGCAGCCGGCGGCTCTGGAACCGCTCCGGCTGTTCCACCAGCCCGGCATTCAGCCGTCCCAGCGCCGCGGGCCGGCTTATCGAGGTCGTCAGCCAGCCGTTTTGCCCGCCTTGCCGGTAAATCTTCTTGTACCCGCAAACCGCCTCGATCAAAGCCAGCACGCCGCTTCCGTGATTGTTGCGCTCCACCACCAGCCAGGCGTGGTTGTACTCGGACGCCAGCTTCGCCACCAACCACGCCAGCTCCAGCCCGCCCACATGGCCGGCGAACTCCGCGCACTGCAGTCCCGTTTCCATTTCCAGCACCTGGGCCGCGGAGTAGTCGCCCTCGGATCCGCCGCCCGCCGGATCCACGGCCACCACGTACTCCTTCCCCTTCACGGCGGGGAACCAAACCTCCAGCTCGCCATTCCTGCGGGACTCCGCGGCATCGTAAACCGCCGCCAACCGCGCCTCAATCGCTGCCTGTTCAAACACCGAGTCGCCGCTTGCTAGAAAGCAGCTTTCTTCGTCCTCCGCAAATTCCTGCCGTGCCAGGCCTCGCAATTCACTCCGCATCTGCCTTCGATACCCGATCTGCTCAAGATCCAGCTTGTGCCGCACGATCAGAGCGCGTTCTTCATCGGTCAAACTCGCCTCGTCCACGGCAGCGGCCCGATAGCGCCGTTCCATCCACCAGGGAAAGAAGTGACGCACCATTCCGCTCTCGCCCGCCTTTTGCCATTGCTCGTGAAAGCAGCCCCCTACGCCGTCCGGCGTCGACTCCAGAATCAGCTCTGCGCGCGGAGCCAAGGCAGCCCGCAGCCCCGCCAGCGTCTCCGCGGGGTCGCCCGGCCAGCGGGCCAGTTCCGAGCAATGAAGGTTCTGCACCGTCATGCCGCGTCCGGCATTCCTGTCTCCCGCGGAAACCACCCGGTACTGGGAGTCCAGCGCGGGAAACACGATCTGCCGCACATTCGCGCGCGAAGTCCGCAGCTGGCCCTGCCGCAACTTTTCCGGCAGCCAGTCCAGAAACCGGTGCACAATCCGGAAGATCTCCTCTGCCGATTCCTGCGTGTGAGCCACTTCCAGCGTCAGCGTCCCCTGCCGTGTGATGGTCTTCAAAAAGAACCGCGCCGCCGCCCAAGTGGTCAGTCCCATCTGTCTGGCCTTCAAGACAATATTCTGTTTTCCCCTGCGCATTTCAAACGCTGTCTGCACTTCATTCGCGCACAGTGGCGCGGTCCGCCCTGTTCGCGTCCGCACCCGCAGAAGCTGCTCGGCAAGCGCCATTGCCACAGTCTTCCCACCCAGGCTATCCGGGCGAATATCGAGAATTTTTCCGTAGCGCCTCAGTTCTTCGGCGTTCAGGATCTGCGGCAACGGCTCCCACTTTTCCGTTCCGCCACGATGCGATGCAGGCGTCTCTCGCAGCTCCTCTTTCCGTCTCTCAACACGGGCCTGAATCCCGAGTCTGCCTTTGCTCGCTCTCGAGCCCCTGGGACCATCCCCCGAGGTGTCTGCCATCGGCTACCGCCTACCATCCTTGATATTCCGCGAACCAGCCGGGGTAGCCATCTCCGCCTGTTCCCGCTGTTGTGTAGGTTGCTGCTGTGTAGCCCGACGATGTGCCCGCCGTCGCTGTGCAGGACGCCAAAGCGCCACCGGACCAGGTCGGCACAATTGCCGCTGTCCCTGCCGTGCCGCCGCCCCCTGCAATATTCCAGGTCATGTTTGTGCCGGTCCCACATCCCGCCCCAGCTTGAATAACTGTGCAAGCACCACTGAGAGCACCACCGGATACGCCTAACGTAACTTTCGGTTGGGATGTGCAGGAGCCGCTCGTGGCCAGAGCTTCAGGGACCGCGACCAATCCGCCAGGTCCACCCGCCGCATAAACAGTGGGCCACGTCGCAACGGCGGTCTGCGATGAAAGCAGGGCCACGCCTCCACCACCGCCGCTGCCGGCACCCACGCTGTTTGCAGCGGGAGGCATTCCATAACCACCGCTCACATCGATGACGCCGGTATGCGTGCCATCCGTGCCGGTAATGGAGGAGCAAATCAAAACAACTCCCAGACCACCTAATCCACGCGCGCCGCCAGAGCTTCCCCCTGCTTGTCCCGCGCCGCCGCCTAAACCTAAGCCATCGGAGCCGCCTCCGGAATTTGCGACTGCGCGTTGTGCTCCTGTCGTGGTGGAGTAAGTGCCGCCATTCCCGCCATTGCCGCCGGAACTTGCGCCCGCTGTTCCGCCCGCGGTCACGCTGAATCCACCCGCGATTGTTTGAAGCGAAGCCGCTCCCGCCGTTCCCGCCGCCGCGCCGCCGCCCGAGCCGCCTCCCGCGCCGCCGCCCATATCCGCGGATGTGACGGTGGTGTCTACTCCTCGGGCGTCGATTGTGCCCGCAATCGTGCATGTGCCCGTCGCGTGGACGACTAATCCGACCTGATTCACTGTTACCGTGTTCCCATAAGGGACCGTGAAATTTGTATAGAACTTCTCTCCTGTCAACATGCCGCTCGCGGTAGTATTTGCGCCGTCCGCACCACTGCCCAGGAATTGCAGCCAGGCTGGAGTGTTGTTGTACACCACCTGGCTGCTGGACGCGGTGCTCCCAAGCTGCCCCTCGAGCTGCCAGTGAGCGCCGTCGTAATAGGCGCCGATGTAGTGCCCGGCTTGCAAGTCGCCATTCGCAAGAGTGGATGTGTTTCCCCACTTGTAGAGCGGAGCCGCTCCGCTTCCGTTGACATTCAGTGTGGCTGCGCCTGTGTTGGCTACATCCGCCTTGAACTGGATGCGGTCGTTGGCCGCTGGCGTGAACGCCGGCGAAGTTGAACAGGTATATGCCGTGCCGGAACCGCTGGCAGCTACGCAACTGACGGGCAATGTCACGTTGTGTGCTCCACCATTCGTCAGGCTTCCATCCGATGCAAAAACAGAGAGGTTCCCGCTCCCGCCGGTTCCATCGCTAAGTTGAACCTTGGTACCGCTGGTTCCGTGCGGACCGGTAACGGAGGAGTTGAGAATGGAGTTCCCACCGATAGAATATCCACTCGTCGAGTTGAACAGCCCGGTCGTACTGGACGCTCTGGCAATCTCGGTCTGATTCCCCGCAATATTCGCGCGAAGAACCAAATCGCCAGCGGTGGAACTGTTCGTTACGCCGCAAATGGAAGAGTTTTTCGCGTTCGTGGCTGTGCCAAAAAGAAGGCATGCTTTCGCTGTGCTTCCGGCGTGATTGAAAACCGCCGCAGGATCGCCTTCCCCGCCAACTGCCGAGGAACTGAAAAAGTTGAGAGGATTGGTATTCAGCCCTCCGATTTCTGTCAGCGCCATTGTCGGGAGCCCAACGGCACTGTAAATCGAAACGCCAGGTCCAGTTCCCGCAATCGCGCCGCCCGAGAAGCTGCCACTGTAAGTATTGGTGTCGTCCGTCCATTGCGAATTGGAATCGCTCGAAACAGCGGAAGCATATCCGGCGAAGACGCTGTTCTCAATCTTCAATCCCGTCGCTTTTACCGCTTTTACTGCTACGCCAAGACCGCCCCACGACGAACCGGCATCGGAAAACTCCATGCCGCTTAGAATCCCCGCGCTTGGAATCGCGGTGGTCGATCCGTCAAAAAGAACCTGCACTGAGGAGGATGTTCCGTTACCGTTCCGCTCCATGGAACATCCATAGCAATTGAATCCACCTGCGCCGCCTTGAATGTGAGCGGAGTTTGCGGCGTAGTTGCCCGCCCACCGGGTGCCGTAGAAGGTGACCTCGCCTGAGGCAATCGAAACGGCGTCGGCGCTGCCTGCGGCGGTCCCAACAATCTCCCCGCCGAAGAATCGGTTGTCATTCGAACCGCTCGAAAGACCTGCAAACGAGAACCCGTTCAAAGCAATTGCGCCTGTTGTGCCGCCGTGTGCAATCAGAGAGTAGTTATCACCCGAATTCGCTCCACGAAATTCAAACGGCAACGCCCCAGCATTGATGGAAGTCACCTTGTCGAGAATCACATCCTGAGTGGCTGTCAGGCGCACATGGTCGCCGCTTCCGCCAACAATTGTGACGTTCTTCACCTGCGGAGCAAGCTTCGTTTGCAAGCTCGATTCGACATACATGATCGCCATGAACGGCGGGCCCGTTTGAGTTCCCGCGCTGGCTGTCACCGTCAGACTTGTTGAAGAACTTACCGAGGACACGTTGTAAGCCGTCCCATTGATGGCTATCTGGTCACCGGGGTCGATATCCGCGAACGTCGGCCCACTCACCCACGTAACCGTGGTGCCGCTTGTGTTCACTGTTCCGGGCGATGCGGCCAGCGCGGACGCTTTACCGATATCGATTGCGGGAGTCCCACCACCGATTGAATCGATGAGCACAGCGCCGCCAAAATCGAAGGACGATCCGGTATGGTGCATCAGCAGCGTTGTCGTCGCAGTGTAGGTCCCCGGAGTGAATGTCAACGAGCAGCCCTGCGGAATGTCTGGCCACGTACTAATCGTTCCCGGCACTGTGACGGCTATCTGGCACGAGCCTCCGTTGGTCTTCCAATCCGAGATGGCGGACGCAATTCTCGCGCCGATATCCGACCCGGCGTAATTGCTGGCATATCGAATACCATTAACAATCTGAGCAGTCGCGGATGTCGCCGCGATAGCGCCTGCAACCACCAAGCCATTCGCTCCATCGGTGGATACCCCGGGCATCGCAGCCTGTGCGCCGAGACTTGCCAGCGCCGCCGATGCGCTGGAAGCGCCTGTTCCGCCTGCCGTAACGGGCACCGTGTTGGTTCCTGCGATTGCCGTGCCGTTCCCCGCGTAGTATGCGATCTGGCCTGTGCTTCCCGCATTGACGGTCCCACTCCCTGCACTGCACGCCGCGCCGCTGTTGCTCAAATAGCCCGACGTATCGATCTGCAGGCAGCCATGGCCGCTCGCGGCCGCCAGACCGGGAAACTTGATTGCATTCGTGCCCAGAAATGCCGCGGTCAGGCTTGCGCTCGATCCCGCATAGATATCTGTCTCGGCCCCCGATCCGGTCTCGTAATTCAGCCGGATGTGCCCCGTCGAGTTGCTCGCATTCACATAAGTGTCGCCGCTGTTTGTGTTTTGGTAGGCCTTGAAGCTGTCCAGTCCGCCAGTAGCCGAGTTCAATGCCCAGTTATTGCTCGCGTCCTTCACCATGTACCACTGGCTGTTTCCGTTCCAGTCCTTGTAGATGAACGACTCTTTCTGACTTTTCGTCGCGCCGGCCCACAGAAATGCGTCAATTTCCGCGTCTGCCTGGTTCTTCACCGTGGTGGATCCATCGAACGTCGAGGTCCCGCTAACCTGCAGCGTTCCATTGAACTGCGCATCCCCCTGGCTGTCGATGGTCGCAACGGTATTCTCCGCGCTGCCACCCGACCCGAAGACAACGCCGCCCGTGCCGGATCCATTCGAGCCATTCAGCACTACCGCGCCGGTCCCCGCCGCATTGATCACCGTCTGATTGTTGGTGCTCGATTGCCCGTCGTTGTATTGCCCGATCGATACGCGATACACGTTGTTCAGTTCATCCAGAATCTGATAGAACTGCTCGCCCGCTGTCGCGTCGCTCAGTCCTGTCGTCCAGCGATAGCCGTAGTCGGACTGGTACCGGTCCAGCAGTCCGCGCTCGTTTCCCAACCCGATTCCAAGGCGGTAGTGGTTGGTGACAGTTGCATCCTGTTGGCTCCCGTACCAATCTCCTTTGATCCCATTGAAGCTCCGGTGGAATGTATCCAGAAAGCTGTTCCGCGTTCCGTTGTCCGTCAGCTTGCCGGTGAACATGGTCCCACCGGTCATCCAGTTGTTGTAGGCGCTGCCCGTGTCCGCCATAATCTGGTTGTTCGAGTTCTCGTTTCTCAATCCAACGATGGTGTTGTTCTGCGCGTTTGCTCCCAGGTGCAACGCCACATCGCAACCCTCCACATCGCCGCCGGCGAAGGTATTCCCGTCTCCTTGCGCTAAATTGATTCCGTAGGTCCCGGCAATCGGGTTTCCATTCGCCGTTGGACAGTCAATATGCAGCCGCACAAAGGTGCTTGCGTTCATCCAGTCGGTCGTTGCCGGATTCGCAATCTGGTGCCCAACGGCATTCACTGCCTGCTGAAACCCGCTCAGATCCACATCCAGAAACGTACCGCCCGTGTAGTTGCCCGTTCCATCCAATGTCATTCCGGTCTGGATGGGATTGCCCAGCAGATACACGTTCTCAACGTCCATCTCCTGGGTGCGAAACGCCGTCAGGGCCTGCGCATTTGCGCTCGTCGACCCCGTCGTATTGATGGCCACGTTGTCCAGATGGAAGCCTTGCGTATCGACCGCATACGTCGGGTCGCCCACCTGGATCGCCGAAGCTGTACCTGCGTAAAGCAAGACCGTGCCACCCTGCGCTCCGCTAGCCCCGTTCGTGCCTCGGAACGCGCATCCGCGCAGGGCCACATTTCTTGTTCCCGCGGTCACCAGGATCTGATTCGTTGTAGAGATCGGCGCGCAGGGCAGTTGAACAGCGACATCGGCGGTGGAGATGATCAGGTTCGCTCCCATCGTCTGCGTTCCGCTGAAGTTGCGCGCATCGCAGGTGCCGCCATAACTGGCGTTGAGGTTGCCAAGGCACGCTGCCAGCTTGGCCCCGAAATCCGCGCCCGCGAACTGGTCTACCTGGTAGACAGCCCCCAATTGCACGCCAGTCAGCGGACCGGTCAGCGCGCCGCCCGTCAACGGCAGCGCCTCCGCATTGGTTGCGTCCACATAGTGTTTGTCCGCTGCCTGCAGCGGCAGCGTAGGATCCCCATTCAGATAAAGCGGCCCGCTCAAAGTCCCGCCGGAAGCGGTCAGCAGGCTCCCCGTCAGCTCCGCGATCTCCTGGTCGACGTAGGCCTTGCTCACCGTCTGCACCGCCTGCGCGGCGGGCATCACCTGCGCGCGCACCGATGCGACACTTGCCTGCGCTAGGGCCGGCACCACCCAGTACTCCGTGCTGGTCGTGCCATCGCTCAGGTGATACACCGCAGTGTAGTAAAGACCCGCCGGAGACGCGCCCTGGTTGGGCGCAAGATTCACGCTCAAAGAACCATTCGCCGCGATCGTCACAGTTGTCGTTCCGGCAGTGATCGCCTGGTTCTGCGCCGTCGCGAACGCCGGCCAACTGATCAGCACCGTGCCCGAGCCGGGTTGTCCGTTGGCCAGGTATACCGTCCCTTGCACCGTCGTGGTGGAAACCGTCGTCTGTGCCTCAACTTTGCTCCCCAGCAGCAGAATGGCCACCGTCATCCCCAGCACCAACCGCGCAAGCAGGCTGGGCGTCGTCGATCTGTTCCTGCGCAAGCATGCGTTCTCTCTGAGTCTCATTTCATCTCATTTCTTCCTGTAGCGGACGTGTTACCTGGTCGCTCGCCCATCCCATTCAGGTCGTTTCGGCGGCCATCGGCCGAGCCGCGGATTCTCCCTCGCGCGAGCTTCGTTGCGCGTTTGTCTTAGAAGCCGCAAAATGTTTGGATTGATTTAGAGAGTCTGTCTTTCGGGACCGCCCCGTCAGTCGTTCTCAGCGTCGGCAACGTGGCTCGTCTCCGCCAATGCATCAGGATCTTCATCCCTCCATCGCGGCTCGTTGGCAAGCTTCAACGCCTGGCTTACGAAAGGCTCCTGCGCTTCCGGCGTCGCTTCCGCCGCGGGCTCATCTGCCAGGTCGACCAGCAGCTTGGTGCTGTTCGAGATGCCGAACAGCGACTCGCGCAGTAGCATCGCGGCGATACTTCCGCCACCCGTCGTCAGGGCCTCCTTGGCAGCGCTGTTCAGCACCACTTCGCCGGGGTCGTTGCTGTTCTCCTCGGCCTTTTTCCCTGCCTTTTTTCTGCCCGCTCCCGTCTTTGCTTTCTTGGCGGCGGGCCGCTTCCTCGCCAATGCCAGCTTCTGTTTCGCTTCTGTCATTCGCCCACCATTCCCGCATTTCCAATGCGCGCGCCTATTGCCGGAAAAAACAAAAATGGGAGCGATTCCCCTGCGGGACCGCTCCCATCTCTTCATCTCAGCGCCTGCGAACCCACGAAGGTAGCCCGAAATGCCTTCGGAGAAAGCTTTGCTCTCTCCATTCCATTTAATTCCCTCAGAATGTCATGATCTTAATCAATTCGGCCCGAATTGAACGCAACGCGGCAATCCTATTCATCTTCTTAAATATCAACTATTTACAAGATATGGAGGCTTTATCGCCTTTGACACGGGGCTCGGCCGAAAGCGAGGCCCGCCTATCAGGAGAACCTCTTTCACTTTCAGCCGCACCCGTACCCATAAGTCGTCGCGGTTCGGGCCCTGCAGAATTCAAGCGCAATTCGTGCCTCTATGCGTTGATCGCCATTCCACCCACGGCCCCAAAAGCATCCAACATCGATTCCGCCAAGGTCGGATGCGCGTGAATCGAGAACATCATCTCCTCCACTGTCCCTTCCAGTTCCATCACCGCCACCGCCTCCGCAATCAATTCTGTCGCCTGCGGCCCAATGATATGGACCCCCAGAATCTCGCCATACTGAGCGTCCGACACCACCTTCACAAAACCGTCGTGGTTGCCCAAAATGGTGGCCTTCGAATTTCCCGCAAAGGGGAACTTGCCCACCTTGACGTCGTAGCCCTTTTCCTTCGCTTGGGTCTCTGTTAGTCCAGCCGACCCGATTTGCGGCTCGGTATACGTGCAGCCGGGAATCCGGTCGCGGCGAATGGGCCGGAAATTCTTCCCCGCGATCTTGGCTGCGGCAATCATCCCCGCCATCGCGCCCACATGCGCTAGCTGGGGTAGATTGGCCACTACATCGCCGATGGCAAACACGCCCGGCTCCACGGTTTCCTGTGCTTCGTTCACCGGAATGGCCCCGCGATTCAGCTCGATCCGCGTCTTCTCGATTCCCAGGTCGGCCGTGCGCGGAGCGCGTCCCACGGCTACCAGAACCTTCTCGGCTTCCTTCTGCTGCGTCTTCCCGTTGGCATCCGTCCAGGTAACCCGCACGCCCGCCTCGGTCTTTTCAATCTGCTCCACTTTGCAGCCCGTATTCACGTCGATCCCGCGCTTCTTGAACAGCCGAGTTACTTCTTTCGAGATCTCCTCGTCTTCCACCTGGACCACGCGCGGCAAAAACTCGACGATTGTCACTTCGGCGCCAAAGGTGCGGAAGATCGAGCCGAATTCCATTCCCACTGCTCCGGCTCCAATCACGATCAGCGACTTCGGCGGCTCAGCAACAGAAAGCATTTCAATATTGGTCAGAATTCGGTCGTCCGGCTCCAGCCCGAAGATCGTCTTCGCGTCCGACCCGGTGGCCAGAATCACGTTCTTTGCCTCCACCGGGACAACCGAATCCCCGTTGCTCACCTCGACCTTGTACACACCCGCCACGGCAGGCCCGGTCAGTCGCCCCGTTCCCGGCAGCACCGTAATCTTGTTCTTCTTCATCAGGAAGTCCAGCCCCTTGGCGTGCTTGGTGATGATCGCATCTTTCCGCGCCAGCACCGCGGCCCAGTTCAATGTGGGCGTGCCCATGCCTTCAATGCCGAACTCAGCGGCGTGTTTCAGGTGATCCCAGATCTCCGCATTGAACAGCAGCGCCTTGGTCGGAATGCAGCCCACATGCAGACAGGTGCCGCCCAGCTTCGGCGTCTTTTCAATCAGGGCCACCTTCAATCCATACTCCGCGCCGCGGATCGCCGCCGTATACCCCGCCGGGCCGCCGCCAATCACCACTACATCGTAAACCGTGTTTGTCTCCGCCACCTGAGAACTCCGTTCCCGGCCGCTCCGTTCCACCAAAGCGCCGCTTTGCAAGGCCTAGTTTAAATGGATTCCCTGCGCCCCAAGCAGGCGCAGCCGCCGAACCTGCCATACCATTCAGCCGCTTTTGTGGTGGACTGCCAGCAATCGACTTTCTACCAATTCCATGACCTTCCTTTGCGTCTCCGCCCGATCGCCGAAATCCTCGACCCAGTGCACCTCCGGTTCCCGCCGAAACCAGGTAAGCTGCCGCTTCGCGTAGTTGCGATGCCCTTGCTGAGCAGCCAGAATTTCTTCGGCCCGCGAAGCGGGGTTCCGCAGCACGCGCAGTGCCTGCCTATAGCCAAGCGCATCCAGCGCCTGCACCTGTCCAAAGCTAGCCAGCAGTGCGCTCGTCTCCTCCACCAGTCCGCCGGCAAACATCGCTGCGCAACGGTGATTCAGCCGCTCATAAAGAGCCGCCCGCGGCGGATTCAGCCCGATGCGCAAAAGGCGGAATCCGGTCAGCGGATCGCGCCCCATCACCTCCGACATCGGCTTCCGCCCCGCCAGGCACACCTCAATGGCCCGAATCACCTTGGGCGTATCATTCGCATGTATCCGTGCGGCTGTTGCGCTGTCCAGCTTCGCCAGGATTTTGTGCAGCCAGCCTGCGCCATGCCGCTCCTGGCTTAGGCGCAGCCGTTCGCGCAGTTCCACTTGCCTTTCGGGCCCGGCAAACAGCCCCTCGGTCAGAGCGCGCAGGTAGAGCCCGGTTCCTCCGGTTACGAACGGCAAGCGGCCGCGCTCGGCAATCGCCGCCAGCGCCGCCCGCGCCTGCCTGCTGTACTCACCTGCGGTGAACGGCTTGTCCGGATCAGTGACATCGATCAAGTGATGCGGCAGCCTCGCTTGCTCGATCTTTGAAGGCTTGGCTGAGCCTACATCCATGCCGCGATATACGGCAACCGAATCGCAACTGACTACCTCGCCGCTGAATCGTTCGCCCAGCGCCAGCGAGAGCGCCGTCTTTCCGCTCCCCGTCGGCCCTAGCAGCAGCACCGCCAGGGGCTGCGCGCCCTGCGAGGACTCCGCGTCCTGCGAGGACTCCGCGTCCTGCGAGGGCTGCGCGTCCTGTGGGAACTGCTCATCCCCCGCAACCTGAAGGCTCTTCGAAATCGAGGAAAAACTCATGGCCGCCACCAGCCCCGCGGAAAGATCCACGCTGGATTGGTGTGCATCAGCCACCACACCAGGATCACGCCCGCCAGCATCACCAGCCCGATTGCCTGATTGCGGCGGTATATGCGCACCTGCTGGTTGCGCCGCTCGGTTTCGGCCGCCTTCTCAAAGTAAGGCTTGATGCGGCGATTCCACACAATTCAACTCCTCCGCGAGTCTTGGGTTCTGAGCCTCTCAACCGCCACGCATCAGTATAGGAGCCAGTATAGGAGAGTGAACCGCCTGGCCCGTCCCTCCGCGTCGCGCGTTTGACTTCCCCTCCCCGGTTTGCTCAGATAATCTTTCAGGTCTTGAAAGCAGAAAGAGCAGGGAATCACTATGAAAGTCTTGATCTTGGGTTCGGGAGGCCGCGAACACGCGCTGGCCTGGTCTGTCACGCGCAGTGAACGGGTTTCGGAAGTGGTTTGCGCGCCGGGGAACGGGGGCATGGCCCGGATGGTCCGCTGCGTCCCGGTCGACTTGAAGAATCTGGATGCCATGGTGAGTCTCGTCGTGGCGGAAAATCCTGGTTTGACCATTGTTGGCCCCGAGCTGCCGCTTTCTCTAGGCATCGTCGACGCTTTGCAGAAAAAAGGATTTCGCGTTTTCGGTCCCTCGCGTGCCGCGGCCATGCTCGAAACCAGCAAGAGTTTCGCCAAGCGGTTCCTGCAGCGCCACAAGATTCCCACCGCCAACTACGCCGTCTGCGCCAACGCCGCTGAATTCGAAAAGGCTGTTGAGATCTTTCACGCGCCCATCGTCGTCAAGGCGGACGGTCTGGCCGCCGGAAAGGGTGTGCTCATCTGCGAATCCCGACCCACCGCCCTCGAAGCTGCGCAGGGTCTCTTCAGCGGCAAGCTTCTCGGCGAAGCGGCGAGCCAGGTCGTCATCGAGGAGTTCCTGGAGGGCGATGAGATCAGCTTCCTTTGCCTCAGCGACGGCAAATTCGTCACCCCGCTCGTTCCGGCACAGGATCACAAGCGCATCGGCGAAGGAGACACCGGCCCGAATACCGGCGGGATGGGCGTTTACTCCACCGATTACCTGCTCGACGCCAATATGACCGAGTGGGTGATGCGCCACATTGCCATCCCCACCGTGCGCGGCATGGCGGCTGAAAACACGCCCTTCGTCGGTGTGCTCTACATCGGCCTCATGATGACCGCCCGCGGTCCCGAAGTCCTCGAATTCAACGCCCGCTTCGGAGATCCCGAAACGCAGGCCATCCTCGTCCGCCTCGAGAGCGATCTCGTCGATGCACTCGAGGCCTGTATCGACGGAACTTTGGCCGAAACCACCTTGCGCTGGAACACCGGCGCTTCCGCCTGTGTCATCGCCAGTTCGGCGGGATACCCGGGAGTCTACAAATCGGGCCTGCCCATCGGCGGTCTCGACGCGGCAGCCCGAGTTCCGGGCGTGCAGGTCTTCCATTCCGGCTCTGCTTTGGAGAATGATCAGGTTGTCACCGCAGGAGGCCGCGTCCTCGGTGTGACTGCGGCCGGAGACTCGCTTCAACAGGCTCTAAGTCGCGCCTACCAGGCGCTCGATGAAATCAAATTCGATGGAATGTACTACCGGCGCGATATCGGCCATCGCGCACTGAGGAAAAAGCCATGACTCCTGCCATTACTCTGGAAGAACTGCGGATCTGGAATGAAGAGTCAGCCAACTTCTGGAGAGCGCACCTGGACGCCGAACCCGCGCTTCTCGAATTTCCCTGCGGCATAGGAGGCTCTGCCAACGTGCTGGCCTTTGTTGCCCATATCTGGGGTGTCGAATTGCGCTGGGGCCAGCGCCTCGCTCAGCTTCCAGTCCTCGCAAAGGAGGACGTTCCCACAGGGCCGCTCGCAGCCCTCTTCGCCCTGCATTCGGAAGCATCTGAAATCTACCGCCGCCTGCTTGCTGACCCCACGCATCACTGGGACCTGACCCTCAGCCTGGATCTCGCCTGGCTCCCGCCACAGGCTCGCACACTATCCCACCGCAAGGTGTTGGCGCATGCCCTCTTCCACAGTCAGCGCCACTATGCACAGTTGGCGACACTTTTGCGCACTGCTGGGTTCCCCTCGGACTTCGGGGGTGACTTCCTCTTTACACATGCAATCCGCTAACGCATTATCGAGATCGAAAGGGGTCCACATCCGCCTCGCCGGCATGATCCGCGGGGGGCGATTACCTGCCCCGCACGTCATTTGCCGCACAGCAAATGTGAAAATATCCTATTTTCCTGCACTTAGACGATCGGCGCCATTTGCATCTGGAAGCAGGCTCGGCAAAGTACCGGCCTTCCCTGCGTCGGCTTGAATGGAACGGTCGTCTCTTCGCCGCACTGCGAACAGGTCGTCCGCGTCTCCGGGCGAACGCGTCGACTCCCGCGCGCGCGCTTCGCCTTGCACTGCTTGCAGTGCTTGGGATCGTTCACGAACTGCTTATCGTGAAAGAAAAATTGCTCGCCTGCAGTAAAAACGAATTCAGACCCGCAGTCAACACACTTTAGAACTCGATCGGTGAATTCCATGACCGCTCCCTGAACGAAGGG
>CAZQPY010000104.1:0-16188 GCA_964595345.1 uncultured Occallatibacter sp.
CATACTTGGCAATGAGCTTGTCGGCGACACGGCTAAGTTAAACCGGACAGCAGTGTTGAGCTTTTAGTTCTCATTTTTTGGAGAGCAATGAGCGTGGGTGTACTTATGGGTGTATACGTTAGATTTAACATATGTAAGTTGCACATAATAAATACAATAAATGCGCGTTCGAATCCCTCCCTCCCGCCATTAAATAATTCACAATAAGAGACTTACACATGATTTCGCGATCGCCCCTCGATTGCATGTCAGGGCTAGTTTTTGGCTGAAAATGGCACGAAAATGCACCTTTATGCACCCGATACCAATTCCAGGTGACACCAAAGACGATCCAGGATCTGATGACGATTCTTCAGACATTGGAGAGCAAGCGGGTCGGGGTGCGGATTCTGAATCTCGGCATGGATACCCAGCCACCCACCGGCAAGCTGATGCTGGCAGTGTTGGGCGGCGTTGCCCAGTTCGAGCCGGAGATGATGCTCGAAAGACAACGGGAAGGCATTGGCATTGTCACGCCAAGTCGGAAGCGCGTTACACCGGACGCAAGCCCATCGCTAAGGACCGCGGCACAACGCTTCGAAGCTGGCCGCCGAGGGCCTCTCTCGAAAAGCTGTCGCATCACAGCTCGGCATCGGCAGGCGACCGTCTATCGGTTTCTGGCTGCCCAGAAAGCGCCGACCGCCTGACCTGTTCTGGCTTCCTTGAACTGTCCGACCCCCGACTTTTTGGCGCTCTCCCAAAGAGGAGCAGCTTGCGGTTCATTTACCGATACAAAACGGTCACGGCAATAGGTCCTGCCGATACCGTTCCACTGACAACTGGCGCCGTCCCCGTTTCAACATTGGAGTTTGCCACCGCCAAATTCCAGCTTCCCGACGGCAGCGTAACGGATTGCGCGCTGGTGCTTGAGTTATAGATGATCAAGGACTTGTTCCAGCTTTCATTCGCCGCCGCCGAGGCATTGATGGTGGTAACTACCAACGATGCGCTCAACTGGTTCGAATGCACATTGGTGTCGATCTCGCTCCAGGTGCTGAATCGCAAGGATGGGTGCGCCTTGCGCAACGCGATGAGCGCCGTGACAGTTGCATAGGTCGCGGCGTCATCGGTATTGCTCTGGAGGTTGGACCAGAAGAGATCGTATTCCATGTTATAGCTGTTGCTGTTATCGCCCTTGGTGTGCTGGAATTCATCGCCTTCATACATGAATGGAATCCCCTGCGAGGTCAGGATCATGCCGAACCCGTAGGCGATCAGGCTATCCGTAAGGGATTGCCCAGTCTTGTCGTTGGCAGACTGCCATGCGGTGACTTTATCGTGCAGGTTAATGTTGTCATGTACCGAGACGTAGTTGATGCTCTGTTCTGGTGCGGCCGCAAAGGCCGCCTCCCACTCGTCGGAGTTTGCCGAGGCCGGCAACGACGGCACCGGAGACCCGGCAACCCCCAGTGAAATGGGGCCATAACCCGCATCACCGGTTCCTGGCCATGTCTGCCCAGGAACGTAAGCGCCGTAGAAGCTGTCGCTCGTAGACTGGTCGAACAGAAATCCAGTATTGCCTCCAGCATTATCATTGGTTCCCTTGAGGGCCCCGCGATAGCCTCCATTGAACGCGCCGAAGTGCGACGAAGGAATGGTGCCGACATTGCCGAGATTGAATGCCGTCGTTGCCGGAGTACCATCAACCCACGGTTCCCCGTAGAGGAGCAGATTGCGCTCTGGATACATGGTCGTCAGGTAGGTTCCCCATTGATTGACGGTCGCAAGAGGAAATACACCGAGCAGGTCGAAGCGGAATCCATCCACATTGTATTGAGTGACCCAATACTCCAGTGAGTCCTGAATCATGCGCGCAACCATGGCATTTGAGCCATCGATGGTGTTACCGCATCCAGTGATGTCGGTGGTCAGGTAATAGTCGGAGCTGATTCCGTCAAAGACCGCTTCGCTGCTGGTGTGGTTATAGACCACGTCCATGATCACGCGAATCCCCTGCTGGTGGAAGTTGTCGATCATCCTCTTGACTTCCAGAACGCGGTTCGTGTAATTGGTCGGAGTCTGCGAGTATTCAGCCGTCGGAATGTTGTAGTTCAGCGGATCGTAGCCCTAGTTGAAGCAGGTGTTATCCGCCGTGGTGCCGATGCAGTCGTTGAAGTCGAAGAAAGGCAGGATCTGAATATGAGTAACTCCCATATCGGCCAGATGGCTGATACCGGTGCTGGGAGCGCCAGCAACGCCGTTCACCGTGGTCCCGGCATCCGTCATGCCCTCGAAGTATCCACGATCCGCCGCCGGCACGCCAGAGCTGGAATCGTTGGTAAACTCCCGCACATGGGCTTCATAGATAATCGAATCAACCCGATTGGCGAGCGTTGGGCGCGGCGTCCATCCTGAGGTCAACGTAGTCTGGCTCGGGTCCATCACAATGTTGTTGTTGGTGCCGGGCTCCACCATCACTCCGTATGGATCGCGCACAGTGACACCTCCAACCTGGAAGTTGTAGGTCTGCCGCTTCAGATCTCCCGGCACGGTCACCGAGTAAACATCGCTGTAACCGTTTTGGTTCTTGACCAGGGCCATCGGGTACAGGGCAGAGTTGAGGTTCAGCTTTACGTCGCTGCTGGTAGGCGACAAAATGGAAAAAGTAGATTGAGCCAGGGTGTACATCACCCCCAGGCGGAAGGATTGCGCAGCTGTACAGTTGCCTGTACTCACGGTGTCGGCAGTGGCCAGGGCAGATAGATTTCCGCCGGCATCGTAGGCTTCCACCGCATAGTTATAACTGGTGCCTGCCGCTGGTGAGGCATCGTTATAACTGAGATTTGCAGTGCTGGCCAGGGCGCTGCCGTTGCGCATGATCTGGTAGCCCGCAATACCTGTCGAACTGGAAGAGGCTTCCCAGCTCAGGATGACGTTGCAAAAGGTCTCGTTCTGCACGGCGGTAAAGCTGGTTGGCGCCGTCGGTGCTGTCCTGGTAGCGGCGAGCGTCGTGACCTGGAGCGCAGCACTGAGCACCGATGTATCACCAAATGAATCGTATGCCGAAACCGAATAGGAAAAGCTTGTTGTAGCCGCGAGCCCCGTGTCCGTGAAGCTGGTGCTTGTTGAGGTTCCAACCTTGTTCCCGTTGCGAAAGATCGTATAGCCCGAAATCCCCTGGCTGGCGGTTGACGCCGTCCAACTCAACGAGACACTGCTCGATGTGACCGTGCCAGAAACCAGCATTGCGGGTTGGCTGGGTTGAGCGAGCGTTGTGACCGAGATCGCAGTGCCGGCAGTCGAGGTATTGCCCGCCGCATCAAAAGCCGAAACGGCATACGAATAGGTGGTGTCAGCGGAGAGGCTGGTGTCCGTATAGCTGGCAGTAGCGGAGGTGCCGGTCTTGATCCCGTTGCGTAATACATTGTAACCAGCCACACCCGCACTGGAGGTCGAGGCCGTCCAGCTCAGGGTGACGCTGCTGGCAGAGAGGTTGCCCGCTGAGAGCTTTGCTGGTTGAGTCGGCGGCGGTGTGGACGCAGACGAGTCGGAGGAACTGCCCGAGCCGCACCCCGCGACAGCCAGCACGGCTGCCATCGGAATGAGGATGAGCACAAATCTGCATAACTTCATGAATGCCCTTTCGTATCCTGCGCGCAAACGATTCCTCCGCCTGCGAAAACCCGGAAAGCAAATATCTTTCGTTTCCACTGGAACATTCGTTCCGATTCATCCTGATTTGATTCCCGGAGGCGCATATCTCTGGTGGACAGGCAATGATCCTGGCAACGCTCTCCAAACGCTCGCGCAGTTCGTTGCAACCGGGAGGATTCCAAAGGCTGCGTCGTCTTTTGTGTTCCTATTGCATCATCAAGTCGGATCCGGCCTACACAACTACAGATTCAGAATGAGCGACGGGCCGTTTTCCGGCACTTGTAACGTGTCAGAAAACGGCCCGTCGCCCTACTTGAAATTCGGTGTTATTTCACCGTGAGTGGGAAGACCATCGTCTGTTGTATCGCATTGGATCCGGATCCAGAGGTTGCAGTAACACCAATCATTGTTGAAGACGGGTATTGTATCGCTCCGCATCCGTCAGCCGTGGCCATTACCAGGATGCATACAAGGAGCAATAGCAGCCGCTGCAGCATCTTCCGCCGCTTGAAGCTGAAGCAGCAGAAAAGGGCAGCCAGCACCGAAGCGGGATACAGAGCTTTGGTCCTGTTGAATGCGGTCGTGACACCCGTTTTAGAAACGGTCAAGGTTGTTGTCACAGCGGTAGTCGACACCGGGGTGACACTGGAGGGGCTGAAGAAGCATGCCGTGTTGGCGGGAAGACCCACGCAGGCAAATGTAACCGCCGCACTGAATCCATTCTCGGGCGTGATGGAGATGGTGGCTGTTGCGCTGTTTTGGTCGGTAACTGTCAACATGTTTGAAATACCGTTGGACGCGCCAGTGATCGTAAATGTCGGCAGTACCACGGTCACCGCTTCCACCGAGTAGGCCAGCGTGGTGTCGTTGAATGTGAAGCTGTAGGTGGTTCCGCTCCCTGAGGTGAAATTGATGTTGCCGGAACTTACAGGGCTCAATGCAGCTACGCCAGTCGTACCGCTGGCACCCCAGCTTGAGGAGTTAGACCAGTTTCCAAACGCATCGTACTTGTACGCGTAGGTGGTATTTGGAGTCAGGGTCACTATGACCTGCCAAGTGTCGTTGGCGATCAGACTCATGGATGTAGTACCCCAGCTGTTCATCGAACCACGCAGGTCCATTGTGGGGTAGGCTGCGGTGAACGCCGAGGCGGAGGCTGTGGTTGCCGACGCGGTGGAAGACGCTGGTGAAGTTCCTGCGGCGTCGGTGGCCGTCACGCTATAGTAGTACTCCGTGGCGGCTGCGAGGCCGGTGTCGGTATAGCTGGTGGTGCTCGGTGTGCCTACCGCAGCAAAGGTTCCGGTGGCGGAGGTGGAACGAGACACCGTGTAGGAGGTCGCGTTGGTGCTGGCAGTCCACGCCAGGCTGATGGAACTGCTGGAGGCCGGAGTTGCGGTCAGGCCCGTGGGTGCTGCGGGAATCGGTAATGCGTTGGTGGTTGCCGTTACTGTGGAAGACGCCGCCGAAGTGCCTGCGGTGTTGGTGGCCGTCACATAGTAGTAGTACGCGGTGCTGGGAGTCAGGCTGGTATCGGAATAGCTAATGCTGCTCGGTGTTCCGATGGAAGTGAAAGTTCCGGTCGCGGATGTGGAACGGTACACCGTGTACGTGGTGGCACCGGCGCTTGCGGTCCAGGCGAGGTTGATGGAAGAGCTCGAGGCTGCCGTTGCAGTCAGGCCTGCCGGCGGTACCGGAGCTGACGTGGCGGCACCCTCGGTCTGTCCGACATAGATTGCAATTGCAGGCACCGCGGATTGACCGGGGATACCTTGGGCGGGCACCGTGACGGTGGCATTCCCACTGGCGTCGACGACGACAACATCCGCCGTGCAGGTACCGGTAGGCAGAGGGCCGCTTCGCGTGCCGTTGATAACGTTGCAATACGTCCCCGCGGGCAGTCCGGTCGCGAACGTCGTTTTCCAGGCAGTTGTGTCGTTGTTCAGAGCGACAAAGCCGAGGGCAGTGCCAGCAGTGACGGTTTCGTTGGTGATATCGCTGCTGGGGGCGCGGCTGAATGCAATCTGGTTGTTGGTGCCGACCTTCCAGGTGTTCATGCTTGTGCCGTGAGTCGCAGTGTTAAAGCCGACCATATTGGCAATATCCGTCCAGCGGTGGATGAAGTCAAAGCCACTTGTCGGTGTGGTGCGCGAGGTCGGCACCTGTGCAACGGCGCCAACAAATGCGCTGGTGCATACCGTAGCGCTGGAGCCGGAGGGTACGGCGCAGCCTGCCGGCGCTGCATTCTCGTCGGTGAAGCGATATCCGGATTGAACCTGCGCCATCTCCCCATAGGGCGATGCCAGCATGAAGATATTGGCCAGGTCGTACATGTAGGAGGTAGTCGCATCGTTGGGATCGCCCGTAACAAAATCGCTGGCGTTCAGAGAATTGCCATTGTTGCGTTCGGTATCCCAATCGTCAACCAGGGTCTGCACGATGGAAGAGTCGTCAAAACTCCAGGTTCCGCCCCAATTGCCGGGCGTGCCCATTTCGGCTGGAATAGTTGACAGCGACGATCCCCATTCGCCACGAAGCGCCTGCTGCATCAGAGTAGAGAATTGAAATTCCTGGACCGCGCCGTTGGCAGAAAATTGAGAACGCGGATTGGATTCGCCATCCACAAGTACTTCCTGGGTAACCCAGGGCGCTTCGCCTTCATTTGTTAAAGCCTGCACGCCATACGCGGTGGCGAAGATTTGCGCCATCGCGAATTCCTGTTGGTGCTTCGCTGCGTCGATGCGGAAGCCGTCAATTCCCATGCCCAGCAGCGATTCGAGATAGGCTGCAATCTTGGCCTGGGTAGCGGGATTTTCGGTGGCGACATCCGGCATTCCCTCAAGCTCGCAATTCTGCGTGTCGTACTGGCTGATCCCGCCGGGGTATTCGGTCGCGAAATTGGCCAGGAGAGAGGCCGCGGCAGCGTTCGGATCGCTGGCATCGGACGCAGTGGTTTGCCCGTTGTAGTCGCTTGTAGAAATCCCGCACGTCGGGGTATGAAAATCAGTCGCGCTGAAATTCGGATACACCGGCGGTACACTGGTCCAGGAAGAGGCGCCGTCGGTTGCCCCGCTCGGTGCGGTCCCCGAACCGCCAGCCATCTGATTGGTCACGACGTCGGCGTACACGCGCACTCCGGCGGCATGACAGGTGTTGATCATCGTCTGCAGCTCTGCCGCGGTGCCCATATCGCTGGTCAAGCTGGTGTAGTTGACCGGCTGGTACATATTCCACCATACCGCCGGCGTTACGCCAACGTTGCTGAGTGAAGCCTGCGGGGGCGAGATCTGTACGCCGCCATAGCCATTCGGCCCGAGGAACTGTGTACACTCCTGCGCGATATCGTTCCAGCTCCAGCGAAACAGCTGCACCGAGGTATAAGGGGGGTTCAAGTTGGGATTAACGGTAGCTGTCGCCGGGGTCACCGAGTAGGCCAGCGTGCTGTCGTTGAATGTGAAGTTATAGCTGGTCCCGCTCCCCGAGGTGAAGCTGATGTTGTTCTGGGAGTTCACTGCAGCCACGCCAGCCGTACCGCTGGCGCCCCAGTTTGAAGTGGCAGCCCAGTCTCCATACGCGTCGTACTTGTAGATGTACGCGGTATTTGGAGTCAGCGTCACCGCGACCTGCCATGTGTCGGTGCCGATCAGGGTCATGGGTGTGGTAGCCCAGCCATTCATCCCACCACGCAGGTTCATCGTTGGGTAGATGGAGGTCATCGAAGCATCTGGGGTGTTCACGGAATGCTTAGCGGTAGCTGCCTGCGCTCTTGGCAACATACTCAGGAATGCGACTATTAAGCTCAGGGCGATCAGCGCCCTGGTCATCATCTTGCGACGTTTCATTGTGTTTTTTCTCCTCACACAACTGATGTAATTTGTCCTTGGCCAACGAAAAACCCGTGCGGCGTTCAGTGCTGATACCGGTGTTAACATCCCCCCGCTTGCCACATCCACAAGAATGTCGCAAGCGGAGAAGCTCCCGGCACTGTCTGCCGACAGGAGAAACGCGCTAGAAGGTTAAACGAGCCGCCAACTGGAGCTGGCGGTTGGTGTTGGACTCTACTCCTTCGACCTGGCCGAAGTTTCCACCGTTCATGTTGGAATTCGGATTGGTGAATTCCGCTGTGTTGAGGACGTTGAAAGCATCGCCGTGCAATTCGAGCGTGTACTTGCCCATCACATGGATGTTCTTTTGCACGCTGAAATCGACTTTGCGGAATCCCGGTCCGAACAACTGATTGCGGCCCAGTGTGCCCAGCCTCAAGTAGGTTTCTGTGCTGTTGTATCCGGGCACATGAGGTGGCTCGGCGAAAAATGGATCCGCTTTGGTGCCAATGTCAAACCACTGTCCGGAGATGCTCTTGGTGTAATGGATGGGTTTGACCAGGTCGGGACGGTTTCCAGGCTGATTATCTCCAGTGGAGAGATCAATCGGTGTGCCGGACTGAACCATGGCGATGACGCTGCTCTGCCAGCCACCGATCAGCAAATCTAATACGGTCGGCAACTTGTTGGCAAAGCGCTGGCCGCGGCCAAAGGGCAACAGATAGACGATCGACGAGCTGAAGACCTGGCGCTGATCCTGGCTGGAGTTTCCGTAGCCGGCCATTGGGTCGTAATAGAGAGCAGCGGTCTGGCCCTGGAAGGCGCCCGGCGAGTCGTCCAGAGTGTGCGACCAGGCGTAGGACACGGTTGCGGTCAGTCCGCTGTTGTCGTGGTGTTCCCCATGAACCTGCAAACCCTCATAGTTGGAGAGACCGTTATAGGCATTGAGATTGATGCCACCCAGGCTGGGAAGGTTCGGGTTTCCGGTGCCAAACTGGTTCATGTTGTAGGGGTAGTAAGTGGACAGGTGCTCGCCTCTGGTTCCCACCCAGGCGACATTCAAAACATTGTTGGAGCCAATGGCGCGCTCCATTTGAACGTTCCACTCATGAATCATGCTGGTCTGATTGTGCGTGTCGACAGCAATCATGCTGGTGCCGGTGGGCGGGTTTTCGGGATTGAAGCCGACATAACCACGCGCCGGAAGCGCAGCGGTCACCGTGCTGGGGGCGGTGTAACCCGAGCAGTTGTAGTTGTTACCCGCATTGGTCGTGGCTTGATTGAGCTGGCCGGTGAAGGTGATGCAGTAACCGTCGCTGGCCATGTAGCTGTTGCTGCCGCCAAAGGGCGCCTGCTCGCCGAGCTGGTTGTTGATACCGCCATAGTCAGGGTAGTAGAAGACGCCGTAGCCACCGCGGAGCACAGTCTTGCCATTGCCGGTCAGATCGTAGGCAAAGCCCACGCGCGGACCAAAGTCGTGATAGACCTGGGCAATGATGCTCTTGGAGACTCCGTTCTGTCCGGCAATCATGACCGTGCTGGTGTTGATATTAAAGGCTGCCTGCTGGTTGTGTGCTTCATAGGGACGGGAGAGAAAATCCCAGCGCATGCCCAGGTTGAGGGTCAAACGGCGATTCACGCGCCAATCGTCCTGTGCGAAAACTCCGTCTTCCTGGCCGATATTGGAGAAAAAGCCGGCTTGCGAGCCAATTTGGTAATTGTCCATGCCGCCTGCCAGAAGTTCGGAAACCTCATAGCCGGTGAAGTCGACCTGTCCCCCGTCGATCCAGAAGTAACCTTTACCTTCCTGTGGGTTGAAGAACGACACCTGGCGGCGCAACAAGGTTCCACCGAATTTGAAGGTGTGGTTGCCGCGCACATAGTTGACCGAATCGGTTGCCTCGTAGGTGTTTTGAGGAACCATATACAGGCCATAGTCGCCGGTGTATTCGAGGTTGCCCTTCCATCCGCCAATCAGTGCGCCGCCGGTGGTTTCCTGATTGATGTTGGCGTTCACGATGCCGAGATCCTTCGACACATTCGCGCCGTACATCGGCGGCATGTAACCGTAGTTGTCGCGGTTATAGCCGACATGCGCCTCATTGACCAGACTGGGAGAAAAGATGTGTGTGTAGCCCAGGTCCCAGCCGCGCGCATGGGTGGGATTGGTGCCGGTTCCAAAGCCTGCCGGAAGGTTGGCGAACTCCGAGGTCTTGGTGTTGACAGAATTGTCGTAGCTCATGCGGATAAACGCCATATCGGTGGGGGTGGCGTTCCAGTCCATCTTGACGTCGAAGGTGTTGTATTTGTTGTCTGCCGTCTGGTTGTCGAGGTAATTGTTCAGATAGCGATCCGTGCGGGTGGGCGTCGGGAACGCATTGAGATAGTTGACCGCGGCCGGATTCAGACGGGCCTTCGGAATCTGATTGTTGGCGAACGGCTGACAGGTGGTGGGATCATAAACGAGACCCGGGCTGATCGCACCGGAATTTGGATCGCACCGCGGATACTGCGTCTCGTACTGCGGTGTTGCTTGTCCGGACATATTTTCGTTCAGAAGTTCAGTGAAATCTCCCGTACGCATCAGCGTCGTGGGAACGGTCAGATAGTGCGAAGCCGACGGAAGCTTCTCGCGCAGCGCCGCATAATCTCCAAAGATGAACAGGTGATTCTTGAGAATCGGTCCGCTGAGCGAGAAGCCCGGCTGGTTGCGCAGGAAGCCTGCGTTGGGCGTTTCCGGCGCGTCCTGGAAGCGATAATTGGGGTTGGCGTCGAAGGCGCTATCGCGGTAGAACCAGAAGGCCGAGCCGTGATAGGTATTGCTACCCGACTTGATGGAACTGGCGACGGTGGCACCGCCTGCGCGGCCAAATTCGGCCGGAGCCACGTTGGTGTTTACTTTGAATTCTTGCGTCGCATCAATATTGGGGAAGAACAAAATCGTACCCACCAGGCCGTCGTTGTTGTCGATGCCATCGAGGATGAAGTTGTCCGCCTGGGGACGAAGACCGTTCACAGAGATTGCGGCGCCGCCGCTTTCATTGTTACGTAGTGTTTCGGTATTGTTGCCGACGCCGCTGGCTGCGTCCCCATAGGCGCCGCGCGTCACGCCCGGAGTCAGCAGAGCAAGGCTGCTGAAGTTGCGACCATTCAGCGGCAGTTCCGAGACCTGATCGCCCTGAATCGTCGCACCAATCACCGCGTCAGAGGTGTTGACCAGCGCTGCGGCGGTGGTGACCTCAACAGTTGTCGAAACCCCGGCGGGCTCCAGTTGGAAAGCTAGATTCTGGGTGGTGGAAATGGTGATCGTTACCGTGGTCACTTGCTCCCTGAAGCCCTTGGCCACAGCATCAACCTTGTACGTGCCACGCGGCACGGCCAGAATCCTGTATTCGCCCGCGCCGTTGGAGACGGCTTTGAGCACGAGGCCGTTTTCCGTGTTGGTCGCAGTGATCTTCGCTGCGGGCACCACTGCACCGGTGGCGTCAGATACGGTTCCTGCGATTCCTCCCGTATCGGTTTGCGCTGACAGCCTGGCGGGCGTCAGACCTATCGAAACTATAAAGCCGAGCAAGAGCATGCAGGCTGACGTGATGGTCTTCCATCCGCCGTGTCTTTTGTGTTGCATTTTCGGTCCTCCGTGGATTTTGGAACTCCATTAGTTCTTGAATTCGCGTTCCGGCGGTTTAAACGGGAACTTGATCCGTCATTTCCGCCGTGTTCTGCGAAGGGGCTCGCCGCCTCCTTCGTCCTTGTTGTTGAAGCACGTTGACTATCTCCACTGCATGCAAGAATTAGCAATCCACGCAGTGCCTTTTTTGAGTAAAGTTTATGTCAACACGTAAACAGCACAGTATGAGTCGCTTACGCTGACATACCCATCGTTGTTCGTCTCCTGAGAGAGCGCAGTTGAAACGGATCCCCATGGGAGGAACCGCGCATAGAACGAGGAGAGCGCCAAAAAGTCTGTGGTCCGTTCACCTACCGCTGTATCCACGCAGCCGAAATCGGATGAACGGTTTCTGCCCTGCCACAGTGTGGAAGTCTTGCCCATCTTCCCCAATTGGAGCGTTGGGAGGAGCACGGATTCGACATGCATCCCCACGTCCGGCCCCGGACTCTTTGGCACTCTCGGTTTACTGCACTTGATACACGGTGACTGACTCTGCCGCCTCTTCGATGTGCAGCCGGCCGTTGTTTAGAACAGGGACAGCCCCGGTCGAAGGGGCCTTGACACTGAATTGAATACAATCCTGCAGCGCTGAATCGGCTACCGGCAGTTCGACATTGCTTGGGTGCGCGGCCTTGTTCACGACAATAAGCAGGCGCACATTGGAGTGATCTGGCGAGCAACCTGTATCTGCCGATGCACGGACAAATGCGAAGGTGTCTGCGTCGGCAAAGAGGTTCTGCTCAATTCCGGTTTGCAATTCAGGATGTGCGGCACGCAAGGCAAACAAGCCTGCGGTCCACGCAAAGACCCCCTGTTCGTTTGCCGTGCGGCCCGCCTTGGTGAAGGCATTGTGCGCGTCCGCGGCAAAGCCACCGGGGAAGTCGTGACGATTGTCCGGGTCATCGCCGCCGAGCATTCCGATCTCGTCTCCAGAGTAGATTTGCGGCATGCCGCGCAGTGTCGTCAGCAGCCCCAGAGCCAGCTTGAGGCGCGGGACCGAACCACCCGCCTGGGTGAGGAAGCGCGAGGTATCGTGGTTCCCGATGAACGAAACCAATCGTTCTGGATGCGGATAAAGCGCATCCTGGCGAAGGACTTTGGCTAGCTCCGTCATCGGCTTTCCCTCTGTCAGAACGCCGCGCAAGGCAAAGTAAACGGGGAAGTCGAAGGGTGTATCGAGTCCCGTATCGATGCCACGATGTTCGGCTCCCCCGGCAAAAAACGAGGTTACCTCCGGATCGCCATTGAAGATCTCGCCCACGGTCGTCAGGTGGGGATAGACACTGTGCAGAGTGGCGTGAAAGTCGTGCCAGAAGGTGCGGCTCACATAAGGAAATGTATCCAGGCGAATGCCATCGAGGTTGGCTGTCTCAACCCACCACAATGCGTTTTGGATCAGGTATTGCGAGACCAGCGGATTCTCTTGATTCAGATCGGGCATCGCATCCGTGAACCAACCGGTAGTAATTGCGCTCCATGCTTGCCTGGGAGCATGAGGGTCAACCAGTTGGTAAAAATCATGCTGCGTGCCGCGATGCTGTTGAAGTGTGCCGTGAAACCAGTCCGGAGCAGGCGGATCAGCGATCCACGGATGCTGTACACCAAGATGATTGGGAACCAGGTCGATGACCAGCTTCATCCCCTTGGCATGCAACCCGTCCGAAAGATGGCGGTAGTCCTCCAGCGTTCCGAAGTGCGCATCCACAGCATAGAGATCGGTGGCCGCATAGCCGTGATAGGAATCGGGCATCGCTCCGTTCGATGCCACCGGTGTTGTCCACAACGCAGTGACGCCCAGTTCGTGCAGATAGTCCAGATGCCGCTCGATACCGGCCAGGTCACCCCCATGCCATCCACGGGGTGCGGCCCGGTCGAGTCCAGACTTGAATCCGGGCTGATTGCTGCCCCGGTTTCCATCTGCGAAGCGGTCGGTCATGATGAGATAAAGTACATCCGCGGAAGAGAATCCGCGATGCGCATGAGGATCTTCAGAGCGCCTCGCCAGTTGAAAACTGTGCCGCGCCTGGCCCTCTTTTTTGCTGGCCGTGACCCACAGGGTCTGCGGTGGAGCGGTTGCGGTCTTCAGCCACAGAAAGACCCAATGGCCGTTCTCCGATACCTGCGTGCGGCTGAGAGTGACACCAATCCCTTGTACCGCGAACCTGGCGCCCGTCAGGCCTTCGCCATGCACCAAAAGCATCGGATCGGGCAAGCCGGACCACCAGCCCGGCGGATCTATTTTTTCAATCTGGGGTTTCTCGATCAGGGGCTTTTCGGTTGCCGATTCCTGAACGTGTGGGCTGGGTTGTTGCCTAGCTTGTGCCCCGGAAGTAGAAGTGGAGCAGCACAAGGACCCAGCAAGGAGCAAAGATGGCCAAAATCGCATGAAATTCTCCGAAGTTCGCAGATCAAAGCAGAAAAGGAAAAGCCTGGCTTGCCGGCAAGGTGCCATCTGCAAGCATGCATTGAAACGCCGCGCCTCTATTGCGGACCGGAGTTGATGGGGTCGGAGCGATGAACCATGGCGCCGAAGTTCGACAACGGACGGGTCCCTTGAGCAAGGCCATGGGTTCCGGCTTGCTGCAAGGTCAGAGTCGACAGGTTGAAGTTCGACTGGTAGTTGTGAACCTCCAGCGGGAAGGTGCAGAGGTTGTAGCGCAGGCCGAGGTTCAAGGTCAAGCGAAGGTCCTCCAAAGAAACATTGAAAGAATTTGACAATTCGGTCCGGAGATTCGGGCGGTCCCCAGCCTGTTTTCAGTAACCATGTAGAGGTCACGCCATGAGGGCGGGTACGGTCAATCCACACAGCGCCTATTCGACATCAATTGACAGTCACCAAGTAACATATTTATTTACAATTACTTGAAACGCTATTTCTCTTTGGACAGAGGGACATTATGGGCCAGAGGCTGGCGGCTCAGAGCATGCGCTTGCTCCGATATAATGAACGGCAACGATTCCCAAGGGATTCATGGCATCCAAAGAACCCAGCAACGAGACCACCCGCGTGCAATTCGGCATTTTTAGTGTCGATCTGAACGCTGGGGAACTGCACCGATCGGGTATCCGCGTCCGGCTCCAGAGCCAGCCCTTCAAGTTGCTGGCCGTGCTGCTGCAACACCCTGGCGAGGTCGTCTCCCGCGAGACGCTGCAGCATCAACTTTGGGGCGCGGACACCATGCTGGATTTCGACCACAGTCTGGGCATTGCCGTGAACAAGCTCCGGGAGGCACTGGGCGACCACGCGGAGAATCCGCGTTTTGTGGAGACTCTGGCCAAGCGCGGCTACCGGTTTATCGCTCCGGTAACGACGGTTGAACCGCAAAAATCATCCCCAACGGTGGAACCCTCCATCACCCTCCCCGCAGTTGCCCTGCCAGGGTCCAAAAGGACGCAGTGGATCTGGATTGCGGCAGTGCTCGCATGCATATGCCTTGGGCTGGGGTTGGTGCTGGGTCTGCGAGCGCCCTCCCGCATGCCCTATCGCGTTGTACAGGTCACGTATTCCGGACATCTATTGACGAATGACCCGGAGGTGGGGAGTTTCTCCAGTTCCGCAAGCGACGGTACACGCCTCTATTTCTCCCATGTGGACAACGGGAGTCCGTTGCTGGCGGTCGCCCTGGCCGCGAATGGCGAGATAAGCCACTTCGACCTTCCCTCTGAGATCGGCGCCCCGCTCATTGGATCTCTTTCGCCAGATGGCGCCAAGCTACTGATTCACAGCCATTTGCAAGCAGATCCGGAACAGCCCGTGTGGATTGTTCCCACGCTGGGCGGCGATGCGCGGCGCGTTCCCGGCATGCTGGCGCACGACGCCACCTGGATGCCCGATGGCCACGCACTGCTCCTCGCCAAGGGCTACGAATTGATCATTGTGGGAGCCGATGGCAGCGATCCCCACAAACTGATCACGACACAGGGTCTTGCCTTTTGGTTGCGCTGGTCGCCGGATGGCCTGCATTTGCGCTTCACCCTCCGCGATCCCAAGCGCCAAACCACGGAGTTGTGGGAGGTGGCGGTGGATGGAAGCAACCCTCATCCTCTCTTGCCCAACTGGAGCCAACCTTCCTCGGAATGTTGTGGAAACTGGACCGCGGATGGAAAAGACTTTGTCTTCCAGTCTGAGCACAACGGCCACAAAGACATTTGGGCCATGCGAAAAAGGTTCTGGCATCTGAAGGACAGAGAGCCCCGGCAAATCACGAATGGGCCGCTCGACTACGAAGCGCCCAGTACATCGCCGTGGAGTAATCGCATCTACTTTATAGGAGCCGACAGACAGATTGAGCTCTTGCACGCTCTGCCCAGGTCTTCCGGGTTCGTCGCCCTGGACCACAATCTGTCCGTGGCCGCGCTGGCCGAATATTCACCAGACGGCCAATGGGTCGCGTGGCTGAATGCCTCCGACAGTTCCCTTTGGCGGAGCAAGGTCGACGGCACCCAACGCATCGAGTTGACCACCCCTCCGCTGCGTATCTTCAGCATGAAATGGTCTCCAGACAACAAGCGAATTGCCCTGATGGCGGAAGAGCCGGGAAGGCCGTGGAAGATTTACCTGCTCGATGCGGAAGGTGGAAAGCCGACTCCTCTCCTCAATGAGGATCGCAACGAAGCTGATCCGGATTGGTCGGCCGACGGCCAGACGATCGTCTTTGGCCGCCTGCCCGACCGCATGGACAGCAGGCAGCCCAAAGCAATTTACAGTTTGAACCTGCAAACGCACAAGGTGACCGAGATACCAGGATCGACGGGGCTTTTCAGTCCCCGTCTCTCACCAGATGGCCACTACATTGCCGCCATGCGCTTGGACCAGCGGGCGCTGCTCCTCTTTGACCGATCGAAAGGACAATGGAGCACCTTGACCACCCACGGGGTTGGAGATCCCATTTGGTCCCATGACGGCCGTTATCTCTATTTTCAGGATTTCCTTGAGGAAGGCGAACCGATCTATCGCATGGCTGTTCCTGCGGGAGCCGCCGAATCGGTGGCCACGATCGGCAATCTGCGTCCCATTGCCGCAACGGATTTTCGCCTGATAGGTCTGGCTCCGGGTGACTT
>CAZQPY010000105.1:0-15995 GCA_964595345.1 uncultured Occallatibacter sp.
TCGGCAAAGTCAGCAGCGCCGGTATCAAGAACGACGTTGCGCACCCGCGATCGCGGCGCAATGGGCTTTCTGGTGACCATCACCACTTCCCGGCATTCCGAAGTTGCCAGCAGTGCGGCGACGGCTGCGCCGCCGACTTGTCCGGTACCGCCAAGGATAATCACGGCGAAATCTTGCTTCACAGATTGGACCTCTTCCTAGGTTAGGACGCTACAGCCTCGCTCACCCCAGAGGCAAGCGTTCTTGGTCCCGGTTATAAATTGAGCTGGTGAAGTATGGCCATTCTCTATTTACGCAGAGAAAACTGTATTTCCACCGTCTGCATTTCCACCATCGCATGAACTGGAAAATGTTCAAACGATTGCGTACTCATCGACAGTGGGACAATCTGCGGCTATCACGGCACGCCGGAGCCCTACGCGCTATCATGGGCACGACTCCATCCTTACATCGAGGCCGTTATGGACGATTCGCTTCGCACGCGTCGGATTCTCTCGAGCGACGCCGCCGCCCTATGGTTTCTCTCGCTCGCCTTTACCGCCTTGCACCTGATCGCCGGTGCGCGTTACGGCTTTCACCGCGATGAGCTTCTCACCTTCTCCAACGCGCGCCAACTTGAGTGGGGATACGTCGTCTACCCGCCCGTCACAGCCTTCCTCGCGCGCATCGAGCTTGTGCTCTTCTCCACTTCGCTCATCGGCTTTCGTTTTTTTGCCGCCATCGCCTGCGGCCTCACGGCCGTGCTCACTGGGTTCATGGCGCGCGCCATGGGCGGCGGCCGTCAGGCGATGCTCCTGTCGGCATTTGCCGCAAGCATCGGCGGAGACGTGTTCTTCACCGGCTCCTTCATGTCCTACATGTCGTTCGATCTGCTGTGGTGGGTCGCGGCGGCCTGGTGTGTCGTGCGGCTACTGCAATCGGAGAACGCCCGCTGGTGGCTCGGCATCGGCGCCTTCATCGGCCTCGGACTCATGACCAAGTACACCATGGCGATCTTCGCCGCCGCCATCCTCGGAGCGATGCTCTTGACCCCGAATCGCCGCTATCTACGTAGCCCCTGGTTCTGGTGCGGCGTGGCGCTGGCTCTGGTGATCGTCGCCCCGAACCTCTGGTGGCAATACCAGCACCACTTCGTCAGCCTTGCCTGGATGCGCAGCATTCACGCCCGCGATGTCCGCATGGGCCGCGCCGACTACTTCCTCCTTAGCCAGCTCTGGCAAGTCTTGAATCCAATGACCGTGCCGCTCTGCCTCGCCGGCCTCTGGTTCCTCTTTGCCCTGCCCGCAGGCAAGCCCTGGCGCATGATCGGCTGGATGTACCTCCTCACCCTCGTGGCTCTCATGGCAGCTCGCGGCCGGGAGTACTACCTTGCACCTGCTTACCCCATGCTGCTCGCCGCAGGCGCAGCTTGGAGTGAAATGTGGCTTCGCACGCTTCCCGTCCAGCGTCAAGACCGTCTCCTGCGCGCCGCATGGAGGACCTTCGCAATCAGCGGCCTCTGCGTCGCCGCCCTCATTCTCCCCTTTGCCCCCATCAACTCCACGTGGTGGCGTATCCAGGACGCGACCACCCATCAGTTCAACATGCAGATAGGCTGGCCCGAGCTCGCTTCAACTGCCGCTCACGTGCGCGACTCCCTTCCCGCTGCCGACCGCTCTGTCCTCGGAGTTATGGCTGCGGACGAAGGCGAAGCAGGCGCCGTCAACCTCTACGGCCAGACCTACGGCCTCCCCCGCGCCATCAGCGGGATGAATTCCAATTGGCTCCGCGGCTACGGCAATCCCCCTCCACAAACCGTCATCGCGGTTGGTTTCAAGCCGGATGAACTCAACAAGATCTTCGCCTCCTGCCAGGTTGCTGCGCAACTCTCGAATCCGTACGGCGTCGTCAACGACACTTTTCGCGATCGCGACCAGGTCTACGTCTGTCGAAGTATCCGCTTTCCCTGGCCCGAGTTCTGGAAGCATTTCCAGTACTACGGGTAGAGATTCACGCAGATGTTCCGAACAGCTTGCCTTGTTCGGCAGTCAGGCAGTTGCCAACGGGAACGCCCAATCGCCTGGCTCCCTTGACCCGACGGATTTCCGCAGCCAGATCGGCGCGGCGCGTCACGTCGACAGCCCCAACGGCTTGGCGATAGGATAGGGCGACTCCTGCCGCCTGCTCACGAATGCATCGCACCGTGCACATCATTTCCGTTAGAAGGAACCCCAACATCATGAAGCGATTCTCCGCAGTCACATTCGGCATCGTTTTTTTCCTGGGCCTCGGCGCGCACGCGCAAACCGCAACGCCAGCGCAGACGCCGGGCCCCGCCAGTCCAACTGCTCCAGCCGGTCAAACCGGTCAGGCCGGTCAAGCCGGTCAAGCCGCCGGCAAACTCCACGACTGGTGGCATCAGGCTTACTTCACGCGCCCGCTCAATAGCCCAGACGGCAAAAAGCTCCCGCTCATCTCGGTCAGCGGCAATCGCTTCGTCGATCCTTCCGGCAAGCCCCTGCTCTTCCGCGGCGTCAACATCGCCGATCCCGACAAGATAGAAAGCCAGGGCCACTGGAGCAAGGACCTCTTCGTCAAGGTCAAGGACACTGGGGCCAACGTCGTTCGCATTCCCGTACATCCGGTCGCGTGGCGCGGCCGCGGGGTCAAAGACTACCTCGCGCTCCTCGATCAGGCCGTCCAGTGGTCGACCGATCTCGGCCTCTACGTCGACATCGACTGGCACTCCATCGGGAATCTCAAGGAAGGGCTTTTCCAGGACCCGATGTACGAAACCAGTCTTCCCGAGACGCTCAACTTCTGGCGCACGATCGCCGCCCACTTCAACGGCAATCACACCGTGGCCTTCTTTGAGCTCTTCAATGAGCCCACCAACTTTCGCGGCCGCCTCGGCACAATCACCTGGGACCAGTGGCGCGATATCAACGAGGAGATGATTGCCCTCATCCGCGCTTACGACAAGGAGACGATCCCGCTGGTCGCCGGGCTCGACTGGGCCTACGACCTGGCGCCACTGCGCGACAGCCCCGTCCACGCCGCGAACATCGGCTACGTCACCCACCCCTATGCCAACAAGCGCTCGCAGCCCTGGCCGGACAAGTGGGAAGAAGACTTCGGCTTTGCCGCTTCCACCTACCCCGTCATCGCCACCGAGATCGGCTTTAGCACTCGCTTCGGCCCCGCAGGCGAGGGCCTCGCATACGGCTCCGCCATTACCGGCTATCTCGAATCGCGGAATATCAGTTGGGTCGTCTGGTGCTTCGATCCCGAATGGGGCCCCACCATGGTGCAGTCATGGGAGCCGTTCCAACTCACCGACGCCGGCAAGTTCTTTGTCGATGCGATGCACAAAGAACCAGAAGCCGCACCGCCCGCCGCGGCGAAGTAAACCCTGCGGGGGCTTGGATGGTGACTACAGCGAAACCGGAGTTGGTGTATCCCGGAAGCACTAAACCGAAGTTGACGCGACCATCGGGAAGCGGCGACCTTGCAAGAAACTGACCGGGACACAGGGATATGGTTTCGCTCTAGAAGCGCATTTCACCTAACCTTCCGGTTTCGATTCTTGTGCACGCGTCGGGCAAGCGCCTTATCCGCTGACGGAACCATCCGCAGCAATTGTCGGCTGGCATGAAGCGTGGCCCCGTCCTACGCAGTACTGCTGCTACCAATAAGAATTGGCAACCATCCACGCGCCAGCCAACAGTTATGACCTATACTCGCGATGCACATCGGCATGTGCTCCAAGCGATGCTTCAGTTTATAAGCAATCCGACGAACACGTCGAGTTGTCTGAGGCCGGAACGCCATGGGTCGAGTCGACATCGACGGCGCAGTACAGGACAATCTCGATTGAAAATCCGGCTTGCGCATCGCAATCGGGACGAATGGTCGGCGATTCAACGTGGTGGCGGCTTGGAGTGGTTCCAGGGTAGTTATACCCATTTTCGAGGGAATTCAGCGTCGCTGCTTCCTGGGTTCGCATCGACTTGAGTGTTGTGGCATGGGGTACATCGACCCTGGAACCGCCGTAGCCCCCGCAAGCTGCCATCCTATCCGATCTTCAAAGGGCCGACGACCTTGTAGTGATTGAAAGGGATGCCGCCCGGCGTTGTTTCCGCGCTGAGGACTTCGAATGTGCGTGGCGGCGTTCCTGAAGGAAAAGGCGTCTTTCGTTCCCGATCCTCACTTTGGCAGGTAAACCAAGCTGGATGAGCGCATTGGTCACGTCAACGCACAACGAAGATCAACCTTGCTGAGATTGGTTTGTGACCGGTGGAATCCGGTTACCCTTCTTGCCAACCAGGTGGAGCGTCACGAATACCCCGAATCCGTCCGATTCGCGTCGAGTCCGAGCTGCGGTTTACAGTTCGCGAATCGCAGTCACGGGGTTCCGGCGCATCGCTCGATGTGCGGGAAGGTAGCACGCCAGCAAAGACATTCCTCCCAGGAGCATGACGACGGAAACTACGGTGACCGGATCGTTGCCGCTGATTCCGTACAAGAGCCGAGCGATAAGACGTGTGAGTCCCAACGCAAACGCCAGTCCCAGCGCCAGACCAGTGCCTGCGAGCCATAATCCCTGCACCAGCACGAGCCGCAGCACATCGACACGGGAAGCACCTAAAGCCATTCGTATTCCGAACTCGTGGGTCCGCAATTGAGTTCGATAGGCCACGACTCCGTAGATTCCGGTTATCGCAAGAACCAGCCCGATCAGCGCGAACATTCCCGCCAGAGAGCTCTCGATGACGGCGAAAGTGCTCGCCAACTGGGTACTCTCCCTCATGGAGCGCACATCGAAAACCGGCAGCCGCGAATCGATCCCATGAATGGCCTGCTCCACCGCCGGCGCCAGGTCGAGGGGATTTCCCTCGGTCTTCACTTGCACGATAGTCTCGTACCCTGCCTGGAAAAAGCTCATATAGACCATAGGCTCCGGTGACTCATTCACGAATGTATGTGTTGAGTTCCTCACGACGCCGACAACCGTGAAAAGGCTGCCCAATACCCTGAGTTTCTTTCCCAGCGGATCCTGTCCTGGCCAGAAGCGCCTCGCCGCGGTCTGATCCACGATGATGGCTCTCGGGGCCTTTTCATCGTCATTTAGAGTGAACTCGCGTCCTTCCAGAATGGGTATATGAAGGGACTCGAAATACCGCGGGCCCACCTCGGCATTCTCCACCAGCAAAGACTCATGGGGGTGCGGCACATACCCTTCCGGATACGCATCGCTCCTCTTCTGGATCAGGGTCATCGGAATCCAGTCCGTAAGAGACGCAACCTCCACGCCGGGCAATGCCGACACGCGATCGAGTATCTTGTGACGGATCGACTGTGCCTCGTCGTCGCTGTAGCCGGCAATATTCAGCCCCACGGACGCAGTGAGAATGTGGTCCTGCTCAAAGCCGGGGTTCGCGCCGGCGAGATTCCGCAGTGTTCGCAGAAATAGCCCGGAGCACAACAGCAGAGGAAGGGAAAGCGCGATTTGCGCCACCACCAGCCCGCTGAGCAATTTCCGGTTGCGTGAGCCGCCGGAGATACTTGCAGACTCTGCCTTGAGTACCTCAATGGCCGGCGCGTGGGACGAACGCCAGGCGGGGAGCGCGCCGCATAGCATACCGGCCAATAGAGAGAACACTGCAATCCCAATCACCACCTTATGGTCCATGTTCCCGTTCAGTACGAGGGGAATTGAGTTCGCTGGAAAGAACCATGCGAATGTCTTCGATGTCCACAATGTCAAGATAAGGGCTACGACGCCTGCGACGATGGAAAGCACCACGCCCTCCAGCATCATCTGGCGCACCAGCTGCATGCGATTGGCCCCGAGAGACTGCCGGATCGCAAGCTCGCGCCGCCGGGAAACGAACCGCACCAGCGTGAGCGTCGCGATGTTCGCGCTGGTCAGCAACAGCACCACGCCGGCGAAGGCCAGCAGAATGGGCAGCGTCGCCGCCATATATCCGTTGGCGCCGAATGGAGAACGCCACATGGGATCGAGCGTGATGCGGTTATCGCCGAGATGCTGGTCAGGATACGCCGACACAATACGGCGCATCACGGTGTCGAGATCCTGGGCTGCCTGGCCACGGCTCACACCGGGCCGCAATCTCCCTATTACGATTAGCCAGTCCGAATCGCGATGGGTCATCCGCCATACATCCGTCCCGAGGGGATCGAGCGTTACCCACAGATCGTCGCGCAGTCCGGGCGCTGCTCCGACAAACCCTTCCGGCGCCACACCGATCACCGTCACAGGATGCCGGGCGACCTCGATCGACTTGCCCACAATTGCCGGGTCTTTGGCATAACGCGTCTTCCAGAGCGAGTAGCCCAGGACCACGTTGGGAATTGCACGGGCCTCCTCTTCCGGCAGAAAGAAGCGCCCCAGCACCGGCTTGATGCCGAGCACATCGAAGTAATTCGCCGACACGTTCGCAATATAGACACGCTCCGGCTGTGCACCGCCAGTCAGCGCGATCCAATCGTTATGATAGGCAAGGATTCCGGTCAAGGTGCGGTTCTGCTCGCGCAGATCGCGATAGTCGAGATAGCTGAAAGGCGGAGTCGGAGAGAAGTTTCGTTCCCCCCGCTGCAGGCTAACAAGATCGCCTGTGTCCCGCGCGCCAGGAATGGGACGCAACATTGTGCCGTCGATCCAACTGAATACGGTGCTGTTGGCGCAGATAGCTACTGCCAGCATCGCCGTCGCGGTGATCGAAAAGCCGGGGCTCTTGCGCAGTTGCCGTAACGCGTAACGGACATCCCGGCCTAGTTGTTCAAGCCACGCTTGGCCCCACATGTCGCGCGTCACATCTTGCACCAGAGGAATATTTCCAAATTCCCGCGCCGCCGCTTGTCGCGCCGTCTCTGCCGTCTCGCCTCGCGCCACTCGATCTGCAATCGCCATCTGCAGGTGCGCATCAATCTCTTCCTGCAATTCGCGCTTGCGCCGCTGAAAACCGAAGCTCGGGAACCACTTCATGACTCACTCTCCTCCGGCTTGACGTACATCACCGACCCAATCGCTTCGACAATTCGCTCCCATCGGCCCAGATCAGAGGCCAACTGCTTTTTCCCCTTGGCCGTGATTCGGTAATATCGGGCTTTTTGCTTGCTCTCTGACTGCTTCCACTCAGACTGCACCCAGCTCTGACGCTCCAATCGATGGAGAGCCGGATACAGTGATCCGGTCTCCACCTGAAGCACGTCTCCGGATCGCAAACGTAAGGCCTGGACAATTCCGTATCCGTGCTGCGGTCCCCATTGCAGGGTCTGAAGAATAAGCATGTCGAGTGTTCCCTGCAGCAGCTCAATCCTGTTCCTATATTGGTCCTTTTCGTTCATAGATGTAGACAATCTACTCCTAATGGAAGTAGATTGTCTACCTCATTTTGTATACCTCACCGAGCAGCCTTGCCCACTCAGTAGATTTAAAGGCACGTCAGTTCTCAGGACGAGAATTGGTGATTTTGCAATGGCGCTCAATCGCCGGGTCGCTCGTTGACAGCTGATCCGTACCGAAATGTGTGCCATGGTGACTGGGATGCCGGATCCGCTTCACAGTTGGGGCTCCAGTCGCAAAGGGCGGTCTTGGGTACTGATCCGCCAGAACCGTATTCCTCGCCTCAAATGTTGTCCTGGAAGAGTGCAAAGACCTGTTACAGCAGACCGGAAATCCAGAGCTGTTCGATTGGGACAAAACCGGACGAATTCAAATGAATGATCTTGAATCGATGTCTTAGATTGACAACTCTGAAGAGATAGAAAGAGAGAATGGAAACCGGCTCTGCATTCGGCAATGTCGATCGTGCATCTTGCTCTCTCCCTTCATCGCCGCAAGCGTCGGCACGTCGGACGAATGCCGCTCAATTGCACTCCGTACAAATTGTCTTCGTGTTTTTACGCCGGCCTTGTGAAAGAGATCTTGAATAGCTTGCGGCATCCCAACATTTGCCGGGAAGCAGCCACACTTTCTGCTAGCATCGGGCGCCGCGCCATTCGATGCCTGGTTCTTGGAGCGGTTTCGCGCCGAGCATAGTACCGCGGTCCCTGCCTTGCTGTCCTACCGCTCCATCCGCGACTATTGCGCTGACATATGGAAGATCGTGCCCGCCTAGGCACAGAAGTAATCCAGAAACCCTGGCAGATTCCAGCTCATTCAACTTCAAGTGACGCAACGAATGCCGGTTTTTAAGCGGCGTTCACGCGATTGGGCGCAGATTTTATTCTGCAGCCTACCAATTCTGCGATAGGATTGCCGGGAGTTCGCTTGTCCCGCTCGTTCGACGCTGCATCGGTGTGTTCCCCCTCTGAAGGCACCTGCAGAACCGCAAAGGAAGGATAGGTCACATGAGCTCTCGCCGCTCTTACCAGCGTGCCGTTTCCTCAATTTCTCACTTACAGCTGAAGGGGCATTCGGCTCAATGGTCGGTATGGACTCTTCTCGTTTCGATCTCACCCATCGCGTTGCCCCTGACCCTTCTCAGCCCGGAAGCTAATTCGCAAACTGGCCAGTGGACTTGGAAGAGCGGAAACGGCTTCGTCGGAGCCGCGGGTGTTCGTGCCGCATTACCCACCTTCAACATTTTTGCTGGTACTTACACAACCTCTCAAACTGTGAGAGTGGCCGAAACAGCCGCCGGTGCAACGGGCTATTACTCACTCGACGGCTTTGCGCACACCTACACCCACGACAACGCCATCCGCAAGGTCGTTCAACCTGCGGAACCGTAGAACTCGGCCTGGCCAGGGCTGCGATTGCGCCGCCCCCACAAGCCCCACAATGAGATGTCGATTGGAGGTCTCTTCAAATGCTCAAATCCCGCCTATCTTTCTTCGTTGCCGCTCTTATGGGAGTAACCTTTGCCGCGACCGTTTCCGCGCAATCGGGCACCCCAGCAAGGGAGTTTTTCATCTCGACCATTGCCGGAATCGGCACCTTTGGATACTCGGGAGATGGAGGCCCGGCACTGGACGCCAAACTGAGTGGACCCCACGGCGTTGCGGCAGACGCGCTGGGAAACGTGTATATAGCCGATACGTACAACAATGTCATCCGCAAGATTACGCCGGCGGGCATCATCTCTACCGTGGCGGGCAATGGCCACCAGGGATTTGGCGGCGACTTTGGCCCGGGAACCAGCGCGGAGTTGGATTCGCCCTTTGGCGTGGCCGTGGACGCTGCTGGGAACCTGTATATCGCGGATTCCTCCAACGAGCGCATTCGCAAATTGAATACGGCTGGAACGATCACCACTTACGCCGGAAACGGCACCGACGGATACTCAGGCGACAACGGCCCGGCCACAAATGCCGAGTTGAATTTTCCCACCGATTTGGCCGTTGATAGCGCGGGCAACCTCTACATCGCCGACTTCGACAATGCGCGCATCCGCAAGGTGACACCTGTGGGGACCATCACGACCGTGGCCGGTAACGGCGTAATCGGGTATTCCGGCGACGGAGGAGCGGCCGTGAACGCCGAACTGAACATCCCTCGCGGCGTTGCAACGGACTCCGCGGGCAACCTGTACATCGCCGACAGTGGGAATAAGGTAATCCGCAAAGTGGACATCGGCGGCATCATCACTACCATCGCGGGTGGCCCGGCCGGCGCCAGCAATGCGTGCCCGGGGCCGAACGTGAGCTTGAACTTCCCGACAGGCATTGTCGTCGATCCTTCTGGGAATCTGTATTTCGCAGACCCAAGCGAGGAAGCGATCTGCCAACTGACGCCCGACGGGACCCTCTCCCTTGCCGCTGGCGATGGCCAGTTCGGTCATTTGGGAGATGGCGGCCCGGCAATATTCGCCGAATTGGAGGACCCCGAGTCCCTGGCTGCCGATTCGTCAGGCCGGATCGACGTAGCCGACTATGCTTACATTCGCAGGCTGACTCTCGATGCGAGCCCCATCGCTGCCACGCCGACGATCAGTCTGGCTTCGGGAAGTTACAACAGCCTGCAGTACGCCACACTCGGCGACACCACGCCGAACGCGGTCATTCACTATACGCTCGACGGCTCGACCCCAACTTCGATCTCGCCGGTATTTCAACTTCCAATTTACATCGGCGGAAGCATTACCTTGAAGGCCGTGGCCATCGCCACCGGGTACGCGTCGAGCGAGGTTGCTATTGGAACATACGACGTCACGCTGCCGTCGGCGACCGCTCCGACCTTCTCGCCTTCTCCCGCCAAATACTTAGGTTCGGTCGCGGTCACGATCGGTGACACCACTCCCGCCGCGGTCATCCATTACACTCTTGACGGCTCTACGCCGCTATCTTCCTCGCCGGTGTACACCGGACCACTGGTGTTGTACGCGACCACCACGGTCAAAGCGATTGCCACCGCCGGCGGCTATTGGAAGAGCAAGGATGTGGCGGCGCAGTTCGTCGTTGTTCCTTATGCTCCGACTCCGGTGATTCAGCCTGGCTTCGGTTATTACCCCGCCGGAACGCTCATTTCGATAACCGATCCCAATCCTCACGCAACCATTCGCTACACCACCGATGGCTCCACGCCGACAACAGCCTCCAGAATGTACACGACGCCGTTCCCATTAACCGGACCAATGGTGGTAAAAGCCATCGCCATCGCCACCAACGACCTCACCAGCCTTGTCGCAGTGGAGCAGTACGGACTTCAATAAACCATCTCCACGTTTGCCGGTGTGTCGGGCGCCGCCGGGATCATGGCAACGCATCAGGCAGATAAGTTTCGCGCCAGCTGGATGCAGATCAAGGCAGGCGAGCGCCTTCCCTGGTCGAAGGAATTCTTGGTCCCAAATTAGGAACGGTAAGTCGCCTTCCCGCAACGCTTCCTTGGTCACGACGCCGGTCCGCGCGATTGCGACCCTCTCCTCGCACCATTCGGGGTGCGACCGGGTAAAGCCCCAGCGTAATTCGGATGTTGACGTGGCGCGCCGAGCCCTGTGCTACCCTCACATCCGCGCCGCTGGCCCCCAACAGACTGGTATACGATCTGCGGAATGCGTGCCATCCTATCGTCTTCCAAACGCCGATTCGCCGCGCTGTCGGTTTCAGTCGGCGACTCAGGCGGGAATCCGGCCAATACTTGTCTCAAAGTTGTTGACACGCTCCGAAGGCGCAGTTCTCTGGAAGGAATTTATTGATTTTTGTGGACACCGGTGCTCCCCTTATTCCAGAATTCAAAGACAGTAGTCCTTTGCTGTTATTGGAATGAATTGGTTCAAGGTTGATAAGAGAAAGAGCATCTGGATCTCATGTCTTTTCAGAGTTCTGCACGAAGGCCAGCGAACAAGAATGCTCGTAACCGCCAGTTTCGGTGGCAATTAAGATAAGGCCCCAGTTTAAGGGATCGAAATAGACCGGTATCCCCCGCCGTTCGCCTGCAAGCGACACAGTCTGTGCATCTCGTTTCAAGGACTATTGCGCGTCCTTGTCGATGAATCGGGCCAGACAGCCCCGTGCCCAACCACGCTTATCGAGAGTCGTGTGTGGGACGGCAATCCTTCGAATCGCCTCTGACCAGCTTTTACCCGGATACTGGCCTCCTTAAGTTCCCGGCTTGGAAGGCAGGTCTTTCCGCCTATGTTTCGTAAGACAAGAGATCGGTCTATTGCAATCGTGCTGTTTTTCGGCAGCATTTGCGGTGCCCAGGAATATCGTTTCCGCGAGTTCGGAAATGCCGAGGGGCTCAGCAATTTGGCAGTTCGACAGGTCTATCAAGACCACGTGGGATTTCTTTGGGTCAGCACCGAGAACGGCATCTTCCGCTACGACGGCGACCAATTCGAAGCATTCGGTCCGACAAAAGGAATTCCAGTCAACTCGGGCGTCGCATTTGGCGATGCTCCGGACGGGTCGCTTCTGGTGGGTGGAAGCATTGGTCTTTTCCAGTTGCGCGACAACCACTTTGAGAAACTTGGCACAACGTTCGAGACAGTCGGTGGCACGCAAGGCATAGCAGCGGATGGAAAGGGCCGTACCTTTCTCGGCACAAATGAGGGTCTGGTCAAGCTCTTTTCCAAGCCCGGTCAAATTGGATTTTCCATGGACAGAGTTCCGCAGGCTCCGGGGGCCTCGGGGCCTGAAGTCAGCAGTGTCTTGGTAGATGGCAACACAGTCTGGTATGGATGCGGTAGTCAATTGTGCCGGATGGCTCCGGCAGGAGTCCAGGTTTTTGGAGAAGAGAGTGGTCTACCGAAGCAGCAGGTCAGAGCACTCACAAAGGACGGGAGCGGCAACCTCTGGGTAAGGGCAGCAGTAGAGGGCCTCTTCGAACTGCCCGCCGGGCAGACCCGATTCCGAAAAGCAGAATTGCCGGTTTCCTCCGCAACCGTCGTTGGCGCACCCACTGTGGACGGCGCCGGACGGCTCCTCTTGCCAACGCCGGGTGGATTGTTGATTCGGGATGGAGACAACTGGAAGCAGATCGATCAGTCCCATGGGCTGCGCGGCGCCGTCTATTCCGTCTTCGAAGACCGACAGCATTCTCTGTGGATCGGACTCGGCGGCAGGGGCCTGGTGCAATGGAGCGGCTATGGCGAATGGGAAAACTATTCGAATTCCAGCGGGCTGCCGAGCGACATGGTATGGGAGATTCGCCAGCAAGCCAATGGAACACTTTGGGTTGGCACGGAAGGGGGGTTGACACGCGGAGTGCACAATGCCCAGGGTATCCGGTGGAGCGAGGTTGCGAATCTGAAGGGCATTCCGGTGCATGGGTTGCAGTTTGGCATGGACGGCGACCTTTGGATTGGCACCGAGACAAATGGTGTCGCCCGGTTGAATCCGCAGTCGGAACAGGTGAAATGGTTCGGCGCAGGGCAAGGACTGACGGGCAAACAGGCTTACACATTTTGCCTGGACCATCGTGGCCGGCTCTGGGTCGCTACCGAAGCCGGACTGTATGTCGCCGAATCCCCTTACGAGAGGTTTTCACGCGCGAGGGAACTTCCATCCTCGCGCATTTGGGTCGTCCGCGAAGGGAGCGATGGCACTGTCTGGGCTGGCGGGCCAGATGGGCTTTTCGCACTCATCGCCGGGCACTGGAAGACTTTTCGTCAATCGGATGGGTTAGGCGGTCAGTCCGTTTTATCCCTCGGAGCAGGGGCCAATGGAACGATGTGGGTTGGCTATCTCTTTGGCGGTGGAATCGATCGCGTCCATCTCCAGTCCGAAACTCTGATCGTTGAGAAGGCAATGCAGCGGCCGGGCATGGAGGGGAAGGTCTATTTTCTGGGGATCGATCATGCCAACAGACTCTGGGCCGGGACCGAACAGGGGGTGGATGTTTGGGATGGAGCCCGCTGGAGCCACTATGAGATGAGCGACGGCTTGGCATGGAACGACTGCAACCTCAATGCATTTTTCGCCGCGTCGGATGGATCTGTCTGGATCGGAACCGGCGGTGGTCTTTCGCATTTCAAGTCTCGTCAAATGCCAGGTCCTCCATCTCCGATTCAGGTCGTCTTCACCCATTTGTTGATGGGGCAGAACGAGGTCTCCGGATTGCGAGCACTGCCTTCCGGGTTCAAGACCAACTCTCTCACAGCCAGATATTCTGCGGTGAATGCCTCGCGCCCCAACGGAGTCACTTTCCGTTATCGCCTTTTGGGAGCAACTTCCAACTGGAGCGAGACCAACCAGCGCGAATTACAATTTGCGCAGTTGGCCCCTGGAGACTATCGGCTGCAAGTCGAGGCAAGCAGCGGCGACCGGAACTGGAGTGGGAACACAGCCGAGTTCGCTTTCAAGATTCCAACTCCGTGGTACTTGCATCTTTGGTTTCTCGGGCTATGCGTGCTGACACCACCTTTCGTGGCGGGATCCTTTTTGCACCGGCGAACGGCTCGTCTTGAAAAAGAAAAACGGGATTTTCAACAGCTAAAGGCAGCGCATGACGAAATCGCGAAACTTGTCTACTATGACGCGCTGACTTCCCTCCCTAACCGCCGATTGCTGATGGACCGCCTGGAAGAGTCTTTGGCCTCCTGTGCGCGAGGAGGACAACTCTGTGCTTTGTTATTCGTCGACCTGGATAACTTCAAGACGTTGAACGACACGCTTGGACACCAAACGGGCGATCTGCTTCTTCAGGAAGTTGCACGCCGTCTTTCTTCCACCATCCGCGCAGGCGAGACGGTGGTGCGATGGGGAGGGGACGAGTTCGTCGTCATTCTGAAAGAAAATGCGCTGATTCCCGAGAGGGTTGCGGCGCGCGCGGAGACCGTCGGGCTCAGGATCCTTACGCTTGTCAATCAGCCTTATGTTCTTGGCGAACATCATTGGATGAGCGCCGCCAGTATTGGAATCACGGTCTTCGGCGACCGTCCGGTATCGACAAATGAGATTCTGAAACAAGCCGACATTGCGATGTACCAAGCCAAAGCAGCGGGACGAAACACAGTTCGTTTTTTTGCCCCAGAACTGCAGGCCGCGGTCGACGCCAGAGCCGCTTTGGAGTCCGATCTACACGAAGCGCTCAAGACTGAACAGCTTCAACTCTACTTTCAGCCTCAACTCGAAAACGGAGTTGTTTTTGGGGTGGAAGCTCTGGTGCGCTGGAATCATCCCCAGCGCGGAATCCTTTTGCCGGAAACATTCATTCCACTGGCTGAGGAAACCGGCCTTATCAAACTGCTGGGAGATTGGGTGCTGGACGCCGCTTGCAAGCAGATCGCCGCCTGGTCGCGCGACGCAGTGACTGCTTCCTTATCGGTTGCGGTAAATGTGAGCGCACTGCAGTGGAGACAACAGCATTTCGTTGAACAGGTGCTCGCAACCTTGAAACGTACTGGGGCTAATCCACTCAACCTCGATCTCGAACTCACCGAAGGTGTTGTGGTAGACGACGTCGAAAAGGTGATTGTGAAGATGACGCAGCTCCGCGATTGCGGCATCCATTTCTCCATGGACGACTTCGGGACGGGCTATTCCTCGCTGTCTTATCTGAAGCGTCTTCCCTTGAATCGACTGAAGATCGACCAATCGTTTGTCCGCGATCTTCTGGAAGACACCACCAGCAGAGCCATCGCGGAAGCGATCATCTCCCTCAGCCGATCCTTGGGCTTGTCTGTCATTGCCGAAGGACTGGAGAGCGCGGAGGAGGAGAGAGTGTTATCCCAGCTCGGCTGTCACGCATTCCAGGGCTTCCTGATCGGCCAACCCCAGCCTCGGGAGGAGTTCGAGCGTTGGTTCCTGAAGCGTACGCAGTTTTCCGTGAAGAGTGATGGATACACGAACGCTTGAATCCGTGGCAACCGCTGCGGCATTCGATTCAAGATTGCCTCATTCTTCGGCGCACGCGACGCATTACCAGCTCTCGGACAAAGCCGATGCAAATGCCTCAGGGGATGATTGCGCTTATCACGGAAATGGCGATAGTCAAAGCGCTCGGGTAGGGGCCGGTGGCATCGATACTCGGAGGGTAAGGACCAGTCGCGTGCATTGCATGGGCGGAGAGTGACAGGTTGAGCGCGAGCGACAGAACAAACAGAGACTTCTTCATAGTTACCTCTTAGACGAATGTGGATTGGAGAGATTTGCCGAATCGACTGCTCAATCACCAAGGCAAAGAAGAAGTTACTTTCCGGCAGAACAACTCTATCTCGACTTTAGCGCACTGCAAAGAAAACAGGAATGAATCCTGAGACCAACTGCGACATTCGCAAATGCTCAAAGCGCACAATTGGAACCCTTCCCAATTGGGCTCGCTGCTTGACGATTCCTTGCAAGAACCTATGCCATAGAGTCCATGGCGCACGTTCATTGAGCACAGGGCGCTATTAACTAAGTAAAAGACAAATAACGACTATTCGTTCAGGTTGAAAGGCGCGGCAATGTCATGCCATCCATTCGCCCCAGTTATTAAGTGCCGCTAAACATTAGACCGCTCAAAGAATCATCCCTTTGCAGGAATCGGCGCATCACCGGTTGCGCCGAAGTTTGGCTCTGCGCAAGAATCTGTAAGGAGCGTTGTTCTGCCGGCTTTTTGAGATTTG
>CAZQPY010000106.1:0-15893 GCA_964595345.1 uncultured Occallatibacter sp.
TGGACTTGCCCCCATTTTTGAGACAACCGGTTAAGACTCAAAATCCAACGAATGGAGAATTGAGTCATGGGATTGTCACGCCGGAAGTTCACCAAGGAATTCAAGCTGGCCGCCGTTCGGCGGCTGGAAGCCGGAGTATCGATGGCCGAGGTGGCACGCGGGCTGGAGGTCAGCCCCAACGTGCTGCACCGTTGGCAGCGTGAGTTTCGCCAGGCACCGGGCAACGCCTTTCCCGGCCATGGGCAGCGGCGCTGGTCCGAAGGCCAGATCGCGGAATTGGAGCGTAAGATCGGTCGTCAAGCCGTGGAGATCGATTTTTTGAAGGGGTGCTTGCAGCGCATCGAAGACCAGCGGATGCTGCAGGCATCGACTGGAAATCCGCAGTCTACCGCAAGGTCGGTGAAGAAGTGACGGCCGCACGTGGACTGAGTATCGCTCGGATGGTGAAGCTGGCGCGGGTAAGCCGAGCCAGCTTCTACCGCTTCAACGAGGACGCCAAGCCTGATCCGGATATGGACCTTCGCGACGCCATCCAGCGCATCGCATTGGAATGGCCCAGCTACGGCCGTCCCCGCATCACGGCAGAGTTGCGGCGGCGCGGATGTCTTTGTCACTGTATACATTCATTGCGTTGCTGTGACCTCCGCCGGGTTCTTACCTGGCAGCGACGGGCTCAAATCCACGGCTACCAGCTCCGGTATATGGAAGATCCGATGAAAGCGCTCTGCTGATTGTGATCTCATTGCGATCCAGACTGCAAGGCCAAAGTCCTCAACTATCGACTGCAAATCGCTCATTCAGCGCTATTTCCAGAAGAGTGACGGGATAGGTTCACGAAAACGCCCTTTGCGACTGGAGCCCTCAACCGTAAGCAATGAGTTCCATCCAAAGCCATGACTTTTTAGTACCGACAGGATTTTGGTTAGGACGACTACATCACTCTTTTGCAAGAATCCGAATTCCGCCGGTGGCCCTTGCGCCATTAAGATCTGCAAGGAAAATCGAAATGTGCGCCGGTTCTTCTGGTTCCGAGCGAATACCCGCTATCTGGACGCTATCCGGTTCCGGTGAGGGCAGGCACATTGGCGGCAGCCTCGGTGCTTTGTGCCGAATGGCAACCAGGTCGGAATCGCCAAGTGAACGGTCCCTATTCTCTCCCATCAACCTTCCACCTGGAGCGCTACAGCAGCGCTAATACCGTTGATTCCGACCAGCAGGACGAGTCCGCCGAACCCGAGCCACCGCTCATGCGAGAAGGTCACAGCGCCCTCCAATAGCAGTACGAATCCAATGGCCTTGAGACGCATGTGGAAGGCATTCTCCGCCCATTTGAAGACCGACACGGCAGAGTAAGCCAGTCCTCCGACAACCATGCACCAGAACATCGGGTGCTCAGCAACTTCATAATGAACAAGCGCATACACCGCGATGGGCACAAAGCCGCCCAGAACGATGCCCATGCAGGCGCTGAGGCGATTGCCCGAAGAGAAAGCTCGAACCATCTGCTCGACAGCGCCCATCCGGGCAATTCTTTCACGGGTGGTCTTACGCCTATATCGCCTGCGTTGCTTTGGGCGAACATTGCCCGCCAAGTTCAGAGACAAACTGCTCATTGTTGCTCCCTTCGTTGAATGAATTGGGTTTTCTCTTGGTGGGGTATTCTTGGCAAATGGATCCTGCCACGGTGCGAGGGCTAACCGACTCGCAATGGGTGACGCAACGTTTTAATGCCTCGGTTATGGGCGTAACCGGCTGCAAGACGTGGCTCGGGCAACCATGCGCGCCAGCAACGCAGCAGAACAAGATTCAAATGTCGGCAAGAATAAACTACCTGTAACTTCCTACAGGACAACAACGTGCCGGAAGTGAAGTCGAGTTAAACCAAAGATCGGTGGTCGCTGGCGTTCAGGTAGATGACGCCTGGATACAGCAAGTTTCGCCCGCTCTTCATGTGCTCAATGCCGCACGTTTCAATGATGTAGTAGACCGCTTTCACCCTGAACCGGCCAACTATTGCCGATGGCAGCAGCCCCGCGCGAATGCACTGGCAGAGGCCGAAACACCCTGCCTCATGAGCGACAATCCGTCCCGCAAACATACTTTTGCTGTTTGAACGGCTGCACCAAATCAATGGATATAGCCTTGGAGCCACACACGCGTTCTCCCCGGGAAACCGCCGCCACCTTGTGGTGGATAATTTGGAGCAGTTCCCAAAACATGGGGATCTGGGTGGCGACACGCACGCTGCATGAAAGATGATCGCTGATTTTTCTTCTGCTCCAAATCCCCCCCTCTAACGGCTCTTACGCATGTCTACTCATATCGCGACCGATTCTCTGCGACCAATTTGGGGCGTTGCGCATGCGAGAGATTGAAAAACCAGTGGCTCCAACGTAGGATGCAGAAATCCAGTTGGTTCCAACAGGCAAGGTGCTGATCGAAAGACTGGCAGTCCCGTTGGTGATGCTGGCTGAACCGATCTGCATGCTGCCATTGACGAAATTGACGGTGCCGGTCGCACTGCCAGAGGCGGCGGCAACGGTTGCAGTCAGCGTAATAGGCGCGCCCTCGTTGGCCTGGCTTGCCGAAACAGCGAGAGTGGTTGATGTACTGACCGGGGTAAGGTCCACGGAGATTGCGACCGCATTCGAAGTCGATGCAGCGTAGTATTGTGAGCCGGAATAGGTAGCGGTGATTGAATCCGTTCCGGCCGGCAAGGCGCTGGTTGTGAGACTGGCGGTTGCGTTGGAAATCGGCACGGAGCCGATCTGCGTGGTTCCGTTGAAGAAGGTAACCGAACCCGTGGCGTTGGCAAAAACCCCAACGTTGGCAGTGAATGTCACCGGACTCCCCTGCATGACCTGAGTGGTCGAAGCGGTCAGTGTCACAGTGGTCGGCTGGTAGACGTTGGTGGTCTGCGACATACTCTGAGCGAACTCAGCGCTGCCGGAGTACGCTGCCTGTAGGGATGAAACATCCTCGGCAAGGCCGCTCGGAAGCGAGAGCGTCGCGGTCCCTGTGGCGTCGAGTTGGATAGTTCCAAGCAGTGTGCGCGTGCTGATCTGACCGGCATAGCTGTAGAAGATGACCGATCCGGTCGGCGTCGTGTTGCCAGTGCTGGGAACCACCTTCGCAGTGATTGTAATGGGCGTGCCGAAAACAATCGGAGCTTCCGAAGTGGTAAGCGCCGTGCTCGTAGCTGTTAGCGTGTAATTCTCCCACGCGTGGACCAAGTTGAAAGCATCGACGGACCCAAGGCCGGTGACCTGATTGTATCCAGAGCCAGCAGAATAGCCGAAAGTGCCGGTGGTGCAGTTCGTGGTTCCCGACACACACGGAACGATGTTGTTCCCCTGCGTGATCGGGTGAAAGGTGATCGACGGGCCCTCTGCCATCAGATAGAGGGTAGGGTTGATATTGCCGAGACCGGGGGTGGCAATGACATTGTTGGAAACAAGGTAGTCATTGAGCAGGGCAACTATGCCGGCAAAGACCGGCGCAGCTGCGGAGGTGCCGCCTTGTGCACCGCCAGAGGTCATTCCGTTCGGGGGACCGGAAGCACAATCTCCTTCAATGCAGACCTCATAAGCCGTGCTGTCATCCAACGCGGAATCGCCCGCGAACATCGCGACATCCGGCACATCCCTCACGCCGTCTGCAGGCACGCCCGGTCCTTCCTGCCAGGCGGGTTTTGCAAAGTACATGGATGCACCACCACCACTTGCCTCAAGGTGGTTCTGAGCGGCGGTAAGGTTCCATGCAACTTCGGGAATATACGAGAGCGCCGAGCCCCCTGTAGAGCCGTTGGTTGTGCCAAAGTAAGAAGCGAGAGGCCCAGTGAAAGACGTCCCACCTACGCTGGTGACTCCCGGCTGGTTGGCAGGGGCTGCAACAGACAGGCCGTATTGCGCCGCCTTTTCAGTCGCATAGTCACAGGCAGCCGGCCCTTCATCGCCTGACGCCGCAATGATCGTCATGCCTTGAGCATTCGCTTCATCGATGTAGTACTGCACCGATTGTTCGTTGGCAAGGTTGCCGAACCCTTCGCACCAAGCATAGCTCATGTTCACAACCGGCGCGATGTTTTGCTCAATTGCATACTGCAGCGAGGTGTATGCATTCGTCGAGTTGACATAGATAAGGTTAGCGTTGGGAGCGACGGCGCCGAGCAATTCAAGATCCATCTCGCCTTCTGCCTCTCCCATGATGTCGCTCCCAGGATCGGCAGAGCCGGGAACCAGAACGACGCTCGGAGTGATGGCAGGGAGATTGAAGCCGTTGCGATACGCGGCTACGTCAGAGAGTGCAATGTCGGACTGCCCTACGATGGCGGCGGTGATGCCGGTGCCGTTGATACCGGCGGCATACAGCGCCTGAATGTCGTAGATCGTGGCAATGTCGCCGGGAGCAAGATTGTAAGCCTGCGCGGCCCCAGGATTGCCCCAACTGAACTGCGGCTTCGCCTTCTGGAGGCTGGAGTGCGGTTTGAAGTCGTCCAACCCGCTCACAGAGCGGATAACGGATGTGAGGGCCGACGGGATCTCAACTTCCGTGACATTCGAGTAGTGCGACTCGCCTTTGACTGTCAGTTTATGAAGCTGCGCATGAAACGCCTCTTGTGCCTGCGCTGCTGTAGCGGAAAAGGAAAAAGCCGTCCGTGACTTAGAAAGGGAAACTTTCGTAAAACCCTGGGCCTCCAGCCACGCCCTCACAGTTGCCTCGTCTTTTTGCGAGATGCCGAACTGCGCGCCGAACTGCTCCGGTGTAAGCCACTTGTGGTACATCGGCGAAGCCGGGGTCCGCTGGTCGGCCAGCAACTGCTGAAGGGCCATGCTCTTTCCGGAAGTCGGCGAATAGTAGACCTTCAGTTGAGGAATTGCCAAATCGCCCGACACCGGACCATTATCTGTAGCCTGCCGAGCCATCGGCGGCACAGAGCCACGGATCACCGTCTGGCTGTAAGCAGCCACTCCAATCGAGATCGCCATCACCGCGAGAAGAAAGCGGCGGTAAAGATTCATCACTGGACCATCCTCCAAATGCTGTTTGCAATATCCCATTTCGGCCAATTTTTGAAAGGTTGTTCTTCATAAGCATGGCCACATGATTTAGACATGTATTGTTCGGTTCAAACGAAAAACCACACCCACTGATTGCTCGCGCAATTGGCGAAAAGAACTTCGCATTCTCATGCGTTTATGTTCTTCAACTCCCTCCCAAAACAAGGGGGCGCATTGCTCGAAATGAGTTGCGCACCCCTTGGTTGTTGGCTAGTTGACAGTGAGAGTGACAGTAGTGGTTGCAGTGATTGGATTGCTTACCCAACCATTGTTGTAGGTCACGTTCGGGTTGCTGGCACTTACCGTCACGGTGTAGGTACCGGCCGGCGTCCCCGGAGTCCCGCTACTTCCACTGCTACCGCTTCCTCCCGCGCCCGAGCCGCCGCATCCCGAGAGTGTAAACAAAAGGGGCCCAGAAATCAGTAGGATGAGCACCGCCGCGGCCAGGCGCCGCTTCCGGATGAGCAACCCGCAAAGCAGGAAGCCGCCAAAGGCGGCAAGCCCAGTGCCGCCGGTAACGAAGATTGAATCATTCTTCATGACCGCTGCCGTCGCCGCTGTCGACCCGATCGTCAGCGTAACCGTCTGCGCCGTGCTGCTGGAGATCGTTGGCGCAGCAGACGGAATCGAACAGGTCGGAGTCTCCGAGCCCGTCCCACCACTCACCGTACAGGAAAGAACCGCCTGTCCGATGAACCCACCCGTCGGAGTGATCGTTACGGTGCTGGTTCCAGAACCACCTGGGCTGACTGTAATTGCGCCGCTGTTTGTCAAAGCGAAGGTCGCACCCGCTGGCTCGGAAACTACCCACTCGTTCGCTTGAACGCTCGTCGAGGTGCTGCTGCCTCCCTGATAATTTGAATCACCTCCGTATGTAGCCGACCATGTTGGCAAGTAGGTTCCAACATAGCTGGAAACGTCGATTGCCGTAGTCGTCGCCTCGCCACCGGCAACGTTTACCCCGGCCGTTGTTGTGTATTGAACTGCTGTCAAAGGGATTGTTTGGGAATTTCCGTTAAAGGAAAGCGAGATATTCCCGGTTGGCGCGGCACCCACGCTATCGGTCTGCACCTGTGCCGTCACCGCACAAGTCGGCGCAACACTCCAGTCGCTTTTCAGCTTTGTGCATGTGGGAAGACCGGTGGTGAATACTGTTACGGCTCCTTTCGTGACCGTGACTCCGAGGTTGGAAGTGTTCGGCTTGTAGCTTGCATCTCCCGCGTACTGGACGCTGAGCGAATCGCTGCCTGGAGTCAATGAAGTAGTGTTGGCGATGACGATAAACGTTTTTCCCGTCGCATCAAGCGGCTGTGCGTCAAGGCTAGTGCTGCCGTTGGTCACATTCACGCTTCCTGTCGGGACCGACTCCTTCCCAACCCCGGCCGATCCTGAAGGCGTAACCGTCAGACCCAGTTCCTGCCCGTACGTGATGGAAGTGGGGTTATTTGTGATTGTTCCGGTCGTCGGGTCAAATGACTCGAGCGCCAGACCCAGAGTGGTCGACTCGGGGGTGACCGTTATGGAAATCGAGTTCGACTCACTCGGCAGATCGTTCGCGTCCCCGCCGTAGCTGGCAGCCACCATATAGGTACCGCCAGGCAAAGCCTGAGTGGTAAACGATGCGGATCCTCCAGAAAGGACGAAAGGTCCGAGAGATCCGTTGTTCTGGTCACCCGAATTGTTGGTGATGGCGACATTGCCAGTCGCAGAGGACGGATTCACGGTCGCATCGAAGTAGATTGTGCTGCCGTGAGTGACCGAGATGGCCGATGTAGCTAGCGAACTCGCGCTAGTGCCAGCCGTGAGGGTCATGGCCGTCTTATCCAACCCCGCGTTCCCCCAATTGGCTACGAGTTTGGCCACGTCAAGGCTTCCGAGTCCGGATGCAAGATCGTAGCCGGTTCCTGCGTTGTATCCCTCCAGATAGCCGTTCGATCCGCAGTTCGGCGATCCCGACGTACAAGGAACAGAATTGTTGCTCGTCGTGATGTCGTGAAATGCGCTTGGTGTGGTGGTAAACATCTTGTAAAGCGTTGGATTGACAAGGCCCAGACGCGACCCCGCGCTTTGTTCTACAAGCGCGAAGATCCCTGCTGCTGCCGCTGCTGCCGCAGTCGTGCCACCGTAGGGAGTCCCAGTGTCCGGGTCCGCGCTATTCGTGCAGTCGGCTTCGATCCGGTTTACTACCGCATCCTGACAGGTCCTCCATTCCGGATATGGAGCGGGGTTCCCAAAACCAGCTGCCCCCGAGAACAGCGCAATGTCTGGGAGATCACGTACTCCGTCGTTTGGAGTGAGCGAACTCTGATAGGCAGGCTTCGCATACCCGGAGAGAGTACCTGAGCAGGTTCCATCTGTGGACGAAATCGAGCCAAAGCATACCGCCGAAGAACTCGGACCACCACCGCTGGCAGGAGCAGCGTAGTCCGACGGATTCGCGTTTTCGCTGAAGTTTGTGAAGACGGTGGTCGTATTGTTCCAAACCCCTTCAGGAATATAGGAGAGGGCTGTCGTGTAATACGGAGCCGTACCTGCAACATAAGCGTTCCCCGAATAGGCGGTATCCAGATACTGTGGCACGTTTGCCGGGTTGTAGAGCACCTGAAAATCGGTGCCTCCAACAGCAGTGTCCCAAGGGGATGAAGCGTTCCCAGCCACGCCAAACCCGTACCCGGTCGCTGTTCCGATCTCCATGCAGCCTGCCGAACCCCAATTGCCTGTATCGGCAACGACTGTGATTCCTTGTGCTGCCGCCTGTTCGTATTCTTCGTTCAGGAACGCATTGCCCGCAGCGCCGATGGCGCTTTCGCACTCATCCATATTGTTGATGAGGATGCTTACGGTGTTGTCGTCAACCGCGCGCTGGAGCGCCTGGTCAACGGTCTGAGCCACATATAAGATGGTTTTTGATCCTGGCGCGAGAGCCTGTGAAATCTCTCCATCCCCAATCGCTACCTGTGCTTCATTGAAGAGGTCACCGTTCCAGTCACTCACCCCTGCTGCCGTGTTAAGACCGGGATCGGTACCCTCCACAATCACCGTGGGAATGTATGCGGCAGCCTGTGTGGGAGTGTTGCCAAGAAACAGCATGCGGTAGTTGGCGAAGTCCTGAAGACTGGCAGATGGCAGATTCGAGATCTCAATTGCACCAATCGTGACCCCGTTTCCATCGAACGTACTCCCGGTGTAGGCCGGATTCATCGCAGTATTCGGCGTATCGTAGATCACCGCGGCATCGCCAGCGACAGCCCAAAGGACGAATTTGCCACCGCCATCGTTGAAAGTCAGTTCCGGCCTGGCCTTCACTGCCGCCTTAGCGGTCGGGCTAGATGATCCAGCAAATTGCTTCGCCGGCGCGATGCGCGAGAGGCCGACCACCCCGCGCACGACGGGGACAAGGGCCGCCGGAATCTGCGGATCGGTATTGTTGGCAAGGCGAATCGCCCCGCCCACCTTGAACCTGTGAATTTCGGTTCCGAAGGCGGACCGAACAGCGCCCATGGTGCCGGAGAATCCGATGACCGTCTTGGACTGACTGACCTTTTCAACCTTGAAGCCCTGGCTTTCGAGCCAAGACTTGAGAGTGGAGATGTCGTTGTCATTCGCTCCGAAGCGGCTGCCAAATTCCGCCGGCGTAATCCATTTGCCATGGTTCGCGGAGCCTGGCGTGCTGAGGCTGAGAACGTACTGATCGAGTTGCTGCTGTTCGCTGGAACTGCGTCCGAGCAGCAGATAAAGCGTGCCGGTCGGTACGGAGTCGTCAACAGCGCCCAGGTCGTTCTGGGCCACGGCGAAAGAGGAGACATTGCCGCGCAGAGGCACGCGCGCCGCATTATCAACAAATTGCGTGATGGCCGGTTCATGAGGGTTGGCCATCACCGAAGAGGCCCCGATCATCGAGAAGAGGACAACTGCTACAAGCCGTAAAATATTGGAGTTCTTAATCTTCTTACTTTTTCTCTGAAATCCGAGAAGAACAGATGTTGATCCGTACTGCGTGCTGTGTCCCAATTGGTCCTCCTGAAGGCCAAAATAGCGATCGATTGGTAACTTCCGAATAACTTGCGGATATATGCCGGTTTCTGGCACATTGGCCCTGCAATTCATATATAGCGAACCGCGCGTCCATGCTGGCGCAATGCAAGCTTGCATGCTCGGACCCGGCGGTTCCTTATAAGGCTATGGCCGATTCTGCGAAGGCAAACGTGATCTGAATCACGACAAGGACTACGCTGCGGACCGATTTGGGAAGCCACCGAATGACCTCATCAACAACGGATGTGAAACCACCACCACCGGTACCACACAAGCGGCGGCCTCCCACTGCTGCGCGGTAGGCACAGTTAGCAGGAAGGCCTGATATGGCCTGCGTGTATCCGATAGCTGTTAGCTTTCGAGCGTCGCTATTCTAAAGCGGCGAGAGCAACGGACCACTAATGGGGTGGGATTGATTCGTGCTCGACTTCTCGATCTGTGCCCCCCGTCAGCCAGCGTGATCGGGGACTGGGTCATGGGTGCCCATGGGAACGTTCGGCGTACATGACGCTATCCGCCGCGCTGTCAGCCACGCGCCCTTCGCAATGCCATATTTCCTAACTGCCTGAACAGCATAGTGGGAACAGGTTGGATTGTAACGGCAACGAATGAAGCGGCTCGTTAAAGGATGCAGGCAGTGGTGATAACCATCGACTGACCGGGCGAAGAGGTAAACGCTGAATTGATCTTGGGGTGGACGCAATGCGTCCATCCCCAAAAGCACAAGCAGGATGAATGCCACAGCTAATAGCTGTTTTCGGCCTAGGCGCCGATTCCGCAGTGGGGGCATTTCAAGCTCGATTGCATGCGTTTATTGCCGCAGTTGGTGCAAGACATCAACTCACCTTTAGGCCGAGAAAACAGATAAATGATCAGGCCGAGCAGGTTCAAAAAGAACACCACGAGCATCCAGATCACCGAGTTATCCATGCCACGCGCCTTTGCGTCCTTAGCTACCCAAACCAGTAGCGCGACACTCAACACAAAGAACACGACAGGGATAAGACAACCACCACAACCGAGACAGCCGAGTGCGGAAGCGGCCGGGTTTCCAACCAAACTGAGCGCGAAACCGGAGACAGGAAAGGTCAGTAGTATCAGGGCAAACAGTCCGAGCAGAGTTCCTTTTATATGCAAGTTACCTTCTTTCTGGAATCGAGATCTGAGTATTCCTATCGGCATTGACAGGAAAAGGTTTAACAGTGCCCGTTGCCCGCGGATGTCGAGGTGTGCCCTTGGGTGTCGATCTCCGCTACTTTGCGCAAGAGGCCGTATACTACTTTGACAACAAGTGTTCTCAGCAGACGACGTGGATGAATCTCAATTCCAGCGCCCCTCCAAGTAATGGATAGATAACCGGCTCCATAGCTTTTCGAGGAATTGACCGGAATTCATACAGGCCAGAATAGATTACTCTCAAATTCAGAATCAGTCCTTGGCTGAATTGCCCATCTTCCCAGCCTTATCCACGATGGTTTTGCCAGCGTCTGCAAGAACGCCTCCTGCCTGATTCAGCAGTTGCTTCAATCGCTCCCCGTCATCGGTCTTGAACTCATGCAATGCATTGTCCTGCGCGAGGCCGGACGTATCGAATTCAAGATATGGAGCTTGCGAAAAGCCCAGCCGCGGGGCAATGAAAACGGTCGGAATCGCCAAGTACATCGAGTTGTACTGCTTGACCGCCTGGGTATAGATCTCACGGTTCCGTTGAATGTTGACTTCGCAATTCTGAATCGAATCGTTCACACGGTGATACTGCGAACTGGTCTGCAGTTCAGGAAACTTCTGTACCGCCATTTGGATTGCGGTCAGGGTGGCGTCGGACTTTTGATACGCCGAGGCCATCGCTGCGGGTCTGGAGTCTGCGGACACTTTCAGTTGGGTGAACTGCTCAAAGTCCTGATACCCCTTGATTATCGTCATCAACTGGTTGATTTCGGATATCTTTTTGCCCAATGCAACCTGAATGTTGGAATTCTTCTCTTTCACGTTCTGAGCCTGCTGTTGAAGCGTGTTATAGGTGATCCACAGTACGATCACCACAATGACACCGAGAAAAATCGCCCATCCAATCAAGGTGCCGATAAAGCTGAGAATTGTCTGCATCGCCTTCCTTCTTTCGTCGTCTTTCTTCTGATGCTTCTTCGTGCCCATCTTTTGGCACTTGCAATGACCCCTAATAATTCTGGAGAACTCGACAGTGAACCCGGCGCGCTGGGCCGGATCGCCGAGCCAATCAGCGGTGCAGTGTCGCACTCGAGGGTATCCAACTTTCTGCCGCTTCTTCTCGTTGCCTCAGCCGGTAGAAACTCCATCCAGTTCCCGCGACCATAAGCAGCAACGCCAGGAAATAGCCAACCTGATAATTGTTCTGCGCCATCCCCATTCCCTGCTTTTGAAGCTCGTAGTCGAGGTGCACTTTCATTGCCGTCAGGCTTGCCGCTCCCGCGGCTCCAGAAGTCGCAACGCCTCTCAGCATCCGTCTTCCAACAAGGCTCAGGACCAGACCGGAAACCGCGCTCAGAGCCGCAATGGCTGCAAACGGATCTGGACTTACTCGCTGCTTGGTGGAGTTCCCGGAGCCACCAGGCTGAACGATCGTGGTCCCTGTCGCCAACTGCCGTCCGGTTACCGTGAAGACATTCATGCCCTGACATGACACTGTCACAAAAGGAAGAAAGAAGCAGAGCAGAGTTCCGAGAAAGGTAAATGTTGAGCCGAGCAGTTTGCGGTTTTTCATTGGTCCTCCTTAAGGCCAAAATAGTGAACGATTCGTGACTGCGCCGATGACTTGCGGATGCATACCGGATTCCGGCACCTCGACATCGCAACTCATATATATCGAACTGCGAGGCCATGCCGGCGAAATGCAAGCTTGCACGCGAGACAATCCACGTTAACGATCTGGTGAGACATCCGTGTCATGGCCTGATCTCATCCGTGCAAGCTTGCACGTCAAGAAATGGGGTTCGACATCCGATACTAATAGGGAGTGAAGGAACTCATTCAACAAGCAATGAAGACCCCATCGGAATACCCAAAACGCATACTTCTCGCCGTCTCCGGGCTCACCCCGCAGATTGTGACAGAAACCATCTACGCATTGGCCATGAGGGAGGCAGACCCGTTCGTGCCGACAGAAGTGCATCTGCTGTCGACAAATGAAGGGGCCAAACGGGCAAAGCTGCTGCTCTTGTCTGATCAGCCAGGCTGGTTTCATCGTCTATGCGAAGACTACGACCTCCAGGGGATCGAATTTCTGGAAAAGAATATCCACGTTCTTTGCGATCGTGATGGCACGCCGATGGATGATATCCGAACGGCTGAGGACAATGAATGCGCCGCCGACTGCATCACCGAGCAGGTGCGCCTGCTGACGGGCGATCCAGACAGTGCGCTGCATGTCTCATTGGCGGGCGGGCGCAAGACGATGGGGTTCTATGCCGGATACGCGCTGTCACTCTTTGGCAGGCCACAGGATCGCTTGTCTCATGTGCTGGCGCAGAGTGACTACGAATTTGCCAGCGATTTTTTCTATCCCGCGGTTAGCCGGCGCGTCATCGAGGGCAAGGACAGAAGACCGCTCGATGCCGCGGAGGCAAAGTTGATGCTGGCGGAGATCCCTGTCGTCAGCATGCGCCATGGACTTCCGGACAAGCTGATCAAAGGGGCAAGTTCATACAGCGCGGTGGTCAACGCGGCCAGCGCGACGGTTGGCACGCCGGAGCTGACGATTGACCAGGCAAATTGCCGGATTCGCGCTGCTGGGAAGGTATTCTCCATGACCCGATCGTCAGTTGCGATGCTCAGTATCTTTGCGCGGAGGATCGCGGCAGGCAAAGGTCCGATGGAAGCACCTACGAAATATGTGAACGACCCAACATGGAGCAATCTGTACACCCGCGAGTATTACAAGTGCGAACCTGACGCCGAGACTCTTCCCGAAAGGATCGATGATTCATTGGGAAAGCCGATGGACGGGACTCAGTTTTCGGTGCATTTGAGCCGCTTGCACAAGACGTTGCGGGATGAGTTGGGTGTTCATGCCGCTCCGTATCTGATCGACGACGGGGGCACGCGACCAAGGAAATATCGTTGCACGCTGCCGGCTGAGGCAATCCGTTTTGCGTCGCTTTCGGAGCCCGAGCAGCTTACGCCGAAGCGGCAAGCACAAAAGGACTGAAGAATTTTACGCACCACTGCGAGGAGAAAAGAGGAGGACTATGGGAGACCTATGGTTTGTTTTCATTGTCACGAGCGCGATCTGCGGTTTGATTGGTTATGCGTACGCGAAGAATACTGGGCGCAATCCGCGGCTGTGGGCGGCGCTGGGTGTGGCACTTAACCTGTTCGGGCTTGCGTACGTGTGCCGGCCGCGGCGTCGGCGGTAAACTTTGTCTTACGCACATGCAAAGAGGAGGCGGCCCGTAGGCTGCCTCCTCTTTGTATGTGAGAGGGACTATCTTTTTGCGAATGCAAGCAAGCTCGTGGAAGCGCGCTTGCCAGCTTCTTCAAGCGCGGCGCTTTCGTTGAAGCCTGCGCCGGTCGCCTGCACCAACTGTGACCCCTCCGGTTTGCCCTGCGCATCGAATCGCCGCGCGTTTGCCGTCAAATTGCAGGAGAGCAAGTCGGAATCGAGCGAGGATCTCTTCGCGCAATCCGTCTTTACTTCGGCAATAACAAGCTCGTTGAGGTGCGTGATGGCAAGCGCCTTGCGAACCAGACTGGCATCGCCCTGATAGAACTTTCCTGCAAAGCCGCGACGCTCCAGTACTTCGGCGGGGAACGCGGACGTGTTCACACCAGCGAGATGCCGGTTGAGCGCATCGACGCCTCCCTGGTCGTTCGCTGTAGCATCGAGCAGCAACACACCGGGGCCGCCTGAAGCGGCGGGACGCAATATCTGGCTCAGAATATCTTCTTGCGTAACGGGCTTGGGAGCCTTCGGTGTGTGTGCTGCAGCCCAAGTCTGATAGAGGTCGCGCGTGACAGGCGCGAGCTGATCGCCGGTCCGAGGATTGGTTCCGGGGCGAGGAAAGAAGTCGAATTTCCCTTCGGAGGAACGCGAATACCAGAGCATCGGCGCTCCGGTGTTCGGATTGAACCAATCGTGCGCCGCTGGATCGACGGAGGTCATCGAATCCGTACCCTGCTTAAGTTCAATCTTGTACTCGCGCCAGACATCCGGAGTCACCAGCAGCAACGGCTGGCCCGTGGTGGGGCTGTATCCGGCCCTGTCGTAAAATACGATGCCCTGATCGGTACGTTCGTAATATTTTGACGCGTGCCCGCTGCCAATGATGAAAGGCGTGTCCTTGGTGGCGTAGTAAAACATCAAGTTGTAGCCGACAGCCATCGCGATGAGAACGGCCATTCCTGTCAGACGGCGCTTCGCGTTCCAAGAAAACGTAAACCGCACCGCGGAAAAGAACGGCAGCAGAAGCACCAGACCGAGCGGGCGAATCAGATACTCGCTCCAGCCGATCTTATCGGCAATCGAGCTGACAAAGAGATGATAGGCCTGCCAGATCGTGATGCCGTTGGCGAGGATAAAGAGCGGTAGGGCAAGCAGCGCGAGGATCAGAGCGAAGACGACGATGCGTGCGGTCTTCGCCAAAGACGCCTTCCAGTCGTGGTCTTTGTCGGTAGCGATGAAATACGCAAAAATGGCCCCAATCACGGCCGCAATGCCAACTGCCAACTTCCCATTTCGCGTACTGAGAAATTTCTTCCACCCGGGCACCTCGTTTTCCGGCTTTACCTCGGGTGCTTCGTATTTCGGAATGGGCTCGCTTGAGCGAACAACAGTCTTCATGAACCATGCTGCAACTTCATACGTTTGTTTGAGCGATTCCTTTGAGGTATGAACGCAATGGCCAAAATTGTGCGCATTGAAATTCCCGATATTTCGGATCTTCTCCAACGCGTCTGGGATCTGAGGAGCATTGGTTAGAGCACTGCGGATTGCATTCACTCGATCATAGAAGTCAATAGACCCGTTTTTCTTCGACCGTGTAACTCGCAAGCCGAGCTTATTCACAATCTCCTTCGCTAGTTCCTCACCAAGCGTACGGAGCGATACTGCGCATGGACCGGGAAAGGAACGAATAAGTAGGTCTTCGGCTTGCGTTGCGGCACGGGCCCACTCCTCGTTGTAAGACTTGAGAAAATCAAAATTCGACATACTACTTATCCCCTCATGTTCCTCGGCAAGTTCCTGCCCAATGTGCCGATCAGAATCTCTGGTGAGCTAGCTGAACCTTATGAAAGGTCACACCCACATAGACGCCATTGGCAAGGTAGGTTGGAATATCAAGAAGACTGATCGACGACACATCGGATGGGATGTTATCGAAACGAATTTGAGTCCGCGTTGGAACGCTGTTGACCGTAGGCGTCCCGGCAACTACATGGGTTGCCAGTTCCGGGCATTTGCAGATAGGCTACTCGGCGTGCTTGGCGGCGTAGGCGACGGGAGAGAGTTCCGCCAGTGACCGGATGGAGCGATCGGCAAGGCCGGGGAGTATGTCGGCCAGGTATTTGCGGATCGGCACATCGAGTTTGCGGCAGCTTTCCACTATGCTGAAGATGGCGGCTATCTTTGGTCCGGCTTCCTTGCTTCCCAGGTGCAGCCAGTTCCGCCTTCCAAGCGCTATCGGGCGCATTGAATTCTCGGCAAGATTGGTGGAGAGCTCTACCTCGGGATGCTGCATGAACACAGTCAGTTCCACCCAGCGCTTCAGCGTATACGCGATCGCCTTGCCCTCGACCGATTGCGGCAAGATGAGGTCGGATTTC
>CAZQPY010000107.1:0-15217 GCA_964595345.1 uncultured Occallatibacter sp.
CGGCCCTGAAAAGGCCGGCGTCGGCGGTTCAATCCCGTCTCTGGCCACCACTTTTCCTTCCCTCCCGAAAACCAAGCGAACAAATATCCCTGTTGGGCGGGAATCCGTGCGTGATCACCCGGCGAGAACCGCCTTGAACGCCTCCCGGGCGGCGATGATGGTGGCTGACACCTCGACTTTGCCATGAGCGGTGCCGAGGAACATCGCTTCGAACTGCGAGGGCGGGAGCCAGATTCCCTGGTTGAGCATGGAAGCGTGGAAGCGCCCGAATGCGCCGGTATCGCTGGCAGCGGCCTGATCGTAGTTGGCGACGGGGCCGGAAGTGAAGAACCAGGTCCACATCGCACCGACGCGGTTCAAGGTAAGCGCGATTCCGGCTTTCTCGGCTTCCATGGCCACACCTTCGGCAACTGCCTTGGCCGTTGCTTCAAGCTGGGGGTAAATCTGTTCCGCATTCGCTTGCAGATGGCTAATGGTGGCGATTCCGGCAGCCATGGCCAGTGGATTGCCGCTCAGAGTTCCGGCCTGGTAGACCGGGCCCAGGGGCGCAAGAAGATCCATAAAGCGGCGCTTGCCGCCGAAAACGCCCACCGGCAGACCTCCGCCCACGATTTTGCCGAGAGTGACCAGATCGGCGTCGATTCCGTAGAGCTCAAGCGCTCCGCCCAGAGCGACGCGGAAACCGGTCATTACTTCATCGACAATCAGCAAAGCGCCTTCGCGGCTGGTAAGTGCGCGCAGGCCGGCAAGATAACCGGGGGCGGGCGCGATGCAGCCAGCGTTGCCGACAACCGGCTCCAGAATAACGGCGGCGATGGAGTCGCGGTGGGCAGCGAAAGCAGCTTCCACGGCAGCCAGGTCGTTATAGGGCAAAGCAAGAGTCAGGTGCGCGATCTCTTCGGGAACCCCTGCGGATCCGGGAATGCCCAGCGTCGCGATTCCTGAACCAGCCTTCACCAGCAGGCCGTCCGAGTGGCCGTGATAGCAGCCCTCGAACTTGAGGATGACTTTGCGGCCGGTGGCGGCGCGCGCCAGCCGGATGGCCGACATTGTGGCTTCGGTGCCGGAACTTACGAAGCGCATCTTCTCGATGGCCGGGAAGCAGGCGACGATGCGCTCGGCGAGGTCCGCCTCGGCGGCTGTGGATGCGCCGAAGCTGGCGGAGTTTCGCGCGGCCCGTTCGATGGCTTCGACGACAGGCGGAAAGGCATGGCCGAGGATCATGGGCCCCCAGGAGCCGAAGTAGTCGATATAGCGGTTGCCGTCGACATCCGTCAACCACGCTCCCGAGGCACTGGCCACAAAGGGCGGCGCAGAGCCGACAGCCCGGAATGCGCGCACGGGTGAGTTGACTCCGCCGGGAAAAAACTGCTCGGCGCGCAGCTGAAGGGCCTGAGAACGGGTGCGAACGGGGGCGTCGGCTTGGGTGTTCATGATGGGTTCAGTATAGTAGGCGCAAGGCGGTCGCGATCATTGAGGCAAAGATTGAAAGTCGCTCCCGTTGGCCCCTCCATCTAACGACCAGGCGGAGGAACCGTGAGCGCCCCTGGAGAATCAGATGGCCGGCTGATCGTCATCTTCGATGGCCGCTGCGGGCTGTGCAACGGCTTGGTTCAGTGGCTGCTCCGGCGCGACCGACAGGACAGGCTTCGCTTTGTGGCCGTCGACTCCGCGGCAGGCGTTGCGCTCCTGGCCAAATACGGCTTGGATTCCGCAGAAGCTGAGCGCACGATTCTTTTGGTTCACGAAGCCGATCAGTGGCAGGGCGCGCTCATCCGGACGGAGGCTGTCGTGGCCCTGTTGAAGGAGTTGCCGTCGCCATGGCCATTGGTTTCCTGGGTGTTGCGCTGGATTCCGTTGCCAATGCGCGATGCGGGTTACCGGATCGTCGCTCACATGCGCTACCGCATTTGGGGAAAGCTGGAGCATTGCCCGTTGCCCAGCGAGGACGAACGCGAGCGGTTTTTATAGCTGCTTTTCCCTTGACGAATTTGCGCCATTAGCATTACCGCGGCAATCGCTTCGAGTGTGACGGCCAGGCCGATGCAGAATCCATGGGCGAAGTCGTCCAGGTCGGACGAGAGATGAAGCAGGGGCGAGAGGGTGCGCTGCCAGTCGATGGCGCAACCGAGCAGGAGTAATCCAACGGCGAGCAGAAGCATGGCGGTTAGCCGAGTCTTCTTTGATTGGGTCAGTGAATCAAGCAAGATCATCATCCTCTCTGTTGCAATTCTCCTGTAGGCGCGGGCGGGCGTGGACCGGGAGGTCAACGCTGCAGCCGGCCAGGAGGCTGGCGCTACAAGTTCTTTTGCCTCAGTTGCCGGGATGAGCATTCGGGCTGGGAGCGAGTGCGCGGCGGGCCAAGATGCGCAAAAGCTGGAAGCCGGCCAATACGTCGAGGGAGCAGCCCAGTCCCGCGCAGACGCCGCGGCAGGCCTCGTTCGTTTCAGGCGTCAGATGGAGCAGGGTGAGCAGCGGCAGTGGCCAGCTGAAGGCGCTGGCCAGATCGATTTGCGCAACCACCAGCAGGGCCAGCAGCAGGGGCAGAGATTTCGACAACTTGCAGGAGTCGAGCAGGAACACGGTGCCTCCTTTCAGGCGCAGGAGTCAGATCGGCGCATGCGCCGCAGTGACCAGAGTTGAAACGTGATGGCGACTCCGAGCAAGAAGCCGCGCAAGGCATCGAAGGCATCTGGATGAAGAGGCCGCCAACTCGAAGCGAACAAGTTCATCGAGATGCCCACAATAAGGCAGAGATTGCCGCAGACCCAGATGCGGCGGGTCTTGGGGTCGGCATTACGGATGTTGCGATGTGCAAGGCACATGGAAGGCTCCTCCCGAGGGTTAGTTTCTGAAGCGATACCAGAGCATGAAGGCGAATTTGGTTGCGCCCATCGTGTAGATCAAAATCAGCAGATCCCAACTAATGAGGTGCTGGACCAGCAAGTGGAACTCGAGCAGGGAAAAGACGGCCAAAGTGCCAGCAACGGCAGCATACGAGGTGGAGCGGCGGGCATGATCGAGCAATCGCTCGTCGGCCATGTGGTCGAGCAGGAGAATGCGGTTGAGCAGGCTGCGGGTCATTGTGGGTTCTCCAAGGTGAAGATTTCGTCGGTGGAGCGGCCGAAGACGCGGGCGAAGAGGAGCGCCAGCTCCAGGCTAGGCACGTAGCGGTTGCGCTCAATGGAGTTGATGCTTTGGCGGGAGACGCCGACGGCCTGCGCCAGTTGCTCCTGGGTCCATCCAAGGTCGGAGCGAAGTTCCTTGATGCGGTTTGTGATGATGGGCGTCATGTAAAGTTGGCTTTCCAATTCAGGGTAAGAAAAATGCGTTGCAATGTCAAGCCGGCTTGTCATTTTTTTCGAGGGAATCTCTGGGAGGGCCGGTTCGACGCCCGAACCCGAAATCCTCGCGAGCAGCTCGGATCGGTCGCTAAACCCTGCAAAGGCTGATAAAATCGAGCTTTCGGCGCAGTGCGCCGGCGGTTATCTGGTCAAAGCATTTTCGGAATTGGTGAAGACCGAAAGCACACACCCAAGTGGTTTTTCCTCATCCGGGGTCCCCGCGGACAGGTCTTGGTCTGCGGGGTGGAAGTAAAAGCCACCTTTCACAGCGCTCAAAAAGCCTACGTGTATTCCGAAAATGCTCGAAGAAATCCATCCGCAGAAAGTTCTCGCCGTGGCAGAGAAATCCAAGTCCAAACCCGTGACTTACGCCGATGCAGGCGTAGACATCAGCAGTGGCGACCGCGCCAAGGAACGCATCAAGTTTCTGGCGCAAAAGACCTTCAACCGCAATGTGCTGGGTGGGATTGGCGGCTTTGGAGCGCTCTTCCGGCTCGATCTGCAGCGCTGGAAGAGCCCCATCCTGGTGAGTTCTGCCGATGGCGTAGGTACCAAGCTGAAGCTCGCCTTCGAGATGGGCGTACACCACACGGTGGGCGCCGACTTGGTGAATCACTGCGTCAACGATATCGGCGTGCAGGGCGCGACGCCGCTCTTCTTTCTCGATTACCTGGCCAGCGGCAAACTCGACCCGGAAGTGACCGAATCCGTGATTACCGGAATGGCTGAGGCCTGCAAGGCCAACGGCTGCGCGCTGATCGGCGGCGAGACCGCGCAGATGCCGGGCTTCTATGCCGATGGCGAGTACGACTTGGCCGGCTTCATCGTTGGGGCAGTCGATCGCGAGAAGATGGTGACCGGCGCGGAGATCAAGGTGGGCGACGTGCTGATCGGCCTGCCCTCGACAGGGCTTCACACCAATGGTTATTCGCTGGCCCGCAAGCTCTTCTTTGAGGTTGCCGGTTACAAGCATTCGCAGTACGTGACGGCCATCAAGGACAAGGCCGGCACGGCGCTGATGAAGACCCATCGCAGCTACCTGCCGGTCATTCAGAAGATGGTGACAGCGGGCGTGACCACCGGCATGGCGCATATCACCGGCGGCGGAATTACCGAGAACCTGCCGCGCATTCTGCCCAAGAACGTTTCGGCGCAGATTGAGATAGGCTCTTGGCCGGTGTTGCCGATCTTTGAGCATCTCCGCGATCTGGGCCAGGTCTCGGACGAAGAGATGATGCGCACATTCAACATGGGCGTTGGACTCATCGCGGCCATTCCTGCCGAAAAGTTCAAGAAGGCCAAGGCCCTGCTCGACCGCGCGGAAGAGAAGTTTTATGTGATCGGTCGCATCGTCAAGGGCAACCGCAAGGTGCAATACACGTGATCGCAGCGGAGCCTGAACCAGGGAATTCTGGCCCTGTGAAGGCCGGTCCCATGCGCCTCGGCATCCTGCTTTCCGGCCGCGGGTCGAACTTCCTGGCCATTGCCGAGTCGATCCGTGCTGGCCGCCTGAAAGGCGTGGAGATCGCTGTCGTCATCTCCAACGTCGCTGAGGCCGAGGGCCTGGAGGGGGCGCGCAAGCTGGGTCTGCCGACGGCGCTCTTTGTTTCCAAAGGCCGCAAGCGCGCCGAGCACGATGCCGATGTAGCCGCCTGCCTACGCGAGCACGGGGTCGATCTGGTCATCCTGGCGGGCTACATGCGCCTCCTGTCGCCGGAGTTCATCGCCGCGTTCAAGGATCGCATCCTCAATATTCACCCCTCGCTGCTGCCGGCCTTTCCGGGCTTGGACGCGCAGACCCAGGCTTTCGAATACGGAGCGAAGGTTGCCGGTTGCACGGTGCATTTTGTCGATGAGGAGCTGGACCACGGCGCAATTATTCTGCAGCGCGTGATCCCGGTGATAGAGAGCGACGACGCTCACACGCTTGCCGACCGGATTCTTGCGGAAGAGCACCAGGCCTATAGCGAAGCGATTGGCCGGGTGGTCAGCGGTGAGTACGAGTTGCGCGGACGACGTTACACGCTGCGCTCACTCTGACATTTTCCCTGAGCGTCTCGGATAATTTAAAGGGGCTGGCGCTCGTATACCGCGCCAACCCACTTTCCTTGAATTGCAGTCGAGCAGCCTTGACGCTCTAGCCGATCTTCTGCACGTAGAGCCGCACCATTGTCTGATTCAACAACTGATGTGCGATTTCGCCAAAGGTAACAGGTCCGGTAACGGTTCCAGTCTGTTTCCCTTCAAGTCCGCCATACAGATAATTAAGAATGCAGTTGCAGGCGAAATCTGGCACGGATCCTCCGGCGGAGGCCTTGGCGAACGCGCTCACGTAGTCGTCCACCGGCTTGGCTAGGCGGTAGTCGACACCAGGAAAGACCGGAGCATAAAAATCCACCGTGTGCGCGTTCGCGTCCACCTTCAGGAACGAGACATTGATGGAACTTCCGTTATAGTCGCCCACCAGCGGAAACTCGGTGTGAACGGCCTTTGCAGCCAGGTAATCGGCAAGATTAGCCGTCTTGCCTCCGATCAGGCAATTGGTGACGTGCGCGCCGGCTTCTTCGAAGCGGATTACATCTCCGTCGCCGCTCTCGAAGATATTCACGGTGTCCAGATCGGCGATATGGTCGGCGGGCAGCGCGACGTGGAGCGCGACGCATTTGTCTTCCATCACGGCTCCGGTCTTGCCATTGAAGACGGCGGGCGTGTCAACTCCGATGCGGTCGACTCGGACGCCGGAAACCCACCCGACGACTGGGCGCATCAGATATCCCTCGAACGATGGCGCCCGCTCGGCAAAGGACTTCAAAACCTCGGACGAAGCCGGCAACACGACAAAAGTGAAGCCGTTTTCCGGTGCGTCCCGGTAAAGCTGGGCGAGGTTGCCGGCGCTGTATTCGGCTGCCTCGGCGCCCAATGCGCTGGCAGGAACAGGAGTTACGAAGATGCGGTCCTCAGACAATTGGCCGCCCTCTTCGGTCACGAAATAGGAGATGGTTCCGCCCACCCAGTTCCCCTTGGGCAGCTGGCCGAGAGATTCCCGGCTACCGGCGAGAAACAGAGATTCACCGGCAGAAATGGCCGCCTGCACTTCGGCGATGGAACACAGCTTGGAGCTAATCTTCGTTGTCATGGATTCCCCTCATGCCCTACTGGCAGATTTGTGCGATTTCGTTCGGAAAGATGGATTCGTACTGTGCGAAGAACTTATGTGTTCTTTCAACGAGTTGCTTCACATTTTCGGGCGACGGATCGCGTTCATAGCTTGATTTGTTGTTATGGATCATCATGTTGACAGTCGACTTGGTGGATTTCATCGGCTTGCTTCCTGTGACAATCCGCATCCATACGGGATGGCTGACATCTGGCACCATCGGAAATCCTCTCTCTTGTTGCTTGGTCTCGGTATTTACAGATATCGGTTAAAATTCGAATTAAAATGAGCGATAGTTAAAACCCGTACCATATCTCGGTAAAAATGTGGTTTTCCTCGATTCGAGAACTATTATGGCCGAGAGAAATTCGTTCAAGCGGTTCCAGGAATGGTTTACCTGGCGCCAGCCCCTACAAGTCGACGCGACCCCAGCGAGTGGCGACCTTGAATGAAGCCGGATTCGACATAGCTTTCCTGGAATCGCTCTAGAAACACACTTGCAGCAGGATCTTGCCGACCACGGCGAGTTCCAGAGGCAAGTTCCATGAGACGGCTATCCGCAAGGCTCCTGGGCTGCTTCTTTTGGTGAGAGCAAATCGCTTGTCAAGCAGACGATCCCTCCAGTCACTCTTAAGTACATGATCCTTCGGTAATTGATCGGCTGCGGCCAGTTGCCGAATATATGCAGCAGATTGCCTACGATCTAAGCTGACCAAACGAAAGACGGAAGTACCGGATCCGGCGAATGAGTTCGCCCTCCTTTGCGGAGGGTGCCGGGATGCGGGACCGTCTCTTGTTGGTCCATTTGATCCGGAAGCGTAAGCGCTGTCCGAAACCACGGCGCGCTTCGTGGCGGGAAGCTGTGGGCGTTGTGCCAGAGCGAAACCAGAGCCCCATGTCCCGATCAGTCTTGTGCAAGGTCGCCGCACCCCGATGGTCGCGTCGACTTTGGGGCGGTGCCTTCGGGATTCACCAGCTCTGATTTCGCTGTCTGCGGCCGGACCTGGAAGAGCCGGCCGCATTCCCGCTTTGCGTAGAATGGCGATCTGACCGTCCCTTCGTTGCTCACGCCCCATGCCGGGCCGGAGCACTCCGTCTCTGAAAACCTCGATTCAACCCAAGGCGGCCATAGCGAAACCAGGGTGACCGTATCCCGGAACTGCAGCGCTACAGCGGCTCCAGAGTTGCCATACCCAGGAAGCGATGCTCCAAAGTGGCATTTTCCTTGAGAAAATGACTCCTTGCACGATTCCAACAAGGGCACAGGAACTCTGGAACCGCTCTCGAGTCGACGCGACCATCAGAGAGCGGCGACCTTGCACGGCACCTACCGGGGCGCGCCAACTCTGGTTTCGCTCTATTGCCGCCTTTTCTTTGCTAGGAGTTCCGCGCATGAATTCAGTTGCAAACATCTGGAATCACCCGAAAACTTCGGTCGCGGGCCTGCTGATTGCCATCGCGACCATTGCCGGCGTCTTGTCCCAACACGGGATCACACTCGGAACCGCAGGCAGCGGGACGGTGGTCTCGCTGCTCGGCGCACTGGCGACGGCATTGCTCGGCCTTTTCGCCAAGGACCCCGATAGCCAACCGGCAACAACCGGCAACACCGCGAAGCTGGGCGTATGGATGTTGATTGCGCTGCTGCTGCAAGCGCCCTTTCTGACCGGTTGTTCGGAGGCAAAAGTCGCGCAGGACATCGTCAACTGGACTCCGGCGCTGCAGAGCGCGGTAGCCACTGTGGATTCGATGGGAGATCTTCTTGACCCTTCCGGCGCACCGGTCTTTGCGGCGGCGACAGCCGGCTTCGATGCGGCCTCAAATCTTCTTGTGGCGCAGGCCCGAACCTATCTTTCCAACCCATCCGCGAGTGCTCTCGCACAGCTGCAGACCGCAGTGGTAACCCTGCAGCAACAGGTGAACGCATCTTTGCTGCAGGCAGCCCGCATCGGCAGCCCCGGCAGCCAACAGCACGCACTCGACGCCATCAACGCAGTGGGAACGGTGGTGAACGCCATGCTGGCTCTGGTGCAGTCGGTTTCCAGCAAGTCCGCGGTGGCAAAAATGGCCGCGAGCGCGCCGATCAAGCTGGCTGCTGTGCGCAAGCATATGAACCCGAGCCTTGCCACGGCCATGGTAGCGGCGCACTACAGCGAGGCGGTTCACGAGGCGTATCTGCTGGTCGCGTGCACCGAGGCCGCGGAAATCCAGAGCGGGTTTTAGTGTCAACCAATCCAAGCAGGCTCAAGCGCATTTACCCTCCCCCGGTCGCCCCGCAAACAGCAATGGCCGCTTCCGAAAGAAGCGGCCATTGCACAAATACATATACCCAAGTCTGATTAGGTATTTACCCCCCGCGCTTCTCCTAGGATGAGCTTGAGGGTCATCTGCTTTCGTCCGCGATAGATGGTGACACTGACGGTGTCGCCGGCCTGGTGTTTGTCCATGATCGCGTTGATGTCCTGCGGATCGGCGACTTCATGACCATCGATGGCCACGATCAGATCGCCCCCGAGCATGATGGGCGTGTTTCCGACGTATGCCTGCTGGTTGCCGCCGCGCAATCCGGCACGTTCGGCAGCGCCCCCCGGCACAACTTTCTGGATCAGCACACCGTATTCGACAGCCAACTCCATCTGCGAGGCCAGATCCGGCCCGATTCCAAAGGAGATGATGCCCAGCGAAGGCCGTTTTACGCGCCCATAGCGGGTCAGATCGCTCAAAACAGCCTTGGCCGTGTTGATGGGGATGGCAAATCCGATGCCGGAGCTCTGGTCCGCGCCATTTGAGAAGATGGCGGTGTTGATGCCGATGACTTCGCCGCGGGAGTTGAGCAGCGGACCACCGGAGTTGCCGGGATTGATAGCCGCGTCGGTTTGAATCGCCTGTTCGATTGGCGATCCCTCGGAACCGCGAATGTCACGAATGGAGCTGATGATGCCCCGGGTCATGGTTCCGGCAAGGCCGAACGGGTTGCCGATCGCGTAGACCTTCTGGCCCACCGCCAACCCGGACGAGTCGGCCAGGGTGACCGGCTCCAGATTCGGCGCATCGATCTGCAGCAGGGCCAGGTCGTGGATCTTGTCGGTCCCGACCACCCTGGCCGCGTAACGCCGTTTATTGCTCAGCGCCACCTCAATGCCGCGATTGGCGCCGTCGATTACGTGATAGTTGGTGAGCACATGGCCGGCCTTATCGAGAACGAAGCCTGAGCCCTGGCCGTGCTGGGGAACCACTCCTTCAAAGAAGTTGAATACCAGCGTGGTTGAAGTGATGTTCACGACCGAGGGCAGCACGCGCTTGTAGACCGCAATGTTGTTCTGTTCCTCTGAGTCGTAGGCGGGCGCGGCCTGCGCCTCTGTCAACTCAAGCGGAGAGCCTGCGGCGTGTCCGCGAAACAGGGCAAGATGCGTCAGACCCGACGGCAGGTGGGTGGTGACGAGCCAAAATCCGCTCACCAGAACAACAATCAGAAGAACCTGGCGCAGTTTCATAGTGATTGAACCTGTTGACCTTTCTTCATTCTTACGTGAACGGCACACAGAAGTTCCGAGGAAGGGGTCGGCGCCGTCCATTTCTATTGTAAAGACACGCCGGATTGAAAACTGTTGCTCAATTGTTGCCACAATGTCACAACAGCACGGCGAAGCGAAACGATGTCGGCGGAATTATCCAGCACGTAATCGGCAAGGGCGGCCTTTTCGGCATCGGGAATCTGATGGGCCAATCGATTTCGCGCGTCGGCCTCGGCTGCGCCAGGGTCAACCGCAGCAGCTTTGTTTATCTCACGCAGGCGGCGGATATAGCGTGCAATTTTGATCTCATCGGGCGCGGTGACGACCACGATGCAGTCGATGCGCCGCCGCCAGTCGGCAAGAACGCCTTCGCTCTCGCCGCGCGCACGCGCATCCCTTTGCACTTCAAAGATGAGCGCGGATTCGATGACGGCCACGGCCTGGGGATTGCGCGCAAAAACCTCATCCATCCATTGCTGCTGGAGGCCGATCACAGCCGGGTGAACGATCGCATTCAGCTCCTGCAGACGGCCATTCCGGAAGGCCATTTCTGCCAGTTTGCCGCGGTCCAGCCGGCCAGTGGGGTCAACGACGGCCGGGCCGAAAGCGCGCACAATCTCTGCGTAGACCTGCTGGCCGGGCTCCATCAATGCGCGGCCCAGCTCGTCGGCTTCGCAGACCTCGGCGCCCAATTCGCGCAGAATGCCGGCCACAGTGCTTTTGCCGGAACCGAGACTGCCGGTAAGGCCGACGCGCAGCATGATGGGATGACCTCGGTGGACCTGCCAGGATGAGGAAAGTATAGGCCATTTTACCGAAGCTCAAGTAGAATGAGGGGGCAGCACGGGAGGGGTGGCCAATGACCGGCCTGAATCCGCGCATCACGGTGGAAGCAGGAAAAATGGGGGGCAAGCCGTGCATCCGTGGCCTGCGCTTTACGGTCTACGATCTCGCCTCGTACCTCACCTCGGGAATGACCGAAGAGGAAATCCTCGGGGAATTCCCCTACCTGGAGAAGGAAGATTTCCAGGCCATCTACGAGTTCTTCGCCAGCATCCCAGAGAGGATTTCGGTCCTTGAAGCTTCTCGTTGACGAGAAGCTTCCGCCCCGGCTTGTCCGCGACCTGGCCGATCTTTACCCCGACTCGATCCACGTAAATTCGATCAGTCTGGGAACTACGCCAGACGAGTTGATCTGGGAGTACGCAAAATCCAATGGATTCACATTCCTGACCAAGGACAAGGACTTTGTCAGCCTCAGCCTTGCTTGGGGTGCGCCGCCAAAAGTCATTTTGCTGCAAACCGGGAATTGCGCGACCGGCGAATTGTTGGCGGTTCTTCGCGGAAATGCAATTCGACTGGCGGATTTTGAAGCCGACACGCAAAGAAGCCTGCTCATCCTCCGCTGGCCGAATCGACAATCAAAGCGCAGGTTCCAGGAGGGGCTATAGCATTTTCGGAAATGGAGTAGACCGAAAGCACACACTCAAGCGGCTTTTTCCTTAAGAAAAAGCCACCTTTCAGTGCTCTCAAAAGTCTGAAAATATTCCGAAAATGCTCGAGACCAATAACCTGGATCAGAGCCCCCGCCGCATCTTGGCGGCGCGCACGGTGTTGGCCATCAGCATGGCGATGGTCAGCGGACCCACTCCACCGGGTACGGGCGTATAGGCGCTGGAAAGCTCAAAAGCTTTGGGGTCGATGTCGCCGATGAGCGTGGAACCCCGCTTGGCAAAAACGGCCTCGCGCTTCTCGTTACCGGCGAAGAAGCGGTCGAAGAGGCTCCTATCGCTGATTCGGTTCATACCCACGTCGATCAATGTTGCTCCGGGCTTGACCATCTCGGCGGAAATGAATCCCGGCACGCCGATGGCGGCAACCAGAATGTCGGCCTGGCGAGTGATCTCCCCGAGGTTCCGCGTTCTGGAGTGGCAGATCGTCACGGTCGCATTCTGGTGAAGAAGAAGCATGGCGGCGGGTTTGCCGACAATGTCGCTGCGACCCACGACCACGGCGTGTTTGCCTGCAAGGTCGATTCCGCTGCGCTTGAGGAGCTCGATAACCCCGGCCGGAGTGCAGGGAGCCAATGCGGGTCGCCCAGCCTGCAGGCGGCCTGCATTCACCGGATGAAAGCCGTCCACATCCTTTGCCGGGTCCACAGCATCGAGCAATGCCTTGGTGTCCACCGATGCAGGAAGCGGCAGCTGAATGAGGATTCCGTCGATCTCTTCGCGGCCGTTGAGGCAGGCGACAAAAGCGAGCATTTCTTCGGTGGTGACGGTCGTGGGGGGCGTGATCAGTTCGCTGTAGATGCCGAGATCCGAGCAGCTTTGCACCTTGCTGCGCACATAGATCTGCGAGGCGGGAACGTCTCCGACCAGGATAACTGCCAGCCCCGGTCGAATGCCCAGGACTGCCAGCTTCTTCACTTCTTCCGCGACTTCCTGCTTGATTGCGGCGGCAACGGCCGTACCGTCGAGAACTATCGGCATTAAACGCTCCATATTTTTATGGTATCGCTTCTGGAGCCGCTCCCCGGCCGAGGGAACCCGCCCGTCTCGTTCAGATTTTCGGAAAGTTGAGGTTCAGGCTGGTGCCGGCCCGAGCTATGCCGGGCACCTGCACACCGCTGCTACCAGGTGTAGCGATTCATTCGGGATCGAGCCCCCGCGTCCATGGATGCCGCGACGTAGATCGCGAGCCAATAGACGAAAATGTCCCACGGTGAGAAGGTGTGCCCCAAGGTCAGGATGCCAGGAATGGAATCCCGGAAGTTGTCGAGGGGAACGGAGTGGTAGAGCTTGAGGACTTCAATCGAAGTGGCCAGGGCTCCTGTTAAAGACGTGATCAGAAACAACCGCGCCGTGGGCAGAATCGTGGATACAATCCAATAGAGCATCATGGCCCAAAGTGTCGATCCACCATATTTTACAACAGGTTGTGGCAAATCGAGAGGGGCGAAGCGAATCGCCAAACCAGCGCCGATGGTTGCAAGGATCAGAAAGATCGAGAACAAAAAAGGACGAGGACGCATCGATAAAGAGCCTAGCATGCACCCACGCCGGCGGCGTGTGACCGCCATGGTGATTCGAGCCAGGGTTCCCGGATCAAGGGCCGATCCTTTGCCGAAACCATGTCGGGAAAGGATCGGCCGGGCGCTCCGTATCATCCAGTGTTGCGTAGCCCGGACGAGATGCCGCTGATGGTGGCAGCTATGGCGCGGTTGACCTCGGGGGTATCTTCCCCGGCGCGCTTCCGGCGCAGCATATCGACTTGGATCAGGTGCATGGGATCGACATAGGGGTTGCGCAGGCGGATGGAGCGAGCGAGCACGGGCGTATTCTGCAGCAATTCGGATTGCTTTGTAACAGCGAGCAGAGCGTTGACAGTGCGGTGGAACTCGTCTTCAAGCATGGTGAAAACGCGTTCGCGTAGCACAGAGTCGTTGACCAGTGCTGCGTAGAGGCGCGCGGTCGACAGATCGACCTTGCCCAGCGCCAGCTCGACGTTGTGCAACAGGTCGATGAAGAGCGGAAATTCCTCCGCCATCCCCTGCAGCAACGCAAGCGCTCCGGGCCGCTCGATGAACTGGCTGAGCGAGTATCCGACCCCAAACCACGCCGGGACCAGAAGTCGCGACTGCGTCCATCCGAAGACCCAGGGGATGGCGCGCAAGTCGGAAAGGCTCCTCGAGGTGCTTCGTCGCGACGGCCTGGACCCGATCTTGGCGTGCTCCAGCTCGGCAACCGGGGTGGACTGCTCGAAGTAAGTCACCACTCCGGGGTCTTCCAGAATGTGCTGCCGGTAAAACTCGAAGGAAATCTCGGAAAGCTCGTTGAGCGCCGCTTCCCACTCCGGCCGCAGAACGCCGGTCAGATGGCCCCTGGGATCGCGCGCATTGGGACGGGCCAGGGCATCGAGCGAAGCGGCGATCATCAGTTCGAGATTCCGCTCAGCCAGAACCTCATCCGCATATTTGAAGTTGAGTACTTCGCCCTGTTCGGTGATGCGGAACTGGCCGTCGAAGGACTTCATTGGCTGTGCGTAGATGGCGCGGTGGGTGGGGCCGCCGCCGCGGCCCACCGTTCCGCCTCGCCCATGGAACAGCCGCAGCTTGACGCCACACTCTCGCGCAACCACATGCAAGTCGCGATGGGCCCGGTAAATCTCCCAGGTGCTGGTCAGCATACCCCCATCCTTGTTGGAGTCGGAGTAGCCAAGCATCACCTCCTGCCAGTTGTCCCAAGTCTCCATCAGCTTGCGATAATCGGGTCTGCTCCACAGCTCGCGGCAAACGGCCGGAGCCTGGCGAAGATCCTCAATGGACTCGAAAAGCGGAACAGGCATCAGCCCCGGGTCACCGTATCGTGGGTCGCCGGTCTCGCAGTCGCATCCTTTGCCTCCGGATCCCTCGACCCGGACCCCGCCCAGACGGGCCAGCCTGACCACGGCCAGTACGTCGTCCACGGTGGATGCGCCGCTGATCACGTATTGGCGGATGGCTTCAGGAGAGCAGCCGTTTTTGATTTCGGCCACAGCGCGGAAAGTGTCGAGCACGTTTGCCGTTTCCTCGGTAAGGCTGCCCTGAAGCGACGGGGCAAGCGTGTCCCCAATCGCCTCCTGCAGTGCCGCGGCATGTACCTTGGCATGCTGACGAATGTCGAGCGTATGCAGATGCAGGCCGAATGTGCGCACCTGGATCAACAGCGGATCGACCAGAACGCGGGCAATCCGCAAACCGCGATTCTCGGCGAGCGAAGAACGCAGGGCTTCCAGGTCGGAGATGAATTCTCCCACCGAGCAATATGCGGGAAGTACCTGCGCCAGTTGGTCCTGGCCTTGCGCAAGCGTATACGGCGTCACTGGGAGCATCGCGCCGGAGGGTCCGGGGTGCTCCATCGTCCGCTGAATCCTGGCTTTCAGGCAAAGGATAAAGCGACGGTAGTACTCAAACTCGTATTGCTCGCCAAAGATCTGCGCCTCGGGCGTGCGGACCTGAGCAATATATCGCTCCAGCCGCTCCATCAAGGCCGGGCTCACCGGCATCTGCTGTGCGCTGGTGGTGAGCAGATCGACGATCTCACCGAGCTGGTGCTGGTAGTAGAGCAGCAGGTGGCCGCGAGCCAGTTGGATCGCATCGCGCGTCACCTGGGGCGTGACAAAGGGATTGCCGTCGCGGTCGCCGCCGATCCAGGAGCCGA
>CAZQPY010000108.1:0-14912 GCA_964595345.1 uncultured Occallatibacter sp.
CCGCCTCAAGCTGCTGGCCAGCCGCAGCGTGCGCAACATCGACCAGTACAACAAGCTTTTTGAAAGCGCCATGCCCTCGCTCTTCGACGACGGGGAAGACGACGAGCCGTTGCCCTACATCGTCATCATCATCGACGAACTCGCCGACCTCATGATGCTCGACCGTGCCAACGTGGAAGAGTCCATCACCCGTCTGGCTCAGATGGCCCGCGCCGTCGGTATTCATCTCGTGCTGGCCACGCAGCGCCCCAGCGTCGATGTCATCACCGGCCTCATCAAGGCCAACGTGCCCACCCGCATCAGCTTCCGCCTGGCCACCAAGGTGGATTCCCGCACCATCCTCGACACCAACGGCGCGGAATCGCTGCTGGGCCGTGGAGACATGCTTTTCCTGCCCCCCGGAACCAGCCGTCTCGTCCGCCTGCATGCCCCTTACGTCAGCGAAAAGGAAACCGCAGCCGTGGTCGGCTTCTGGAAGGCGCAGGGGCAGGCCGAGTATGTCGAAGGCTTCCTCGAATCGCCCAAGGATGACCGTCCCGGCGTCGAGGGCGGAAGCGGCGAAGAGGAAAACGATCCGCTCTTCGACGATGCCGTGCGCCTCGTCTTCGAATTCGGCAAGGCATCCACCTCGCTCATTCAGCGCCGCCTGCGCGTCGGATATGGCCGCGCTGCGCATCTCATCGACCTCATGGAGCGCGATGGCCTGGTCGGCGGAGCCGACGGTTCCCGGCCCCGCGAACTGCTCAAGCCGCCCGGCTGGCTGCACGAAGTGCCTTCCGCCATCGAGTAAAAGCGCCCCATAGGCGCGCCGAAAAGGGCTTTGCTTTCCTTGAACCTCTCAGGGAAGGGAATTCGCTGCCCGGCGCGCATCCAACTTCGCATCCTCTGGGCAAAGGCAAGCTCCGCAAGTTCGATGACGGAATCTGTTTGCACAGGTAATGTTCATTCCCGGTCCGAGTGATCAGTATCGCAAGGTGTTTCTGGGAGCCTTCCTTATTGACTACTTTCATAACATTGAAGTTACCTTTCTCAATAATCTGCGTCGCAAGGCCGATCCAGCCTTGTTCCTGCACGTCAACTGTGATTCAATCAGGACGTTAAGTTACTGAATTGAAATCTGCGGCGAATTGTTTCGGCGGCGGAAATGTCAAGGCATAGTTACGGTCAACGAAGTCTTCACAATATGCTGCTGATCGACGACGATCTGGTCAGCCGCGAGGTTCTCGCTACTTTACTCACTTTGAGCGGCCTGACCGTGCAAACTGCCGAAAACGGTGAATCGGCGCTCGCCCTGCTCGCAGAGGGCTCATTCGCACCCGAAATTATTCTCGTGGACGTGCAAATGCCTGGCCTCAGTGGGGCGCCCCTGGTTCGAGAGCTTCGCAGCCGCAGCCGCAAATGGGGCCGCGTGCGCATATTCGCCATCAGCGCCAGTCGCCCGCCCGCCGAGGTAATCGAGAGCGCCGACGGCTTTCTGCTCAAACCCTTCGGTCCTGAAGAGCTGAAGGCGCTGCTCGCGACGCAGACGAAGCAGCCGGCCTCTGATGCATCCGACTCGGGTGTCGCCGCACAGCCGGATTTCGACGCCGGCGAAGAAATCATCTCGGTCAAGACCCTCGCCCAGTTGCGCTCCATGATGCCCGAGTCGGGAGTCCGCGAGATCTTCACTGTCCTGGTCGACGATCTGGACCGGCGAATCAACGCCATCCAGCTTGCCATCTGCAATGGAAGTCCCGTTGAAGTCCGCCGCATCGGCCACGCCATCAAGGGCGGCTGCTCGATGGCCGGGGCGGTGCAGGCTGCGCGCCTTGGCGCACTGATTGAAGAGGGCGCTGTCGAGCAACCCTCCGCCTCCGGCGCAGGCAGTAACCATCTGGATATCAACGCCCCCGTCCTGCTCAATTTGCGCGCTGCCGCTGCCGGGCTGCGGCGTATGCTGGGTGAGGGTTTTCCCGCGTAATAAAGGCCTATCCGGACTTGCGCGCGGGAATCGAGAGACCCGGATCGTTCGGCCTCTTACCCACGATTAGTTACGGAGGCTTGCCGTCCAAATGGAACGAATGGTCCGCATCGTACTGGCCGATGATCATCCTGTCGTACGCATCGGCGTGCGCAACATGTTAAGCCAGGTCGAAGGATTTGAAGTGGTCGGCGAGGCTTCCGATGGCGACGAGGCCATCACCCTCACACTCGACCTCGATCCAGACATTCTTCTTCTCGACGTGCAGATGCCCCGTTTGCCTGGCCTGGAGGCCATGCGCGCCATCATGAAGGGCTCGCCCACGGTCAAGATTCTGCTCCTGACCTCCACCATCACCACGCAGCAGATCATCGAGGCACTGCAGATTGGCGCGCGCGGCATCGTCCTCAAGGATGCCCTCGCCGGTCATCTGCAGACCGCTATTCGCACCGTCACGGGCGGCGACTACTGGATCGGCGGCAAGCGCGTCAGCAACTTGGTGACGGCGCTCCACGAACTCATGCAGAAGGCCGCCGTACCGCCGCGCAAGACGTATGGACTGACCCCGCGCGAGTTGGAAGTAGTCGGAACCATCGTCGAGGGCTGCAGCAACCGCGACATCGCCAAACAGTTCTCACTCAGCGAAGAGACCGTCAAGCGCCATCTTTCCAATATTTTCGATAAGACCGGCGTTTCCACCCGCCTGGAACTGGCCCTCTTTGCCATCGCCCACCAGCTGATAGCCCCCGAATAGGCGTTCACCGGCATCTCTGGCCCACGAACGAAGAAACCGTCCCCGGCGAGAAAGCCGCCAACTCGCGAACTTGCCATCCCCGCGACAGCGGGGCTAACTCGCGAAATCGGACCGAATTGATAGTTCCGCAGGATTCTCCAACCCGCGGCACCTCGGCTTGCGGCATGTGGAATGCTCGCTTCATGTTCGCCGCCGAAAGAAAACTCCGCAACCAGGGAATAAATCCCGCTCCCTCCAGTTCTATGCAGTGAAGGGAGCATCCTATGATCGAATCGAGCAAACTGATTGCCTGGCTACTCCAACCGCCCACCGACGGCCCCAGGTCGATCCTGCTGCTTCGCCTTATGGCGGGTGGAGTCTTTTTCTGGGAAGGGCTGCTCAAATTCGTCTACGCCAACCAGGGCGTAGGCCGGTTCACCAAGCTCGGAATTCCATTCCCCGCCTTCAGCGCCAACTTCATCGGCGTGCTGGAAATCGGCGGCGGCTTGTTGCTGCTCTCGGGCCTGGCCACCCGGCTGATTGCCATCCCCTTCATAGCTGAGATGATCGTGGCGATTCTCGCCACAAAGATCGGAATCTTCCTCGGCACCTCTCCCTTGCCCCTGCCGCCCGCTCTTCCCAAGGTCGGTTTCTGGGCCGTGCTCCACGAAATTCGCGCCGACTATGCGCAGATCATGACCACCGCGTTTCTTCTCATCAACGGGCCGGGCCAATGGTCCCTCGACGCAATTCTTCTCCGCAAATGGCGCAGCCGTACGGTGCCGCAAGCCGTGAGAGAGACGATGCGGAGTTTTGGTGAGGTGGGAGCCGATTGATCGCATCGCCTCAATGGAAGCCCGGTCCACAACTGTGCGGCAGCCCCAGCCATTTGCGATACACTGGCGCTGCCGTGGCCAATCATTCAGGCGATACCGGGAGTTTCGAAGAGCTGGCGATGCCGCATTTCGCCAGCCTCTATAATTTCGCCTGCTGGCTGACGCAGGATCGCGTTGCGGCTGAAGATCTCGTTCAGGAAACCTTCGTGAAGGCGCTCAAGGGGTTCAGCTCCTTCCGTCAGGGAACCAACTTCCGCGCCTGGATCTACCGCATTCTGCGCAACACCTTTCTCACCTCCCGGGCCGGACTGAAGGCTGCAGGCGCCATCTCCCTCGACAGCGAAGACGAATCGCTCGCACCGGAGCTGGGGCAGACTCTTGAAACACCCGAGTCGCTGCTGTTGGCCCGTGTCGAGCGGGAGACGATTCAGCGCGCGCTCGAAGAGCTGCCGGTGCACTTTCGCGAACTGATTCTCTTGTGCGATCTGGAAGAGATGAGCTACCAGGAGATTTCCGTGGCGCTCGACATACCCGTCGGAACAGTCATGTCGCGGCTGTGGCGGGCGCGCCGCGCCTTGCGCGCGCAACTCGCCGACAACCCGAAGGCGAGTCCGGACGGGGGAACAGGGAGGGCCGTACGATGAACTGCGCGGAGTGGCAGAACTGGCTGCAAATGTACGTCGACGGCGCATGTGCGCCCGCCGAGGCGCAGCGCGTGGAGGCCCATTTGCTCGGTTGCGCCGCCTGCGCCGCCAGCGCCATGGAGCGCATGAACGCAAAGCATGCCCTGCGCGCTGCCGCTCTGCGCTATACGCCCTCGGCGGATTTCCATCTGCGCATTGAAAAGACCGTGCAACGAGGCCGCGCGCGCTGGCCCTGGTTTCGCCCGTCCGGGTTTCTCTGGCTGCCTCAACTGGCTGCCGCGACCGCCGCACTGGTTTTAATCGTAGCTTCCGCCGCGCTGTGGACGCGCCACGTCCGCAACGAGCAGGCCCTCGCCGAACTGGTCGATATGCACATCACCACGTTGGCCAGTGCCGCGCCGGTCGATGTCGTCTCAACCGACCGCCATACGGTGAAGCCGTGGTTCCAGGGCAAGCTGCCCTTCACCTTCAATCTGCCGGAACTCAAGGACTCGGGCTACAAGTTGCTGGGAGGCAAGCTGGTCTATGTACGCCACAGCCCCGGCGCGCAGTTGCTCTTTGAGCTGCGCAAACACCAGATGTCTGTCTTCATCGTGCAGCAGCAGCCGGGAAATGCCTTCGAGGGCAGCGGTGCGCAAACCCTTCGCGAGCGGGGCTTCAGCGCCGAAGGTTGGAACCAGGCCGGCCTGCACTATACGGTGATTGGTGACGCCGGGGCGGCCGATATCGACCAACTGGCAGTGTTATTGAGATCCGCCGCCAGCCAATAACAGGCTCATTCCCCGGCAAAGGCCAATACACTGATGTACGAGGAAACTTGACCATGAGAATTGCAATCCTTGGCCTCCGCAAAATAGAGCAGATGTGCCGGGAACTTTGGAAGAACCCATAAGCCGGCAACAGAAATGCCCCGCATCCCGGGTCTTTGGCCACAAGCTTGATTAGGAGAAAGCTATGAGTCTCAAAGGAAAGATTGTTCTCATCACCGGGGCCAGTTCGGGCATTGGCGCGGCCACCGCGCTTGCCTTTGCGGCCGAGGGGGCGCGCCTTTTGCTGGCCGCCCGGCGCATCGACAAACTCGCCGCCGTCGCCGCTCAGGCGCTGGAAAAGGGCGCCGCCGCCGTGCACACCTTTGCTCTCGATGTCCGCGACCGCTCTGCTGTGCCTGCGGCCATCGCCGCGCTTCCCGCCGAGTGGGCCGCCATCGACATACTGGTCAACAACGCCGGGCTCAGCCGCGGACTCGACAAGCTCTACGCCGGCAGCATCGACGACTGGGAAGACATGATCGACACCAACGTCAAGGGGTTGCTCTATGTCACGCGCGCTGTTGTTCCGGGTATGGTCGAGCGCGGCAGTGGGCACATCCTCAACCTCGGCTCGACGGCGGGCGAAATCACCTACCCAGGCGGGGCAGTCTATTGCGCCACCAAGGCAGCCGAGCGGGCCCTCAACGATGGCCTCCGCCAGGACGTCCTCGGCACGCCGATTCGCGTCACCACCGTCGATCCCGGCATGGTCGAGACGGAGTTCAGCCTGGTCCGCTTCCATGGCGATTCCGAGCGCGCGGCCAATGTGTACAAAAACATCAAGCCGCTCAATCCCGCCGATGTGGCGGAAGTCATTGTATGGGCCGCCGCGCGCCCAGCCCATGTCAACATCGCCCGCGTTCTCATGACTCCGGTCCAGCAGGCCAACTCCCTGCTCTTTCATCGCGACGCCTGAACAGGTTGCTGAAAAACTCATCGTCGTCTGGCTTTGTAACAGTCATCCACCGGTTGCCGACCCACGGTTGGATGAAACGGAGCCTGGCGATGCAGCCGCCAACCTGCCAACTTGCCATCCCCGCGTTAGCGGGGGCCAACTTGCGAAATCGAAAACAATACACTCGTCCCTTTGAAATCTGCAACTTGCATCATCGTCGGAATCCAGTCTCTTTTTAGTTTTTATTAGGGCACGACTTCTAGCCTGCCATGAGCCTGTCGAAGGGTGCCGATAACGCCAATAGGATGAGCGGCGGGCTTAAGCCCCTGAGTCATTCGTTTCGGGAAATCCTGCGGAAGCCAGCCAATATTCCGCATCCTGTGAAGCTGTCGCCACCCCAGTCAGCCTTCGTCGCGGCCGCGCGCAGCAAAAAAGGCCGGAGCAGATTCTGCTCCGGCCTTTTTTCCCGAGGAACCGCTCAAACACACTGATCCTGAGCGCAACTTGGCAAAATCCAATTGCTCCGCTTCCAGCCCGCCCAACTCTCTTCAGCCCAGTTGCGCGATCTGCGTCTCAATCTGGATCAGGGCAGCCTCAAGAGCACTACGCCGCGCAGGGTTCGAGGTTCGCTGCGACAGAATATTCTCCCGCTGCAGGTTCAGCGCTTGCAGTGCACGTGCACGCTCCCGACGCTGCTGGTCCGCCAACCGTCTTGCATCTTCGACCGCTATACTGTGGCCGAGCTCCACATCCGGTTGCTGCAGGGTATTTGCCATCTGTTCCTCCACCGATTTACTTTCCCATCCACGAGCCATATCTTCATTCTACGGGGGATTTCTTCCACTGTGTCTCGCAGCGGGAGCTTCTTCGTCCTGAAAGCGGAGGTTTTCTTACATGCGGGTTTGCCAGTTTTCTGCATTTGGCATTGATTCCTTGGAGTTTGTCGAGCGGCCTGCGCCCCAACCGGGGCCCGGAGAAATCCTCATTCAGGTGCGCGCTATTTCGTTCAACTATCGTGATCTGCTCCTGATCAAGGGCCTCTACAATCCCAAACTGTCTCTCCCGCGCATCCCCTGCTCCGACGGCGCCGGCCAGGTTCTTGCCATTGGAACCGGCGTCACCGCCTTTAAAGTGGGAGATCGGGTGGCTGGAATCTTCATGCAAAACTGGCTCGATGGCCCTCTGACCGCCGCCAAAGCCAAGGGCGCGCTCGGCGGCGACATCGACGGCGTCCTGGCGGAGCAGATCGTTCTCAACGAAAACGGCGCTGTCCTCATTCCCGACCATCTCAGCTACGAGGAAGCAGCCACCTTGCCGTGCGCCGCGGTCACCGCTTGGAATGCTCTTGCCGCGGGCAACTTGCACCCGGGAGCTAACGTGCTCATTCAGGGAACGGGCGGCGTTGCTATCTTCGCTCTCCAGCTTGCCCGCCTCCACGGCGCGCGCGTACTCGGCATCTCCGGCAGCAACGAGAAGCTGCAGCGCGCCTATGCACTCGGTCTGGATGTAGGCCTCAACTATCGCGAACACCCCGACTGGGATCAATGGGCCAGGGAAGAAACGGGCGGCGAAGGTGTGGACCTGGTGGTCGAAGTCGGCGGTGTCGGCACTTTGCCCCGGTCCCTTCGCGCTCTCCGCATCGGTGGAGTGATCGCGCAGGTGGGCGTCCTTTCCAATTCGCCCGATCCCCTCCCCATCGCCTCGATCCTCCACAAGCAGGCCCGCATTCAGGGTATTTACGTGGGTTCACGCAAGGATTTCCAGGATCTCAACAAGGCCATCGCTCTGGGAATGTTGCGGCCGGTCGGCGAAAACTTCCACTGGTCGCACGCCCGCACCGCCCTCCTGCGCATGGAAGAGGCATCGCATTTCGGCAAACTTGTCTTGTCGATAAATTAGGACCCGATTCCACCGGCCCTGCGTGGGAGCTGGATCGACGTGCAAAGAATCCCCGGCGTGCGCCGGGGATTCCTATTTCACCGCCGTCGCGGCAAACTTCTTCACCATGGCCAGCAGCAGCTTGCGATCGCTATCGTTCAGATTGTTCGAGTAGCGGCGAATCTGCGTCAGAAAGCGAAGTTCCTCGTCCGAGAGCTTCTGCGTATTCAACTGGCGGCTGAGCGAGTCGTCGGCGAAGAACTGCGCCACCGGAAGATCCAGCGCCATCGCTATCTTCGACAAAGTCTCCAGCGAGGGAATGGTGTGGCCATTCTCCACGCGCGACAGATAGCAGCGAAGCAACCCCGTTTTCTTCTCGATATCTCCCTGCGAAAGTCCCTTTTGCAACCGATGAGCGCGTATCGTGGTACCGATCTTGATCATGGGATTCGTCCTGTCCGATAGCTACCGTGTTTACTGGCGTGGTAGCAGCACTCCAGTTAATGGCTCAAGAGTAAACAGTTGAGAGCACGCGAATCAAGTTATTTCGTACCGTATTTTGACCTATCCATACGTACCGCCCAATTCAAGCCACTGCGCAGCCTGCTGGGGGTGCTCCCACTGAAGGAAGAATTTCACCGCATGGGAACTTCGCCAGACTCGCGCCCGTCTTTGCAAACAGGAGCTGTGGAGCATCGGCCCGCGAAGAGTAATCCGGCTTCGTGCGGAATGCGTCAGACTCAGTACACAGGGTTTTTCGACAGCCAGGCTTGAACAGGCAGCGAAAAACTCATTTTCGCCTCAGTTTTGAAGGCGTGCGGATTTTTCGGCTGCGGGGAAACTAATCCCTGCCATCGGCTTTGCAAGGGCACAGCTTTAGCTGTGCCAATAGGGCCAATAGTATGAGTCAAAGGGCTCTACAGGCTGCAAAAAACTTCAATGGATGGGCAAGAAGTGTCAGGCACGACTTTAGTCGTGTCTCCATGGACCTGCGGCCCACCCAAGGGCATGAAAACGGTCCTGAGGCATTCGCCCTGGAGGGGCCGAAGGATAATAGCCCAGGACAAGCGAAGCGCAGTCCTGGGTTGCGGCCCGCAGAGAGTTTAAGCCCCGTAGGGGCGACCGAAATGGCCGCAAAGATTCTAAATGGGATAGCCAACGTTTTCGACCGTCCCGCAAGTGCGCAGAATGGACCTGGCTTTTACAGTCTGCGGAAAAACGGCATCGGGAGGGCAAGAAGCGTCAGGGCACGACTTTAGTCGTGCCGATAAAGCCAACAAAAATGAATGGGGCTTTAGCCCCTGAGACTTCTTCCCGAAACGCAGACTCTTCTCGCAGCCTATTTAGCCATCGAAGAACATGTTTCGGGATTCTTCGCGGAATACAATCTTTTTCCGTAGCCTGAGAAATCGGGCCGTCCGATCCAGGGAGTTTAAATGCGGCGAGCAGTACGGCACAATGCGGTTGCAGCGGGAATCATCGGGTTGGCAACACTTGCCGCATGGGCGCAGGCGCCCGCCGCGCCACCGGCCCCGCCCCAGGCGTCGGCCGCGCCCCAGACGCCTCCTGTGCCGGCATCTCCTGGCGGTCGCCTCCATGGCGTCGTCAAGAGCGGCTCCACGCCACTGCCCGGCGTCACCGTTACCGCGCAGAACACCCTTACCGGCAAGCGCGTCTCCACCACCACCGACATCGCCGGAGCCTGGACGCTGACCCTTTCGCAGAATGGCCGTTACGTCATCCGTACCCAGTTTGCCGCTTTTGCGCAGGGTGCGCAGGAAGCCGTGCTGAACGCCACCAGCCACGACCAGGCAGTCAACTTCGACCTGATGCTCGCTTCCCGTGCCGCCGAGCAGGAGCGCCAGCAGGCCAGCGATACCGCTTCACAACAAGCCCGGTCGCTCATCCAGCAACTGGCGGGCAGCGGGGCGCAAAGCTTGAGCCTGGTTGGCGCGCTTTCCGAGGGAACGGAAACCCAGGCCGGAACCGCAACCGGCGCGGCATCCGCAGGAGCGGCGTTGCCGTCGGTCGCCTCCAACTCCGACTTCGGCAGCGATTCGGTGGCCATCAACGGCCAATCCGGCACCGTCAGCCCCATGGCCGGAATGGACATGGACCGCCTGCGCGACACCGTGGAGACCCTGCGCTCGCAGTTTGGCGGCCAGGGTGGAAACTTCGGAGGCGGTGGCGGACTTTTCGGCGGTGGTGGTTTTGGAGGCGGTGGCTTCGGCGGAGGTTTTGGAGGCGGTGGCTTCGGCGGTGGCAGGGGAGGGAACTTTCGCGGCTTCAATCCCGGCCAGCCGCACGGAGCCATCTTCTGGTTCGGCAGCAACTCCGCGCTCAACGCCGAGCCCTTCTCCCTCAACGGCCAGCCGCAGTTGCAACCCGCTTCGGGCTCCAACCGCTTCGGCCTCACCTTCATGAGCGCACCTTATCTGCCCGGCCTCACCAAGCCCAGCGGCAAAGACACGATGTTTCTCACCCTCTCCGGTACGCGACAGTCGAGTCCGGCGGATAATTACGCCACTGTGCCCACCGATCCCGAACGCGCCGGCAACCTCAGCGGACTTCCCATCGTCTATAACCAGGCCGCCAATTACACGCCTTTTCTCAACAACCAGGTCCCGGTTTCGCCGCAGGCGGCCGCTCTGCTGGCCTATATCCCCGAGTCAAACATTGCGCTCAACTCCAACGGCTATAACTACCATCTGCTCACCACTGGCCAGTCCAACTCCACCCAAGCCGGTGTGCGCTACATGCGCAGTCTTGGCGCCAATGCCGCGCAGGGTCCGTTTGGCCGCGCCGCCGGTCGCCGGTCGCAATCCCAATCGCAGGGGCTGCGCCAAAGCATCAACTTCAACTACAACTGGTCCGATTCGGCCAGCGACAACGTGGGGCTGGTCCCAATTCTTGGCGGCAAGAGCGCCTCGCATTCGAATTCCGTCCAGGCCGGCTACACGCTCGGTTACCACAAGCTCACCGAGATCCTGAACCTCAACTGGAACCGCAGCGCCAGCCAGACCGCCAACTACTTCACCAACACCGGCAACGACATCGCGTCCTCCCTCGGCGTCGCGCTCCCCGACAGCACTCCGCTCAACTACGGGCTCCCCAACCTCCAGATCATCGGATTTGGCGGCCTCAGCCAGGTCCAGCCCAGTTTCTCCATAGCCCAAACCATCTCGGTCTCCGAGACCCTCAGCTGGATCCACGGCAAGCACAACCTGCGCTTCGGCGGCGACTACCGCCGCGTGCACCGCGACTTCCTTGGCGGATCGAACGCCACGGGCAACTTCACCTTCAGCGGGTTGTTCACCGAGGATCGGGCCAAGACCCCCGGCACAGGCTCCGCGCTCGCCGACTTTCTGCTCGGTTTCCCGCAGGAAACCACCATCGACGTCACCGCGGGCAAAAGCTATCTGCGCGACAACGTGCTCGACGGCTACGCGACCGATGATTGGCGCGTCCGCCCCTCCCTCACCCTGAACTACGGCATCCGCTACGAATTCTTCGCGCCCTATACCGAGAAATACGGGCGCCTTGCCTTTGTGGACACCAATCCAATTGCGAATGCTGGCTTTCCCGCGCAGTTCCAGGTCACCGACGAAGTGCAGGCCGGCGGCGCGGGAGCTTACAGCGGCAGGCTGCCCGATGCGCTCGTCTACCCCTTCCGAACGGCCTTTGCGCCGCGTCTCGGCCTGGCCTGGCGGCTGCCCAAGCAGACCGTCGTGCGCGCCGGATACGGCATGAATTACACCGTCGGCCAGTACGGTTCCTTTGCCTCCACCATGGCCCGCCAGCCCATGGTCAGCTCGCCCGGCTTTGTCGACCAGCAGACCAACGAGGCCATGCAGGCCGGCCAATTCACGCTCGCCAACGGGTTTGCGGTGCCGGCCACCACCGGTAGCTACGCCGTCGATCCGCACTACAAGCTTCCCTATGTCCAGGCGTGGAATCTGAACATCCAGAAGACGCTCCCTTGGGGAGTGGTCCTGAACGCGGGCTACAACGGGTCCAAGGGATCGCGCCTCGATGTCCGTACAGCTCCGCGTCCGAGCGCCTCCAGCCCCGGCACGGATCCCACCAATCTCGTCTTCACCTACGAGCAGACGGCTGCCTTCTCTCGTTTCCACGCCGGCACGCTGTCCCTGAACAAGCGCATCACGCATGGCATCTCCGCCGGCGCAAACTACCAGTACTCGCACTCCATCGACGATGCGGGCAACGGCGCGCTCGGAGGAAGTTCCTCCGTGGTCGCGCAGAACTGGCAGGACCTCCAGGCCGAAGAAGGCAACTCCAACCTTGATCAGCGCCACCGGGTCAGCGGCAATTACCTCTACGAGCTGCCCTTCGGAAAAGACAAGTTCTGGCTCACCAGCGGCGTCGGTTCGCACATTCTTGAGGGTTTTTCGATTTCCGGCACGTTTACCTTCGCCACCGGAACCCCGCTCACCCCCAACTACCAGGGGGCAATCGCCGATGTGGCCCGCGGCACCGCCGGAACCCTCCGCCCCGACCGCGATTTCTCCCAATCCATCACCGCCGGTGGCGGATCGAAGCAGATGTGGTTCAACACCGCGGCCTTCAAGATGCCCGCGGGACCGTTTGGCACCGCCTCGCGCAACTCGATTCCCGGCCCCGGAACGGTCTCCAACAGCATGTCTCTCTCCAAAACCGTTTCGCTGCACGATACCCAAAGCATCGAGTTCCGCGCTACGGCCAACAACGTTTTCAACACCGTCCAGTACTCCGGCGTGGGCACCAGCCTGGACACGCCGCAGTTCGGCCAAGTCACTTCCGTTCCCGTGAACAGCATGCGGTCGTTCCAGTTCACCGCAAGATTCAGGTTCTAGCGGAGCAAGCAAGGCAAGCGGAGTTACGAGTCAAGCGGAGTTCGCCGAGTTAACGAAGACGGAAGCAGCAGAGTCTTGATAGGGCAAAGAAGGCTGGGTGCCCCAGGTCCCTCGCTTTTGGGGACCTGGGAAAGCACGACCCCAAAGGTCGAATCCATCCGGCCAGGTTTTGAAATGGAAATGTCTTGCAGCTTTCGCAAAGACTCGGTTTTGAAAGGGCACGGCTTCACAGGCTGCTGAAAAACTCCTCCGGGAAGGCAAGAAGCGTCAGGGCACGACTTCAGTCGTGCCGATAAGGCCAATAGAATGAGTGGAGGGCTTTAGCCCCTGCTAGGCTCATTCCAGCAATTCACTCGAACAAGGGCCTTTTTCCGCAGCCTGTTCAGCCGTGCCGCAGCATCAAAGGAAGTCCGGGGCTTCAGCCCCCGAGGGCAAGCATGAAGGTCGGCGCACAAAAACTCGCGGCAATTCTCGCAACGTTGACGATGCTAAGCACTTCAGCTCCGGCATTCAGTGCGCAGGACTCCCCGGCCCAACCCTCCTCGTCCCCCCAATCTCAAAGGGCCGCGCAGGCCCAGCGCCCGCCGTCCGCGCAGGACCCGTCCGCGCAGGACTTTGTTCTCAAGGTCAATAGCGAACTGGTCCTCACCAACGTCGTCGCCCGCGACACAAAAACCGGCGAACTGGTCCGCGGACTTCAGCAAAGCGACTTCACCGTCCTCGAAAACGGCAAGAAGCAGCAGATCTCCACCTTCGATTTCCAAAGCGTGGAAATGGCCACGCCGCTCCGCGAAGCAACCGTCAGCGGACTTGCCGCTGGCCCCAGCGGCAGCAAGGCCGTTGCCGTCGCCAAGCCCGAAGAGCTGCGCAATCACCGCCTCATTGTTTTCTTCTTCGACCTCACCTCCATGCAGCCCGAAGATCTGGACCGCAGCGTCGATGCGGCGCGCGACTTCCTCACCAAGAAGATGCAGTCCGCCGACCTCGTCGCCCTGGTCTCTCTCGGCGACACGCTCAAGGTGGACCAGGATTTCACCGCCGACAAGGCCGCTCTGGCCCGCGAAGTCGGCGCGTACAACGGCACCGAGGGCCAGGGCTTTGCCGAAGGCGCAACCGCCAACTCCAACCAGGTGGAAGACACCACCGGCTACACCCCCGACGAAAGCGAATACAACGACATCAACACCGACCGCGAGCTTTTTGCCCTGCGCGCCATCTCCCAGTCGCTGGCCAAGATCGACGAGAAGAAGTCGTTGCTCTACTTCTCCGGCGGAATCTCCCGCGACGGCATCGAAAACCAGGCGTCGCTACGTGCCGCGGTCAATGCCGCCGTGCGCGCCAATCTCGCCATCTACAGCGTGGACACGCGCGGTCTGCAGGCTGTTTCGCCGCTCGGCGATGCCTCCACCGGAAGCCTGCGCGGCAGCGGCGCATACAACGGCGGCGCGCTGGCCAACAATATGAACGCCAACTTTGCCAGCCAGGAAGTCATGGCTTCCCTCAGCAGCGATACCGGCGGCAAAGCCTTCTTCGACTCCAACGACTTCGCCCCCGCCTTCGCGCAAGTGCAGAAAGACACCTCGGCCTACTATGCCGTTGGCTTTCGCAGCTCCAACCCGTTGCGCGACGGCCGCTATCGCAAGCTGACCATCAAGATCAATCGCCCGGGAATCAAGCTCGAATACCGCCCCGGCTACTACGCCCCCGCCGACTTCAAGCACTCCGGCAAGGAGGACCGCGAGCGCGATCTCGAAGACCAGCTCGCCAGCGACCTCCCTGCCACCGACATGGCGCTTTACATGGACGCGCTCTACTTCCGCCTCGACGACAATCGCTATTACGTCCCCGTCTCCCTCGTCGTCCCCGGATCTCAAATTCCATTTGTGAGCGGCGGAGATAAAGACAAGGCAACGCTCGACATCATCGGCGCCGTCATCGACGAGGTCAAGCGCCCCATTGGTCACGCCCGCGAGACCGTCAAGCTCAATCTCGACTCCGCCCTCGGCGCGCGCCAGAAGAACATCCAATACACCACCAGCTTCAACCTGCCGCCGGGCAAATACCAGCTGAAGTTCGTGGTCCGCGAGAATCAGACCGGCCGCATGGGCTCCTTCGAGGCGGAAATCACCCTGCCCGAGATGAAGAAAGCCCCGCTCAAGATGAGCTCCATCCTGCTGGCCAGCGCGCGCCAGCCAAGCAAGGAGAAAAGTCCTCTCGTCCGCTCTGGCCTGGAGTACCTGCCCAACATAAGCCACGTCTTCCGCACCGACCAGCACCTCTATCTGCTCTATGAGATCTACGCCC
>CAZQPY010000109.1:0-5246 GCA_964595345.1 uncultured Occallatibacter sp.
GTTCGCCGCAGATGCTGGCCAAGCTTTCGCAGGGAGTGACCACGGTGATTGTGGGCAACTGCGGCATCAGCGCCGCGCCGGTGCAATTGCGCGGCCGCGCCCCCGACCCGATGAATCTGCTGGGAGCGGCGGAGGAGTTTCGCTTTCCGACATTTGCAGGCTACAAGCGAGCGCTGAACGAAGCGCGGCCAGCGGTAAATGTGGCCGCTCTGGTGGGGCACACGGCGCTGCGCAACAATCACATGGATCGCCTGGACCGCAGTGCGACCGATGCGGAAATAGAAGCCATGCGCGCTCAGTTACAGGAGGCATTGGACGAGGGAGCATTGGGCCTGAGCACGGGGCTGGCGTATCTTTCCGCGCAAGCCGCCTCCACGGAAGAAGTGCTGCAACTGGCGCAGCCGCTTCGCGCAGCCGGAGCGGTGTATGCCACGCATATGCGGAATGAAGGCGGACAGATTTGCGAGGCAATGCAGGAAGCATTCGAGATTGGCAGACGGGCGGGCGTGCCGGTGATTCTGTCGCATCTGAAATGCGCGGGCATCGAAAATTGGGGGCGCAGCGGCGAAGTGCTGCAGGCTCTGGATGAGGCGCGCGGCACGCAGCAAGTGGGCTGCGACTGCTATCCTTACGCGGCATCTTCAACGACGCTCGACGTGCGCCAGGTGGACACACGCGTGGAAATCCGCATCACGTGGAGCGAGCCGCATCCCGGAGAAGCAGGCAAGACGCTGGCGCAGATTGCTCGCGGGTGGAATGTGACGCAGCAAGAGGCAGCCGAGCGGCTGCAACCGGCAGGAGCCATTTATCACGCCATGCATGAAAAAGATGTGCAGAGGATCTTGCAGCATCCGGCGACGATGATTGGATCGGACGGACTGCCTTGCGATCCGATGCCGCATCCGCGTCTGTGGGGGACGTTTCCGCGGGTGCTGGGGCGCTATTGCCGCGAAGAGAATCTGTTTTCGCTGTGCACGGCCGCGCACAAGATGACCGGCATGCCGGCACAGCGCTTCGGACTTGCCGAGCGCGGCCTGATTCGCGAGGGATATTTCGCGGACCTGACACTGTTCGATCCGCTGCGGATCAAGGACACGGCAACGTTTTCGGATCCGATGCGAGCGGCAGAGGGCGTGCGGGGTGTGTGGGTGAATGGCGCTCTCGCGTACAATGCGCAAGGATCGACGGGACTGCGCGCGGGACGATTTGTGCCACTCGCCGTGAGGGCGGACGCTTCACGCGTTCCGCGTAAGAAAGAAACGCGGGATTGAGGTTGGTGGAGATAAGTAGTGGGCCGGATGAATAAGTATTCAGTAACTCAAGGAGCGAAGGATGAGCATCAAGCGATATGGAATGGAAGGCGGCAAGGGTGCGGGTGGTCAGCATATGCCCTTTGCGCGCGCGGTTGAAGCGAATGGGTGGCTCTATGTGTCGGGTCAAGTACCGATGCTGAACGGCTCGATCATTGTGGGCAACATTGTGGCCCAGGCAAACCAGGCAATACGCAATCTGCTGGCTATATTGAAGGAAGCGGGCTACGGCACGGAAGATGTTGTGCGCTGCGGCGTTTGGCTGGATGACGCGCGCGATTTTGCGGCGTTCAACGCGGTCTTCAGAGAGTTTTTCGGCGATAATCTGCCGGCACGCGCGTGCGTGGAATCGAAGATGGTTGTGGATTGCAAGGTGGAGATCGATTGCGTGGCTTACAAAGCTCCGGCGGATAAGTAAGGCGCGGAGAACGCGCGCCGCGAAGAGCCGCACAAATCTCATTCAAGGGATGACAGATGATCGATCCTCACAGCGTTTTTCTGCTTGCTTCGGCATTCACCGCGGTGGTGACGCTGATTGTGCTGATTGCCGTCTTCAAGCTGAATCCGTTCATCACGCTGTTCTTGACTTCGCTGGCGCTGGCGGTGGTGACCGGGATGCCGCTGGCGACGGTGGTGCACTCGTTTGAAGCCGGCGTGGGCGGAACGCTGGGGCACATCGCGATTGTTGTGGCGCTGGGCACGATGCTGGGCAAGATGATGGCGGAGTCGGGCGGCGCGGACCGCATTGCGCATACGCTGATCGGCCTGTTCGGCGAAAAGCGCATTCACTGGGCGATGGTGGCGATCGGACTGGTGATCGGATTGCCCGCGTTCTTCGAAGTGGGATTCGTGCTGCTGATTCCGATTGCATTTACGGTGGCGCGGCGCACGGGAACTTCACTGGTGCTGGTGGGATTGCCGATGCTGGCGGGCCTGAGCGTAGTGCATGGGTTGGTGCCGCCGCATCCCGCCGCGTTGATGGCGGTGACGATTTTTCACGCGGATGTGGGCCGCACGATTCTGTATGCGCTGATTGTCGGATTGCCGACCGCCATCCTTGCCGGCCCGCTGTATGCGAAGCTGATTGCTCCGCATATCACGCTGCCCGCTGTGAACCCGATGGCCGCGGAGTTTGTGGATCACGAAGTGGGGCGAAGCCTGCCTAACTTTTGGATCACGCTAATTACGATTCTGTTTCCGGTGCTGTTGATGCTGGTGGGGAGTTGGGCAGATGCGCTTTCAGCGACTGGGAGCGGGCTGAATTCCGCACTGCATCTGATTGGCAACGACGACCTCGCATTGCTGATTGGAGTTCTGCTGAGCTTTGTAACGCTGGGCAGGATGCGTGGATTCACGCGAGCGACAATTCTTCGCTTCAGCAACGAATGCCTTGCGCCGACGGCGACGATCACGCTGCTGGTGGGTGCGGGCGGCGGATTCGGAAGGATTCTGCAAGACAGCGGCGTGTCGCAAGCGGTGGTGGCAGTGGCGCTGCACAGCCACATTCCGCTGCTGCTGCTGGCGTGGCTGCTGGCGGCTTCGATGCGGTTGGCAACCGGATCGGCAACCGTGGCGATGACCACGGCGGCGGGTATCGTTGCGCCTATCGCGCTGCACACGACGGGCGTTCATCCGGAGCTATTGGCCATTGCAACCGGCGCGGGCTCGCTGATTTTTTCGCACGTGAACGATGGAGGCTTCTGGCTGGTGAAGGAGTACTTCAACATGACGGTGGCGCAGACGATGAAGACCTGGTCGGTGTGCGAGACCATCATCTCGGTGACCGCGCTGGGATTTACGTTGACGCTGGCGTGCTTTGTTTGAGCAGGGACGCATTTTGTCGCGTCCTGTAATTATTGAGGGTCTCCATCATGAGTGACATTCGTATTCCGGGCGGCCTGACGCGCCGCAGTTTTCTTTGCAGCGCAGCCGTGCTGACATTGGGGCACGCGGCGATGGGAAGGGCGCAGGCGGCTGCTCACAAGAGCGGACGCACGCTGGCCTATGTTGGGACTTATACGGACAAGTCCGGCAATGGAGAAGGCATTTATCTGGCTGAGATGAATCATGCGACGGGAGAACTGACGCAGCCGCGCCTTGTTGCACGGACACCGAACCCGTCGTGGCTGACGGCGCATCCATCGGGCAGGTTTCTGTATGCGGTCAACGAAGTCGCGGATTACAACGGCAACAGCGGCTCGGTGAGCGCGTATTCGATTGCTCAGAACGGCGAAATGCATGCGATCAACACGGTGAGTTCGGATGGCGCGGAACCGGCGCATCTGAGCATCGACGCAACGGGGAACTTCGCGTTCGTCGCAAATTATGGCGGCGGCGGCATTGCCGTTCTGCCGATCGCGGCGGACGGATCGCTGGGCGCGGCGGTGGATGTTCATCGAGATCACGGGGCAGTCGGGAACACGGCAGCAACGGACGCGCCTGCGGGAAGTTTTGCGATCAGCGGACACGATGCGCCGCATGCGCACATGATTCTGCCGGATGCGGCGAACCGGTTTGTACTGGTCTCGGATTTGGGGCAGGACCGCATTTACGTATATCGATTCGACAGTGCGACGGGCAAACTGACAGCGGCGGCGCAGCCGTGTGTTTCGCTTCCTTCGGGCGACGGGCCTCGGCACTTTGCGTTTCATCCCAATGGGCGTTGGCTGTTCTCGATTCAGGAAGAAGCGTCGACGATTGCGCGGTTCGACTATGAGGCCGCGACGGGAAGGCTGGAGACGCGAGAGACGATTTCCGCGTTGCCGGATGGGTTTGCAGGAACGAGCTTTGCCTCGGAGATTCTTGTCGCGCCGAATGGGAAGTTTCTGTATGCGGGCGACCGGCTGCACGACACGATTGCGGTGTTCGCGATTGGCGGGAATGGCGTATTGAGGCCGGTGGGTGAATGCGCGACGCTGGGCGACTATCCGGGGCAGTTCCGCATGGACCCGAGCGGGCGGTTTCTGTTTGCGTGCAACAAACGCAGCGACTGCATCACGGGGTTCCGAATCGATGCGGGGAGTGGGATGCTGACGGCGACCGGGCAGTATGTAGGCGTGGGTAGCCCAGCGTCGATTACGTTTGTGGGGTAGGTGCGGGCAGGGTTCAACGGGACCGTTGTAGAGATTGGTGGCGGCCCACCCCAGCGACAAAGACAAAAGCGTCGCGAGGGTGGGGCACCCATTTTAGGTTCAAACCCAAACAGAAAGCGTTAATGGCTTTCGCGGCACCCTGGGGACAAATACGAAGACGTCGGTGGGTCGCCCACGCTTGATCAACCAAATGAAGTGGGTGCCCCATCCTTCCGCGCCGTTTGCGGAAGGGTGGGATAGCAGGATTCTCAACGATGCGGTTCCGCGCAGCGCAGATGTTCAGGCAGTTGATTTCCGCGCCGAAACGCGGTCCATCTCGATTCGATCTCCACGGTTCCCTCGAACCCGGTTGCGTAGTGGACGAAGCTGGACCACGGCCAGTCTTCCGGCTTCTCGACCAACCCGCGCTTGACCGGATTGCGGTGCATGTAGCGGAGTTTCTCAACCCGTTTTTCGTCGCTCCAGACGTTGAAATCGTAGTACCGGCGCTGCCAGAAGCGAACTGCGCCGGGCGCTTTCAGCCTGCGCGATGTCTGCTGTTTCAGCACCTGGAGTGCAATCGACAACGACGAACGGAGCGGCTCGCCGACAAGCAGATGAACATGCTCCGGCATCAGGACATAGCCAGCGACCAGAAAGAGGTACCGCGCACGCAGGGCCTCAAACTCCTGCTCGAAGAGGCCATAGGCCATCGCCTTGCCCAACAATGGCTGACGACGATAACAACCGAAGGTAACAAAGTGAAGACAGCCGCATTGCTGGTAACGGACAAGTCCCTTCGCCATGACAGAGGAATTGTACTCCCGGGTCATCCGGTCAGGGATCGTCGCGTGGCGGAGCAAGG
>CAZQPY010000109.1:5346-14340 GCA_964595345.1 uncultured Occallatibacter sp.
TTCGTGCTCTCCCACCCTTCGAGCAAAAGACGCTCGAAGGATGGGGCACCCTCATTTTATTGGCGGATCAAGGGTGGGCAGCCCGGCGGTTCGTGCTCTCCCACCCTTCGAGCAAAAGACGCTCGAAGGATGGGGCACCCTCATCTCATTGGCGGATCGACGGTGGGCCACCCGCCACAATAATAAAACCGCTCTCAGGTACATTCGTGCTTTCCCAGGTCCCCAAATGCGAGGGACCTGGGGCACCCAGTTTTCGTTCTATTTCAAACAGAAAAACTCTTAGTGGGCGTCGCGGCCCATGAGCTTGTCGGCCCACTGGATGAAGTGCTTCATGTTGGGCGCGTCGGTGTGGCCGCCATCGTGCTGACGCCAGGCAAGCTGGCCGCCGATGAGCTGGTTGACGGGAGGCATCTTCGCGGTGTGCGCATCGCCCTCGACGCCGAGTCCGGTGGCTCCGAGCAAGGTAAAGACACGGCTGGCATCGACGGTGGCCATGAAGCTGCCCTGGTGGTCGAGCCACTTGGCGTCGCCCTTCTCGGGAACGCCGTAACTGATGAAGGTTGCACGCGGCGCACAGAGTGAAATCAACTCATTGGAATCGACGGGAATGTCGCCGGGCGTGAGACTGCCAAAGGTGGCTTCGGAGGCGCCGTACTTCATGAAGTTGCCGGCCATCCAGTAGTATTCGCCCCCAGTGAGGCTTTCCACCGCTTCGCCGAAGTTGCGGCGCAGCAGGGTTGCTCCACCCTTGCCGGAGGAGCCGACCAGGACCATATAGAAGCGCCGATCGAAGGCCATGGTGACGAGCGCGGCTTTTCCGTAACGCGATACGCCGTCGATGCCCACGTGCTTGGCATCGACCGCGGGATCGGTTTCGAGGTAGTCGAGGCCGCGGCCCGCGCCCCAGGCCCAGGCGCGCAGCGCGCCCCAGTCTTCCGGCTTGCGCGGCTGGCCGTGGTTCACCAGGCCGATAATGCCCCGCGTGATGCCTGCACCATCGTCGGCCTGCACGCTGGCGGGGTCAAAGGACACGAATCCCCAACCGGCAGCCACGAGTTGCCAGGTGTTGGGCAGGTCGCCGTCTTCGTTCATCTGCGGAAACGTGAAAGGGGTCGCTTTGACCGGCTGCCAGGCGGGATGCTTCTCCATGACCTGCGCGAGGGATGGGTCCTGCTGAACGAGGAGTGCCTTCCAGGCTTTGTTAACGCGGTCCAGATCGTCGCCCGAGGGCTCGTTGGGATTGGGGAAACCGGCGCGGCCGAACATCATGAGCACGGGGACCGGACCCTTGGCGTTGGCGGGAACGACGAGCGTCATGTGGATCTTTACGCCGATGGCGGGGTAAGCGGAGTTGTCGACCTCACCGATGAGGTCCTTGGCGATGACCGGGGTGAATCCGATCATCTCGTGGTCCACGGTGGCGACCGTCCATTTCACTTGCGGCACGTTCTTGGGGATGCGGCCATAGACATACTTTTCCAGGCCATCGACGAGCTCGGGGCGGCGCGTGTCCCACCACATCTGCGGAGTTGTGACTTTGCGACCGTCGTTGGTGGTCAGCGGGTCAGGAATATTGGGGTAGGGGTTGGCCTTCGACTCGTCGGTGTTGGCGTGGTTGGGCGCTTTGTCGTTTCCGCTGGGACCGGGGCGGAGAGCCTTGATGCCGAGCTGATCCATCATGTTCTGGTGGTCCTGATCGGCGGTGAAGGTGACGGGAGGCGGCAGCGTTGCGCTCGTCTGGGCTGACGCGGCCTGGGCCAGCGCGGCGACGGGAATGAGCAGGACACAGAAGAGACCAAGGGCAAGGAACGAAAGAGAGAACAAACGACGCATGCAACCCCCAGAGCGAAAGCTCGGATTGTCTTTGAAAAGCGATTTACTAACGGGAACCATGGTATACCTTTAGCTATGAAACGGATACCGATTTTCGCCGCGATTTTTGCGTTGGTTCTGACTGCAAGCATGGGAGCGATGGCGCACGCCGCCGGGCCGCAAACGTGGGTGGCCAGTTGGGGAGCGAGCCAACAAATTCCGGAGCCGCAAAATGCGCTGGCACCCGACGATTTGGCGGACGCGACGGTGCGGCAGATTTTTCATTTGTCTGTGGGCGGGACGGCGCTGCGGGTGCATCTGTCGAACGCCTTCGGGACCACGGCGCTGCACGTGACGGCGGCGCACATTGCGCGGCCGGTTTCGCGGGCGTCGGCGGAGATTGTGGCCGGAAGCGACAAGGCGTTGACCTTTGCGGGGAACGGCGAGGTGACGATTCCGCCGGGCGGCGAATATGTCAGCGACGAGGTCGAGATGCCGGTGGCGGCGCTTTCGGATGTGGCCGTGAGTTTCCACTTGATGAATGCGCCGGCGCGGCAGACCAGTCATCCTGGGTCGCGGGCTACGACGTGGTTTGTGCACGGGGATGTTGTGGACGCGGCAACGCTGAAGGACGCAAAGCACGTGGATCACTGGTTTCAGGTGAGCGAGATCGACGTGCTGGCGGCGGCGGGAGCTGCAACGGTGGTGGCGCTGGGCGACTCGATCACCGATGGGCACGGGGCGACGACGAATGGAAACGACCGCTGGACGGATGTGCTGGCGGCGCGGCTGCAGGGCGGGAAGAAGACGCGAAATTTGGGTGTGAGCAACCAGGGAATCGGCGGCAATCACCTGCTGACCGACGGGCTGGGACCGAATGTGCTGGCGCGCTTTGACCGCGACGTGCTGGCTCCTGCCGGAGCACGCTGGGTGATCGTCTTTGAAGGCGTGAACGACCTGGGCGGACTGGCGCGGACGGGTGAAGTGACGGCGGCCGAACATGCGGCAATGGTGCAGCACGTGACCGCGGCTTACGAGCAGATTGTGCTGCGGGCCCACGCACATGGGCTGAAAGTGATTGGAGCTACGATTACGCCGTATGTGGGGTCGGACTACTACCACCCCGGATCGACGAGCGAGGCCGACCGGCAAGCGGTGAACCAGTGGATTCGCGCGGCCGGACACTTCGACGCGGTGGTGGATTTCGATGCGGTGGTGCGGGATCCGCAAAGGCCGGACCATTTGCTGCCGGGCTTTGACTGCGGAGACCACCTGCACCCCTCGCCTGCCGGGTACAAGGCGATGGGCGAGGCGATTCCGCTGGCGCTGTTTGAGAGGTAGTGGATTCGTGCCCTCCCTTGTCCCCAAGTGCGAGGGACAAGGGGCACCCGCATCCAGATTTCTGTTATACCGACTTCTCAGCGCGGAAAGAGCTTGAACTGCTGAATTGCGATCTTCGGAGCGGCGAACATGTGCTCAACATCGGGAAGCACGAGCACGGTGATCTCGCTGAACTTTCGGATGCTTCCGGTTGGCGGAACGGGAAACCGCAGCGTCTCGAAGACCGGCGATTGCTTGATCGAGAAATGTGTGGAATCGGTGGAGACAATCGGCTGCTGGCCCAGATAAAGCGTCTGCTTGTGCGGTGCGGCTGCATCTGTCAACAAGAGGGCCAGCGAGATGCTTCCCGCTTTGTTGTCGCGGTTCTCGATCTCCACTTCGATTTCCCGGCAGCGGGCAAGAGGGACCGGCGCGGATAGATTCTGATGGGCATCCATGACAAGCGGCACTGCGTTGTTCGCGCGAATGTCTACGCTGATCGGGGTGCCGCTGGCCTGGTGCGCCTCCGGCCCAGGGCGCTTCTGGGGGGCCTGAACGAACCAGTATTCGCCGTTGAAGCGAAGGACGACAGGCTCCCTGGTTCCCGGCGCGAGCAGTGAATTCTGCTGAAGGATGGGCGGGAGCAACTGCTTCTTCTCCGGGAATGGCCAGAGAATCAGACTCTCATATCCGCCGAGACCGTTCCTTGCCAACCCGGTTCCCGGCTTGGGTGAGTTCTTCTGGCTGGACGAATTTTCGTCCACCGCGTTTGCCTCATCCGCATGTGCAGCCAGATCGCGGTGACCAGCGCCACCGGCCAACGCCCAGATCGTGACCAGAATTGCCGGAATCACCTGAAGCCCAAGCCGCAATGCGGCTCTTCTCGTCTCCTCGAGGCTCTCGAAAGAACGGCCCGAGGGGACGGTCGCCTTCCATGCAAAAAGGGCAGCGCTGAAGGCAAGCAGCGCAATGGCTGGAAAAATGGAGTGCGCAACCAGGGCCGCTCCGGCTGCATACAACGAGACGGCGATCAGATATCCAAACGCATCGGCGCGCGGCCGTTGCAGAGACTCCTGGAATAGCCCATCGCTTTCATAACCGACGCCAGACGGAAGAGGTTGCGCCGGAGAGAAGACGAAGCCGGTGGCGCTGCGCAGTCCGGAGACGAGCACAAATGCGCCGATCATGGCGATCAATGCCGCGCCGGCCGAAAGCTGGTCGGCAAACACCACCATTGGCGGCACCCATACCCAGCCCGCCGCGCAGATGAGGGCAAACGGCGCGAACGAACCCGGCGAGCCATCGCGAAGAGGACTGGAAGGATGCTTCCAGTAGAGCCAACTGCCCAGCGCACCGGCAAGCACACCCACGCCCACATGAACGACGGCCCGCAGGAAGAGTGAAGCGAGAGTGGCGGAGTGCGGCTCAGGCAGGCGGCACAGGAGATACCCGCCGATCATTGCATTGACCAGTCCGGCGGCGGCGAGGAAGACGAGGAATCGCCGCAGGGCGAACGGAGCCAAATTTGAAAGGACCGCGAGAGTGTCGAACTCGGGCTCGAATTCAGTCAGAACAGATTCGGCATCGAGCGGTTGAGACGCCCGCAGCGGGCGCGGAGCCGCAGCCCAAAGCGCGCCGAGAAATGCAACAAAGTAGGGGACGCGCAGTGCGTTCGCCAGGAGATGCAAATCCGCCATCTGGCGAAGCGGACTCGCAGCAAGGAGCGCATTCGGAAAGACGGCATCCCAATACAGGGCCAACAGCACGAAGACGACCAAAAAGACGGGCGTGAAAATGAGCGGCGCCAGCAGAAGCGCGCGGCGGATCTTCTCCCAGCGCAAGGGACTTCCGGCAAACCGGTGGCCAAGGCAGAAGAGAAGTATTCCGGCCCAAAGAAAGGTCGAGTGGAGCGTTAGCCCCATCGCCACTGCCCCAGGCCAAAAACGGGCTTCCGTCATCTGCCAGAAGCGACCGACGGCCCCAGCGTGCTCAATCCTTTCGCAGAGGACCATCCAAGCCGGGACCGGCAGACACCAGACAAGAGCGAAACCCAACAACGAGATGCGGGCGCGCAGGCTGCCGGTCCAGGAGACCAGGCAGGCGGCCAGAACCTGCCGACGATACCAGCTATCGGAGCGGCCGGCTTGGAACTCCTCCAGCAGGTCGCCGCCCAAAGCCTCATCGCAGTCGCCGGAAGGCAGGTGCTCCAGCATCCAGTTTGCAAGCGGGGGTGGCTCCCTGCGCCGCATTTAGCTCTCCTGTAACCGGAAATCCGGGATGGTTTCCCAGAGGCTGGTCAGCACGCGGCGCGTCTCGTGCACCTGGCGCAGCCCCTCTTTGGTGATGCAGAAATAGCGTTTGGCTTTTCCGCCGCGCTCGGGCGTGGGATCGCCAAGGCTGGACGCCACCAGGCCCTTGGCCTCCAGCCGCTCCAGCGCCGCGTAGACACTGCCGACAGCCACGCTGCGGCCTCGATGGGCCTCCAGTTCCCTGCTGATGGGAACACCGTAGGCGTCGTCGCCGAGGTGAATCACGGCGAGAAGCAGCATAAGCTCGAATTCGCCGAGATAGCTTCGGTCGGTCATTAATTCAATAATAGCGAAGATATCGATTCTGTCAAACGTCTTTGGTTGGGCGGCGCGGCGTCGCGTGGACGCTCGCAGGCTTCCGACTTTTGAATTCCGCGTGGACCGAAGCCAAGAAGAGGCCGCGTCAGCAAAGAAGAGGCCGCTTCGGGTATCTTGCAATCAACAGAGTGTGTTGAGCGGGAACGATGCGGAGCGGCCTACCAGGCTTGCCTGGAATCCTCTGGCGAATCAGGGCTGCGCCGCACATGCCAGCTTCCACACATCTGTAGAACCCGCATCTGTAGAAGGTGGACCATGACGAACGCACGCACTCGAATGGACAGGAAGATCGCGCTCTCGGCGCTTTTGGCGGCGGCCTGCCTGTGGCCTGTAGCGGTGCCGGCGCAGGTGGAATCCCCGGCCGTCAAGAGCGAGACCTTGCTCAAAACCAGCTCCGCCTGGAACAACGCGCCCTATGCTGCCTACTCGGCGGGCGCGCCGGAGATCACGGTTCTGCGCATCACCATCCCGGCCCGCGCGACGCTTCCCTGGCACACGCACCCCATGCCCAACGCGGCTTACGTTGTCTCGGGCGAGGTCACGGTGGAGACGCGCGACGGGGCGAAGCGGCTTTTTGGGACGGGCGAAGTGATTCCCGAGACTGTGGACACCGTGCATCGCGGCACCGCCGGCGACCAACCAGCTGTGTTGCTCGTCTTCTATGCAGGCGTCAAAGGGATGCCGCTCTCGCAGAAGGCCCCCTAGGGAGCTACGCGGTGCTGCGCTGCTGCGCGCAGGGCGAAGATCTGTCGGTCTATGAGCCGGAGGAGGAAGGAATCCATCATGAATATTCTCATTGTTTTTGCGCATCCGGAGCCGAGGAGTTTCAACGGCGCGCTGTTTGATACGGCCAAGCGCGTGCTGGAAGCGGCGGGGCACACGGTCGCGGTCAGCGACCTCTACCGCATGGGCTTCAACCCGGTATCGGACCGGCATAACTTTCTTACCGTCCACGATGCTGAGTATCTCAAGCTGCAACTGGAGGAAACTCATGCCAGCGAGAATCATTCGTTTGCTCCCGAAGTTGAAACCGAGATCAGCAAGCTTGAAGCTTGCGACCTGGTGATCTTTCAGTTTCCGCTATGGTGGTTCGGGCTGCCCGCGATCCTGAAGGGATGGGTGGACCGCGTGTTCGCGATGGGACGCACCTATGGCTACGGCAACATCTACGATACGGGCAAATTCCGTGGCAAACGGGCGATGCTTTCGCTGACTACCGGCGGGCCCGAGGGAGCTTATACGAAGGGCGCGTTCAACGGCGATATCCACGCAATTCTTCGCCCCATTCAGCGAGGCATTCTCCAGTTTGTGGGATTCGATGTGCTGGCTCCGCAGATTCATTACGCCCCGGTGCGGGTGGAGGATGAGTTGCGGAAAGGCTGGCTCGATCAATGGGAGAAGAGACTGTTGCAGATCGGGGAGGAATCGCCGATTGAGGTGGGGATTTATTAGGGGCGCGGGCTGGGACAGAAAAGGACGTCTGAGGTGCGCTGCGTTCGAACACCCACACTAGCTCCCGACCCGCTTTTGCCATTGGCAACAAAAACATAATCCCCGTCTTCACAGGGCCTAGACGGGGATTCCTCTGCTGGTATTCGTTGAAATCTTTATTCCGTTCTAGGCGTGGCTATGCCCTATGAGCGAGAGAAGTGTTTGACCTGAAAGATCGGTGTCCAAGCATTTAACCCTGATCTGCTCTGAACGTCCTACTCTCTGCATGAAAAATGGGATTGTTACTCCTACAACAGAACGAGTTGTTGCCTCGAGTCGGCAAACGATTCCCGTCTCTTCCTCAACATACACACACGGCATCTTCGTATCCCTGATGGATACGTACATCACATCTCCGTGCTCGTTGTACTTAACCCTCATTTTGATTCCATGCCGTTCCAACCGGCCAAAGCTGTCCACCAAGTCTTGGTTGAGGGAAAGCGGTACTGTCGATAGGATACGCAGTGGTGACGAACCCGGTTGCATTTCCATCAGGGAACGTCTCACGAGTGTACTCGACTAGAACCCTCATCCCTTCTGGTCCTATTGTTGAAATCCTGTAGAAGGCGGCACTTTTTGGAAACCCTGCCTCTACAACGAGAACTGGGTTTGCAATTGCTGCCCTTACCTCGTCCTCACGTCCCGCAACCTCAGGGTGCCCATCCACAGCGTGCTCCCAATCTGACGCAAATAAATCAACTTGGTTGCCGAAAATATCAGACTCGGTCCAAATCGGGAGTAGATTCGACGTACTGGAACCCACCATGTCCGCTAAACCTCTGGATTAACAGCGGTAATGATCGCATTTGGGATGCTGATTTCTCCAAATTGTGCCTCGTATCCACTAACGCTCTTCGCGAGAGCGTGCTGGAGGGCTTTCGCCTGAACCAGTGTCAGGACAATGTTCGCCCTGAGTTCCAAACGTGGCTCACTGGTTCCATCAATAATAATCTCCGAAAAGAGCATTCGTAGATCAAATGGGCTCATGGCAAGAGCAGCATTATTGGAATAAACAGATTCAACGTTTCTAGGGTTAACGAGTTTCATCTCCGGAGGCGCAAGCATATGACTCTTCACATCTTCCATTTGTTCTCTCACCTTCAAAAGAAAACACTCAAAGTTGCACAGATCTTTATAACACGTGGTTTCGGAAAACTGCGCAAACCCTTAAGTCGGAATTCCCTCTTCGGCTTCAAATCTCCCGTTAGCTTTCCATGGGCGAGTCCGCACCGAAGTCAAAGTGACGCTTCCCCACGGAATGGGCGCAGAAACACCGAGAACGGAGTAACCGCAAGTTATTGATTTGAATGGTGGCGGGAGGCAGGATCGAACTGCCGACCTACGGGTTATGAATCCGTCGCTCTAACCATCTGAGCTACCCCGCCGAGGAAGCGCCGGGAGGCGCTGGCCAATTGGGTTCGGGCAGGGCGAAAGTTGGTTTCGCGCACACGTCCCAAGGATCATGATACGGGCGGCGGCGGCGGAAGGTCAAACGACAGGGAACAGGGAACAGGGGTCAGGGGTCAGGGGTCAGGGGTCAGGGGTCAGGGCGAGACAGTTCGGTCGAGTGGAGGATTGTGGGCGCGAGGCAGCGTCCGCCGCTGCGCGGGGAGCACGGCTTGTGTAAACTCACCTGCATGAGCGTGTTGCGCATTGCAGGGGTGATTCCGGCACGGCTGGGATCGACGCGGTTGAGCGGCAAGGTGTTGCGGCAGATCGCCGGGCGTCCGATGGTGGAGTGGGT
>CAZQPY010000110.1:0-14038 GCA_964595345.1 uncultured Occallatibacter sp.
TGATGCCGGGCGCGCCTTCGATGGTGCCGGTGGCGTCGATGTAGCTGACGATGGCATTGACCTGGTCATTGTCGTAGCCGAGCTTGAAGAGCGCTGCGGGAACGGTGTTGTTGACGATCTTGATCATGCCGCCGCCGACCAGCTTCTTGAATTTGACAAGAGCCAGGTCGGGTTCGACGCCGGTGGTGTCGCAATCCATCATGAAGCCGATGGTGCCGGTGGGAGCGAGAACGGTGGTCTGAGAGTTGCGATATCCGTAGCGCTCGCCGTAGAGCAGCGCCATGTCCCAGCACTCGCGGCTGGCATCGATGAGGGCGTCGAGCTGGGGCGGGCTGAACGGCTCCCCGCTGAGCCGGGACTTGCCGATGTTGTTGACCTCGGCGCGATGCATGCGGATGACATCGAGAAAGGGCTCGCGATTGACATAGAAGCCGGGGCATGCGCCATCCCCGCGCCGAGCGGAGTCATCCCCCTGGCGGTCGGCAGAGGCCGTCAAGGACGTTGCCGAAGCGATGGGCGGGCAATTGGCGGCAACGATGGACGACTGGAGGTAGGCCTGGCCGCACATGATGGAGGTGAGCGCCGCGGCGAGATCGCGGCCGGAAGCCGAATCGTAGGGCAAGCCGCAGGCCATGAGCAGCGCGCCGAGGTTGGCAAAGCCGAGACCGAGGGGGCGGTAGTCATGGGAGTTGCGCGCGATGGCTTCCGTGGGGTACCCAGAGTTGTCGACCAGGATCTCCATGGCGGTGATGACGACGGAGATGCCATGGCGATAGGCGGGGATGTCGAAACCACCGGACGGGGTGACAAACTTCATCAGGTTGAAGCTGGCCAGGTTGCAGGCGGAGTTGTCCAGGAACATGTACTCCGAGCAGGGATTGGAGGCGTTGATGCGAGCCGTGTTCTTGCACGTGTGCCAGCGGTTGATGGTGGTGTCGAACTGCATGCCGGGGTCGCCGCAAAGCCAGGTAGCCTCGGCGATCTTGCCCATGATTTCGCGGGCCTTGTAGGTCTTGACAGGCGCGCGGTCCTTGACGGTACGGGTGGTGAATTCGCCATCGCGTTCGTAGGCGCGCATGAACTCGTCGCTGACGCGCACGGAGTTGTTGGCGTTCTGGAAGAAGATGGAGGAATAGGCTTCGGAGTCTGGTCCGGAGCCGTCGTAACCGGCCTTGATCAGCGCGAAAGCCTTGGCTTCTTCCTTGGCCTTGCAGTTGATGAAGTCCATGATGTCGGGATGCTCGACATCGAGGATCACCATCTTGGCGGCGCGACGGGTTTTGCCGCCGGACTTGATGACGCCGGCAAAGGCGTCGAATCCGCGCATGAAGCTGAGTGGGCCAGAGGCCTGACCGCCACCGGAGAGGGTCTCCATGGAGCCGCGGATGGAAGAGAGATTGGTTCCGGTGCCGGATCCCCACTTGAAGAGCATCCCCTCGGTCTTGGCGAGGGTGAGGATGGAGTCGAGCGAGTCGTCCACGGCGTTGATGAAGCAAGCCGAGCATTGGGGGTTTTTGTAGCCGGTGGGGGCGAAGGTGACGCCGCCGGTAGCCGGATCCCAGTGCCAGCTCTGCCCCTGCGCCAACGGCTCGAGGCGGTCGCAACCGACGTTGAACCAGACGGGCGAATTGAAGGCCACCTTTTGCGTGAGGAGCATGTGGGCCAGCTCGTCATGGAAGATGTCAGCGTCTTCAGGCGAGGCGAAGTAACCGCCCTTCAAGCCCCATTCGCGGATGGTCTCAACGACGCGGCCAACCAACTGGCGCACCCCGGTTTCGCGCTCCGGGGTGTTCAGCTGGCCATGCAGGTACTTGGAGGCCACAATGTTGGTCGCGGTCATCGACCAGTCGACCGGCACTTCCACATCCCGTTGCTCAAAGATCGAGTTGCCCTTCTGATCCGTGATGGAGGCTGTGCGCCGTTCCCAGGTGAGTTCGTCGTAGGGCGAAACGCCCTCGCGGGAAAAGCGGCGGGTAAAGATCAGTCCCTTTTGGGCATAGGAAGTTTGTTGGTTGGAATTGGCAGTCGGGATGTAGGCCTCGTTCATCAATATCTCCTCAGAAGCAGCAAAACTTGGTGGGTACTTTGCCTTATCCGGCGCTCGGCTGCCTGGATTTTGGGGGCGTGTTGGATCTCTTGCATCGAAATGGGGACCGGGACTGGAGAATGCCTTGCGTGTTCGTGCCCCAGCGGCTTTTGGCGGGTCCCTCGCTAGATCCGATTACGAATCGTTTAGAGCCGCAGATGAAAAAATACCTCCATCTATGGTGTAAGTCAACATGAAACCACAACATCTAGTATTTTGTTCACATTCCCAGCACACAGCCTCCAAATGAAGGGAATTGCCTGTGGAAAGCTCAAACAGGCTGTTACAGCACGGGTTTTCAGGGCAGGGTCTGCGTCTGGATGAGCCAATTCGAAGAATTCGGGGCAGGAACTTGGGACAGTGAACAGAGAACAGAGATCAGGGGTCAGAGATCAGGGGTCAGGGAGGTCGCGCCCTCTTCCTCAAGGCTAGCCGTTGGTGCAGGGGCGGCACAAGGCGCAGAAGCGGTGCAAATCTCCGTTCAGCCTGTGGGTCTTGTGGAGAAGTGGGGCGGTACCTGAAAAGAAGGGGCAATCAAGCCGGAATCGCAGGTCGAGGGCGTCCCACCCTTCCCCCAGGTGGCGGGGATAGGATGGGACATGGATTCCGACGGGCCCAATCAACGATGTCCGCGGTGTGACGCCTCAACGGGTTGGGCTAGCGACGATCACCTGGATTTCGTTGTGCGAACTGTTGCCCTCCTCGAACGTCTTGCTGGTGGCGCTGGAGAAGAAGAGCCGACCGCCGGAAAAACCAATCGACTGCTCGCCGAAGACGGGCATCGATCCGAAGATCCGGCCGGATACACCTTCGCAGCGGAACGGAACTGTGGCCAGAGCGCCGCCGCTCCATGAGCTGTCAGCCAGACCGGTCGCGGAAAACCGCACTGCTCTGCTGTCGTTTTTGAACATATCGGCGTTCGTTCCGCTTATGTAGACTTCACCGCTCTCTGTTGCCACAGCAGACATCGGGCTGTTGACTCCAAACCCCTTGGTAATCAACCGGGCCGCCCCTTCCTTGCCGTAATTTTTGTCCAGCGTGCCGTCCAGGTTAAACCTGGCGACAACGAAGCCTCCCGGCGCGCCGCCGCCACCTGCGATCAAAAACTTGCCGTTGGGAGTCAGGAATCCGTCGACAAAGACTCCCTGGACTGCGTTCTTCCAAAGCACATAGCCATGGTAGCCGAAACTGTCGTCCGGAGTTCCGTCGGGGAGAAGGCGAGCAACCGTGCCGGCCGCGAAGATGGTTCCTGTGCCCTTTTGCCCGACCGCCCAGATGTTTCCATTGGGTTGGACAGCCAACCCAGTGATGGTCTCCGCCCCAAAATCCTTGGGCAGTCCATCTACTTTGAAGTCGGGATCGGGAGTACCATCGCCGTTGAGGCGCACGATCCTGAACCTCACATCGCCCGATATGCTGCGTTCTCCGCCGAGTACCAGTTTCCCGTCCGGTTGAACCGAGCCGGCATAGATCGTACCCGGGCCCTCTTTCTGCCTTGATGATTGAGTCGAGCGCTGGTAGCCCCGGTTTTGAGTCGTGGGCTTGGGCGTCGGAGGTTCGGCAGGTCTCATCCAGTCGCCGAGACTCACGGTGGCAATGCCGGCTTTTCCATAAGAAGAATCCAGATGCCCATCCGAAGTGAGCCGCGCCACAATGTTGGAATGGCCATAGAAGGTCGGCATGGTGAGCACCCAGCCGCCATAGGTGCAACCTAGGATGAGGATCTTTCCATCCGGCTGCACGAGTATCCGGCGCGGGATGCCGGCATCGCCTGCAAACGAGACAACGGCAATGCCCGCATCGCCAAACGAAGGATCCAGCGTGCCGTTCCTTTCAAGACGGGCCACGAAGATGGCCCAATGACGACCCAAGATCGGTTGCCAGCTATGAATATCCGCGGCATTTGCCTGCGCCACGCCGGCGACAAGCACTCCACCATTCGGTAGACCGAGAACTGATGTTCCTGCCGAAAAGGGGAACTGTGTCACCCTGTCAGCTTGGAAGATCGCGGCCCCGTCTTTGCCGAAGGGCAACGATTTGGTCCCTGACGCGTGGCTCGCCACGGCGTGAGTAGCAGGCTGTTTCTTCGTCTGGCCGTACAGGGAGACAGCAATGGCAAGTGCCATGCAATGGACGGCAATCCGGCGGAAAACGATCTTGTTGATCGCAAGCTGTGGCAGAACAGGCAATTCGCCTGGGCAGGATATCTGTGCATTAAGAGAATCGCTTGGTGCGGACAAGGAATTACCTCTTGAGCATGAATTTAGAAGAACAACGTGTGATCATAGGAGCGGCAGAACCATGCGGGCTGTGATGAATCTGTGAATTACCAATAAATTCGTCCCAGTCTTGCGGGCCCGGATACTTCGCTCGAACGCCCTCATCCTGCTAGCCTCTCTCTATGTCTCTCCTTTTCGAATCCCTTCTGAATTGGAAGCCAGTGCGAAAACCGGTGCCGATCACCCTGCGCGGGCTAACGGTTGCTCTGGAGCCTCTCAACGCCGAACGCCATGCCCACGCCTTGTGGGAGGCCGTGGAAGGCCATGACGGTGTATGGAAGTGGCTTTTCGACGGCCCATATGCGAATGAGGCGGGCATGCGGGATGCGTTGGAGGCGAAAGAGATGGCGGCCGAGGCGGTGTTTCTGGCAATCGAGCCGGTGGAGACCGGCAAGGCCGCCGGCTATGCGAGCTGGATGCGCATCGACCCCTCAAACGGAGTGGTGGAGGTGGGCAATATTCTGCTGACGCCCGCGGTGCAGCGCACGACGGCCGCCACAGAGGCCATGTATTTGATGGCACGACACGTTTTCGAGGACCTGGGATACCGCCGCTACGAGTGGAAGTGCAATGTGCTGAACGAGCCGAGCCGGAGAGCGGCGGAGCGGCTGGGGTTCAGGTTCGAAGGGATATTCCGTCAGCACATGGTGATCAAGGGGCAAAACAGGGACACCGCGTGGTACTCGATGCTGGACCATGAATGGCCTGAGCGCAAGCGCGCCTTCGAAGCCTGGCTGGATCCGGCGAACTTTGACGAGGCGGGACGGCAACGGCGGAGGTTGGGGGACAGGGAGTAGGGATCAGGGAACAGGGTGGAATGATGCTTGTCGGAGTTTGCAAGAGTGCAAAGTGTCTTCAAACTGTGCACCGGTGTTCAGATTGGGAACATATAACTTCGATACTCCGAATTGAGATTCGCTCAACAGTTTCCCACGTTGACTTTGCGCTAACCAGCCCCTAACATCCACATAATAGAAACAGTGCATCACTAAAGTTCGCTGCATCCGTGATCGATAGTTGACACAGGTGGGATTCGAATCGGGGGTACTGTTTGACCTGGGTCCAGAAGCACGGATACGGCCGGAGTGCGCTTCGCATTTGTATTGTCATCTCTGCTGTTCTGTCTGCCTTCCTGCTGCGCCAAGGTCTTGAATATCAATTTCATGTTGTTCTGCCGCCCTACATTACCCTTTATCCCATTGTGATGCTGATTGCCCTGTGCATGGGCCTTCGGCTTGGGCTGCTGGCCACGTCGACCGCTGCGATCCTGAAGTATTTTTGGACATTTCGCGCCCTGGGATCGAACCACTTCATCAGCCATTCCGACGCCGTTGCCTTGGGGATGTTCATCTTCGTCTGCGTGCTGATCAGCTTGGTCTCGGACCGCGCGCGGCGCTACCAATGCAGGGTTCTCGACTTGGAGAAGGAAAAGGCCCAGCGGGAAAGCCAGGAACTGCTGCACCACTTCATTCGTCATGCCCTGACGCCGATGGCCATGTTCGACCGCGAGATGCGCTACCTGGCTGTGAGCCAGGGGTGGGTCCAACCCTACAATCTGAACGCTATAGACCTGGTCGGACGCTCGCACTACGAAGTGTTCCCCGACATTCCCGAACGCTGGAGAGACCTTCACCGAAGAGCCCAGGCGGGCGAGACCATCCAATGCGAAGAAGATAGCCTCGAGCGGCGCGATGGCAGCCTGCAGTGGCACCGTTGGGAGGTACAACCCTGGCAACGGCCTGACGGACAAGTGGGCGGAGTGGTCGTCTTCTACGAGGACATCACCGACAAGAAGCAGGCAGCGGACGCATTGCGCGCCAGCGAGACTCTTTACCGCACAGCTTTCCAAACCAGCCAGGACGCCATCATCCTTACCCGCCTGCGCGATGGGCTCTATATCGATGTAAGCCAGTCGTTCACCTCAATCTTCGGCTACAATCCGGAGGATGTCCTCGGGCGAACATCCGTGGAGTTGCACGTCTGGGCTGAGAGTCACGACCGCGAGCAGATGGTGGAATTGCTGCGCCGCGAGGGAGGGATTCGGAATCTGGAAGCACGCCTGCGAAGAAAGGACGGAAACATATTCTGGGCGATGCTCTCCGTCTCCACCATCGTGGTGAACGGCGACGCGTGCATGCTGTCGGTGTGTCGCGACAATTCGGACGCCAAGAAGGCGGAAATCGCATTACGAACAAGTGAAAAGCGTTACCGCACTGCCTTCCAAACCAGCCAGGACGCGATTGTCATTACGCGGCTACGCGACGGCATGTACATCGACGTGAACCAGGAATTCGAGAAGGTGGTCGGTTATCTAAGGGATGAGGTGGTCGGGCGTACGACTCGCGAATTGAACAGCTGGCCAAACTGGTCGGAGCGCGAAAAGGTCATTGCCATGCTGCGTCGCACGGGGGTGTGCCGCAACGTTCAGATTCAATATCGCAGGAAGAACGGGGAAATCTTCTGGTCGACGCTTTCGTCGTCCGCGATTCGTCTGGATGGCGAGTTGTGCGGGTTGACGGTGCTCCGCGATTTGTCGGAGGCCAAGATGGCCGCGGAAGAGATTCACACGCTGGCTTTCTTCGATCCGCTGACCGGACTGCCGAACCGGCGTCAATTGCTGGAAACAGTAAGCAAGAGCCTGGCTACGCTGCACAGCAATCGTCGCCGCAGCGCTCTGCTGTTTGTGGATTTGGATAAATTCAAGAACCTGAATGAGACGCTGGGCCACGAGATTGGCGACCTGATGTTGAAGGAAGTGGCACGCCGATTGAAATCATGTGTCCGCGAGACCGATACCATCTGTCGCTCCGGAGGCGATGAATTTGTAGTGTGGCTGGAAAACCTGAGCGGCGTGCAGGAGACCAGTGCCCGGCAGGCCAAGGATGTGGCGGAAAAGGTGCTGGCCCAGATCAACCAGACATATCATCTTGACGGCCACGAATGCCGCAGCACGTGCAGCATCGGGACCACGCTTGTGGCCGACAACGAGTTCAGCGCCAACGAAATTCTGCAGCAGGCGGACATCGCTCTGTACCACGCCAAAGGCGCGGGACGGAACACAGTCCGCTTCTTTGCACCTGCCCTTCAGGTTGCGGTGAATACCCGTGCGGCGATGGAGGAGGATCTTCGCCAGGCGATCAAGCACAACCAGTTTCTGCTTTACTATCAGCCGCAAATCGAGGCCGGCCTGGTGGTGGGAGCCGAGGCGCTGCTGCGGTGGAAGCACCCCAGGCTGGGGATCATCGGCCCTACAGAGTTCATTCTGCTGGCCGAGGAGACGCATCTAATACTGCCGATTGGCGACTGGGTCCTGGACACGGCCTGCCGGCAGGCGGCGCAATGGGCCGGCAAGGCAGAGACAGCGGGGATTGAGGTTGCGGTGAACATCAGCGCCCTGCAGTTCCGCAAGGATGATTTTGTCGGCACCGTGCTGGCCGCACTGGAACGAAACGGCACCAGTCCCGGCCGCATCAAGCTGGAGCTGACAGAATCCATGCTGGTGGACAACATGGAAGACATGATCGGGAAGATGATCGAATTGAAGGGGCATGGGCTGCGCTTCTCGGTAGACGATTTCGGGACCGGCTATTCGTCGCTGAACTATTTGAAGCGGCTTCCCCTGGACCAGCTGAAGATCGACCGCTCGTTTGTGCGCGACATCCTGGTGGATGCCGGGAGCGGCGCCATTGCCAAGACCATTATCTCGCTGGGCGAGGCGATGTCGCTATCGGTGATTGCGGAAGGGGTAGAGACAGAAGAGCAGCGGGATTTCCTGGCCAGCCTCGGCTGTAACCTTTATCAAGGATACCTATACGGCAGGCCGGTGCTGGTGGGCGAGTTCGAGCGAGTGGTGGAACGATTCAGCTATCCGGTTCCGGTGCCTGGGGACTAAAGCACCGGCATAAAGGGCTGAAGTCCCGACGCCGCCCGAAGAAACTGTCGAACCTTTGAGCAAAAAAGCAAAACGTTCGAAGGCGACGAAACACTCGTTGACTTTGCAACGAATTGACTCGGATAATTAACTTAGGAATATCTCCCGGCAGGATTCCCCCCATCCCAGCCGTTCAGCCCTGAAGAGCGAAATCAAATCGTCAAGGACGGATCTGTGCCTCTGCCAGAGAGACGAGAACCAGCACGTTCGTACCCCGTCGTTGCACTTGCCGCGATGATCGTGCTGGCTGGCTCGTTTCTTTTACGAAGTCTGGGAGGGCAATTCGGCGCGGCTCTTTCGTTGTTCGTCCTGCTTTATCCCGCCATTTCCGTGGTTGCGCTCCATGGGGGCTTCTGGCCCGGGATGGGGGGGACGCTGTTCGGCGCCCTGTTGATGCTGCTTTGGGGAAGCAGAATTGGGGGGAGTTTTTCACTGCCCTCGCCCAGGGACGGCGCCGCGATGGTCGCCTTTTTGTGTATGGGATTCCTGATCAGCGCACTGGCGGAACGTCACCGCCGCAAACAGCAGGCACTGGCCGTACGGGAGAGCGAGAAACTCGCGCGCGAGAACCTCGATCTGCTGCATTTGTTTGTGGATCACGCGCTGGCGCCGCTGGCGATGTTTGACCGGGAGATGCGTTATTTGGCGGTGAGCGAGCGCTGGGTAAACGATTTCCGGATGAAACGCGAAAGTTTTATCGGGCGATCGCATTATGAGTTGTTTCCGGAGATCACCGAGGAATGGAAGGCGATCCACCGGCGCGGCCTTGCCGGCGAGACAGTGAAATGCGATGAGGACCGCTTTGTCAGGCAGGACGGTAGCGTGCATTGGTTGAGGTGGGAGGTTCTGCCTTGGCAGCGAGGCAATGGCGAAGTCGGTGGAATCGTGATTTTCACAGAGGACATCACGGAGCGAAAACGGACCGAGGATGCTCTGCGGGCCAGTGAGGCACGCTACCGCACTGCCTTTCAGACCAGCCTGGACGCGATCTCGATCAACCGGGTGAGCGACCGGAGGTACATCGAAGTCAACCAGTCGTTTCTCGACATCACGGGCTTCAGCCGCGAAGAGGTCCTGGGGCGAACCCCGAATGAGCTTAAGTTATGGGTCAATCGGGAGGACCGGGAAAAACTGCGGAAGGAGACGGAGGAGAAATCGGCCTGCCGCGATTTCGAGATGAAGTTTCGAAAGAAGGGCGGCGAGATTTCGTGGGGCTTGATCTCGGCGTCTACCACCGAGATTGATGGGCAAGAGTGCATTCTGGCGGTGATCCGCGATATTTCGGCCGCAAAAAGGGCCGAGGAGGAGATTCGCAGTCTGGCATTCTTCGATCCGCTGACGGGATTGGCAAACCGACGGCTGCTGATGGAGCGGTTGAGCAAGAGCATGGCCTTCAGCAACCGCACCCACCGCAAGCGCGCGCTCCTGTTTGTGGATCTGGATGATTTCAAGAAACTGAACGACACCATGGGGCACCAGACGGGCGACCTGCTGTTGCGGGAGGTGGCAAACCGCCTGATTGCGTGCGTCCGCGAGGTGGATACGGTGAGCCGCCAGGGCGGCGATGAGTTCGTGATCCTGCTCGAAGACCTGAATCGAAGCGCCGAATCCGCGGCCAGCGAAGCGCAAGCCATTGCGGAAAAGGTACTGGCCAGCGTGGCCCAGCCCTATGTGCTGGAAAGGCACGAATGCTCGAGCACATGCAGCATCGGAATCACTGTATTCGGGGACACGCAGCAGAACGTCAACGAGATCCTGCAGCAGGCCGATATCGCGATGTATCAGGCGAAATCGAAGGGGCGGAACACGATGCGCTTCTTTGCGCCGGCCCTGCAGGCGGCGGTGAACGCCCGCGCTGTTCTTGAGGAGGAACTGCGGCAGGGCATCAAGCTGGAGGAGTTTCAGCTTTACTACCAACCGCAGATCGAAGGCGGGCGCATTGCGGGGGCAGAGGCTTTGCTGCGTTGGAAACATCCGCGGCTGGGAATCCTCACACCGGGGGAATTCATCATGCTGGCCGAAGCGTCGCGTCTGATTCTGCCGCTGGGCGCGTGGGTGCTGGAATCGGCCTGCCGCCAAATTGCCGCGTGGAGCGCGCAAGAGGAGACCGCCGGCATTGTGGTGGCAGTGAATGTAAGCGCCCTGCAGTTGCGTATGCCTGACTTTGTCGGGACGGTGCTCGGAGCGCTACAACGCAGCGGGGCGGATCCCGCAAATCTCGCGCTGGAGTTTACCGAAGCCATGCTGGTGGACAACGTGGAGGATGTGCTGCGCAAGACGAATACGCTGAAGAGCCACGGAGTGCGCTTCAGCGTGGACGACTTCGGCAGCGGTTATTCTTCGCTGGCCCATTTGAAGCGGCTGCCTCTGGATCAGTTCAAGATCGGGAAGACATTCACCCGTGACCTGCTGGAAAACGCCAACAGCAGCACGATCGCCCAAACCATCCTTGCACTGGGTGAGGCGATGCTGATGTCGGTGATTGCCGAAGGGGTGGAGACTACGCAGCAGCTTGACTACCTGGCGCGCATCGGTTGCCACGCCTATCAGGGCTATCTGTTCAGCCGTCCGCTGCCGGTGGATGAATTCGAAGCCTGGGTGCGGGTCTTCGGCTATTCTCGCAAGGTGGATTCGACGAACTGAGGGCCACGGTCCGGACTCGTCTTGGTTGGCTTCGTATCGATGCAGCCCGCCTAAATTCATGACGGCCGGGTTTCAAATTGGGGCCAAGTGCATTTGTACCAGCGCGCAGCTGTCTTCTGCTGCATTGTCGCCGCGTGATAGCCTGTTGTGCAGCATTGCCGGAAAAGAACCGGCTAGAGTGAAACCGGAGCATTTGTATCCCGGAAGTGATGCACCCAAGCCGGGGCCCCATCCATAGGCCTTCGACGCCGGGGTTGAAATCGGCGCAATTATCTATTGGGAGCGACGACCTTGCACAAAACCGACCGGTTTACAGGGATTCTGGATTCGCTCTTATATCAGCTTGATCCTGGCCGACATCCCCTGGGGGCAACAATACCGAGGGACGCGCCGATGGTCAACAAGCCACATCGAGGAGATGAGATGAACCGCTTCCGTTTTGCTCCCGTCCTGCTGTTGGCCGCCGGAGCCGCTTTCGCGCAAGTTCCTGCCGCGTCCACCGACGCCGGCAAGCCCGCACCGCCCGCCGCCATCAAAAGCTTCGACCTGACGGCGATCGACACCACTGCTGACCCTTGTTCGGATTTTTACCAGTACGCCTGCGGAAACTGGAACAAGAATAACCCGGTTCCGGGCGACCAGGTGCGCTGGGCCCGGTCGTTCTCACTGCTTCGGGAGCGCAACAACTACCTGCTTTGGAAGGAATTGGACACCGCCGCGACGAACCCCACCAGTGCGCTGCAAAAGCAGTATGGCAGCTACTTCGCGGCCTGCATGAATACCGGCCTGGTTGAAACGAAGGGCCTGCAGCCGTTGGAACCGGCTCTGAAGCGCATCGCCGGCCTGCAGGATACGCATGCGATCGGCAGGCTGGTGGCGGAACTGGCAGCCGAGGGCAGCCCCATCGCGGTGTTCGGCTTCGACGTGGAGCAGGACGTCAAGGACTCGACCAAGCAGATCGCGGTGATCCACCAGTCCGGGCTCTCTTTGCCCGACCGCGACTACTATATTGTGGACAACAAGCATTTCCAGGAGATCCGCGCGCAATATGTGGAGCACCTGACGAAGATGTTCGGGCTGGCCGGGGACACGCCGGAGCAGGCGGCGAAGGAAGCCGCGGCGGTGGTGAAGATCGAAACCGCGCTGGCGCAGGCATCGACGAGCCGCACCGATCTGCGCGAGCCTGAGAATCGGTACCACATCTATACCGTGGCCGACTTCCAGAAGCTGACAGCGGACTTCGATTACGCGGCGTACTTCAAGGCAGTCAAGATCCGCCCCTTCGAGACCCTGAACGTGACCACGCCGAACTACTTCAAGGCTCTGAACGATGAAATCGGCAAGGAGCCGGTGGAGGCCTGGAAGTCGTATTTCAAGTGGCACACGATTCACGGCCTGGCGTCGAACCTGCCCAAGGCGTTCTATGACGAGAATTTCGCGTTCTTCGGCAAGACGCTGGCCGGCCAAAAGCAGCCAACCCCCCGCTGGAAGCAGTGCACACAGATGACCGACAACGCGCTGGGCGAAGCGGTGGGCCAGGATTGGGTGAAGGAGAACTTCCCGCCGGCGGCCAAGGCGAGCATGGACAAGCTGGTTGCGGCGCTGGAAAAGTCGCTCGGCGACGACATCCAGACCTTGCCCTGGATGAGCGACGCCACCAAGAAGGAAGCGGAAGCAAAGCTGGCGATGTTCCGCAACAAGATCGGCTACCCGGAGAAATGGCGCGACTATTCGGCCCTCAAAGTGGATCGCGACGACCTGATCGGCAATCTGGACCGCAGTGCAGTGTTTGAGCGGGCCTTTGACCTGGACCACCTGGGCAAGCCGGTCGACGAGAAGGAGTGGGGCATGACCCCGCCGACGGTGAATGCGTACTACGATCCGTCGATGAACGACATCAACTTCCCGGCCGGCATCCTGCAGCCTCCGTTCTTCGATTTCTCGATCGACCCGGCAGTGAACTTTGGCGGCATCGGCGTGGTAATTGGCCACGAGATGACGCACGGGTTCGACGACGAAGGATCGAAATTCGACGGCAAGGGCGACCTGCGGGAGTGGCAGACGGCAGAGGACCGCAAGGCCTTTACCGAGCGCACCGACTGCGAAGTGGCCGAGTACGGGAGCTTTGACGCCGCCCCGGCGCACGACGACGTTCCGGCGCAGAAGCTGAACGGCAAGCTGACGCTGGGCGAAAACACGGCCGACAACGGCGGACTGCGAATTGCCTACATGGCCCTGCTGGACACCCTGGCGGCCCAGGGCAAGAGCATCGGCGACAAGATCGACGGCTACACCGAAGCGCAGCGTTACTTCCTCGGCTTTGCCCAGGTCTGGTGCGAAAACCGGACCGAGGCGGTGGCGCGGCAAATGGCGTTGGTAGATCCTCACTCGCCGGGACGCTGGCGCGTGAACGGAACCGTACAGAACTTCGACGGGTTCGGCAAGGCCTTCGGCTGCAAGCAGGGCGCGCCGCTTTACCCGGTGAAGTCCTGCCGCGTATGGTAAATCCCTCCGACTGAACACCTGCCGTCGCGGGAATCCGCCACGGCGGCAGGTTTCGCTTCCCTTCCCCACCGTTTCTGTTGACCGGCGAACCGGGCACGCCAAGGATTGCGCTCTTCGCGGGTTCTCCGAATCCAGGAGAACCGCCTGCAGAGAGCCTTCCAAGCACGAGATGCCGGCAAAACCGTGCAGAAACCGGCACTTCGCGGAAAAACAGGTTGACATTTTCCTCTGCCCAGGCGTCCAAACTACGTCCCAGCCCGAGGAGGACTGAAGAACCTTTCCAGGCGGGACCGGAGAGCTTCCGCAGCATTTCAAGAAATCTTGTGAATTTCGGAGTCTTCAGGGTCCTCACATCCTGTCGGTCGCCCCGACTTGGCTTAGTGGCTCCGTTCTAAAGCACTTCCGGAAATGTAAACGGTGGAAATCTCGTCGAAAACAGCCCTATCCTGCCTGGTCTTCCCCGGAAACTAGGCACAACCAGCCCTTGCCTTTTACAATGCAGCAGGGACCCGTCCCAACCCAGCTCTGCTGTGGAACACGAAAACTTGGCGGCCCACGCCCGACCAGGATGAAGGAATCGCATGAAGTTCACGA
>CAZQPY010000111.1:0-13617 GCA_964595345.1 uncultured Occallatibacter sp.
AAAGATTCCTTGTGCGAAAAGACCAAGTTGGGCTGTACAATCTCCACGAGGAGACCCATGGCCGGAGATATTCAACTTACTTGCAGCGATTGTGGACAAGACTTCTATTTCACCGCTGCTGATCAAGCGTTCTTTCAGGAACGCGGTTATTCGACCCCAAAGCGTTGCAAGAACTGCCGTCAGGCAAAAAAGAACGATCAGGGGGGGTCCGGCTACCGTTCGGCTCCGGCACAGGGTACACCTGTCATTTGCTCGGGTTGCGGCCAGCCTACAACAGTGCCATTCGAGCCGCGTGGCGATCGTCCGGTGTTCTGCCGGGATTGCTATACGGCCCGCAAGGGCAGTGGCGGTGGTGGTGGTGGCGGCTCTCAAGGCCGCGGCCGCTACTAAGGGCTCTAAACGGTTCGATCTTTCACGAGCTCTCGAACCGGAGTTCCAGCAGGCTTGCAGTTGGTTCGCTGGAAAGTCACAGCTGATTTGACCAGATTGCCGCAATGTTTTCTGGACGAAGAGGTTGTGCGTTCTTTGAGAGTCAGAGCAATTTTAACCAGGATAGCCACAGGGCAACCGGGATCGATGCGGTTTGCTTTGTGGCTGTTTTTGCGTGGAGATGCATAGCCGCGGCCTTGCAGACCGCTTTTAGAAACACACAGATCGAGAATATTGAATGAAAAACAAGCCTGAGATTGTGCCGCGAACTGAAGATTCCAAAAGTAAATAACTGAGATAAATCACCAACCGAACGGAATTTGGCAGATTGGCCCCCGCTGGCGCGGGAATGACAAATTCGCGAGTCGGCGTATGGAAACCTGCACTTGCGGATCGGAGCGATTCCAGAGTCTCCGCAACCTTCCCAGGAATCCTCCGCCGGCCGGGCAGCCGACAGAAGACTCCCACAGGAAGTGAGCTACTTTTTGCCCGCCTTGCCCTTGGATGGCGCTGCTTTGACCGCTGCGGTCTTGGCCGGCTTTGTCGCGGCGGGGAGCTTTTCCTTCTTCTCGGACTTCTCCGAGGAAGCCTTCCCGGCCTTGGGGCTTGTTTTGGACGCGGGAGCCTTCACCGGCGCGGGAGCTTCGTCATCCGGCTCTCCCTCGTCATCCAGGTCGGCTCCGATGACCAGTTCACCATCCATGTCCCCATCGCTGTCCGGGTCCGAGCCCACCTTGGGAAGGCGAATGGCCATCTCCAGATCATCTTCGTCCCCGCCGAGATCATCTTCGTCGTCCTCGTCCGACTCGGATTCCGATTCCTCATCGTCGTCGTAGGATTCTTCCTTGACCTTTTCAGCGCCACGCTTGGCGCGCGGCCGCTTGATGGTTGTCTGCGGCGGCGGCGCGGGCGGTGAAAACGGTTCCAGGAAGGCGCGGATCTCTTCAGTCGTGGAAAGCTCGCCGTCCAGAAGTTTGAGGAAGATGCTGTGCACGATCTCCTGATAGCCCGCCAGCTCGGGCGTAATCCGCATCTCTTGCATCACGGCGTGGGGCAGGCGCTGACGCACCTCGGGCCAGGTCTTCAAGAAGAGGTTGAAACGTTCGCGGACCGCTTTATCTGTGCTGGTGAAGCAGAGCCACAGAATGGCTTCGGGATCGTAGCTCGTGAAGAGCTTGTAGCTTGCTGACGGAGTGGCATTTTCCTTCGCCAGAAGAGCCTTGGCAAAGTTGGCGGCTATCGTGTCCAGGCTATTCCACTCCTCGACAAACCCTGGCCGCAGCATGAGCTTCTTGAGCGCCGCAAGATCCTTGGACGAGAGCTTGGCGGTGAGCAACTGCATCTGGGCAGCCGACATGTCGGAGTGCACGCCCTGCAGTAGCAGTTCCACAGCCTGCTCGTGCAGCAGCTTGAGCTTTTCCTCGTCCGCCTTGGCAGAAGTCCAGGCCGGAAAGAGGACCTTCATCCATCCCTCTTCTTCCAGGGCGCGCAGCACCTTCAGGCCATCGTCTTCGTGGCCGATCTGCTCCAGTTCCTGACTGCGGGCCTGCTCGGAGAGATGTTCGATCACCTCTTCGCTCTTGGCGTTCTCGTACCGAGTCTTGGTCTTGGGATCCATCTCCCAACCCAGGCGCGCCATGTAGCGCGTGGCCCGGATCAGCAGAGATGGCTCATCGAGAAATCCGTAATTGGAGACCAGGCGCAGCGACTGGGATTCGATATCCGCCGCGCCGTTGAGGGGATCCATCAGCAGTCCAAAGGAGCCTTCGTTGAGCGAGATGGCCATGGCGTTGACGGTGAAGTCGCGACGGCGCAGGTCGTCCTGAATGGAAGCCGCATGAAAAACCGGCTGGCCCGGCTTGGGGTACTCGGAGCGATGCGTACTGATCACATCCACGCGCACCGTACCCGGGAAACAGAGATAGAGTGAGCGGGAGGTATTATCTTCGCCCCATACCACGCCGCCCAATGTCTCAATGGATTTCTTGAGCTTGAGAGCGTTGCCGTGCACTGCAATTTCAAGACCACGGACGGCATGGCCACTGGTCAGGTCGCGAACCGCGTCGCCTGTCAAAAAGAGAATCATGCCTGCTTCGCGGGCAGCTTCGCGCATCTGACGCAATGCGTTTTGCTGGTCTGTCGAGAGCCGATGTTCCAGAAGATAAATAAAGTCGGGCATTCCGTTTCCTGCTTCCGCGCTGGTGGTATCTGCCAAGTACCTCATGATGTTGCATTTATGACACACTTCGGGCAAGGCAGCAAAGCAGTACATTAACACAAACGCGTGGGAATGGCTAGAGCACTCGATTAGAGTGCGATACGCCGCGCACCGCTTTTCCCTTCCCGGAACCCGCATCGCACGTGCGACAATCCAGAACGATGGCCTTGAATCGTAAAGCGGTGATCGTACGCAAGTTTGCGCACGACAGTTTTTCGCGCCCATGGTGCGCCGGATACGCCGTCACCAGCTTTGCGTCGGATGCCTCCGAGTTGGAAATCCTGGATCCTGCGGGCAAGATCGTCACCCTGGGCTGGGACCAGGTGAAATGGGTCTGCTATGTACGCGACTTCCCTTCCGCGGCAGGCGACCAGACCAACCCGGAGCGTTTGCTGCACAAGCGATTCTCGGTCCGCCCACGCACGGCCGGACTGTGGCTGCGGATGACTCTGACCGACGGCGAGGAACTGGAAGGGCTGGCCGCCAACGATCGTTCGCTGATCGACGGACCGGGTCTTTTCTTGACTCCTCCGGACACGCGTTCGAATACGCAGCGCATTTTTGTGCCCCGGCAGGCCATTCAAACGCTGGACGTGGTGGGGCTGATCGGCGCCGCGCGTCCCAAGCGGAGCACCGGCCCGGTCGACCAGCCAGAGCTGTTTTCCAGCGACGCGGAAATCGCATGAGCACCGCGATTGGAGCGAGCGCCGGCCTTGGACTTCGCCTGCGCACAGCGGGATCCATACGCATCCGGTACAATTCCAACGATGAAGCTAGGCGAGTTGGCAACGCGGCTGGGCGCGGAGCTCCGCGGAGACGCGGAGTTGGAAGTAACTGGAGTCAAAGGGCTGGAAGAGGCCGGGCCCCACGATGTGACCTTCGTTTCCAACCCGCGCTATACCGGGCTGGCGCGCACCACCCAGGCCGCGGCGGTGCTGGTGGACCCGGATTTTCCGGAAATCGCAGCGGCTACGCTTCGCCTGAAGAATCCCTACCTGGCGTTTTCCAGGGCTCTGGCCTGTTTCTATCGGGCCCCCGTGTATCCCCCGGGCATTCATCCCACGGCAGTGATCGATCCCACGGCGCAAATCGGCGAAGGCGCGCATATCGGCGCATATGCGGTGGTGGGCGCGAACGTAAAGCTGGGTCCCCATGCGGTTCTGCTGCCTCATGTGGTTCTTTATCCCGGCGTGGAAGCCGGCAGCCATCTGTTTGCACATGCCCACGCGGTGGTGCGCGAGTTCTGCATCCTGGGCGACCATGTCACGCTGGAGAACGGCGTCATCATCGGCGCGGACGGCTTTGGGTTCGCCAAGAACGAAGTTGGGCAATGGGAGAAGATTCCCCAATCAGGCCCGGTTCGCCTGGGCGACAGGGTGGATGTACAGGCCAACGCTTGCGTCGATCGCGCCACCGTGGGGGAGACAAGGATCGGCGCGGGGACTAAAATTGACAACTTGGTGCAAGTTGGCCATGCGTCGCACGTGGGAGAAAACACCCTGCTCTGCGCGCAGGTCGGCCTGGCAGGCTCGTCGGACGTGGGAAACAACGCGATTCTCGCCGGACAGGCCGGAGTGGCGGGGCATTGCACCCTCGGAGACGGTGTCATCCTGACCGCGCAATCGGGCGTCTCACACGATGTGCCGGCGGGGAAGATGATCTCCGGGTCTCCGGCATTCGACAACCGCACCTGGCTGCGGGCGGTAACCGTTTTCCAACGATTGCCGGAATTGATCAAACGCCTGGACCGGGCCGAGAAAAAGCTGACGGCACTCACAGAGTCGGCAGGCGAGCTGGCCAAGAACCAGCCATGAATTGGTTTGCCAGTTACCAGGTGGCTTCCATTCCCGCAAAATGAGCTGAAAGCGGGCATGGACGAACTTACCGGCCGGGATTCGACCGATAAATAATGCAGGAGCACGAAGTTGAGCCGCATTCCGGGGCCGATGAAGATCCACGCTGCTTTTCGGGGAAAGGGCTGGTACAAGCTGGCCCTTCGCCTTGCGGAGAGCTTTGTCGTCATCACCCTGGCAACGCTGCTGATGGGCCTCTTCGTCCATGGCCCGACCGGTAACGAAGGATATCTGTTCTGGGTGGCCAACGGCGCGCTGCTGGCCTACCTGCTGCTGGCCCCGCGCTGGCGCTGGGGCGCGTATCTGTGCGTCGGGCTCGCGGCCATGCTGACCGGCAGCGCATTGCTGGACGGACGTTTTCATTGGGACCTGCTGATCTCCAATGGCCTGAATATCTGCGAGGTGCTGCTGGCCGCGATGTTGCTGCGCCCCCGTTCGGCCATCCTGCCCCGCTTCACCGAGATCGGCTACCTTGTGCAATTCCTGGGTCTTGCCGTGCTGGCGTCTCCGATTGCCGTGGGGTCGGTATTTGCCCTCTTCCAGATCCTGACTCACCAGAATACGGGCCGGTTGGCGTTTGCTACCTGGACGGTTGCCGACGGCCTCGGGACTGCCGTTACCACTCCCGCGCTGGTGGCCATCTTCCGCTCGCGGTTTCGCGAATCGGTGGACTGGTCGACGAACTGGATTTACCTGGCGGCGCTGGCAGCGGTCACCGTGGCTGCCTTCTCGCAGCCGACCCTGCCGTTGCTCTTTCTGGTCTATCCGTTCCTGGTCCTGACGCTGCTGCGCTTCGGGCTGGCGTGGTCCACCATGGCGCTCCTGTTTGTCGCGGTCACCTCGGGGGGACTGACATTGCGCGGGTGGGGACCGTTCGCGGCGCAGGCTTTGCTTGGCTCCAGCGACCCGAGCATCCTTCTTCAACTGTTCGTGGCCACCGGCATGTTCATCCTTTACAGCGTCTCCGTGGCGATCGAGCGCCAGAAGGCGACCGAGCGGAAGCTTGAGGAAATTGCCGCACTGCACAAGCTGGTGAGCGAGAATTCCCGCGACGTGATCATTCTTTCCAGCTTTGACGGACGCCGCAGGTTTGTTTCCGCAGCCACCGAGACGATGGGCGGGTGGAAGGCGGAAGACGTGCTGCATCAGGGCTCATTCGACCTGGTGCACCCCGACGACAAACAGAAAGCCGCAATCACGCTGCAGGGGCTGAGGAGTGGCTGCGAAGGGGCCCGTCTGGAACTGCGCCTGAGAAAGACGAATGGCGATTACGTATGGGCTGAGTGCATGCTGCGAACGGTCAACGACCCGAAGACCGGCAAACCGGCCGGAATCCTGAATATCGTGCGAGACATCGGTGAGCGGAAACACGCCGAGCAGCAGCTTCAGGACGCCTACCATGCGGTGGAGGCGCTCGCCGAGACGGACGCCCTGACCAGGCTGGCCAACCGGCGTCGCTTTGACCATGTGCTGACCAACGAATGGCGTCGCAGCATGCGCGACCACACTCCGCTCTCACTGCTGATGATCGATGCGGACTATTTCAAGTCTTACAACGACACCTATGGCCATACCCGCGGCGACAGTGCGCTCAAGCAGATTGCCGAGGCGGCACAGGATGTGGTCAATCGGCCCGGGGACCTTGTGGCGCGATTCGGCGGCGAGGAATTCGCTGTCATCCTTCCCAATACCGACAACGAGGGCGCCATGCGGGTGGCCCGGGAAGTCTGCCAGGGGCTCTTCAACCGCCGCCTTCGCCATGTCACCACTCCAGCCGGTGTGCTGACGCTGTCCGTCGGCTGCGGGTCCATGGTTGCCGGCTTCGGGCAGCACTCCGTCAACCTGATTGAGTTGGCCGATCAGGCGCTCTATACGGCCAAACGAAACGGACGCAACCAGGTCTGCAACGGAAACGCCCTGCTCTCAGGGGAGCAGGGCAATCCGCCTGCCGCGAGCGGCAAGGTCTCCATCTAACCGGAGCGAGACGGAGACTCCCCCAAAAAGAATGGGCGCGGCATTCAAGCCGCGCCCATTCTTCGCGCACCGTTGCCACAGCCGCGATGCTATTTCACCATGCTCTGGAAGAGCGGGGACTGCAGAAGAGAGTTGAACTGATCGTCTGACGTGGCGAAGTGCACCGAGAGACGGCCGGAGCTGGAGCTGATGTTGGTGGCAGTCAGTGCCTGCTTTTCCGCGTCGGAGCCGCTCATCTTGCGCACCACCAGGGCGGCGTTCAGAAGCGACGAGAGCGTGGCGGCGGCGAAGGAATCGCCGGTGGAGAGAGTCAGGTCGAACTTGACGCCATGCTGAAAGTCCATCGCGTACCAGGAGCCCTGCAAGCGCTTCTTGACGGTATCGTAGTCGGTCACGGAGCCGGCCTCTCCGAGCACCTGCTTCATCATGGTCTGCGTCCCCTTCTCGTCGAGGATGCTCCACAGGGCGTCGGAATCCACGCTCTTCATCGCGTCCATCATGGGGCCATTAGTCAACAGGCTGGAAGAGATGCCATCGCGCGCATCCAGCGCCTTGGTGACCGCGTCGACCGAACCGAAGACCATGGTGGAAGTATCCACAAAGCAGGCCACCATGCCGGTCTTGGCCAACGGATAGAGTTTGTTGGTGCGCACCAGCGTCGGCCGCACCTTCTGTTTGCGGAAGTTGGCCAGGATATCCGCGAGTGAGAACTGGCCCTGGGCGATTCCGACCGTCACCAGCGATTCGCTCGCGTCCTTGCCGTTTCCTCCGGGGCGGAAGAGCGCAAAGGCCAGCTGATCCACATCGTGGTTCTCATTCAGGCCCGACTTGCGCAGCGCGTCGTCGAATTGCTTCAGGTCGGGTGGCATGACCCGATCGCGCAGGTCCATCGCCGCAGCTGAATTCTGCATGGCGCGGTAGTCGATCACCACCAATTGCTGCACTTCCCGCGGAATTGCCGTGCGCGCGTCGCTCGACAACTGCGCCGCTGATGCCCACGTCGCCGCCGCCAACAGAATGGCGGAAATCGTTCCCTTTACAAAACCGTTCAACAAGATCATCCTCCGATATTTCCGGTCAACTTCTGCTTTTCGTTGCGCGTTCGGTTGAGATGCCGAATCCGCCCGGCGGAGTTCCTTCTCTCCGTCCGACTGGCACCCAAAACCCGATTCAAATGCCTTCCGGCCATGAGAGCGGAGCGGCAAGCCGATGCTCAAGAATCTTCGTCTGCGGATCGAACCCATTCAATTGACGCATCCACTCGCTTTCCCGCTCACAGGCTGCTTCAGGAATCAGGCCGATCACTTCTCCTTCCGCCGTCGCCGTCTTGTGTTTCTCCGCCAAGCCGGAGACAGCGCGGAAGACCTGGGAGATCGGAGTGATCGTAAAATCGGTGATATTCATGGTGAGCTGCGCTCGCCCATGGGCCATCACTCCCAATGCTTTGACGCCCTTCAACCCTCCAGAGGCTGCACGAATTTCGCGGGCGATTGCGCGAGCCACCGACACTTCGCTGGTTTCCAGGTAGATGTTGTAGGCCACCAGGAACTTGCGCGCTCCCACCGCGCAGGCCCCGGCGGTCGGATGCAGGCCCGGGCCGCCCAGATCGGGTCGCCGCGAAGCTTCCCTGGCCACAGCATCGCGCAGTCCTTCGAACTGGCCGCGGCGTACTTCTTCCAGATTAGCCCGGTCCGGCCGTGCCGCGGCCGCCTCATAAAAAAACACTGGAACCCCAAAGCGCCTCCAGATTTCCAACCCCGCCTGGCGGGCCAGCAGCGCGCATTGTTCCAGCTTAATGCCCGAGATCGGCACGAAAGGAATCACGTCGGCTGCCCCGATACGCGGATGCACACCCTCCTGGCGGGTCAGATCGATCAGTTCGGCGGCCTTGCCTGCGCCCCGAACCGCCGACTCCACCACCGGACCGGGCGCGCCGGCGATGGTCACCACCGAACGGTTGTGGTCGGCGTCCATCGACCAGTCCAACAGATGCACTCCCTCGACCCGCATCGCGGCCACGATGGCCTCGACGTTCCGGGCATTGACGCCTTCGGAGAAATTGGGAACGCATTCAACTACGGGTTCGCTCATGATATCTTTCGTCCGGCTATCTCTCCGGCTTTGAAAGTGCGCAGCTTCAACCTTGCCGCAAAAATCCGAGATAGGGCCGCGGCTTGAGCCGCCGAAGGAGAGAACGTCGCAGAGACACATTCCCTCAGTGCGAAAGCCCACGCCTCCTTATGCCTGTCTAGACTAAAGTCGTGCCCTTTCAAAACATTCCTGCACGCTGTCCCAAAACCTATTTCCAGAAACTGTACCCCACCTGAATCTGAAGGCTGGCATTGACGCCTGGATTTCGGTCCCCCAGCGAAGCCGACGAAATGTGCACGCCGTTGACACCGATATCGATCGACCGCTTGGACCGAGTGAAAATGTGTACGCCGCCACCGCCCTGGGGCGAGAAATTCCATACGCAGGTTCCGCCGTCCTGTCCGGGAAGCGTCAGCTGCGCTGGCGGAAACTTGTGGGTGGTGTAAATCAGGCCGCCCGCCGCCTGAAACCACGGCTGAACCCGGCGCGAATTGGTCAGGAAGTTCCACCGGAAAATCACCGGGGTAAGACTGACGCCGCGATAGGTGCCTCCGCCTTCTTCGCCCACCCAAGTCTGTTTGGGATCGCAGCAGCTGAAGGTGGCCAAGTGCGGGGCCGGGGTATAGGCCTGCCACAATGGCATGATGTTACCCGCAAGCTCCAACTGGCCGGTCACCAACCCGGCGTGCAGCACCGGGGTAAGCACCTTGCCCGCTTCGAAGCCGGCCCAGAGAAACTTGAAGCTGGAACGGTCGCCGAGGCCGATGCCGTAGTTCATGAAAGGTCCGTACTGCCAGCTTTTGGTCTGCCGCGCCTGGGCTACGAAATTGGCCGCATCGGCATTGGCGACTGCGCCCGAAACTGTCGACGGAGACGCGCCTGACTGTGCGTTGGCAATTTCAGGTCCGATTGCGGCGCCGGTCAAAATCCCGGCCATCAGAGCAAACAGAAAACACTTCGCGGTTCGAGTCAAAGGGATTCTCTCTTCTGGGGAATCTGCGTTCTTTCAGGTTCCTGCTGCGTGGGATGCAAGTCATCGGCTGTGAGGCAGTCCAGCGCCGTATCGCGCAGAAAAGGCCGCCACAGCCGGGCGGCCTTTCCGATGCCTGCCACGCTACTCGTTAGCCGGCTGCCTGTTCCAATTGATCGGCGTCCATATCGAAGTTCGAATAGACGTTCTGCGTGTCGTCCAGATCTTCCAGGGTATCGATGAGACGGATCATCTGGTTGGCCTGTGCGCCTTCGAGCTTGGTGTAGATGTTGGCCACCATGGTCACTTCGCTCATGACAGTGGGGATGCCCGCCGCTTTGACGGCCTCGGAAACCGCTTCGTAGGCCGACGGATCGGTCACAATTTCCCAGGTGTCGCCTTCGTCGTTCAGGTCTTCGCCGCCGTGCTCCAGCACGATGTCCATCAGCTGGTCTTCGCCGGCCGCATCTTTTTCAACGGCGATGAGCCCCTTTTTCGCGAACATGAAGCGCACCGAGCCGGACTCGCCGAGGTTGCCGCCGTTCTTGGAAAACGCGTGGCGGATTTCGCTGACCGCGCGGTTGCGATTGTCGGTCATCACATCCACAATTACGGCGACGCCGCCGGGGCCGTAGCCCTCGAAGGTGATCTCCTCGTAGTTGACGCCTTCCAGTTCGCCTGTGCCGCGCAGGATCGCGCGCTTGATGTTGTCCTGCGGCATATTCTCGGATTTGGCCGCCAGAACAGCGGTGCGCAGCCGGGCATTGGTGTCGGGATTGCCGCCGCCCTTGGCGGCCACTGCAATTTCCTTCAGCAGGCGGGTGAATATTTTGCCGCGCTTGGCATCCAGCGCGCCCTTCTTGTGCTTGATTGTGGCCCATTTGGAATGGCCGGACATGGGAACCTCAAAGGTAATCAAAAATGCAGGCGCGGACACGCGCTCGACGTTGTGAGTATACCATCTGAAACTCTCGGTTATTTAACCCGCTTTTTACACCCGGCAGGCCCAGCGCGCCCTACTCGGCCTTCCCTGCGGGAAGCGTGAATCCCTTGACCCAGGGAAAGAACTCGCGATCCTCGCGCAGAAGGTGGCGGGCCACCAGGTCATGAATCACAAAGCCCAGCACATCGCCCACCGTCGACTCACCCAGGTCCAGTCGGACCTGCATTCCTTCGACCTTCGCCAGCAGCTTGCGGTGAATCGCCCGGTGCTCCTCGTAGCGGGGATAATGGGCGACCGTCAGCAGCTCTTCCTCGTGCCGGAAGTGGGTTCTGGCATGCTCCACCAACTCGCCGATCAGAGATGAGATCTCCGCCGCGCTTTCGTCTCTTGAGCCGGCAACCAGCAAGCGGTTGGCAGCCTGCATCATCTCTCGGTGTTCGCCGTCGATCACGGATTGGCCGCTCGCATAGGCCTTCTTCCATTGCAGCTGAATCAGCGGCTGGACCGTGGGCTTGAAGGCAGGTGCCTCGGCCAGGTCTCGCTCGTCGATCGTCACCCGGTTCCGCCCTTCGTTCTTGGCGCGGTACATGGCGGCGTCGGCGCGGCTAATCAGACCGGCAAAGGACTCGCCTTTGCGACACGCGGCAATCCCGATGCTTGCCGTCATACGAATGCCATCCGAGAAAATGAACTCCTCGAGGGCGGCCCGCATGCGCTCAGCGACTCTGGCCGCGCCGCCTGGTCCGGTGTCGGGCAGCAGAATCACGAATTCCTCACCGCCCCAGCGACCCATTTCGTCGGTCAGTCGAAGGCAACTATGGCCGACCTCGACGAACCCTCTAAGCACCTGATCCCCCGCCGCATGGCCATAGGTGTCGTTCACCACCTTGAATCGGTCCAGATCGACCATGGCCACTGAGAACTTGTGCTGGTAGCGCTCTGCTCGCAACAGTTCAACCTTGCCCCGCTCTTCCAGCCAGGTGCGGTTCATCGTCCGGGTGAGCGGGTCCACCGAAGCCTGTTCCTTGAGCAGAATCTCCAACCGCCGACGCCCTGTGACATCGCGGAAACTGGCCACCACATAGCGCGGATTTCCGGCTTCATCCCGCACCATTGCAAAAGAGAAGTCGATGAACAAAATCATCCCATTGCGGTGGAGGAACTGCCGCTCGCTGGAGCCCCTGTCCAGGGCCACCTCGAGATGGCCGGAAGCAGGATCTTCAGAAAAATGATGATTGCCCGCGTAGATCAGATCCGAAAGATGCATCGATTCCAGTTCCTGGGCGCTGAAGCCAAAGGTCTCCGCGGTCTTTTGGTTGGCCTTCAGAAGATTGCCGGCAGGATCGACGAGGGCCATGGCAATGTTGGCGCATTCGAATGCGTCGCGGAACATCGGCGAGGCATCCCCGAGAGCGCCCTCTGGACCCACCGTGCGGGAAACCCGGCGCGCAACCACCCGCACCAGCTTCGCTCTGCCCTTCAGGCGCTCCGCCCGGCAAAGCAACTGGATGATCGAGCTATCTTGCGATCGCGCTTCGAGAAAATGTCCTTGCGCCAAACCCAGTTCCAGGGCGCGCGAATAAAGGGTGAGAGCCGCTTCGGGACTGGCAAACAGATCGCAAAACTTCTGCCCGCGCAGATTCTCCCGCGGTTCGCCCCAAACCCAGGTGGCTGCGTTCGCATCCAGAACGCACAGGTCCGCGTCAACAGTGAGCAAAGCTTCCTGGCCCACAAACGGACGCCCGTCCGCGAAGATCTCATCCCTCTGGCCCTTCTTCGTCGGTCTCGTCTGCAAACACACCTCTTGGGTCTGTATATCGTCTGAAATCAGCTCATCTTCAACCCAGTACGATGTATATTCTCACGGTAAGTAACGTTTGCGGAGGAAGAAGTTTCCCTTCATGCACCATCCGAATTATTCTTTTAGGACTGTTCAAAAGATGGCTCCCATGAGGTGCTGAGTGCAAAGGACCGCACGCATTGTTTTTGTTGTATTTGGTTTCCTGTTTCTCGCCGCAACGTCACAAGCGAACCAGACCGCCGAAGCCCAACAGAAGTCGGGTTTCGCACGCCTGGACCGGGTCACCGCTTCCCGGCCAACCCCCAACGGAATAGAGATCCGCTCCGGCAATGCTGTCCTGCAAATCACCGCTCTTCGCGAGGATGTGCTGCGCGTACGCATCGGAGCAAGCGGACAACTGCCGGAAGACGCCTCCTGGGCGGTCCTGCCCGCGGCCCGCACATCGGTCTTCAAGGTAACTCCTGAATTCTCGAACAGTTCGGTAGGTTTCATGACCTCCAAGCTGCGCGTAACCATCCACCGCGACCCCCTGGCGCTGACCGTCGCGGACCTGGACGGGCACATCGTCGCGCAGGATCTGCCCGGCCGGCCGGTGGAGTTTCACGGCTCCTCCTTCCGTGTTTACCGCAAATCGCCCGTGGACGAGCACTACTTCGGCCTGGGCGACAAACCCGGGCCGTTGGACCGCCGCAACGAGGCCTTCAGCAACTGGAACACCGACGCCTTCGGCTGGCAGGAGTCTACCGATCCGATCTACAAGTCGATTCCCTTCTTCATCACCTTTCGCAAGGGCATCTCGGCCGGCTTCTACCTCGACAACACCTGGCGAACCAGCTTCGACTTCAACAAGGAATATCGCGACGGCTATTCCTTCGGTTCCGAAGGCGGCCCGCTGGATTACTACATCCTCTATGGCCCCGAGCCGAAGGCGGTGGTCAAGGCGTGGGCGTGGCTGGTGGGAACCACGCCGTTGCCCCCGCTCTGGGCGCTGGGCTATCAGCAATCCCGTTATAGTTACTACCCGGAATCAGAAGTCCGGCGCATCGCCAGCCGCTTGCGCTCCGAGCGCATTCCCGCCGATGTGATCTGGCTGGACATCGACTATCAGATCAAGAATCGTCCGTTTACCGTTGATTCGGAACGGTTTCCGCACTTCGATCAGATGATCCAGGATCTCAAGGCGCAGCATCTGCACACGGTCGTCATCACCGATCTGCACGTCGCGGATCTGCCCAACGCCGGGTACAAGCCCTACGACGAGGGGGTGGCGGGGGATCACTTCGTCAAGAATCCCGACGGCTCAACGTACGTGGGCATGGTGTGGCCGGGCAAGTCGGT
>CAZQPY010000112.1:0-13468 GCA_964595345.1 uncultured Occallatibacter sp.
CGCGTCATCGGCGGCAATCCCGGCAACGCCAACCAGGACGGCATGGACTGGCTCGGCGGTGGCGACACCGTGGTGCGCAACTCCTTCCTGCGCGCCTCGGACGATGTCTTTGCGATGCAGGGCAACTGGGATGGCTACAAGGACGAGGAACTGCTCCGTCCCGGCAAGGACGTGCAGGACATCCTGGTCGAAGACAGTCAGCTCTCCACCAGCATCTCCAACATCGTGCGCGCCGGCTGGCCCCGCAAGACCTACAACTCGCGCAACTTCACCTTGCGCAACTCCGACATCCTCCATGCCGGCATCGGCGCATGCGGCCAAACCTTCGGCCTGCTCGGCTTCTGGGGTGCGCAGGGAGCGCAGGGTGAGCACGCCGGCTTTACCTTTGAAAACCTCTTCCTCGACAACTGGTATTCGCTCGTGCAGATCGACAAGGACCAGCCATCCCTGCACGATTTCGCTTTCCGCAATATCTGGGCCCTCGACCAGCCGCCGCTCGCTTCCTCCAACATCAGCGGACAGGTCCGCGGCGTCACCTTCGAGAACATCAAGGTCGATCAGACGGTCGCCGTCAACGATGCCGACCTCAACCTGGTGACCACCGCCGGCGCGGAGTCTCCGCACTTTGTCGAGCACAAGGGACCGGTGGCCTCGTTCATCGTCGATCCGCCCGTTATCGCCCCGAAACAGAAGGCCACCTTCACCGCTCGGCCCGCCAAGGGAGCCACCTTTACCTGGCTCTTCGGCGACGGAACCCAGGCCACCGGGGGCAAGGTCGTCCATCGCTTTCCCGACGCAGAAGGAACCCTACTGGACGGCTCTGGCCGCTTCCGCGTTCTCCTTCACGTCTCGGATAAAGCGGGCCACCAGGACTGGGCGGCGCAGGGCGTGGTGGTTGTTGGCCGCTGGCACAACGCGCCTTCCGTAGCAGGTCAGATCGTTCCCGGACTCGCCTGGCAGATCTATCCCGGTGTCTGGACCGAACTGCCCGGCCTCGCCGACCAGAAATCGGTCTTCAGCGGCGTCTCGCCCGGCATTCAGGCCGATTCGCACGGCTTCACGCGCTACGCAACCGCGTGGGACGGCTTCCTTGACATTCCCGCCGACGGCGGCTACACCTTCCACCTGATGGCCCGCGACGGCGCGCGCCTGGTCATCGACGGCGTCGAAGTCGCAAAGACCGGCCCGCCCTTCGCCCAGGTCTGCGGATCGCCCGGCAACGCCGTCCGTTACGCCCAGTACTCCCTCGGTCTGCGCGCCGGCAAGCACGCCTTCCATCTCGAAGGACTGCACTCGGTCAGCCAGGGCGGCCCGCGCCTGCTCTGGGAGGGCCCCGCCCTCCCGCTCACCGACATCCCCCCCGTCGCCTACAGCCACCTCCGCGTTGACACGTTGTCGCAGTGATTGCGCGGGAGTACGATTGATTCCATGGCAAAGTATCGTGTCGTTCTGCGACCCTCCGAGGAAGGCTATAGCGTCTCTTGCCCCGGCTTGCCGGGCTGCTGGTCGCAGGGAGCAACCGAGGAAGAGGCTCTCGCCAACATTCAGGTTGCCATTCGTGAGTATGTCGAGGCGGCTGAAGAGTTGACGCGTGGGAACGATAGCCGTGTCGTGGAAGTCGCGCTCGCATAGACTGCGGGTTCAACGTCTGGTAAGTTGACCCCGCATGAGAAGTCCTGATTAATCATTTTGCAAAGAAACTCCTGAATTCTTGTATCCCAATCTATCCCAGTCTTTAACAATCTATTCCAACCTATAACAACCTATAACAACCTATAATAATGAATAACGATCTATAACGACCTATTAATGCAATAACTTAGACGTGTTTTTGCCTTGACACCTGTGTTAAATCAGCAGAGGATAAATCCAGGTGCTGAGGTAACTCGTGTCCAAGCTTCCAGGGATCAACCACCTTCGAGCCGTTGCTGCTCTGGAAAAAGCGGGCTACCGCGTTCTCCGTCAAGGCGCGCATATAGTCATGACGGACGGAACACGAATCCTCACCATTCCGCGTCACAATCCCATCAATGCATTCACCATGGGCGGCATCGTCCGCGATGCGGGATTGAGCTTGGAGCAGTTTCGGGAATTGTTATAGCCTGGGATCCTTCTGTTCCCGAGTCCCTCAGTCCCCTAGTCCCTCAGTCCCTAGTCCCCGCCGCCCGGTTCCTTCCCCGCGCTCAGCAGATTGGCCAGCAGCCGGTACGCCCCCGGAACCAGCTCCGGAAGCTGCCTGTGCAGCGCAAACGCCACATAAACATACGTCCCCTTGCCCAGATGCGCCTCCAGCAGTCCGCCTTTTTGCGGATCCTGCCCGGCGTCGGCCGTTTCGGTCAGCGCCGTATAGCCGGAATCCCATGAATCCAGAAACCCGTGCCCGCGCTCTTCCACCCAGCCGCCGAAATCCGCCGGCGTAATCGCATTCGGCCACTTCAGCAGGGGATTCCCCGCATCCAGAATTCGCACCGGCGCTTCCTCGTCCACCACGCGTTCCGGCGTGCGGCCCATACTGACCGGCAGTGGCGCAGGGAAATTCGCGCTTTGATACTGCACAATCAGCGTTCCGCCCTGCCGCACAAATGCCTCCAATCGCGCCTCCGCGGCAGCCAGTTCCGGCCGATTCGAGTAAGCGCGAATCCCCACCACAATCACGTTCCAGGCGGTTAAATCGCCTGTCGAAACCTCTTCGGGAGTAAGAAGGTGCGGAGCACCCGCCCCAAGCTCCTCAATCGCTTCGGGAACCGGGTCGCCCGTCCCCATCACGTAGCCAATCCGCAGACCTGGAGCCAGCTTCACATCCATCTTGCGCGTCTTCAGTTCGGCGGCCTTGTAAAGGTTATAAGGACGCATCCCCGGGTAACCGATGCTCCGCCAACCGGTCAGGTAGTCGCGCCCGCCCGCCCGCGCCACGGCTTGAATCTTGAATAAGCCTGTCGCAGCCCCGTCCGTGGTCACCGAAAACACGATCGGCTCGGAATCGCCGCCCTTCTTCAGCCGGAAGCTTGCCGAAGCAGGAGTCGCCTCCCATCCCGCAGGCAGCTTCAGCTCTACCGTGCCCTCCGCAGCGGCCTCGGCGTGCACGCGCACGCGGACAGAGACAGCCCCGCCGCTGGGGGGCAGCACGCGAGCCTCCGGCTCCATCGTCACTCCAACGGCCGGTGTCACCACCAGCGGCTCATAAATTCCTCCGCGCCCCGAGACCCGCGCCAGCGTCTGGACTGTTTGTCCAAGTTGGATCGGCACGCCGTCGAAGCTGAATTCCGCCCATGCCGCCAGCGGATAGGGCGCAAACGAACGCTCCCGCCACTCGGGATGAGCGAGGTCGTAATACGGCTGCTCGATCGACGGTCTGCTGAAATAGGGCTGCGTCGGCTCGGCGTTGGCGGCTGCGGTCACCGCAAAACTCTGGTCGACGACGGCGGCTGCGGGATCGAAGGTCCTGGTTGCGTCCGAAAAGTTGGTTGCGGCTCCGGTCTTCCACGGATCGCCGCTCGCGCTCTCCAGCCAAACACGGGCCAGCCGCACTTCATCGGCGGCGTGCGTCAGATGCACGCGGACAGTGAACGCCTCGCCCGGCACAACGCTGCGCGGCATCTCGTCCGCGGAGGCGCCCCGACCCGCAAAGCCGCCCGAACCGCCCCCACTGCGCGCCAGATAGGCCACCATGTCCAGCCCGAGCAACTGGGTCAGCGCAGCCTGAAACTCTTCGATCTTGGCGTCCATTTCCAGCAACAGGCCGGCCTTGGCTTGTGCGCTGAGACTGCCAGCCGCCACCTGTGTGCGCAGATCGAGCATCTGCCTGTAAATCGGAGCGAGCTTGTGCGCTTCCGAAACCTCAGCCAGCCCGCAGCGATCCGCGTTGAACTTCCGCAACCCGGCATCGATCCCGTTCAGCCCAGCCGTCAGCCACTCTGGCGCGCCGGCGCCGGCCAGCTTGGCCAACCCTGCGATCCCTGTATCGATATGTACCTTCCGGTTATCGAACAGCCCTCCGGAGATGGAGGAGCGGTCCTCTGGCCCTTGCGCAGCAGCCGCCACTGCCCACAGGTGATAACTCGTCGCCGCCGGGCCAGAGAGCGCCGGATTGGCCCCGCCATACTGCGACTTCTGCTCGCCCCATCCCTCGCGCGCAATCTGCACGTAGCTGCGCCCCAGCACCGGGTCGCGGTTGCCCACCGGGATGGTCGCGTCCGCCTGCAAGGCGCCTTCGCTCCACGTATCAGTTACATAATTATGGAAGCGCGCCGGAGCCCACTTGCCCGTGGCATAGTCGAACATCTTGCCGTCCTGAATCGGCGCGAAAGGAACCATCGAATACACCGCCAGCGCTTGCCACGGTTGCACTCCATCTTTTAGCTGCTCGGGAAAAACCTTGGGATCGCCGGCCAGTTTGAAAGCCTCCTGGGCAATCTCGCCGGAAACCTGGTGGTGCCCGTGCCCGTCGCTCACCCCGCCCACAAAGGTCGACACAATCACCTGCGGCCGCTCGCGCCGCACAGCCAGCACCGCGTCATACAGAACCCGCTCGTGTCCCCAGCGGCTGAACGCCTCTTCCTGGGTCTTTGAGAAGCCAAAGTCCGCCTCCGTGCCCCAAAGCTGCTTCGCCCCATAGAACTCGTCCGCGCGCAGCAGTTCGTTGGTGCGCATCAGGCCCAGAGCGTCATAGCTCTCGCCGCCCATGGCGTTCTGCCCGCCTTCGCCGCGGGTCAGCGTCAACAGCGCGCACCGCGCGCCCATCCCGCGCGACAGGTAAGTCAGCAGCGGCCCGTCCTCATCGTCCGGGTGCGCCACAATCATCAGCACGCTGGCCGTCGTCTGCAGCCGCCGCAGGCTCTGCTCGAGCGCCGCCTGCCCGCGATCCTCCGGAAGCGGAAGCGCAACCTCTGCCGCCTCGCGCGGTGGGAGCGAAGGCACACCCGCGCCCTGCTGTGCGGCCACCGTCAACTGGCCGGACAGGCCCCAAATGAGCCCGCCAAGGGCTACGCTCACCGCTGCTGTTTTGAATCTCATGGGAAAAGACATACTTGCCGTCAGTGTACAATCCGGGGAGCACCGGTGGACGATCCCTTCCAGATAAACCATGTCAATTGAATGAAAGCCGCCCGAAATGTCCACGCCTGATCCGGCCAGCACCGCCCCCCATCTCGAACGCCGCATCGGCCTGCGCTCCGCTGTTGCTCTCAACATGCTGGAGATGATCGGCGTAGGCCCCTTCATCACCTTGCCCCTGGTCATCGCCGCTGCGGGCTACCAGCTCTCCGTATGGGCCTGGGTATTGGGCGCGGCCATCGCCGTCTCCGACGGCCTCGTCTGGGCCGAACTCGGCGCTGCCTTCCCCAAGGCCGGCGGCTCCTATGCTTTTCTGCGCGAAATCTACGGACCGCAGAAGGCAGGCAACTGGCTCAGCTTTCTCTATGTCTGGCAGGTCAGTTTTACCGCACCGCTTTCCATCGCCTCGGGCTGCATCGGATTGTCGAGCTTTCTGGGCTTCTTTTGGCCCAGGATGGACGAGGCAACTTTCGCTTCACTGCCGGGGCTGCACTACTCGAATCTGGCCGCCGCCGGGGCCTGCCTGCTGGTCACCGCGCTGCTCTATCGCAACCTGAGCTCGGTCACGCGCCTGGCCTGGGTGTTGTTTGCTGGGGTGCTCACGGCCCTCTGCGGAGTCATCGTCTCCGGCTTTGCCCGCGCCCATGCCATGGGCGGTTGGCAGATGCCCACCTCGCCCGCCATGCCCGTCGCGCTGGCACTCGGCGGCCTGGCCCAGGCCACGCTCATCACCACCTACGACTACTGGGGCTACTACAACATCTGTTTTCTGGGCAGCGAGGTCCGACGCCCCGAGCGCACCATTCCCCGCGCCATTCTGCTTTCGGTGGTCTTCGTCTCCGCCTTCTATATTCTGATGAATCTCGCCGCGCTGCCCTCTCTGCGCGACGCGGCCACCCACGCTGGTCAAAGCGCCGTGCTCCGCGTGCAGTTGGTGGCCGACATCGCCCACTCCGCTTTCGGCCTGTGGGCCGGATACCTGATCGCCGCGCTCATCGTCTGGACTGCCTTCGCCTCGGTCTTTTCGCTGCTGCTGGGTTATAGCCGCGTGCCCTATGCCGCCGCCCGCGACGGCAACTACTTCCGCTTTCTCGCCGCGGTGCACCCGAAGCACGCCATTCCGCACCGGTCTCTCATTGCGCTCGGCCTGGTGGCCAGTCTTTTCTGCTTCTTTACCCTGCAGCAGGTCATCACCATGCTGGTGGTGACAAGAATCCTGCTGCAGTTCTTCCTGCAACAGGCCGGCGTCATCCTGCTCCGCATCCAGCGGCCCAATCTGGCAAGGCCCTTCAAGATGCCGCTTTATCCGCTGCCTCCGCTGGCCGCCATGGCTGGTTTCGTCTTCATCCTGGTGAACCGCGCCCACGCGCTTGGCGGACTCGCCGTCGCCGCAGGAATTGCCCTCACCGGAACCCTGATCTACCTCGTCCGCGCCCGCGCCCTGCGCCAGTGGCCTTTCGCCCAAAAAGCTCTGTGATCCTGAGCAAAGCGCACAAGCTTGATTTGTCATCCTGAGCAGCCGACTCGCCGCGTCGAGTTACGGCTGAAATGAACAATGGGCGCAACCCGCAAAGGCCGCCAACTCGCCAACTTGCTATCGCGGCGAAGCCGCGGCCAACTTGCTGATTCTATATAACCCTATTTTTTGTTCATAGGGAGCAAAGCGCACAAGCTTGATTTGACATCCTGAGTGACCCTGAGCGTAGCGAAGGGGAGTCGAAGGACCTGCGATTGCTTTTCCTCTTTTTCAATGGTCCCCCTCAGCCACCACACTGACCATCCCGCACCCCACACAGAAAACCTGTAACCATCCCTCCATACAACGCGTCGAATGAGTGCGTACACCCTTTCGCTGCGCGAGGTTAGCCCCATGTTCATCGGTAAACCGCCGGATATTCCCTCTTCGGCCATCACGCCAAAAGATCAATATCAGAGCCGGCGTCGCTTTTTGCGCAACACTGCATCCACCGCGGCTTCAGTCGCAGCCGCCGCGCTGGGCGCGTTACGCCTCTCGCAGATGCTGCAGCCCTCCACTACCGCCTACGCCTCAACGCAGTTGCAAACCGTGCAGAGCCCGCTCACCACCACCGGCGAAGCGCTCACCAGCCGCCTGGACGTCACCACCTACAACAACTTCTACGAGTTCGGCGTCAACAAGGAAGATCCGGCGCGCAATGCCGGGCTTCTGCCCACACGCCCCTGGACCATTCGCGTGGAAGGCCGAGTCAAGACCCCAAAAACTTTCGATATCGAAGCCCTTCTCAAACTGCGCTCGCTCGAAGATCGCGTCTATCGGCATCGCTGCGTCGAGGCCTGGAGCATGGTGATCCCTTGGGTCGGCTACTCGTTCTCTGCCTTCATCGATCAGTGCGAACCGCTCTCCTCCGCCAAATATGTGCAATTCCTCTCCTACTACGACCGCCATGTCGAAAAGTGGACATCGGAAAGCAATATCGCCTGGCCCTACTCCGAAGGCCTGCGCATGGACGAAGCCATGAACCCGCTCACTCTGCTCACCTTCGGGTTGTATGGCGAAGTCTTGCCCAACCAGAACGGCGCTCCGGTCCGCATCGTTGTGCCCTGGAAGTACGGGTTCAAGTCGGCCAAATCGATTGTCGCCGTGCGCTTCTTGGACCGCGAGCCATCGACAACCTGGAACGATATGGCTCCCAGCGAATACGGCTTCTACTCCAATGTGAATCCCGATGTGGACCACCCCCGCTGGAGCCAAAAGACCGAGCGCCGCATCGGTCTGCCCTTCTACGCGCAACGGCGCACGACCCTGATGTTCAATGGCTACGGCGACCAGGTCGCCTCGCTTTATAAAGGCATGAATCTGCATCGGGATTTCTGAGACCCGGCGAAATCGGCGGCGCTGGCGGAGTTCGCGGCGTTAGACTTTTCGTGGCAGTGCTAACTCCGCCAACTCCGCTAACCAGTGCGCAGCACTGCTAACAGGCGCTGCGCGCCGCTAACCCCGCTACCCCGAAAGGCCCATGACTCGACCCACCCTGATCGCCCTCAAAACGCTCACCTGGTTAGCCTGCCTGGTCCCTTTTGCCCTGCTGGTCTTCCGCGCCATCACCAACACCCTCGGCCCCGACCCCACCGCGGCCATCACCTTCTGCACCGGTTCCACCACACTCAATCTGCTCACCATCTCGCTGGCCGTCACCCCGCTGCGCCGCCTCTCGCCAAGACTGAACTGGCTCATCAAATTCCGCCGCCCGCTGGGCCTCTTCGCGTTCTTCTACGCCTCTCTGCACTTGATGACCTACATCGCCCTTTACGCGGGTTTCGACATCGACGCCATTGCTTCCGACGTTCTCAAGCGCCGCTTCATTTCCGTCGGCTTCCTCGCCTGGCTTTTGCTGCTGCCGCTGGCCGCCACCTCCACCAACTGGGCCATCCGCAAGATGGGCGGCAAGCGCTGGAGCCGCCTGCACAAGCTGGTGTACGTCGCAGCCGTGCTGGGCGTCGTTCATTACTGGTGGCAGGTCAAGCCGGGCGTTCTAAGCCCAACGGCCAATACCCTGATCCTGGCCGCCCTGCTGGTCGCGCGCCCCATCCAGTCAACGTTTCTGAGCTGGCGTCAGCGCCGCCGGCTGCGCGCAGCGTGATGCGGCGGACATCCACCCCGCCGATGTAACCCGCTCCCGCCCGTCTTCCGTCTACCCCAAGGGAGAAATGCCTTGGTGGTAAAGGAAAGGGCGACTCAATTCCGTTGTCCATGCTGTGGACACCGAACTTTGGAAGTCCCCGCGGCGATGGCCCTCTGCCCGGTCTGCTGGTGGGAAGACGATGGCCAGGAAGACGCCGACGCCGCTGAAGTGCACCTGACCGTGAATGGCGATCTCAGTCTCGCCGAAGCTCGCGAGCACTACGCCGACTGTGGCGCGGCCCACCCCCGCTTCCTTCCTTATGTGCGTCTCCCCGAGACCTCCGAGCTCTAATGTCCTGACTCTAAAACCCCTCAACTAAAAAACTGTCATCCTGAGCAGCCGACTCGCCGCGTCGAGTTACGGCTGAAATGAACAATGGGCGCAACCCGCAAAGGCCGCCAACTCGCCAACTTGCTATCGCGGCGAAGCCGCGGCCAACTTGCTGATTCTATATAACCCTATTTTTTGTTCATAGGGAGCGGAGCGCAGCGGAGTCGAAGGACCTGCGGTTGGTTCAAGCAAATGCAGCCGAGTCGAACTCCTGTCCTGAGTCAAGCCAAAGGCGGAGCGCAGCGGAGTCAACTGCCCGCCCGAAGCGCCGCCGAATGTGACCCGCGTCTCGACCGACCCCGCGTCGCCCGGGTTTCGCGCCCTCCATCCGGAATCCATTCGCCCCGCTGCACATCTCTTACCCAGCAGCTGCGTTGGGGCGCAAGGATGACTACGGCTATTACCTAGGTTGGGTCCAACCGAAGGCCGGTAACCCGCAAAGTGGGCCTGCAAGTTTGACCCTTCCCGCAAACCCTCTTAACATGAGATGAGGCATATACTCGGCTGAGTGGGAACAGGTTGCGCCTATTCTCTCCTCCGGGTTATGAAGTTTCCCGTCAGGACGGACGGAGTCCTTTGCCGAACGGCCTGTGCCAACCGCAAGGATCTGTACCGCCCGCAGTTTGTTCGGCGCCGATGCGCCTGGAAGGCAAAACGTTGAGTTCTACGGACACCCCCGAAATCACTCCCCTCCCGGAGACCGCCGAGGCTGATGGCCATGAAGGCCATCTCCACTCGCTCGAAGCCCACTCGCATGAAGACCACGATCATGACCATGAAGGCCACGATCATGGACACCAGCACGGACCGGTCCTGAATCCCGACTGCACCCATGAACTGCTCCTCGATGTGCCCGCCGAAGAAGTCGCCAAGGCCTATCGCACCGTGGTCGGCAACTTCAAGAAACACGCCAAGATCCCGGGATTCCGCGCCGGCAAGGTGCCCGATTCGGTCGTCAAGCGTCGCTTCTTCAACGAGATCCGCAAGGATGTAATCGACGGTCTGCTGCCCGAGCGCTTCAACAACGCTGTCCTCGGACTCGGCATCAAGCCGGTCGGACAGCCTCAGGTCCTCGAACTCACCGTTGAAGAGGGAGCGCCGCTGCACGTCAAGGCAGTCTTCGAGTACATCCCCGAATTCTCCATCGAGGGTTACCAGGCCGTCACCGTCGAAAAGCCTTCGGTCGAAATCACCGAGGAAGAGTACGCACACGAAATCGCTCAACTCCGCGAGTCGCGCGCCACGGTCGAGCCGGTCGAGGAAGACCGCGCCCTGGTCGACGGCGACTGGGCCGAGATCTCCTACACCGGTGTCATCGCCGACGAAGCCGATGCCGCCCCCTTCAACGGAGAGAGCACCCTCGTCGAAATCGGCGGCAAAGACACCGTCGAGGCCTTCAGCGCCATCTTGCGCGGCGCAAAGCCCGGCCAGGAGCTCAAAGCCGAGGTCGTATACCCCGCCGATTACACGGAACCCAAGCTGGCCGGCAAAACCGTCGCCTACGAGGTCGAGATCAAGGCCATCAAGAGCCGCACCCTGCCCGTCCTCGACGACGACTTCGCCAAGGAACTGGGCAGCTACGAGAGCATGGCCGAGCTGGAAACCCGTGTCCGCGAACACCTGGCCAACCGCAAGCGCCGCAGCGTCGAAGGCGAAACCAAAGACCGTCTCTTTGCCGCCCTCACCCAGAAATACACCTTTGCGGTGCCGGAATCCATGGTGCAGCAGCAGATTGACGAGCGTCTCGAGCGTGGCCTGCGCGCCCTCGGCGCTCAGGGAATGTCCCCGGATCAGATGCGCAAGCTGGATTTTTCCCGTCTCCGCGTTGCCCAGCGCGATGGTGCCATCGCTGAGGTTAAGACGGCCATCCTGCTCGACCGCATCGCTCATGAGGAAAACATCACCGTCTCCGATGAGGAGATGGACCGCGAATTGCAACTTGCCGCCATACAGTCCCGCGAGCCGTTGGAAACCCTCCACGCTCGTTTGGCCCAGGATGGCGGCTTGATCAGAATCCGCGAACAGTTGCTGCGCGAGAAGACCGCGCATGTGATGTACGAACGGTTGCCCGCTTAGGGCAACTGAACGCAATATGTCGTTGTGCAGTCGGGCCCGCCCGGCCGCACGGCAGCCTTTAACGGGGAAAGAAGTTCCCTAACGGAAGAGCGAGAATAATCCCGATGGCATTGGTTCCCATGGTGGTTGAGCAGACGAGCCGGGGCGAGCGCGCCTACGACATCTACTCCCGTTTGCTACGCGACAACATTATCTTTCTGGGCACCCCGATCGACGACCAGGTGGCCAACCTGATCGTGGCGCAGATGCTCTTCCTCTCCGGCGAAGACCCGGACAAGGACGTGCAGCTCTACATCAACTCCCCGGGTGGCTCCATCACCGCGGGCCTGGCCATTTACGACACCATGCAGTTCATCAAGAACAATGTCGTCACCTACTGCATCGGTCAGGCGGCCAGCATGGGCGCATTCCTGCTTTTGGCAGGTACGGCGGGCAAGCGTTTTGCTCTGCCCAACTCCCGCATCCTCATTCACCAGCCCTCCATGGGCGGGCTCAGCGGACAGGCCACGGACATCGACATTCATGCCCGCGAAATCCTGCGTATCCGCGAGATTACAAACAATTTGATGGCCAAGCACACCGGCCAGCCGCTGGACCGCATCGAACGGGATGTGGAACGCGACTTCATCATGACCGCGCAACAAGCCAAGGAGTACGGCATCGTCGACGAGATCATCGACCGGCCGCGCACGTAGTTTTTTCAAGAGAGGCGAGTGTAGTTCGCGGAGCTGGTTGAGCTACACCAAAGGCACCTGCGACATGCACGCGCCAGGTCCGCGAACACCGCTAGCCCTGCTAGCATCGGTAAAGTTGTTCAAAAGGGAGCAGTACTATGAAAACGCGCACGGGACCCGAAGAAGCACTGCGCTGCTCGTTCTGCCATAAATCGCAGGACGCTGTGGCCAAGCTGATCTCGTCGCCGAGCGACTACCCTCGCGCTTACATCTGCGATGAGTGCGTAGCCGTTTGCAACTCGATCCTTGAGGATGACCGCGGAGACGCGGCCAGCCCCGCCAATGCCGCTGGCCACCTCCCAAAGCCTCAAGAGGTGAAGGCCTTCCTCGACGACTTCGTCATCGGCCAGGACCAGACCAAGAAGAAGCTGGCCGTGGCTGTCTACAACCATTACAAGCGCATCCAGATGAACCGCATGCGCAATAACGAAGTCGAGCTGGCCAAGAGCAACATCCTGCTCATCGGCCCCACCGGCTCCGGCAAGACCCTTCTCGCCCACACCCTGGCCAAGATGCTCGACGTGCCCTTCGCCATCGTGGACGCCACCACCCTCACCGAGGCTGGCTACGTCGGCGAGGATGTCGAGAACATCATTCTCAAGCTGCTTCAGGCCGCCGACGGCGACGTCACCCGCGCCCAGCAGGGAATCATCTATATCGACGAAATCGACAAGATCGGCCGCAAGGACGAGAATCCCTCCATCACCCGCGATGTCAGCGGCGAGGGCGTCCAGCAGGCTCTGCTCAAGATTCTCGAAGGCACCGTGGCCAATGTGCCGCCGCAGGGCGGGCGCAAGCACCCACATCAAGAGTTCACCGCCGTCGACACCACCAACATCCTCTTCATCTGCGGAGGAGCATTTGTCGGTCTCGAGCGCGTGGTCGGCCGCCGCGTTGGCAAGAAGGCTCTCGGCTTCAAGGCCACGGATACCGAAGTCGAAGCAGCCAATCGCACGCATCGCGACACCGAATTGCTGCGCAAGACCGAGCCTCAGGATCTCATCAAGTACGGCTTGATCCCCGAGTTTGTCGGTCGCCTTCCTGTCATGGGCATCCTCGACGAACTGGATGAGCCGGCTCTCATTGAGATTCTCACCAAGCCCAAGAACGCCATCCTCAAGCAGTATCAGCGGCTGCTCGAGTTCGAGAACGTCCGCCTCCACTTCACCACGGAAGCCACTCAGGCCGTGGCCCGCGAAGCTCTCGCCCGCAAGGTCGGCGCGCGCGGTTTGCGCATGATTCTGGAAGAGCTGATGCTCGACCTCATGTACAACCTGCCCAACAACAAGAAGGTCCGCGATCTGGAGATCACCCGCGACATGGTCGAACGCCGCGATCTCTCCCTCTGCCTCCTCGAAAAGGCCGGTTAGAGCCCCCCGAATCGCTCCAACTCGATCCATCCTCCAAAAGCCCCGGACAGCAATCCTGTCCGGGGCTTCCTTTCTTATCTTCGTCGAGTTTCTGTTCCCGAAGGGCGCGGGCTCCAGGCGAAAGGTTTGGTTCTGAACGGAGGGCCCCGGGCCTCACAGCCTGCGGAAAAACTCCATCGGGAAGGCAAAAAGCGTCAGGGCAGGACTTCAGCCGTCTCGATAAAGCCATCGAAATGAACGGGGC
>CAZQPY010000113.1:0-13405 GCA_964595345.1 uncultured Occallatibacter sp.
GCCGGTCCATGGAGTGCACGACCAATGTGTCGCCCTCGCGGCAGAAATCGAGAGCAGCCTGCAGTTGAGGACGCTCGGTATTCTTTCCGCTTGCCTTGTCTTCGAAGACTTTGTCAATGGGTACGCCATCAAGCTGGCGAGCAGTGTTTTGGTCAATAGTAGAAACACGTCGGTATCCGATCCGCTGACCGGTCATTGTCTTTCCTCCAATAGTGTCAAAATGAGTTCTAAGAAGTTGTAAGGGGAGTGTCTAAGAATGATGGGAGGGGTTTACTCTGACGGAGAAATGGGCTTGAAGTGTCAAGCGCCGGATGACCAGGTTGGGTATACCCTAGCCGACACCAGCAAGACTTCATTTCAGGGAAAGTATTCGCATTTTCGTTAGAGAGTAGTAACTATCAGATGCCGACGACAACGCCGGAGCCGGCAAGCAGGGCAGGTAACCGATGAAAACGCGATTCGGGCTGTGAAGTGTCGGAGAGGGCCCTGCAAATTGGGATCGGCGGATACTGGGCGACTTTTGGTTACGGATAGTGCTTCTTTCTGATAGCGCGCCGAATGGTCCCAATCCAACATTCCATCCGGCTCGGTGCGCACTCTCGAAGAACGACTCAGTCCGGTTTCAAATCAGAGGTGTTTCCGGGCTGGCCGGGCGACCTCGTACATTTCGGCTGCAATTCGGTCAAAGAGCGCCCAGCGGTCATCTCTTTCAAAATAGACATTGAAATGGGAGCGATCGGCAAGAAATGTAAAATGCGGATCCCCGCCGAGACGCTTTAGAGTCGATTCAAGACTGTGCGCCGCTCCATCCAGATAAAACGTGTCGTCAGTGCCAACGATCAGATGGATCTTCCCTTTGAGGTTGGGGCCGAGCGCCTTCCAGTTGCCGTTCAAGTATTCGACTAGATCGTAGTGACTGCGCCAATAGGCAGCAACGGTTGGATCGATCTCTCCGGTAGTGCGATTGAAGAGCGGCTTGGGTCGGCCATCGGGGCCGCGCGGAGAAAAGACCCACTCGAACGAGGCAAGCTGGCCGCCGTAATCGCCAAGCACCGACTCCAGGCCGGCGAGCCGCTGCATGGTGGCGCGCGGTTGACCGTGGTCGCGCAGGATCGGATTCAAAGTGCCGTCGGGCGCATGGTAGAAGTTTGCATGTGGGGCGTACAGATCGATGGTGCTGAAATCATGAAAGTCGCTGGGGTCGGGCGAAGTTGACCACGTGCCTCCGAAGACCTTGGGATAGTGAATCTGAAGCCAGAGTGTTGCCCAACCTCCCGAAGAATGCCCTTGAAGGAAGCGCCCAGACACGCGCGCATCCATGCGGTAAGCGGCCTCGATATGAGGAATAAGTTCCGTGGTGAGCGCTGTTCCCCATGGCCCGTTGTTCACTGAATCGGCGAACTCGTGGGTACCGGTCGGGCTGCTTTCATCCAACAACACCCAGATCATCTCCGGCATCTTTCCCTGCTTCATGCGGTCGTAGAGAACCGGAGCATAGCGCGAACGCAGGCTTTGCAAGGTGCCGCCGAATCCGTGGGTGAAATACACGGTGGGGTAGCGGTCTTTGGGGTGATCTTGAAATCCTGGCGGTAACAGAATCCAGCCGCGCATGTGGACATCGCGCCCCCAGAATTTGCTGAGAACCGGGCTGACAAAGTCCAGCGGCTTGAGCGCCGCGTTCACATCGGGCCGCTGCGCAAGCGGGTCCGGCGGCTCGGGAACAACTTTCGCAAGCGTCAGCGTTGGCGACGCGGAGAAAGGAAGATCGACTGTAACAGGAACACTGATGGGATCGCCCGGAGCGCGGCCTACGTAGTTGAAATTGTGGGCGACATCGAGGACTGCCTGAACGCGATAACTTCCAGCAGGGGCTTGCGACAGTGGACGAGGAAAGACAAGGTCGTCAGAATCGATATCGACGGACTGACCGGGGGCGAGGCGAGATATTTCTTTCGCAGCAACATACACGCTCTCCGGCGACATCATGTTGATGTCGACCTGAGCACCGTCGCCTGAAGCAGGCGCTATGAAGAGCAGCAGGCGGCCTGAGACAGGCGCTGAAAAAGACACGTCCAGAGAGACATGAAAGAACGCGTGCTGCGGCAAAGTGGAGGCCTGCTGCGCGGTTGCATGGTTCGCGGCCAACACAGCGGTCGACAGCACGAAACAAACTGCGAGGGAGCGGGCCGAGAAGCAGGTACCGATTGAGCTTTGACGATCAGCGATCATTCCCGCACGTAGCCTTTCTCTGCCATTCGCGCACCGAGACGCCGAAAGGCCTGGTCGGATACCGGCTTGACTCCGTTGGAGGAGACGAAACGATTATAGAAGTTGAAGAGCGCACAGACGGCGATGGCGTAGAAGATCGAGGTATCGTCCCATCCGGCTGCATGTACCGTGGCAACGTCCGCTTCATTAATGGAGTCGGAGTCGAGCGTCACCTTGCGCGAAAAGCGAAGCATCGCCTTGTCGCGCTCCGGAAGGGCCGACTGCTCCAGATCGTGCACCACGCTCCACACCAGGGCCTCGTCCTTGCAGAGATGAATGGCTACCGCGGCATGCGCTTTCATGCAGAACTCGCAGTGGTTGAGCGACGAGGTATAGGTAGCGATCAATTCGCGCAAGGCGACACTGATGGGTGCTTCTTCATGCATGATCTCGTGCGAAAGACGGGCCAGGTGGTCGGCTATTTTAGGCCGGAACGCAAGCAGGTTCCATATACGCCAATACTCCGCGCCGGAAGACTTGGCCGCGGCTATCAAATCGAAGTAGGGACTGGGCTGCGGATTGTTCTCCACATCGGCGAGAAACATGGACGGCGCATCCAGTTGAGTGGGGACCTGTGTGGTGTTCATTGGGCTGTTCCTTCCGGAATTTAGCCAGGGCGGAGTGCGGTCTCTTCTTGGTTCTCAAAGAGACCCAGCAGACCTTGCGATCCCAGGCCAAATGCGTTGGCTACGCGGTTGAAGGTTGAGAAGAGCGAAGCCACGTGAATGGCCTCAGCGATCTGCTCCTCGTTCCATCCGGACAGCTTCAGTTGCTGCATATCGACTGGACCGATTTTGTGGGATTCGTTGTTGACCCTGGTGGCAAAGCTAAGAAGCGCCTGTTCGGCAGGGGTCAACTCGGGTGAGTGAAGATGGTTCGCCCGGATGGCGTCGAGGGCTTGCGACGATCCGCCATGCACGCGCAGGAAATAAGCGTGACTGTCAAAGCAATAGGGGCAGGCATTTTGCTGAGAGACCAGCGTGGCGATCATTTCCTTGTGTTTGCGCGTCAAATGACCGTCCGCAAAGATGAGACTTTCCGACAGTCCCATCATGTGCTTGAGCAACGGGGGATGGGTTGCGAAGCACTTCAGGATTCCCGGCACATCGGGCCGGCCGAAATGGGTGCGGAAATAGTTGTAAAGCTCGGCCACCTCTCCAGCGGCCGAGCTCTCTTCGATCAAGGGCAGGTTGGCAGGCTGCTGTTGCCCGAGTTCCCTCTTCGAAGTTGCGAGCCTTTCGTACTCGGGCAATGTCATTTGAGATCCTCTTGGAACTTCAGCTTAGAACTCCAGCCGCGTAGCGAGCTGGAAGGCGCGTGGACCGCCGGAGCCAAAGAAGCCGCCGGCGACACTAGCCGCTGAGAAGAAGTTTGTTTGCACAGGTGTGCCGCTCTGCAAGGGACCGATGGAGATGTTGCGACCCGAGAAATTGGCCGTATTGGAGCCGCGAATGTTGACTTCATTGGCGAGGTTGAAGCCTTCGGCCACGAGGCTGAGCGAGGCGTGATCGCCGAAGAAGAACTTCTTGCGAGCGCGCAAATCAAGCGAGCTGAATGGGCTGAAGAAGTTGATATGCGAAGGAACGCTTGCGATGGGACCGCCGGCCTGGCAAGGATATGCGCCAGGGCAAGCGGGAAGGGAATTCCAACGAGCGATCCAGGTGTTCAACTGATCGCTGTTCTGGACCTCCCTGCCCAATGCGTTGCGGGGCAGAAGCGGCAGGCGCGCGCCGCTTGCGCCGTTGACCGCGGTGCTGGGCAGGAATGTATCCGCGGGCACTCCGGAACCGAACGTGTAAATCGGCGCGATGGAGAATCCATGCGGCAGCTGCGCATCTCCGTAGAATGTCAGTCGGCTGCGCTCGTCGGTAAGGGCATAGCCTTTTTCCCTGCGCAGTCCCGAAGTGCCTTCGGCGAGATTCACCTGCTCATCCTCATTGTTATTGGTGAGCTGATCGTCGTCGGAATAGTCAAACGTTTTTGAGTGCGTGTAACTGAGGTTGTACTGGTATCCGACCTTGCCGATGCGCGCCTGGCGATGGGCAACGCTAACCAGGAGGCCGTCGTACCAGGACTTGGCGGCGGATTGAATCAAGGTGATGTTGTCAGAGATGCCGGTAACCGGATCGGTGATGGTGCAGGCGACATTATTGCCGGGGCAGGAAATGTCGGGCGAGGTGGAGGGGTTGGTGCGCAGCAGGCTTCCAATCAGCTGGCGTTCGCCGAAGACATGCAATGCGTCCGCACTGATCAACCAGTTGCCGCCCATCTCCTGCTGCAAGCCGAGGGACATTTGCTGGAAGAGCGGATGGTGCGAATCGGGCCCCATGGCGATGATGCCTACGCCGCCGGTCTGGCTGGGACCGCTGAATGCATTCGCAATCGTCGGCGTGCCCTGCACAAAACTGGAACCGGGCGCAAAGCAGAGTCCGAGACTCGGCGGCGCAGGAATGAACGGATTCGAGCAGGCCGAGCCTGCGTACTGCTGAACGGCGAGAGCGCGATCGTTTTGCACCCGCTCTTCCGCACCTGTTTCAAGAATGATGCGGTCGTAGTAGATGCCGTAGCCTCCACGCACGACTGTCTTTCCATGGCCAAACGGATCGTAGGTGAAGCCGATGCGCGGTCCAAAGTCCTTTGTGTCGGGATGCTTTTTCAGATCGATGACGTTGGCCATCCAGACACATGGTTCGGTGGGTATGGTGGTGAGATTCGGGCATGGATTGTGATCGCTGCTGGTGCCGGTCAAGTCGGAGTCATACTCCCAGCGCAGCCCCAGATTGAAGGTCAGGTTGGGCCGCACGCGCCAATCGTCCTGCGCATAGAAAGCCGTATACGAATCGCCCACCTGCGGAATGGGAACCGGGACAACCGGGCCGGTGCTATGAATGCCGACGGCGACCGGAATGTCGAGGTCGTTGATGACTCCGTCGCCATTCAGGTCGGCGAAGCCAAAGTCAGAGACCAGGATAACGGTGCCATTGCCGAATGGGTTGATGATCCCGGTCGCGGTGTAGTGTTGGAATTCGCCGCCCACCTTGAGCGAGTGTTTTCCGAATGCCAGAGAAAGTCCGTCCCGCACCTGGCTGCGGTTCAGATGCGTGATCTGCGGCAGGTTGAAATTCGGTCCGTCCGCGAGGTCGGGAAAGATCAGCTCGCTGGTCAGGGGCAGCGAAGGATCCGTCAGCGGCGCGGCCCCCGGAAAGGGCGGAATGTCGTTATAGAAATTGTCGTAGTGATACGAGAGTTCATTGGTCCGGCTCTGGCTCAGAACGCTTGTCCATCCAGCAGCAAGCGAGTTGAAGCGATTCAGCGAGTTCTGCCGCTCCGCCCCGGTGCTGAGCGGCGTGGATGCGGAAGCGCTGGCCTGCGCAGTGTCGGTGGACCGGTTCAAGCTGTAGCGCGCATTCAGGCTGTTCGCCGCGTTCAAATGATAGTCCACGCGATTCGACCACAGCAGGTCGCGCAACGGCGCGGCCGCGGAATTGTTTTGAATGGCGTCTGTCGTGAAGTTGCGCATTCCGGTCTGGATGGATGCATTCTGGTTCCTGTACTCTGCGGATGAAAACCAGAAGAGCTTGTCCTTCTCGAGCGGTCCACCCACCGATCCGCCAAATTGCTCGCGGTCAAACGGGGGCGTCTTCAGGCTGCGATCGAATGTCGCGGGCAGCGCCTGCAGATTGCGATTCCGCTCGAAGAGAAATGCCGAACCATGATAGTTGTTCGATCCCGCGCGGCTGATGATGTTGATGATGCTGTTGCCCGAACGGCCGACTTCCGCGGTGAAGCGCGCGGTGGCAATTTGAAATTCACCGATCGAGTCCTCGGGAAGATTCGAGAGCGTGCCTCCTACCACTTCGTCGTTGTTGTCGCCGCCATCGATAGTGATGTTGCCGCCGCGGCCAAAGCCGCCCGCAGAGCTGATCTCCAGTGTGTTCGTCTTGGTGGGATCGAAGGTCGGCGCGGGACGATTGCCGGGAATGAGAAAGGCGAGTTCGAGAAAATTGCGTCCGTTCAGCGGAATGCTCTCGATGGTCTTCTCGGTAATCTGACCTTGCAGCATCGATTGTTCCAGATCCACAGTCTGATTCGCCGCGGTGACATTCACGGACGTCACTTCGCTTGCCGGGGACAGTGTTGCATCCAGAGTGAAGGTGCGTCCCGCTTCAAGAGCGATGCCGGTAAAGCGCAGCGTCGCAAAGCCCTTGAAGCTCACATCGGAACGATACTCGCCGGGCGTCACGTCCGGGATGGAATACGCGCCGATGGAATTGGTCACGCTCTGGCGTGTTGTTCCCTGCGCAACGCTGGTAAGCGTCACCGTCGCGCCTTGAATCACCGCGCCGCGCGCATCCTTCACAATGCCTGAGACCGTGGAATTGGGCGTTTGCGCCTCAACCGCCGTTGTGACAAGAATAGCGAGCAGACATAGAAATAGCGCAAGTTTGCGCATGGAGAGGACCTCCGGAAAGTGCCGCTTGAAACGGCCGTAAGTGAAGAATCGATTGGAATCGCTGGTCATGGGGGACAGGGGGAAGCCTGACCGAGTCGAATTCTAACGGCCTAGGAAGAATCGGTCATCCCCCTTTCGGTGGAGACTTTTCTCCACCTTTTTTGGGCTGCGATTGCTTCATGCCAGGGCTTTATGGATGATAGAGTGTGCGATATGTCGTTCCCCTTCCCCGCTGAACGCAGACAATTTGGCCTGCCCGCGGCGATCGCAATTGTCGTCGGCGAGTCGATTGCCCTTGGCATCTTCCTGACCCCGGCCACCATGGCCAAGTCGCTGGCCTCGCCCATGCTGCTTTGCCTGGTGTGGCTGGGCATGGCATGGATGGCGATGTGCGGCGCGCTTTGCTACGCCGAGTTAGCCATTCGATTCCCCGAGTCCGGCGGCGAATATGTTTATCTGCGCGCCGGTTACGGAGATCGCGTCGCGTTCCTCTATGGATGGATGAGCTCCATCGTCATGTATCCCGGAGTCGCGGCCGCGCTCGCCGTGGGTGCTACGGCCTATGTTGCCCAGGTGCTTCCGCTGGATGCCAGAGCAATCACATTCGTCCCTCCGTCCATCCTCTGCATCTTCGGGGTGGTGAACTTTGTGGGGACCCGCCTGAGCGGCCGGCTGATGACCATCCTCAACATCTTCAAGCTGTTCATCCTGTTTGCGCTGGTGAGCTGGGCGGCAGTTTCCGGACACGCGCACCTCGGCAACCTGCTGCCTCTGATGGATCGTCGTCCCGGCGCGGAGGCGCTGATTCCGGCCATCTCCGGCGCGGCGGTCAGCGCCTTCTTCAGCTTCGGCGGATGGTGGGAGGCCAGCAAGATCGCGGGCGAAGTGCACAACCCGAAGCGAACCTTGCCGCTCGCATTTCTCGGCGGCGTCGCGCTGGTCACACTGATCTATCTGCTGATAAGTGCTGCGTTCCTTGCCGTTCTGCCCATCGACCGACTTACATCGAACACCGCATTCGTGGCGCAATTCGGCGAAGTGCTGTTCGGCGCGGCGGGAGCAAAAGTGCTTTCGCTCTGCGTGCTGCTGTGCGTCTTTGGTGGAATGGCCGCGCTGACCATGGCTTCTCCGCGGGTGACGCGGGCGATGGCGCAAACCGGGACGTTCTTTCCGGCATTCGCGAAACTGAATCCGCGCTTCGGCACGCCCGCCAATGCGATCCTGCTGCAGACAGGCCTGTCCCTGGCGGTACTGTTTCTGGGTGCGTTCGACCGCGTGCTGGCGTACATCATCTTCTCGGCAGTGCTGTTTCTGGCGCTCACCGCGTCCACGCTGTTTCGCATGCGCGAGCCGGTCAAAGGCTGGTGGTTTCCCGCCGCGCCGGTTCTGTTCATCGCATTCTGCGCCGCCATAGGCTTGCTGATCCTGCTGCACAACCCGCTGCCCGCGCTGGTGGGAGTCGCCGTTGTTCTGGCCGGACTCTCGCTGCATCAACTGCTCACAGCGCGGCAAAGCACGACGCCGCTCTCTTATGAAGGGGACTGAGAAAACATGCCACACATTCAACTTCCCGAAGGACTGCAAGGCATCCGCGCAGCGATGGCATTTCGCCCGGAAACCGCGAAGCCGCTCAATGACCTGGTCGAGGTTCTGCTACACGCTCCCAACTCCCTGACGCCGGGCGAACGCGAGTTGATCGCCACTTATGTTTCATCGCGGAACGACTGCTATTTCTGCCAGACCGTGCACGGCGCAATTGCCGCGGCGCACCTGAATGGCGATGAAGATCTGGTGCGCTGCGTGAAGACAGACTTTCTTCATGCGGATATTTCCGACAAGCTGAAAGCTCTGCTGGTGATTGCCGGCAAGGTGCAGCAGGGCGGCAAGCTGGTTACCACTGCCGACGTGGAAGCCGCGCGCACCGTGGGCGCAACCGATATGGAGATTCACGACACGGTGCTGATTGCGGCCGCGTTCTGCATGTATAACCGCTACGTCGACGGACTCGACACCTGGCAACCGCATGACGAGGAACTCTACCGGCAGCGCGGCAAAAAAACCGCCAGAGAGGGCTACGTCACCATGAGCAAGGAATACTTGCCCGAGCAGAAACACACCACACAAGGAGTCTGAAGATGCCGCACATCGCACTGCCCGACGAATTGCCAGGAATCAGTTCCGCCTTTGCTTTCAGACCCGAGACAGCCAAACCGCTGCGCGAGTTGGCGCACGTTCTGCTGCATGAGCCCAACAGCCTGTCGGGGGGCGAGCGGGAGCTGATTGCCACCTATGTTTCATCGCTCAACGAATGTTACTTTTGCCAGACCAGCCACGGCGCGGCGGCGGCTTGCCACCTGGGAAACACCGAGACCGTGAAACAGGTTTACATCGACTTTGAGGCTGCGGCGATTTCAGAAAAGCTGAAGCGCCTTCTGGTGATTGCCGGGCAGGTCCAAAGCGGAGGCAAGAACGTCACGCGGAGCGCCGTTGAAGCTGCCCGGGAACAAGGCGCGACCGACATGGAGATTCACGACACCGTGCTCATAGCCGCAGCCTTCTGCATGTACAACCGCTATGTGGATGGACTGGCAACAACACAGCCAACGGATGAATCGATGTACACGCAGATGGGCGTGCACCTGGCTCGGGAAGGCTATCGGACGTCTTCAATTCGGCAGACTTCAAGCGTTGTTCCCAGCGCCGAAGCTTCTTGAGAAGAATCGCCGAAAAGGTCGATCAGAGCTGAGTCTAAACTGTTGAATTGTTCAAGAAATGTCGCCAGCCCATCACGGTGAACACAAGTGGACCACTTCTGTACCAGGACCCGTTCCTGATGTTTCGAGCTGCTCTTGCCGGTACTGGTCCCAGTCGTGTTCAAAGCGCGAGCCCCGAACATTAGGTTTTGCGTCCGTATCTGGAGGGTTTTGGCAGATCCTATGGTAGTTGCTCAGAATATGGAGCAAAGCTTACCGCAAACAGTGCAAAGCATTGAATATACATTACTTAATTAACACTGAACGGATTGGTAACGGCAAACGCCGATTGCGACTGGAACCCTCAACCGCGAGCCGAGTGTTCCATCCCGGGCCATGGCTTTTTGGTACCGACATGATTTTGGCCAGGACGACTGAATCATCTTTTCGCAAGAGTCCGGTTTTCGCCGGAGGCCCTTGCACCATTAAAACCTGTATGGAAAATCGAAATGCGCCGGGTCTTTTGGTTCCGAGCAAGTACCCGCTATCTAGACGCGAACCGGTTCCGGGGAGGGAGGGCTCGTTGGCGGCACCTCGGTGATTTGTAGCGATTGGCGACCGGGGCGGAATCGCCAAATGAACGATCCCTATTCTCTGCCATCAACCTTCCGCCTGGAGCGCTACAGCAGCGCTAACACCGTTGATACTGACGAGCAGGACGAGTCCGCCGAGTCCGAGCCACCTCTCATGAGAGAAGGTCACTGCGCCCTCCAAAAGCAGTACGAATCCAATGGCCTTGAGACGCATGTGGAAGGCATTCTCTGCCCACTTGAAAACCGACACGGCAGAGTATGCCAGACCGCCGACGACCATGCACCAAAACATCGGGTGCTCAGCAACTTCATTATGAACAAGCGCATACACAGCGATGGGCGCAAAGCCTCCCAGCACGATGCCCATGCAGGCGCTGAGGCGATTGCCCGGAGAGAATGCACGAACCATCTGTTCGACAGCGCCCATCCGGGCAATTCTTTCACGGGTGGTCTTACGCTTAAATCGCCTGCGTTTCTTTGGGCGCACATTGCCCGCCAAGTTCAGAGACAAACTGCTCATTGTTGCTCCCTTCGTTGAAAGAATTGGGTTTTCTCTTCGTGGGGTATTCTCGGCAAATGGATCCGGCCACAGTGCGAGGGCTAACCAACTCGCAATGGGTGGCGCAACATCTCAATGTCTCGTTTACGGGTCCAACCGGGATCGGCAAGGCGCTGCTCGGGCAAGTTTTGCCGATGGCTGCAACTCCGCACGAATGCACTGGCGGAAGACGAAACGCTCTGCCTCATGAGCGACAACCTGTCCCGCAAAAAATATTCCTGCCGTTTGAACTGCTGCACCAAATCAATAGATATAGCCTTGGAGCCAGACACGCATTCTCCCCAGATAACCGCCGCCACCTCGTGGTGGACAATTTGGAGCAGTTCCCAAAACACGAGGATCTGAGTGGCTACCAGAACGAGCATGGCCTGTGTGCCGGAGTCTTTGAGCAAAATTAAGAGGTGGTTCAAAGAACCTCCGTGAACCATCCGATGAACCTCAACAGTCTATGCACGTGTCACTTGATAATGAGCCTAATTAGATCGATTGCCGTGCCTATGGCAATAATCATGGCCGCCCAAGCACCTTGCGGATAGGACGCGACCCAACGCACGCACCTCGTAAACCATTCGACCAGTTTACGTAATAGCGATAGCAGTATGGCTGGTAAGTACATACACATAAATACAAGTGCGATCTCGAACCATATTCGTATATAGGCGGTCACAAAACCCCTTGCTATCAGGATATGACTTAACTCTGTTTCAAATCGTCCGGTCATCCGTGTGGCAAGCAGACACGAAATGAAGTATAGAATCGTCATTCCCACCCATACCATAAACAAACAACGAATAAGAAGTTCGAATGATCTTACAAATATCTTTTCCCGCCGCTCCGGCCACAACCGTGCAAATTTATACGCTATCCAGAAGAATGCGATCAACACGAAGACGGGAGGCACGATCAGTATGGGCATTAACAATAGAGATTGGTAAGTGATGCCGTAATCCATCCCTGGTATCATACGAACATAGGGAATGACTCCATAGACTAGAAGGCAGGCTACAATGACCTCCATGATCATAAATGCCCCTTCACAGCGAGAAGATGATTCAAGGATTGCATCTATTGTCCACGAGTCCATATTTGGAATGAGTGTGCCCATCCATTGATTGAATCGTTGTTTTTTCTCACTCGGAACTGTTTTGTCTATCAGCTTGAGAATCCAAGGGCAGATGCTAAAGAAGAAAGTAATGCTCAAGATTGAGACAACGTGCGCCGCTAAATAGGTCCTCATCGTCAAGGACTCTCCAGTTGGGGGACGTTGCGGAAGTATAGCGCATTCGCACCAGTAAGCGACTACGAAACGCATCGGTGTGATCTGGCCCCATTTTCCGCATACAAATCAGAAATTCAGCTAGCCGCCTGAGGCGCCCCGGATTTCTGTCACATCGGCAATTAAAGTTTTTGGTGTTCAAGGCTCTCCCGAGCTTGTTTGACGGGCCTGAAGCTCACTCCAGAGACTCTTAAGAGACTCTCCAGCATGCGGCAACCGCACAGGCGCTTCGCCCCGATATTTGCGATTGTGGGGCAAGTTAGGAACCGGGTCAAGGGCGGCGTTGTTTGCCGGCGAAGCGAACCCTTGACGCGGTCCGCAACTTGCCCTATCCGGTTTGATCGGGGCGAAGCTCTTCCCCGATGTCGCGTACTCGCTCGCGTACCCAGCGGGTGTCTGATCCATTAACGCGCTATGTGGGCGATGTTGGTTGTAATGTGTCCGCCACTGACGCAGCCGTTCCCGCGCTGCATGCGGGGTGCTGAACCACTCTACGTTCCCCTATGGGGGACTCTAAAGTTTCATGAAGAGCACAATGAGCAATCCGCCTGCGACTCAAAGCCGCCCCAAAAGCGACTCAGCGCTTCAATACCTGCTTTCGTGGGAACTGCCTGAACGGCGGGAGTGCCAGAAGAATCGGTGCGGCCACCTCGGGGAGGCGGCATCCACCACTACGCGGTTCGAATGAAGCTGGGTAACCAGCGCACGGTTTTGAGCGCGTGGGGAGTGCCCCCCATCAAGCCTTTGCGAACCTTAAGGTGGTGCAGGATCCAGAAGAGAAAACCGAGGTTGTGGACCCACATTTGATGCCGCAGTTCTTTCGATCACTTCGCTCACTCTGACATCGTCTGCCAGGCAACGGCCGATGTCCAGACGGTCGTCAGATGACGCTTACGTTATCTCTGTCACTGCCTTGACCGTTAACGAGTCGGACAAACCAGTTCCGGGTGGGCCACGCCCTTTTGGACAGCACATCGTCTACGCCCCGCGAGAGCGTATTCCCAAAATGGGAATACGCTCTCGCGGGGCGAAAACAGATTGCTAGTGTATCTACCGGCCTCAGACAAGACGGGTGATCCTGACCCTGCAGATGATCTTTTTCGGAGGCTTTGGAAAATGTCAGCATTCGATTCTGACCGCCCAAAATCACTCGCCGATCGCATCGAAGCGATTTCGCACGCATTAACCGCCAGAGAACTCTCCGCTTTGCTCAGTTGGTCCCCCACATTGCTCTACAACCGCGCACGATCTGGCGGCATGGGACGAGCTGTCATCCGAGTCGGCGGGACCGTCAGGTTCGACCCTTATTGGACGGCACACTGGCTCCGGAGTATGGAGTAGGGCCCTTTGCAATCACGGAATCAACCAGATTCAAGATTTGCTCTGCGGCATCGATGATCGGGAGTTCATTTGATGAGCAAAGACGAAAGCGAAGAATACGGCGCGTCTAAGGCGAGCAAGCGTCAATGCGATCTTCAGGCAGGAAGCGTACTAACAGGCTGCAAGCTCCGCAGGGCAAACGCATTTGAAATTCATTGAACCACTCTTGCTATATGCCCTGGC
>CAZQPY010000114.1:0-13282 GCA_964595345.1 uncultured Occallatibacter sp.
GAGGCGGTCAACAACTGCACATGAACCTCGAGTCCGATGACGGGCTCGTACTTGGCCATGATTGCGGGCGATAACAGGGCAGGAGACATATTGTCTACGATTCTAGCAGCGATCCAACTTCAGACATGCGGGAAGAGGAGGGGCTAATCTTCCTCTGCGCCAGCTTCCCCTTCTTCGGCGTCATCCAGCGAATCCAGCAAGCTGATGCTCTTGATGATGCTGTTTTTAGTCAAGAGAATTCCCGGGCCTGGGATCGGTGTCTTCTTTCCGTCGGCGGATACCCACGAGGCATCAGTTAGATAGATGGAACTGTCTTCGGCAAGGTCGGAGTAATAGATCAGAACTCCAAGCACACTTCGCCCGTCTCCTAGTTCGACCTGCAAAACCTGTTTCGACTCTGCTTCGCCCTCGAAAATATCGTTCCAGATCGAGCTCCGGGTAGTGCGCTCCGTGAGCTTGCACCACCCGAGCCATCGGAGAAGCCCAGCATGTGTGGTATCACCTAGACGAAATATCCGGTTTCCGTCAAATCTTAGATAAGCAACCAATACCAAACTGGAAATAAATGTGATGCCGGCCAGTTCCGCAAGCTGCACGCGATCCCAAAGGATCGTATCGGTTTTGGAAACCGGATCAAGGCCCAGATGGAAAGGCATCTGCCCTTGATTCAACCAAACGTAAACGACATAAATAACGAAGCTGAAGAGCAGTGCCTCAATCACTCGTTCCAAGTCCGATTGTGGCCGGCGAGTGGCTAAAAACTGAACGATATAACCGGCTGCGAAACCGGGGAGAAGTATCAGCAGGATTTGAAGTGCCATCAAGCTCGTGGGCATGGTTGAAACTCCCGCTCTGGGGCAGAGCGTCGTTCAGTTCAACACACGGATTAAGACTGGCTGGAAACCTGTGAAAGCGGCGGAGGAATCTTGACAGGTTGGGGCATATTAACGAGAGGACGGCGAACAGATCTTTTACCCGCCACGATAGGCTTCTTCCTGTCCGTTGTCTTCGAGCTTCCTTTCGGTAGAACGTAACCCATAGTATCCCTCCCCTCTCCATTTTCCTGCACTTTGCATTTGCTGTCGAGCGCAACTAGCGAGTTGCCTGATTCCAAATGAAAATCAACGGCGGGTGGCCAGGGCTTGAACGAAATATGCAGCGGAAAAACCGGGCAGAAGAATCAGGAAAACTTGCAGAGCGAGAAGCGTCAGGGGCATCCCGAACGATTCCTTTCTTTTCCTTTACTGCTTTGGCGCGCTTGACTGGCTGCGTGGTGGGGGAACCTTCACAGGCGGCGGAAGCTTGACAGGGACTCGGAAAGCGGTCTTATTCCCTTGCTCCCCGGTTCCTGGGCCGCGATACCGGGAGCTTCCAATCGGTCCTACGTATCCCATATTTCCCCCCATCACCCATTATGTTCTGATCGTCACCCGAAGTCTACAGCCTTACTCCGCCGGATCGGTCGCCGTAAACGGCGAGCAGCACGGCTTTTCCGTGGCGTGGAAGTTCATCAGCTCCAGTCGTATCCCGTCCGGATCGTAGAGGTTGAACTGGCCTTTGCCGTCCTTGCCAATCTGCGTATGTCCGTCGTTGACCGTCCCTTGCAGCCGTCCGGCGTCCTTGAGAATCTTGTACGCAGCGTCCACCGAGACCTCGCCCACCGAAAGGTGGTCCAACACTCCCAGATCGTGCTGATTGAGGTCCGGCGCAATCCCCGAGCCGTCGGGCCGCGATCCCTTGCCGCCGCTCAGCATGTACTCCATCCAGTCGTGGCCGTCCGGCACTTGCTGACTCACCCAGTCAATCCGTCCCTCTTTCATGCCGCCGAACCAGTAGGGCCGGAAGCCCAGCAAATCCTTGTAGAACGTATCCTCGGTTGCGCGGTCGTGCACCAGCATGCCCAGGTGAATGATGTGGTGACCGATTGCATTGGGAGCCGCGACATCCTTCGGCATGTGCGGCGGCTGCACAAACTCCACCTTGTTGCCCTCCGGATCCAGCACCGTGAACCAGTGGCTGCCGTCCGCGCCTCTTTCAACCTTGGCCGGAGTCTTCCACGCCTTTGCTGCGAGATACTTGCGCAGCCCCTCGGCGTCTTCGGTGTTATAGGCCGTGTGATCCAGCCGATTGATGCCCGCGTTCGCCGGCAGCGGCAGAACCTCGATGTACTGCGTCGAACTCAGCGCATATTTCACGCCCAGCGGATTCTCGGGATCGGGCAGCTTGGCTGCGCCGATCACTTCGCGATAGTAGTGATCCGTGGCCGCCGGGTTCGATGTGTAAACAGCCAGGTGAGAGATTCCGGTGATCTTGGGGCGAACCGGAACGCTTTGCGCGCCGGCCGTTACGGTGAAGGCAACCAGGCAAAGAGCAGCAGCAGAGAACTTCCAAACCATGAAACACCTCGTAGGAGCAGCGGAATAAAGATAAAACGATTTTCCCCAAACCTGCAACCATCCGCGTCGGAGCCGGCCTTCGGACTGGTTCCCTTGCTGCGTAGTATTCTTGCTGTCAGCAGCGCGGTTGTCGGCAATGCGCCCGCTGTACTTCGACTTCACTCAAAGCGGGAACCTGTGAACGACGTTCTCCTTCTCGACCCGCGCGATAACTTGCTGGTGGCGTTGCGATCGCTCTCGGCGGGCACAGTCGTGTCGTTTCCAGATGCTTCTTGGAGAGCAGGCGGCTCCTGCCGCGTCGTCGAAGCCATTCCCGCCCGGCACAAGATGGCCATCGCCGATCTGCATCCCGGCGATTTGGTCTTTCTCTATGGCGCGGTGGTCGGCGAAGCGATCCAGAGCATTCGTTCCGGCTGCCTTCTGACCACGCGCAATATACGTCATCGCGCCGCGGACTATAGCGCCGCGCGCCACGAGGTCCAGGCAGCGCTCCCCGATCCACTGCCCTGGGCTGCGCACACCTTCATGGGATACCGCCGCGCCGACGGCCAGGTGGGTACGCGTAACTACTGGCTGATTGTGCCGCTCGTCTTCTGCGAGAACCGCAACGTCGAGCGCATGAAAGAAGCGCTCGAAGAAGAACTCGGTTATCGGTCTTCCGAACGCGGCTATCGCGATCTGGTGCGCCAGCTGGTGCACCGGCATGGGAGGAATACGGTTCCCAACGGGCTCGTTCCCGCCATGCGCGGTCCTGCCACGCGCGTCTTCCACAATCTAGACGGCATTCGATTCCTCACCCATCAAAGCGGTTGTGGAGGCACACGCCAGGATGCGCAGGCGCTCTGCGGACTGCTCGCCGGATACATTCACCATCCCAACGTCGCCGGCGCAACCGTGATCAGCCTGGGTTGCCAGAACGCGCAGCCCCAGATGCTGCTGGACGAGTTCGCCGCGCGCGACCCGGAACGCACCAAGCCGGTGCTCATCTTCGACCAGCAAGAAGCGGGCAGCGAAGACGCTCTGCTGCGCGCTGCGCTGCAAGGCACCTGCGCTGCTCTTGCCGAAGCCAACCGAGCCGTGCGCCGGCCCGCGCCGCTCTCCGCGTTGACCGTAGGCCTCAAGTGCGGAGGCTCCGACGGATTCAGCGGCATCTCGGCCAATCCGGCTGTGGGACATCTCTCCGACCTGCTGGTGGGCCTGGGTGCGCGCACCCTGCTGGCCGAGTTTCCCGAACTGCATGGTGTTGAGCAGTCGCTCATCGATCGTTGCAAAAGCGATGAGCTTGCCCGACGTTTTACAGCGCTCATGCAGAGCTATGCGGAGCGAGCCCGCGCCGCGCAATCGGGCTTTGAGATGAACCCTTCTCCTGGCAACATCGGCGACGGGCTCATCACCGACGCCATGAAGTCCGCGGGCGCAGCGCGCAAGAGCGGTCAGGCAGCCATCAGCGATGTGCTCGATTTTCCAGCTTACGCCACCGCGCCCGGCCTCAATCTGCTCTGCACGCCGGGCAACGATGTCGAATCGGTCACCGCTCAGGTCGGCGCCGGAGCAAGCCTCGTCCTCTTCACCACCGGACTGGGCACGCCCACCGGCAATCCCATCGCGCCGGTTCTCAAGATCGCCGCCAACACCTCGCTCGCCGAACGCATGAGCGACATCATCGACTTCGATGCGGGCGGCATTCTCACCGGGGAACAAACCATCGCTGATTGCGCGGAGCGCCTTCTCGATTTCACCATCGAAGTGGCCAGCGGAGAGCGCAGGACGAGAGCCGAACTTCTCGGCCAACACGACTTCATTCCGTGGAAGCGCGGCGTCTCGCTATAGAGATACGGCGTTTGATCTTCACTTGATGTCTTCTATCTTCTCTCTAAGAATCAACTGCAAGAAAGCAGCGGCACGAAGATTTCATTTTTTCTGTTCCCTGTTCCCTGATCCCTGGTCCCTACTCCCTACTCCAGACACGACGCCACCACCGACAACGCCGCAATCGCCGCCGTCTCTGCGCGCAGAATGCGCGGCCCCAGCGATACCGCCCGCCAGCCATTGGCGTCGAACAACGCTTCTTCCTCCGGCGCCCATCCACCTTCGGGGCCGATCGCGATCTCCAGTGTCGGCATCTCCGCTCCCGCTGCGGCAATCGCTTCGTCCAGAGCGTTGCGCAGGGTCGTGGTGCGCTCCTGCTCGGCAAGCACAATGCGGATGCCTTCCGCCGTTTCCCGCACCCGCGCGCTCAGCGCCACCGGATCGTAGACCATGGGAATATCGCATCGCCGCGACTGCTTGGCCGCCTCATGCGCAATGCGCCGCCAGCGCTCCACGCGCTTCTCCGCCGCCTGCGCAAGGTGCTTCTCCGTGCGCCGCGCGATGGCCGGCACAATGACCCGCACTCCCAACTCCGTGGCCTTCTCAATCGCCCACTCCATGTGGTCGAACTTGTAGATGGCCATTACCAGCGTCACCGGCATGGCCGGGTCGGCCTCGAGCTCCCTGATCAGGTTGAAGCGGACCTCTTGCACAGACACCGCGGCCACTTCCGCAAGAAACACATGGCCGCCGGCCACCACGTCTGCTTCCATCCCCGGCTGCGCGCGCAGCACGCGCACCATGTGTTCGGCCTGCGCGCCTGTCAGCGTGGCGGTGGCCTCATCCCAGTGTTCGCTGATCCATCGGCGGCGTGTCATCGGGCTTTCTCCAGTACGCGATACAAATTCCTCTGCAAGTGTAATCGCTTCCCGAATTCATGGCGGGAAAAAGAATGCCGCGCAACAAGAAAGGGGACGCTGAATGCGCCCCCTCGCTTGTTGCCTTTTGGTTGGAAAGCCCCGCTACTTCTTCTTTGCAGCCTTCTTTGCCGCTTTCTTTGCGGGGGCCTTGGTGGCTGCTTTCTTGGTTGCCATTCTCACTATTCTCCCTGTCGACGGATTTACATCGAGGCTGCAATATCAATTGCAGTTGAAGAATGTATAGATTCGCTGTTCATCGGTGTCAAGAGAAAAAAGAATGTGTAGTGGAAAAAGAGACATTAACTTTTTGATTCCGCATTCAAGCGCCGATTCGAAATCACCGAATGCGTGTCGCGCTGTGCGTGCGGCAGCAGGCGCGGCGCCCTTCAATTCAGCACTCGATCACGTTCAACGCCAGCCCCGCCAGGCTCGTCTCCTTGTAGCGCGATTGCATATCCAGACCCGTCAAATACATAGTGCGGATCACCTGGTCCAGCGACACCTTGTGCCCTTCCGTCTCGTTCATCGCGATGCGCGAAGCGTGAACCGCCTTGGCCGCGCCCATTGCATTGCGCTCGATGCAGGGAATCTGCACCAGTCCGCCGATGGGATCGCAGGTCATGCCCAGGTTGTGTTCCATCGCGATCTCCGCTGCATGTTCAATCTGCCCATTCGTGCCACCGAGGGCCGCCGTCAATCCGCCCGCGGCCATCGAGCACGCCACGCCCACCTCGCCCTGGCAACCCACTTCCGCGCCGCTGATCGAAGCGTTTTCTTTATACAGAATGCCGATCGCCGCCGAGGCCAGAAAGAAACGGAAGATCCCTTCCTGATCCGCATCGGGGATGAAGCGCTCGTAATAAGCCAGCACCGCCGGAACCACCCCGGCTGCGCCATTCGTCGGCGCGGTCACCACCCGACCGCCCGCTGCGTTCTCTTCGTTCACCGCCATTGCATAAACCGTCAGCCAGTCCAACGGAGCAAGTGGATCGCAACTCAGCCCTTCGCCTTCCTTCTCGCGCAACCGCTCCGCCAGCCGATGCGCGCGACGTTTCACTTTCAGTCCGCCGGGAAGAATCCCCTCGGTGGCAATCCCGCGCTGGATGCAGGCGCGCATCGTCATCCAAATCTTTTCAATACCTTCACGCACCAACTGCACGGACGCCAATGCGCCGTCGTGCGCGGCTTCCTGTGCGGTAAGCGCGCATTCGTTCTCCAGCATCAACTGGCTGATCGAGAGTTCATGCTCATGCGCCACGGCCAGCAACTCTGCCGCGGTGTGATACGGGAAAGGCACCGGACCGCGCTGTTCTTTTGAGCTCTGCATGATGCCGTCTTCGCCGATGAAGCCGCCGCCGATGGAAAAGAATGTTCGCTGGCTCACCACCGCGTCGTCCGCATCGCGCGCTGTCAGCCGCAGTCCATTCGGATGCTGCGTCTGAGCACCCGGCGGAAACATCGCGTCTTTGTTGAAAATCAGATCGGCCGCCTCATCGAATTCAATCGCATGTGTTCCTGCCAGCGCGATGCGCCGCTCGCTGCGGATCTGCTCCATCGCCGGTTCAATCTGCGCCGGATCCATCGTCGCCGGTTGATAACCAGACAGGCCCAGCAGCACCGCACGGTCGGTCGCATGTCCCGCGCCGGTCAGCGCGAGCGATCCATAGAGATCCGCCTGCACCCGTCGCACCCGCACAAGCTGCTCGCCCAGCTCCCGTGCAAAAAGGCAGGCCGCGCGCATCGGTCCCATGGTGTGGGAGCTCGATGGGCCAACGCCGATCTTGTAAAGGTCAAACAGACTCGTAGTCACGTTTCGGATTGTAGGCGCGGCCAAGGCGGTTAGGGAATAGTGGTTGGATCCCGCTGCTCTCACACACTATCGCCGATCTCTCCGGAGCCACGTTCACTGTCCGCGCAGAACCGCGAAGCGTGTCCGCCGTGCGCGTAGCACTAGAATCGAAGAGTGAGCCTGACATTCGATATTCTCGCAACGGCTGAATCCGGAGGCCGTCGCGGCCAGCTTCATCTGCCTCATCGCACCGTGCAAACGCCGGTCTTCATGCCTGTCGGCACGCTGGGCACGGTCAAGGCTGTTCCCCAGGACGTGCTGGAGTCGCTCGGCGCAGAGATCATTCTCGGCAACACTTATCACCTCTATTTGCGTCCCGGCCACGAACCCATTCGCCGCATGGGCGGACTGCACAAGTTCATCAGCTGGCCGCGCGGCCTGCTCACCGACTCAGGGGGATTCCAGGTCTTCAGCCTCGCCCAGCTGCGCAAGGTCACCGACGACGGCGTCCGCTTCCAGTCGCATCTGGACGGCAGCCGCCACTTTTTCACGCCCGAGCACTCCATCGATGTCCAGATCGCCCTCGGCGCGGATATTCTGATGGCCTTCGACGAGTGCACCGAGTACCCCGCCGACCGCGCGCGCGCCGAAGACAGTCTCCGCCTCACCCTTGCCTGGGCCGAGCGCTCGCTCAACCACTTCCGCGCTCATTGTCACGAGGTTCCCTGGTTTGAGGAATTTCGGGTGCCCCTGGTCCCTCGCACTTGGGGACCAGGGAACGAACCTCAAAGGCAGTCCCTCTTCGGCATCGTCCAGGGCGGCATGTACCGCGACCTGAGGCGCGAGAGCGCCGAGCGCTTGATTGAGATGGATTTCGACGGCTATGCCATCGGCGGCCTGAGTGTCGGCGAACCGCGCGACTTGACCCTCGAAATGATCTCCGAAGTCCTACCTCTGCTGCCCGCCGACAAGCCCCGCTATGTGATGGGCGTTGGCTATCCCGACGAGATCGAGCAATACGCACGCCTCGGCGTGGACATGATGGACTGCGTGCTTCCCACGCGCGCCGCGCGTCACGGGCTGCTTTTCACCAGCGAAGGCCGCATCAACATCAAGGGCAAAAAGTACGCCGAAGACCAGGGACCGCTCGATCCCGAATGCAGGTGCCCGGTGTGCAGCCGCTACACGCGCGCCTATCTGCGGCACTTGATGCATTCCGGCGAGGCGCTCAGCGGTGCGCTCAACTCCATCCACAACCTGGCCTACTATCTGGGCATCATGGAGCGGGTGCGCGGTAGTCTCGCCGCGCAGCAAGGCTGAGCAGGCTGCGCAGAACTCAAGATTGTCTGGCTTTGCATAGGGCACGACTTCAGATGTTCAGTCGTGACAATCGAGATGGGTGCCCCAGGAATGGGGTCCCCACGAACAGGTCTTCGTTCGTGGGGTGGAGATGCCTCGCTTTTGGGCACCTGGGAAAGCACGAATCTACGCGGTCACGCTGCGAGAATTGGATAACCGCTCAAGCTCATCGCGGAAGCCCTCGAACTCGCTCACCACACGCTGCATCAGCCCTGCCCAGTCGCCTTGCGCGCTTTGCCGCAGCAGCCGCGCCGTCGGATACCAGGGCGTGGTCTCGATATGCCGCATCCACCGCCAGTCCGCGTAGTGGGGAAGCAGAATCCACACCGGCTTGCCCATCGCTCCGGCCAAGTGCGCGACGCAGGTGTCGGTGGTGATCACCAGGTCCAGCGTTTCGATCAATGCCGCGGTCTCCGCCAGGTTGGCTTCCTGACTCGAGCCGTCCAGCACGCATACGCCCGGGGGCAAACTCGCCAGTTGCAAGGCCGGCTCGCCTTTTTGCAGCGAAATCCACGTCGTCGCAGGTACGCGCAGCAGCGGCAGCAGCGTTTCCAGTTTGGTGGAGCGGTTTTTGTCCGCCTTGTAACCCGGATTTCCAGCCCAGCACACGCCCACCCGCAGCGCAGAGTCCTCCGCGCACGGGTCGGGAAACTGCGACCACTTTTCCGTCACCAACTCGGCTTCGGCCTCCAGGTAAGGGCCGCGCCACGGAACCGTCTCCACCATTGTTTCGAAAACCGCCGGCAAGCTCAGCAGCGGGCATTCCAGGTCGAAATCCGGCGGTTTGATTCCCAGTTCCACAATCTCCGCCGTTCCGGATCGCACCGGCTCCAGGCTTCGCAGCAGCCGCTTCACGCCGCTCTGCACTTGTAAAAGCACAGTCCCGCCCCGCTCCGTCACCTGTTGCACATAGCGGCAGAATTGAATCGAATCACCCAGTCCCTGCTCGGCGTGCAGCAGAACCCGCCGCCCTTCGAGCGGCTCGCCCTTCCAGCGAGCCTGCTTGAAGACCCTCGGCAGCCGGTGCACCGAGCGGAAGTTCCATCGTGCTTCGTAACCCACCCACCCGCGTTTGAAATCCCCCGTGCGCAGCCGGGTCATGGCCAGGTTGTAGTTCGCTCCCGGGCAATCCGGGTCGCGTTCCACGGCCTTCTCGTGCGCCAGCAGCGCCTCGTCCACTCTGCCCATGTCCAGCAGCGAGTTGCCGCGGTTCGACGGAGCGGCCCGGTTGCCCAGCTCCTCCGCGCGTTGAAACACTTCCACAGCCTCCGCAAATCGGCCTTCCGTGTGCAGCAGGATGCCATGCATGTTCACGGCTTCAGAATTTTCAGGGTCCCGCGCCAGCGCCCAGCGCAGCCAGCCCCAGGCCCCCGCCATGTCCTGTTCGCCGCAGCAGAACTGCGCCCACGTGACATGCGTGTCTACCCGGCCCGGCTCCAGATCGAAGGCCTTCTGCAGATAAGTCCTGGCCTTCTCCGTCTGCTTGCGGTCGCGCTCGATGCAGGCCAGGTTCAGCCAGGCTCCCACCAGGTCGGGACGCAGTTCCAGCGCCTTCACCAGCGCCGCCTCCGCGTAGAGTTCGCGCCCTTGTTCGCGCAGCAGGCTGCCCATGTTCAACCACGCGGCGGCAAAGTCCGGCCGGGCCACCAGCGCCCGGCGATAGGCGGCCTCCGCCTCCTTGGCTTTCCCCATCCTCACCAGCACGAACCCGCAGGCAAACTCCGCTTCCGCCAGCCGCGGCTTCAATTCCAGCGCATTCCGGTAGCATTCCAATGCCTCTTCGTGCCGGCTCATGCAGGCCAGCGCGTGGCCGAGTCCCATGTGAGCACTGGCCAGCGCCGGGTTCTTTTGCAGCGCCAGCCGGTATTCGCGGATCGCCTCTTGCGGCCGGTCCTGCGCGATCTTCAGCTCGCCCAGCCCCATCCGCGCCAGCGGATCCATCCCGTCCAGACCGATGGCCTGCATGTAGGCCTGCTCGGCCTCGTCGCAGCGCCCCGCGGCCTTTTGCGCCTGCCCCAACGCCACCCACGCCGGAATCATCCCCGGCGCAACCTGCACCGCCGCCTGAGCCATCCTTACGGCAGCTTCCATCTGACGGCTGGCCAGCGCCACCAGGCACATGCCCACCAGCGCCACCGGCTGTGTCGGATTCTGCTGCAACATCTGCTGGTAGCCCGCCGCCACCTCCGCCAGAATGCTCGGAGTTTCCAGTTCGAGCCTCCGGGCATTCTGCGGCGCTGCGGCATTTCCAGCGATGTCGGCGTTCGTCCCCAATCAGTTACTCCTCGTCGGCTCTCTGGGAAGCTACCTTGCAAACCACGCTCCCCCCAACCTGGCACTCGATGGGAATCCTCTCATCTGAATGGTTGGCTCGGGGCATCACACTGGCTGCACCCGTTTTCGGGGCTGCCATGACCTCTTCTGAATCCCGTATCCCGCTGCTCGAACGCGACCAGGTCCCTTCTGAATTTGCCGTTCTCTGAGACACGCTGCTGGCCACCCGCGGCGTCGTCCCCAACATGTTCAAGTCACTCTCCAACCTGCCGCGGCTGGTGCTGGGCATCGCCGAGTTCCTCAAGCCCATCATGGGCGAGTGAACCCTCCCCGGCTGGTACAAAGAACGGGTCGCCACTTGGCCGCCTCGCTCAACCGCTGCGACTATTGCGTCAGCGCCCAAGGCCGCCTGCCACCCTCCTCTTGAGGCCTGACGCTTTGCGGGATACCCAACCCCATCGTCACATCCGCACTTTCTCATCTTCTGTCCAGGGGTGAGAATTGAGATCGCAGAGAATTCTTCTCCGATGCCGGGAATAAATTGCAGGAATCGCAGTTCTCATAGGTGGAGGATCTCCCTATGAAGGATGCGAATCGCGTTAACCCCGTGCAGACAGAGGTTCAGCGAATCAGCGCGGCTGAAGCGGCACAACCCAACCTGGTTTCAGGCCCGGTTGCAAGCGACGGAATCGACCGGCGGAACTTTCTAAGCTGCATGGCGTGGGCTGGCACCGGCTTACTGTGGACCATGGCAGGCGGCGTTCCGACATCGAAACTGTTTGCAGCCACATCTGGCGGGGCGAGTGGCTCGACAAGCCATGAAGGCTCGGGCTTCAGCTTCGTTCAAATCAGCGACAGCCACATCGGCTTCAACAAGGCAGCGAATCAGGATGTGACCGGTACGCTGAAACTTGCCCTCGACAAAATAGACGGGCTTCCTCACGAGCCTGATTTGCTTCTGCATACCGGCGATATCACCCACTCGTCGAAAGCTGCGGAGTTCGATGCCGCCCAGCAGCTTATCAGGGGAGTCAAAGCTGGCGAAGCCTTTTATGTTCCGGGGGAGCACGACATTGCAGCCGACGACGGCGCAATGTATCTGGAACGGTTCGGCAAGGGCACCAAAGGCACGGGCTGGTACAGCTTCACGCATAAAGGCGTTCACTTCATCGGGCTCAACAATTGTCAACAAGTGGATGCAATGGGGAAAATGGGCGCCGACCAACTGAGTTGGCTCAAAGGCGATCTTGCTTCGCTTTCGGCGTCGACGCCGATCGTGATCTTTGCTCATATTCCACTCTGGATGGTGTATCCGGAGTGGGGTTGGGGCACGCCGGATGCAGCAGAGGCGCTCACTTATCTGAAGCGATTCGGCTCAGTGACGGTGCTGAACGGACACATTCACCAAGTCGTGCAAAAGGTCGAGGGCAACCTCGCGTTCCATACTGCGACCTCGACAGCATTTCCACAGCCTGCGCCTGGCACAGCCCCGCACGCGGGTCCCATGGTGGTTCCAGCCGACAAGCTGAAGAGCGTTTTGGGCATCACCGAAGTCCGATATATAGCCAGGCATTCCCACCTGGCCATTGTCGATGCCTCTCTGGAGGAGCGTTCGTGATTCGAGTTCGGGCCGCATTGACCTTTGCCGCACTTGCCTTCGCGGTTTCGTTCGCTCTTGCCCGTGTACACCCCTTTGGGAACGCGGGCATGTATGCGGCGATATCCGCGGACACGCCAATGCTCAACAACGCTCAAGTACCGCAGGGAGTACGCTCCATTCTGGTCGAGAAGTGCGCCGACTGCCACTCCAATCAGGTGCATGCGCCCTTCTATGGCCATTTTGCGCCCATCTCGTGGTTGATGGATCGCGACATCGTCGAGGCCCGGAAAGCGATGAATCTTTCCCTGTGGGACACCTACTCCGCGGATCGCAAGCAGACGCTGGTCGCCAAGATAGCGCAGCAGATGAAGTCGCGAGAGATGCCGCTCTTGCAGTATCGAATAATTCACTGGAACGCGCGAATCACGGCGGATGATCAAAAAGCATTCGGCGAGTGGGCGCGCGCGTCGCAGACCATGCAGGCGGGCACCGCGATGGATGGCGAAGGCGACCCCACAAGGGGCAAAGCTCTTTTCGAGAAGCGATGCACAGGATGCCATGCGCTAACTCAGAACCACGAGGGTCCACAGTTGCAGGGAGTCTACGGACGGACTTCCGGCACAGTGGCCAGTTTTGCCTACTCCTCATCGCTGAAGAAGGCTCGCATCGTTTGGGACGAGAAGTCTCTGGAAAGATGGCTTACCGACCCGGAAGCATTTATCCCCGGCAACGAGATGGATTTCCTGGTTTCGAAGCCTCAAGAGCGCCATGACTTGATCAGTTACCTGAAGCACAGTTCCGGCAAATAGGGCCAGTGCCGTTCATTCGCGCTACCTGCCAGACTAAGCAAATGACAAACCGTGCGTAAATCTCTACGGTTGGCGATAAGACGACTTACCGTTCCGAATTTGCTCCTGCCCCCTGGCGACCGTGCATTTCCGAGCCAACCCCGCTGTATCGATGCTCAATCTTCCAGGTAACAGCCGGTCTTATGGCGAACGAGAGGGTCGTTGACTTATCCATCATCGAAGAAAGGGGAATTCTCTCCATTAGGGGTGAGCGCTTCTGCATCTCGCGCCGGCTAGGTCTCCGACCGTATGAAGATGAACCTCATCAGGTACTTGGCAGCGTGCGT
>CAZQPY010000115.1:0-13275 GCA_964595345.1 uncultured Occallatibacter sp.
AGCCACGTCTTCCGCACCGACCAGCACCTCTATCTGCTCTATGAGATCTACGCCCCGGCGCACGAAAAGCTGGCCGCCGACGCGCCCAAGGGAACAAAACCCGGCATCAGCCTGCTCAGCAGCCTGGAATTGATGCAGGGTTCGGCCAAGGTCTACGAGACTCCAGTGGTACAGGCCCGGGCCATCAATGTCGAGGGCCGCGACGCCGTCGCAATTGAACTCGATGTCCCGCTCGCCTCGCTCAAGCCCGGCCAGTATCTCTGCCAGCTCAACGTCATCGACGACGCGGCTGGGAGCTTCGCCTTCCCGCGTTTCGCCGTCCTGATCAAGGAACCGGTGGCGGCTCAGCCTTCCGGGGCCGCGTCCACAACTGCCGCCGTCGGCGCGCCCGCGGTAGTGAATCCGTAGGGGCAGTGGCGGCAACCGGAGCCGCAGCAAAACCCGCGCTTCAGATGAAACGCAGCTGTGAACACCAGATAGGGCCCGTCGAGGTAGCAGTCTTCGGCTTCAAGCTCAGGCAGCGGCTGCGTCGCGCCAGGTTCATTTCCGTCCATTCCGTCATTCTCTCGTAATTGCCTGGGCGCCCCAACCCATTGTCATTCTGAGCGGAGCGCAGCGAAGTCGAAGGCCCTGCGGTTTGCTTTTCTTTGGCCACCCTGCATTTATCACGAGCAGCGAAAGATCGCAGCGCCTCAGCGAAAGAGAGTAGCGCTGGCCTCCCGGCCGGCTGTGCTGAGGGCCTCCTGGCCCTCAGAGATCTCGCCAGCGCGGGCGCATTTTAGCCGCTATAAGGAAAAGTGCGGCGTACAAACTCCCGTTGAGTAGAGGTATCAGGATCAAGGCCTTTTCGCCGTTGACGATCCAAAATGGGCAAGTAAAGTAAACCGCGAACCAAAAAGCCCTGCTGAACATACCTTCCGGCACATTGAAAAGGACGAACCCGAGCACGCCCCAAAACAAAGGGACAAATGCTCCAACCAGGAATCCAGCAATCGTTATAGTGCGAAAGGTCTTCATCGTCTTGAATTAAGGGAGAATACTACCTTACAACGGCCGGTCTGCACAGTAGTTACTAAGGCAAAGATGTTCGAGGTAAGGAATCTGCCTCTGAAGCAGCGGGCTTTGAGTGTATCGGAGATGCGAGTTCGAGTACGCAGTTCAGATAAAATTGTCCCATGACTCTTTCCGCTGAAGACCGCGCCCGCCGCATCAAGATCATCCTCTTCGACGTCGATGGCGTCCTCACCGACGGAACCATCTGGATCTATCCCATGCCGGTCTCTCACCCTGACGGCTCGGTAACCACCCGGATGGTCGAAGCCAAGGGCTTTAGCGCTCACGACGGCGCGGCCATGACCCTGGCTCGTCTCGGCGGCATGAAAGTCGGCGTCATCACCAAGCGCATCAGCGAAACCGTCGCTCTCCGTTCCCGCGACCTCAAGCTAGAGTTTGTTTACCAGGGCGAGGCCTTCAAGATGCGCCCGGTCCGCGAAATCATGGAGAAGGAAGGCGTAACCCTCGACGAGATTGCCTACGTCGGCGACGATGTCGTCGATCTGCCCGTCATGCGCCACTGCGGATTCGCCGTCGCCGTCGCCAATGCCCGTCCTCAGGTCAAGGCCGAAGCCCACTACGTCACGCCCAGCCGCGGCGGTGACGGAGCAGGCCGCGACGCCATTGAGTTCATCCTGGCCGCCAAGGGCCTGCTGGAAAAATGCATTGAGGCTTCCATCGACGAAGGCAACCCGCTGCCCCCCTCCATGGACATCGGCAAAGGCGGCGACCTGCTGCCCCGGCCGTAACGCAGTTCTTCATTCCTTCGCTTCTGCGCCCCTAAGAATTTCCGCTCTTGAACCGACTCTGAGAATGGGTGCCCCAGGTCCCGGATTTTCGGACCTGGGAAAGCACGAACCCAACCTGTTTTCGATTAGCCCCGCCCTAAAAGTTGGGTGCCCCTGGTCCCTCGCCTTTGGGGACCAGGGAAAGCACGACCTTCAAACGCAGTTCGCCCGCCCTGCGCGTAGCAGCCCTCGCCTTTGGGGACCAGGGAAAGCACGACCCTCAAACGCAGTTCGCCCGCCCTGCGCGTAGCAGCCCTCGCATTTGGGGACCAGGGAGAGCACGAACCCCAACCGCAGTTCGCCCGCCCAGCGCGCAGCAGCGCCCTGCGCGCAGCAGCGCCCTGCGCAGCAGCTACTTCTCCGCCGACCCCGTCCCGGCTAGCGGTTTCCGCTTCAGTTTGTGAAGGAACACCACCGGCGGAATACAAACCAGCGATAAATATGCCAGCAGCTGAAAGTTGTCGGTATACGCCATCAGCGAAGCCTGTTGCAGCGTGCTCCGGTACAGCGCGCCCAGCGCCAGCACATGCGCCGAGGCCATGCTCGCCCCGCCTGCATGGAACTTCGCCGCCAGCCCCAAGGCCAGCGCCTGTGCGTGCAGGTCGCTTGCCGAAACGTCGGCGGCCAGGTAATTCTGGTGCCTCTGCGCCCCGCGCACCAGCATCGTGGTCACCATCGCAATCCCAATGCTTCCGCCAATGTTGCGCAGCAGGTTGTAGATGCCCGAGGCGTTCCCTATCTCGTGCTTCTTCAGCCGCGCCATGGTCATCGTGGTCAGAGGCACAAAGATAAACCCACCGGCAAACCCGTTGAAGAAGTTCGGCACCACCACCGACATGATCGAAATGTCCAGGTTGACCCGTGCCAGCTGAAACGTCGAAAACGCCATGATCGCGAACCCCGTCGCCAGCAGCACCCGTCCATCGACCTTGCTTACCAGCACGCCCACCAGCAGCATCGAGACAATCGACCCCACTCCGCGCGGACTCACCGCCAGCCCGCTATAGAGCGCCGAGTAGCCCAGCAGCGTCTGCAGAAACAGCGGCAGCAGGGCAGTCGAGCCATACAGAACAAATCCATATAAGAACGCGATCAGCGTGCCCACTCCGAAGTTGCGTTCCCTGAGTGCCCGCAGCTGCACAATCGGCTCTTTGCTGGCCAGTTCGCGCCAAACAAACGCCGCCAGCGCCGCAACGGTCAGCGCCGTTGTCCAGCAGATCCACCGCGCATCGAACCAGTCCGCCTCCTGTCCCTTGTCCAGAACCAGTTGCAGCGCGCCCAGCCACACGGCCAGCAGCCCGAAGCCCAAGTAGTCGATGGCTCCCCGCACCGCATTGCGCAGATACGGCGGATCCTCAATATTCATCTTCATCATGAACAGCGCTAGCAGCCCGATGGGCAGGTTGATATAGAAGATCCAACGCCAGCTGAAGCTGTCCGTGATCCACCCGCCCAGCGTTGGCCCGATCACCGGCGCAACCACCACGCCCATCCCGTACACCGCCATGGCCGTCCCGTGCTTGTGCGGCGGAAAGCTCTCCAACAGAATCGACTGCGCCAGCGGCTGCATGCCGCCGCCGCCCGCGCCTTGCAGCACCCGCGCCACAATCAGCATCGGCATGTTGATCGCCATGCCGCACAGCAGCGAGGCCAAGGTGAACACCATGATCGAAAGCATCAGCAGGCGCTTGCGCCCGATCCGCCGCGCAATCCACCCCGACGCCGGCAGCATGATCGCATTCGACACCAGGTAGCTGGTTAGAACCCACGTCGACTCGTCGGTCGAAGCCGAAAGGTTCCCCGCGATATGCGGCAGCGCCACGTTGGCCACCGAGGAGTCCAGCACCACCATGAAGGTGGAAATCATCACCGAGGCGGCCACCATCCACGGATTAACCGACGGCTTCCAATCGTGGTGGTCCGCCACCCCCGTATTTCGAATCTCCGTCCCCGCCGGCACAGCGCTGCCTTGAGTACTCATTCCGCGCTTGCCGGCCGTGGCAGATGGACGATGACCATAGGTCCATTTTAATATCCAGATATCTCAGTGCCGGCTCAGGCGGTTTCCGTGGGTGTCGGAGGACTCAAGCCCCGTCCAATCGCTTGGGTGCCCCTGGTCCCTCGCACTTGGGGACCAGGGAAAGCACGACCCCCAACCGCCTTTAGCCCGCCCTGCGCGTAGCAGCGCCCTGCGCGCAGCAGCCCCCGCGCGGTAGCAACCTGATCCGACCTCAAAAATGGTGCCCCTGGTCCCATGCACTTGGGGACCAGGGAAAGCACTCCCCTCAACCGTCGTTCGCCCGCCCTGCGCGTAGCAGCGCCCTGCGCGCAGCAGCCCGCCCTGTGGGCAGCAGCGCGTACCATGATTCCCATGAGTTGGATCGCCTGGGCACTGCTCTCCGCTGTCTTCGCCGCCGCCACCGCCATCCTTGCCAAGGTCGGAGTGGCCCATGTGGACTCCAATCTCGCCATGGCCCTGCGCACAACCGTGGTGGTGCTCTTTGCCTGGGGAATGGCGCTCGTCCTTGCCCGTCCCGAAGCGGGACTGGCCGCCGAACTCCGCGCTCTCGACCGCCGGACCATCTTCTTTCTCACCCTCAGCGGCCTGGCCACCGGCCTCAGTTGGATCTGCTACTTCCGCGCCCTCCAGCTTGGCCCAGCCTCGCGCGTCGCTCCCATCGACAAGCTCAGCGTGCCGCTGGTGATTATCTTCGCCTGGCTCCTCCTCGGCGAAAAGCTCACCGCCCCCGCCCTCCTCGGCGGACTGCTCATCACCGCCGGCGCGGTGGTCATCGCGCTGGCGTGATTCAGCCTCATCCCTGTCGACCAAGGTCCCAGCCCCGCCTGCGCCTGGCTTCTGGGACCTGGGGAATACGCCCCTTATACTGATCAGGAAGCGACCTCCCGATGGCCACCGATCCCCAACCCGGAGAACTCCCCGTTCCAGAAGCCGCAGCTCTTCCCCGCCGCATCGTCCTCACCGGCTTCATGGGCTCCGGCAAAAGCACGGTCGGTCCCAAACTCGCCAGTCGCCTCGGCTGGCGTTTCCTCGATGTCGACGCGGTCATCGAGGCCGAAGCCGGAATCTCCATCGCCCAGCTCTTCGCCCTCCATGGCGAGCCTGCCTTCCGCGACCTTGAGTACGCGACCACAGTTGCTCTTGCCGCCGAAGACGGGCTTGTGCTGGCCTTGGGCGGCGGCGCAATCGAACGCGAAGACACCCGCGCCTTGCTGCTCACGACTCCCGGCACTCTGCTGATTCATCTTGAGATCGAACTGGCCACCACCCTGCGCCGTTGCGCCGGCTCGGAGGGTTCCCGTCCCGTCCTTGCCGACCAGGCCAACCTCGCCGCCCGTTACGCGCGCCGCTTGCCGCTCTACCGCACCGCGCACCTCTCCATCCCGGTTGACTCACTCACTCCGGCCCAGGTGGTCGACGCCATCTATTGTGCGGCAAATTTCTAAATTCGAATCCCCAAATCCCATAAGCGCATCCAACCAATTTAGACCCCCCCTCGTGACAGCCATGAGGCAAGCTTCGTTCCAGACACCATTGTTCATGCCAAGTTCGCTCAAGGAGGAAAGCCAGCATGATGTTTCCCGACCCAAGTAACGAAAAACAAAGAGCTGCTCTTCGTCTTGCAGCGGAGCGCGCCGCGGCGGTCCGCAACACCCAGACCGATTTCGAGCAGACCATTCATATCACCCCAGACCAGTTCGGCAGGCGATTCAGCTCGGGCAATCCCGCGTTCCCAGACGCGCAACGCCTGCAGCAGCGCTAATCCTTCTGCGTTTCCGTTTCCCCCTTCCCACCCGCCTTCCGCTTGTTATCATCGATCAAAGCTTCCCGCGGCCGTTCATCCGGGAGCTTTGGTCGAGGATCTTCCTTACCCGATGAATTCCCCATCGCACATTGCTCCCTCCGTGGACGCAGCCGGCATAGCCGTCGGGGGCCTCGCGCCTGACCTCCGGCCCACCGCCGGGCACATCCATCTGCACGCTCCCCAACCCGGCTCCACCGCCAGCCTCATCCACGATCTGCGCGAACTCTTCAAGGTCAAGGTGATGGCCCTGGTGGTCGTCACCGGCTGGGGCGGTTTCTATCTCGGATCCATGCAGTCCGGAATTACCAGCGTGCAGCGTGGCCTGCTCGACGCCCTCCTCGGCATCGGACTGGTATCGGCCGGCGCAGGCGCGCTCAACGAGGCCCTCGAGCGCAAGATCGATGCCCGTATGAAGCGCACTGCCGACCGCCCGCTCGCCGCCGGCCGCTTCTCGCTGGCCCAGGGAATCCTCGCCGGCCTCGGCGCTCTCGGCTTCGGCGCATGGTGGCTGCTCCTTCACTCCAACCTGCTCACCGTGGCCCTGGCGCTGCTTACCGCCTTCACCTACGTCGCCATTTACACCCCGCTCAAGCGAGTCACACCCTGGGCCACCTTCATCGGTGCCTTTCCCGGCGCAATGGGCCCGCTGCTGGGCTGGACCGCCGCTCGCGGCCAGATCGAGGGTCAGGGCCTTTCTCTCTTCGCTATCCTCTTCGTCTGGCAGTTCCCCCACTTCATGTCCATCTCCTGGCTCTATCGGGAGGACTACGCTCGCGCCGGAATCCGCATGTTACCAGTGGTCAAGCCCGACGGCTGGGCCACCGTCGTAGAAGCCCTCTTTTATGCCGTCCTCATGATTCCTGTCAGCCTTGCCCCCTGGCGGCTCGGGATGGTCGGCCCGGTTTACGCCTTTATCGCCATTCCGCTGGGCCTTGTCTATCTTGCTTACACCGTTCGTTTCGCCCGCATTCTGCGCGTCAAGGACGAGGACGAGAGCCGCAGGCTGGCCCGCGACCTGCTCAAGATCAGTGTTCTTTACCTGCCCCTGCTCTTCACCGCCCTGATGCTCTGCGCCACCGTCCGCCGTTGATCGGCGCAAACCTGGCTGCCCCAGGTCCGGGGTCCCCGCCGACAGGTCTTCGTCGGTGGGGTGGAGATCCCTCGCATTTGGGGACCTGGGAAAGCACGAACCTAACTGCTGTATATTCGCCCTGCGCGTAGCAGCCGAGGACCCCATGAACGCCGCCTCTTCAACGCCTCAAAATCAGTCCACCCGCCTCGTCATCACCGCGCTTCTCCTTGTCAGCGCCTTGGCCACCATCTTCCTCTTCTGGCTTATCTATATCCACCCCGCCGCCGATCGGGCCAGCGTCCGTTTCGCCTTTCTCCCTGCCCTCAATGCGATTCTGAACGGTCTCAGCGCCGTCGCTCTTCTCTGCGGCTACGTCTTCATTCGCGGCCGCCGCATCAGCGCGCATCGCGCCTCCATGATCACCGCCTTTGCCTTTTCCACCCTCTTTCTGGTCAGCTACATCCTTCACCACGCCCTCCACGGCGACGTGCGCTACCCCATTTACGCGGCCTTCCGCGCCATCTACCTGGTGCTCCTGTCCAGTCATATCCTGCTCGCCATCGTCGCTCTGCCGCTGATCCTCATCACCTTTTTCTTTTCGCTCAGCGGACGCATCCCCCAGCACCGCAAAATTGCTCGCTGGACCTTTCCACTCTGGCTCTATGTCTCCGTCACCGGCGTCATCACCTACGTGATGCTCCGCTTGGCCCAGGGACAGTAGCGGTAGTCTGAAACTCACTCAACAAAATCGCTGTCATCCTGAGCAGCCCGTCTCGCCGCATCGAGTTACGGCTGAAATGAACAATGGGCGCAACCCGCAAAGGCCGCCAACTCGCCAACTTGCTATCGCGGCGAAGCCGCGGCCAACTTGCTGATTCTATATAACCCTATTTTTTGTTCATAGGGAGCGAAGCCGAACGATCTGCGGTTGCTTTTCCTCGGGTTGCTTTCCCTCGCTTTTATCGAACCTCAAAGAAAGGCCCGGCGTCTGCAACGACGAGAGCGCAGCCACACTGCGCCTATGAATCACGGCAAGCTCGTCTTACATGGGAACCATTTTGATCTGTTCGGGGTCTAACGGAATAGCATCTCCGTTGGTGCTCCGGGCTTGGTTTTCCAGAGTTTGTGTTCCAAGGAGGCTTCTTTGAACCGGCTGCTCGTCTTCGTCTTTTTCTGCATCGTCCCCGTCGTCGCCCAATCACCTGCCGCACATCCCGCCAAAACCGCCGCTCCGCCGGCAGCAGTTTCCGCCGTCGTCAAAGACCTGCCCGTGCGCAAGGTCGTCCTCTACAAGAATGGTGTCGGCTACTTCGAGCACGCCGGAACGGTCACCGGCAATCAGAAGGTCGGCATCGACTTCACCTCGTCGCAGCTCAACGATGTCCTGCAGTCGCTCACCGTCCTCGACGGCGGAGGCGGGCGCATCGCCGGAGTCAATTACAACTCCACCACGCCCCTCGCGGAACAGCTCAAATCGCTCTCCTTGGGCATGACCGACGACCCCACCTCCACCGAGCTCTTTCAGGCTCTGCGCGGCCAGCGTGTCGAAGTCACCGGCGCGCCGGGTGGAGTAATCGCCGGCCGCCTCATGTCCATCGAGTCGCGCACAGAAAAAGCCGCCAAGTCGGAGGATCCCGGCGATGGCGGCACAGTCGACAAGTTCTATCTCACCGTCGTGGCCACCTCTGGAGCGGTTCGCGTCATCGAGCTCACCCCAGCGCTCAGCGTGCGCCCGCTCGACGCCAATCTGCAGGGCCAGCTCGACCGCTATCTCCAGTTGCTCAGTTCCACCCGCTCCACCGGCCTGCGTCACCTCACCATGGACGCGCTCGGCCAGGGCCAGCGCCAGCTCCAAGTCAGCTACATCAGCGAGGTTCCGGTCTGGAAGTCCACCTACCGCCTCGTCTTTCCCCGTGTAGCCAACGGATCGGCCACCATGCAGGGATGGGCGGTGGTCGACAACACCGTCGGCGCGGATTGGGACAACGTCCAGCTCTCCCTCGTCGCCGGAGCGCCGCAGAGCTTCATCCAGCCGCTCTCCCAGCCGCTCTACACCCGCCGCCCCGAAATCCCCATCGCCACCGAAGCGCAGACCACTCCGCAGACCCACGAATCAGGCGAAGACGAGAACAGGTTGATGTCGTCGACGATAAATGGTCAGCTCGTTGCTCCACGGAGCATTCCGCACGACATCAGGACGGTTGCCGAAAAGCAGGCGCCTCCGGCTTCCTTCGGAGTAGCCGGCATGGAGGGGCTCGGCGGCTCAATCCATGGAGCGAATGGAGGCCCAATGACCGGCACGGGATCCGGCTCCGGCAATGGGTTCGGTGCCGGTGTCGGCGGCAACATAGGCGGTGGTATCTATCGTGCCAGCGGCGTCGACCGCGTCTCCGACGCCATCCAGGAAGGTGATGTCTCCACCAACGCCTTCGACGACTTCTTCGAGTACTCCCTCGCCCAGCCCGTCACCATCCACCAGAACGAGTCGGCCATGGTGCCCATCCTGCAGCAGGAGTTTCCCGCCGAGCACGTCACTCTCTGGAGTGACCGCGACGCGCAGCCGTTGCGTGCCGTGTGGCTGGAGAACAAGTCCAACCTGACCCTCGACTCGGGCAGCTTTTCCATCTTTGAAAGCGGCGAGTTTGCCGGCGAGGGCCTGCTCGATCCCATTCACCCCGGCGAGAAGCGTCTGCTCTCCTACGCCGCCGACCAGGCCGTGCGCGTGCATCATGGCGGCTTCGCGCAAACCCGAACCCTGCACCACATCGCCATGCACCAGGGCCTGCTGGTCGAATCCACCACCCAGGTCGATGAAAGCAACTACACCGTCACCAACGCCGCGCCCGAGACCCGTACGGTGATTGTTGAGCACCCCCGCAAGCCCAACGCCACGCTCGATTCCGAGGTCAAGCCAACCGAGACCACGGCCACCGCCTACCGTTTCCGCGTAATTGTCGAGCCACACCAGTCGGTCACTCTTCACGTCGGCGAGCGCGCCACATTCAAGGAGACCATCCGCATCGCACCCGGCGATGATCGGACCGGCTTTATCGTCTCCGTCACCAAGCTGGCGCCCGGCCTTGAAGAGAAGCTCAAGCCGCTCATGGACGCGGAGAAGTCTTTGAGCGACCTCAACCGGAAGATCGGTGAAATCGAAGCGAAGGAAAAGACGCTCTCCGACGACGAAGCCCGCGACCGCGATAACCTCACCGCGCTCAAGGGAAACGACGCCGGCAAGCGGTTTGTCGAAGAGCTGAATCGCGCCGAAGACGACATTCAGCAGGCGCGCAAAGACCGGGAAGGCGTTGAAAAGGATCGCGATGCGGCCCGCGCGCAGGTGGAAGCGATCATCGATCGGCTGGCCTTCGACCAGGATCTGGATGTGGTCACCGAGAGCAACCAGTTCGGCGACCGCCGTCCAAACAGGTAATGCAGGGGCAACTCTGAAAACGGCCGGATCCAGTTCGATCGATCCGGCCCCTGGATTCAGAATGTGTATTCCGGGCCCCTGTTTGCAAGAAAATGGGTGCCCCATCCTTTCCGCGTTTTGTGCGGAAAGGGTGGGTGAGCACGCCCTCCACGAAGGAGTGGGTGCTCCAGTTCCGGGGTCCCTCGCATTTGGGGACCTGGGAAAGCACGACCCTTAATCGGCCAGCCCTTCTGGCCCCTGACCCCTGATCCCTGACCCCTGACCCCTGACCCCTGATCCCTGACCCCTGACCCCTGATCCCTGATCCCTGACCCCTGACCCCTGATCCCTGACCCCTGACCCCTGACCCCTGATCCCTGTTCTTAAGCCAGCGTCGGCGCGTTTGTCTCTTTGTGCTGCCCGGTCATCGCATGCAGAATCACGCTCGCCGTCCAGTCCTCGTCCTCGCGCGAAGAGATCATCAGGTCATACAGGTGCGGATTGGTCCAGCACTTGCCGAAGTACTGCATCAGGTACTTCGCCCGCTCCTCGTCCACCCGGCGCAGGCGGCTTTCCACGTTCGCGTCCGCGCCCAGCCGTTTGCGCAGACGTTGCAAGCGCTCCTTGTACGGCGCATAGACGAAGACGTGATACGCATCCGGCTTGTGTTGCAGCACGCACTGCGACCCCCGGCCCACCACCACGCAATTGCCCTCGTCGTACGCTTCTTCCAGGATCTTCTGCGTGATTTTGACCATCGCCTCGGCATCGAAGAGCGAGTCGTCGCCGAGTTCCAGGCCGGCAGCCAGCGCAGCGCTGCGCATCGCCTGCTGATTGATGCGCCGCAGCCACGAGTCCACATGCTCGTCGTAGTGGCTCACGACCTTTTTTTCGACGTGCGCGGCGTAGGCTATCGCGTCGATGATGTCGCGATCCAGCAGCTTCCAGCCCAGCCATTCGGCGATGGTCTGCGCGATCCGGCCCCCGCCGCTTCCAAATTCCCTATTGACAGTTAAAATGCGGTAATTCACGGCTTGCCTCCCTGGCAGCAGAAAAGCCCGCAGTCCCGGGATGAACAGGCTGCGGAATGACTCCGATTTGTTTGGCTTTGTAACTGGGCACGACTTGAGTCGTGCCGATAAAGCCATCGAAATGAACGGGGCTTTAGCCCCTGCTAAGTCCCTTTGAACCGATCCACGCGGATGCGGGGCTTTTGGCGCCGCCACTCAAAAGCTGCAACCGTTCATTGTAAGCTCATTTGCTCCGTCCGAGTGTGCGCGCCAGCTCACCTTCCGCGATCGCGCGCTCCATCTCGGCGTCGAAAAGCTGGGCCTGTGCCTCGGCAAGCTCTGCCTCGGCCTCTTTCAGCGCTGCCGGGGTCGCCGTCGCTACTTCAACCTGGTTTGCTGTGATCCGCCGCATCTCGACGCGCGCCGCAACGCTCTCCCGCGCAGCTTCTAGTCCTGTCTCGGCGCGGCGAAGCTTGCGGACTTCCTTTTCCGTGTCCATCCGCACGCGTTCTTCCGTATGTTTCAGATTCTCTTCCGCTTCGCCGAGTTGGGCGCGCCGCTCCCGTATCTCTCCGGTACGCTTGCCAAACTCGCTCAGTGTCCAGTCCACGCGCAGCCCGAAGATCCCCGAATTCTCCGGCAATAGTGGCACGCCGTTCTGGTACACATGCTCGGCAAACGCGCTTACCTCGGGAATGAACTCCGCCCTTGCAGCATTCACGCCGGCCCGCGCCTTCTGCACCGTCTCCCGCGCCGCCGCCAGTCCCGGATTCCGTTCCACCGCCTGCGTTTCCAACTGCCCAACTCCCAGCGGTCCAGGCCGATCCGCAAAAACAGTCTCCGTCGCCGCTTCTTCCAAAGGCGTCGCGAGCGTCACTTCGGTCGCCAGCGGCAATCCCAGCAGATCGTCGAATTCCGCTTCCATGTCGGCGATTGAGTCTTCCAGCGATCCCAGAGCGTGCCGCGCCGCCGCGATCTGCGCTTGGCCTTCCAGCGCCTTCAGCTCCAGCACCGCTCCCGCCTCAACGCCGTTCTTTGCTTCGGCGAGCCGTGCTTCTCCGGCCGCGATGTGCAACTCCGCCGCCTGCTTGCGGCGCTGGGCGCTCAACAACCCGTAGTAAAGCTTCTTCACATTCAGCGCCACTTCATTCCGCGCTCGTTCGGCGTCGGCGAGGGCGCCTGCCGCATCGGCGCGGGCCGCGGTTACCCCGGAATGAATCTTGAAAAACTGCGTCAGCGGCTGCCCGGCCGAAGTCAGGCTCAAAAACGAGTCCTGCTTGCCAAGCTGGATGGAAACAGGCTTGCCCGGAATCGCTCCCGCGCTTGGGTAAGTCCCCAGCACACCCTGAGGAATCACCAGCGAATTCAGTTCTCCCAGATGGCTGGCGTTGGTCTGGTTCGTAACCGCCGGGAAGTAGTTCGCCCGTGCCTGCGTAACGCGTGCGTCGGCCTCTTTGGCTTTTAGGTTGGCCATTCGAACCGTCGAGTTCTGTTGGCAAGCCAGTTGAACCGCCTCGTCCAGCGTGATAGCCCGCGCTTGTGCCCGGCCAATCGCCGGCAGCATCGGCGCCATCAGCAGAACCGCAGCCACCTTCGCTAAATCGACTTTCACGTGCCTGCCATGCACAGCCACAAAAAGCACCGGAATCACAATCAGCGTGAAGAACATCGAGCCCAACAGTCCGAACGCAATCACGCTGGCCAGCGGCGACCACATGCTCGATCCCGACAGGATCATCGGAATCACGCCCACTGCAGCCGCCATCGAAGTCAGAAAGATCGGCCGCAATCGCCGCTCTCCGGCTTCCAGCGTCGCCTGTTCCAGCGCCACGCCCGCCTTCATCCGCTCATGAATGTAGTCAATCAGAAGGATGGAATTGCGCACCACCAGCCCGCCCAAACTGATGATCCCGATAAAGGCGGTGAATCCAAATGGATTGTGAGTCACAAACAACCCGAACGCCGCGCCCGGCAGGGCCAGCGGAAAAGCAACCATCACAATCAGCGCGTCTGCGAGTGTCCGGAACTGGAAGAGCAGAATCAGGAAGATCAGCACCAGGCTGATGGCCAGTGCGTGTTGCATCTCGCCAAAGGTCTCCAGCCGATTCTCTTCTTCGCC
>CAZQPY010000116.1:0-13269 GCA_964595345.1 uncultured Occallatibacter sp.
TACTTGGCAATGAGCTTGTCGGCGACACGGCTAAGTTAAACCGGACAGCAGTGACCGAACACTTTACCTGACGAACTACGATTCCGGCTCTTTTCAGGTCATTTCGACCGCGGCTCAATAGTCGTCTGCGGCAGGCAAGACAAAGTATCACTTGGCTTTCGTGATTGGGTGTTCCACTGCCGTTCACGGAAAGTCAGCTTATGGCGATTAGGCTGTTTCGAGAAGTTGACCGGCGACCCGTCAATTGCCAAGTGATCAATATTCCCGCGGGACTTCGGCGTGGATGATCCATCTTTGTCCGGATACCGCTGACGGGGTAAAACGGTGTCCTGCCTGACAGCATCAACCTGCACCCGGCGGCAGAATGCATTGCCCCCAGCACTCAAGGGAAATATTTCCTACCGGTTGCGCCGCGAAGTCCCGTTACCCTTCGGAAGCCTTCGCTCCGCGCGCTGCCACTCGGCCTGCATCTCCGGGCTGGCGTACGCAATCGAGCTTGAAGTGGACTGGATCAGCCGCTCAGCGGCTTCCCTGTCGCGTCCGTGCGCCAGCTCCCTCGACTTCTGGACGGCGCTGGAGAGAACCTGGTCGGCAATGGCCCGCCCCCGCGAGAGGAAAGCATCGGTCATCGACTTGAAGAAATCGGAGTCGGGAAAAACCATCGACGCGCGGCGCACGGTCGACTCGCCCATGTGCAGATTCGCATCCAGGCCCGCGTAGGCCCGGCCAATCATGCGGTACAGCGCCTGTTGCCGATCTTCAACCAGTGCGGTCAGGGCAACCTGCACCCGAGCAGAGCGCAAAACTCCCGCCGATTGCGATTGCAGATACTCGATGGCCTCGCTGTGTTTGCCGTTCTGCAAGAGCGTGCCGACAGAAGACAATGCCGCATCGATCTGCTTGCGGAGCGAGTCGCGGCCCGCGGTGGCCTGATCGAGCAGAAGATGAAAGGCGGCGTCGTCGTTTTGCTGGATCACGGCTTCCAGGAACTCGATCGCATCATCGAAAGCCGGATCGCCAAGCAACATCTGGGCGTGCGTAATATTGTTGCGGAATTGCTCCTGGCGCCGGTGTTCCGCCTCTTCGCTGCGGGCAAATTCAAGTAATGAAAGCACTTCATTGCCTGCGATGCCCTCCGCCTGGCAAAGCTCCAGGGCGCTGACAGCCTCGGAGTACTGGCCCTCCTGCAAGGCTTCCCGCGCCTTGGCAAGGAAGTCGGCACGGCGCTCATCGACGGACTGCTGGCGGCAACGTTCGGTGAGAATCCCTTCCATCGAGAGCAATCGCTCATCGGAAGGAAGCTGTTTACGAACTTTGCGAACCAATTCCAGGGCTTCGCGGGAGCGAAGGGTTCCGCAGGTCGCCAAGGTCTGATCCACCAGAATGCGGTTCTCATGCTCCTTGAGCTTCTTCTCCACCTGGGCATTCAGCCGGAAGAGAATGGACTCCGTCGGCATGCTGACCATCGCATCCTTGATGCTCATCGCGCAGAGCTGGAAATCCTCATGCGTGGTCGCATGATTCACTTCCTCTTCCAGCAGGGCGATTGCCTCCCGTTGCTTCGCCTTCTCCACACCGGAATTGGCGTCTCCCTTGAGCAACGGGATCTCCGGGTTGGTCGGATCAAGCTGTTCAACCTGCTTCAGCAGATCGATCGCCTCCACAAAGCGCCGCATGCCGATCTCGCTGCGAGCTGAGTCCAGCAGCGCCTTCGCCTGCGACTGCTTCTCCGCTTGCTCTGCCTCTTTGGTCAACGAACTTACCAGCTGCGTCAGCTTGGTATTGGCCTTGTCTTCCTTGAGTGCTTTGTCCAGGATCTTGAGCGCCGATGGGTAATCGCCCTTGCGGCGCGCCGATTCCACCTGGCGCAGGAAGTCGTTGATCCTGTCCTGCTTGCCCTTCTCCCGTGTCGCCCTGTCCCGGAGCTTTGCCAGATCGGGGTGGGAAGTCACAAGGTCCGAGTTATCTTCCAGCACTTTGAGCGCCTGGCTGTGGTGGCCGCTGTTGATCGCGTCTTCCACCTGCTGCTTGATCTGCTGAATCTTCTCCTCGCGCTGGCGCTGCGTCGCGTGCTGTTGAATCCTGGTCAGCAGTTTCCGCGCCTCGGTGTGCTTGGGATCGATCTTGATGATCTGGTTCAGCACCGTGCGCGCACGCGCGAATTCCTGCGTTTCAAAGAGTCTCTGGGCTTCTGGAAGCAACTCGAGGATCTGTTCCTGCCGCAACTCCGTGATCACAGTCGCCAGGTCGGCGGCCATCTCCTCGGCAGTCGGATAGCGCTCGTCCAGCGATTTTGCCAAAGACCGTTCGATGATCGCCTCAAGCGACGTCGGACTCTCGGGACGAATGCTTCGTAGTGGCGGGTAGGGCTCATGCGCAATCTTCTGCATGATGACCGTTTCCGACGATCCGGTGAAGGGAAGCTGACCGGTGATCAGCTGATAAAGAACAACGCCCGCCGCGAAGATGTCCGAACGCCCATCCACATTCTCGTTGCGCAGACGTTCAGGCGCCATGTACTGAACCGTACCGATGAGGTGTCCGGTGCGGGTGTGGTGCATGTCCTGATCCGGCTGCTCCAGTCGGGCAATGCCGAAGTCCAGAAGCTTGGCCGATCCATCCGGCTGCACAAAGATGTTCGCCGGCTTCACATCGCGATGAATCACGTTGTTGCGATGCGCGTATCCCAATGCATCGCATACCTGCTCCATGATCGCCAGGCGGTCAGCCAGGGTCAAAGGCGCGTCCGTTTTGATCAGCTTGTCCAGCGGATCGCCATCCACGCATTCCATCACGATATAGGGAGTGCCGTGGTCGTCGCCGACTTCATACACGATGACGATATTGGGATGCTTCAGCCGCCCGGTCCGCTTGCCCTCGTCGTAGAAGCGCGCCAGCATGCCGGGATCGGTCGTGGTGAGGGTCTTGATGGCTACTTCGCGCCCGATCTTGCTGTCCAGGGCGCGGTACACAACACCCATCCCCCCTCTACCCAGAACTTCGATGACGGGATATTCGCCGATCTTGATGACCTTATCGACTTGTGTGTGCTCAAAGGAGTCCACGTTCTATTCCCGTCTCTCGCCTGCCGGCAAGCCCCATGAAAGGTTTGGCTCAGAGGCGAGGGCTTCAAAACTCAAATCGCATCTGACCCGATAAACGATATTCGGACAATGTCACTTGCTACTGGCCATTGCCGGCGCGATTTCCATGTTGAACTGCTCGCGCAGAAAATTCGTTGCCCGCGTGCGCTCTTCCGTTTCGCCGACTGGGGCGATCTTCAGATAGCGCATATAAAGCTCGCCAGCGCCGTCAAGGTCGCTAGCCGCCTCGCTCGCGGTGGCATTGCGAAACAGAATCCTGGGCAAGTCCTCCACCTTCTTGCGAACCGCACTTACCAGCGATTCCAGTGTGTCGCTCTCCAGTGAAGACATGATTTGCGGGATATCCGGCGCAGTCCCGGATGTCTTGATCCCTTCCGTATCCTCTGCATTCACACCCTCCAGCAGCACGAAGGGCTTCTCCATCTTCTTGTCCACCACCACCGGATCGCCGATCTGCGCGTTCAACGAGTCCTCGATATGGAACTGCAGCTTGATCGCGCCGTGAACGGTGATGGTCCGCCGCGTGTATTTATAAGTGTGGTAGATGGGCTCCGGAACGGTTTTGGGGGTCGCGTCCAGCTTGTCCTGGGCATGGTCAACTTGCTTCTGGGCGGCCGCTAACGCAGTGTTTGCCTCATCGATCTCTTTCTTGTCCCTGCGCTGCTGCGCAGTCTGCAGGGCTGCCTGGGCCAGTTGCATCTCCGACTGAACCTTTTCGTAGACGCGATTCGCCTTGTTCCATTCCTCGCTGGGAACTTCCCTTTGCCCATAAAGGTACTTCGACTCGGGCGACTCCAGGTTCTGCTCGGCCGGGCAATGGTGCAGAATCACATCGCCCACAAGTTGGAAATCCGGTTCCACAACCGTCTTGTCTCCGTACGCAACCACCTTCACCGGAACCGTTGCATTTTGAAGCCCGGTGGCAATGGCGTTTTCCAGCTGGTCGGCGAAACCGGCGCTCTCACGCTGCGACGTCTGATCGCGGAACTGAACCCGGATCGAGAGTTTCGAGCGCATCGAATGCGCGACCTTGGTTTGTTCCATCGTGTCGCGAACGGCATCCAGATTCTCTGCCTTGTATCCCTCGGCCTCGGTCAGGTAGGTCCAGCCGAGCTCGGTTCCCGATCCGCCTGGTTTGCCTACATAATGTTTCGCCTGCTCCAGGAGATAGGTGCTCAGTTCGTTTCCGAGCAGGTTCATCCGGTCGCGGTAGGATTCGTTCTGGCTTAGGTTATAGGCGTTTTGCAGCAGCCGATAGGCATTCTCGATCCCTTGCTCATCCGCCAGGCCGCGAATCGGATCATGAGCCTGACGAAGTCCCTTGGCTTCAGCGGATGCGGCGGTGATGTATCCAGGTTCAAGCGCCTTCATCTCGGCCGTCACCAGCGTTCGCTGAGTCTCGGGAAGATTCGCCAGCACCTCATAGGCCCGAATCAAGTTGTGCTGCGACTCGTAGGTCTGGCTTGTCTCCAACGCCTTGGTTGCCGCCGCCTTGTTTTCGGAGACCACTTTCAGGTCATTGGCGCTGCTCAGAGCGTGCCGCGCCTCAGGCGTGTCTTTGGTGCTGACGGCCTTTTCGTATTCCGCGATCGCGTTTTTCCAGTCCGAATCCTGCTTGAACTGGTTTCCGCGGCTCAAATGATACGTGTAGGTGTTGTCGATGATCGACGAGACCCGACTCTCTTCGTCGGCGAAGGACCGGAACGGAAGAATATAGCTGAATGCCTGGTCGTACTGCTTGGCGTTCTGGGCGAATACCGCCGACTGAACCTGTGCTTCGAACGAGTTCTCGTCTTGCATGACATCTGCCTGCAAGTTTTGGCCCGAAGGCAGCAATGGATCGATCCCCGAGACGATGTCGCTGAACTTCTTCGCATTCAACAGGTGCACATATCCCGCGGTATGGCTGGACAAGGCGGTGTGGAAGGCATTCAGATCGCTACGACCCTGAGTGACGATCGTTTCCAGACTGCTGCGCACTTCCCGCTCAAGTTTCACGCTTGAGTCCAGGTTTGGCGTCAGAGCATGGGCCTGATCCGATTTTGTCTTGGCTGCTTTCAGGTCTGCATAGGAAGGCGATTCCTTCCCTGCAGATGCCAGGTAGGCAGCAAAAGAACTCTCCCCGGATTCGATAAACAGGGTGGCCAGGATACGCTTTGCCTCTCCAAGATGGGGAGAGGCAGGGTACTTGGCAAGGAAGTTCTGCCAGTCGGGTATGGTAGAGGCCCGCCTGGCGCGCAGAAACTCGGCCAGTTCGACATTGGGGACAGAAACAAAATAGAGCGTTGTGCCCTTGCGGATCGGCGGAGCTACCGTCGGCGTGTTCGCCGCGGAGCCGATCGGCGTCGCGCGCAGCACCGCCATCTCTGCCAATTCGGACAAGGAATAGGCGGCATTGTGCTCGAATTTAACGTTCACCGGAACCACGCAGAGAGTCGTTCCCTGGCCGTTTCGGTACTGCATCGTACCGTCGGCGCCGCGCTCCAGAACGCCCCCATCGGACAGGATCACTTTTTCGAGCTTGCTATACGTCGGCTTATCAATCGGTGCGGCACGAAAAGGGGTGCAATCCCGCATTTCCGTCTTACTATTGATCAGAATATCGGTCAGTTGCATGTACAAGGGGCCGGTCGGGCCATCGTAGATTTCGATAGCCGTTAAAGTGGAATCCTTTGCCAATGCGGAAGGCGGAAATACACCCAACCCCAACCCTGACAACGCGATAAACCCCGCCAGAGCACTTCGCAGGGCTGGTCTTCTACGCACAACGAAGTACGACGCCATGATATCCTCAGAGGTCCGAAAAGAGATTTATCGGCCAGATGCAGCGAATCCTGCGAACCAAGTCTTCATTCATGCAACTGAATGTACCCAAATAGGGACAGAGTCGATGCGCCTTGGCGCGGACCGCAATTAAACCGCGAACAAAATATACGCTTGCCCACGTTTTCTGCTACGCTATCACTTCCCCCTGAAGGTTGCAATTTATTTTGCGAGGGTCAAAGCAGGAGCCGTTCAAGTGGCCTTATCAGAGAAAGTGGCCGCAACCACGCAGTTTCGAGAACCCGGCTGGTCTACGCCTGGCGCGTCCATTGCCCACCAGGAGAGCATTCCGGTCTGGGGCGCATATCTCTTCGCGAGGCTCTGGGCTGACACCCCGAATGGCCATCCCGGTGCCGGTTTTGGGGATAATAGCTCCCCTGCTGCCTGCATGGTGATCGATCTGGTAAAGGCTTCCGCCGGCGTTCCGGTTCAAAGTCGCGGCGACGTGCTGATGGCTGGCTTTCCCACTCTTCCGTCCGCAATTTCGGTCGCGCGCCGACTGCAATGGGCCATGCAGGGAATCTCCGAGTCGTCCGGCCTGCAGGGCAATTCAGTCGCACTGCTGATCCAGCCGGCGGCAGAGGTTGTAGGCAACGACGCTCCGCAAATCCTCGATCAGGTTGCACCCGGACAGATTCTGCTCTCCGAGAAGGCCTGCCAGCTCTTTGAGAACCTTCCCGGTCTCCCGCTGCAAGCCACAGGCGATTCCCGACTGCGCGAACTGCTCTGGCGCGTCCAGGACGACCAGGCAACGCCTTCCGCCGATGAACAGTTCTTCGCCGAGCTTCTCGGAATGCAGGGCTTGGAGTATCACCCGCCGGAACAGTTCGAGCCCGCTTTCTCCGCCGTTGAAACTTCGGCGGAGGAGACCCATGAGTCCGCCGGAGGGGTTGCCGGCATTCTGGTGCTTTTGCGCGCGAACCTGCGCTGGGTGATGGGCGGAGTTGGCGTGCTTGCTGTGCTTCTGGGAGCCTTGACGATTCCACGTTTCTTTTCCGGCAAGCCCGAAAACCCGGCTGTCTCGTCCCCATCGCCGGCGGAGACTCCCGCGGCGACCTCGCCAGACTCGTCCTCCTCGCCTACCTCTTCCGCTGCCTCGCAGTCCAAGGGCCAAAGCACTTCCCAGGGCCAGGACCGGAACAAGAAGGCCGGAGCGGTTGCCAATTCCAAGCCCGCTCTTGCTGCCGAAAACTCTTCCAAGAGCAACTCGAATGTGCCCAATGTCAACTGGGTAAAACCGGATGAAAAACGTAATGAGCCTCACCCCGCGCAGCAAAAGGTGGAGCAGGTGGTTGCTCCACCCGCCTCCAAGGCGGAGAGTCGTGGCGGCAATTGCGTTTTGGATCAGGGTGAGATTTCTGGCATCCTCGGCCAGGCGCAAAGGAATTTGGATCGCGGCAAATACGACGATGCAATCAGGCAGTTCAATAATGTTCTCGGCTGCGACCCAAATAATCAGCGTGCCCGCGACGGCATCCAGAAGGCGAAGAACTCAAAGGAAGCCGAGAATTAGAGATTGGTACCCGTGTGGGATACTGTGCGCCAAAGCGCAGCCACTTCCGGCAATCCGCCACACCGTGTTTCCAGGTTCTTCCGCTAACAACTCAAAACGCCGTGCCTCCAGACGGAGACCTGGCGTTTTGGCTTAGGCTAGCAGGTGCCTGCCAGATCTCAAGCCGAAGGCCGCTCGCCGCACGCGCAGTGCTAGTTGAACTGGAACCAGTTCAGGTTGGAGATGCTGCCGGTTCCTTTGATCACCAGGTAGAGATCGTGGACCCCCGTCGCGCCGGAAGCTGTCGCCGTAACCGTTTGCCATGTCTGCCAGCCTCCCGTGACAGGAAGCGTGGCAGTTGCAACCAGCGGCCCGGCAGCGCTGTCCAGGTGGAACTCGGCGGTCCCGCCGTTCCCGCCACTCGCGGTGCGCACGCTCACGCCGCTGACTCCGCTGCCGAAATCCACGTTCTTGTACAAAGCCCAGCATCCGGGCGTCGTATAACCGAGGTCGTACTCTCCGGTCACATCGCTCGTAGGTTCCGTCGCGAGCCCGTTCTCGCTGCTATAGCTTGAGCCTTGAATCTGTGCCGTGGCCGCTTGCGCCCAGGCGCCGGTCTGCGTGCCGCTCCAGGTAAAGGTGGCCGCGCCGTAAGCCGGAAGCGTATACGAAAAGCTTTGCGCGCCCCACTGTACCTGGAAAGCCTCGCTGGTGGCTGCGGAATTGAAAGCAACCAGCGCCTTGGAGCCGTCAGGGTTGACGAAAGCGACGCTGGCAATCGACGGCGTGTTGCTCGAATAGACGCGCACCGCGCCCGGCAAAACATATCTGCTGTAATGCCCCAGCGTATAGAACTCAATGTCCTTGGTCACTGCGCCGGTCTGGCTGTTCACCGTAACGATAGGTGTGCAGGTGTTGCACCCGCCCAGCCCGGCATTCTGGGTCAGATCCGGTCCAAGGTTCTCGTTCAGCGCCAGGCTCCATTTCACATAAGCTTTTCCTGCGTTGCGCAGCACGTGGGTAATCTCCAGGAAATCGGAGGTGAACTGGTCACTCACCCACGTCCCGCCCGAGTGCTCGGTCATATATTGTCCGAGCGTCGGGTACAGGTTCTGCACCGTTTGCTGTGCGCCCGGAGCACCACCATATCCGTGCCAGGCCGCGCCGGCGATCTGGGGCAGTTGTTGGGCGCTGAGCCCCGCAAAAACTGTCTCCGGGTAGGCCGGGGTATCCCAGTTGTGGTCGTAGACCAGCACCTTGGTGGAGAGATTGGCCGTCTGCAGCCCCGGCAGAACGTAATTGGTCAGCAGGCTCAGTTGCGTCGGCGCGTCCATTCCCATGCTCGGATAGCTCGTCGTCACATTGAGCGGTTCGTTCTGCAGCGAAATGTAATCGATGGGTACGCCCGCCGCCTGGTACGCCTGGATGTACCGCACAAAGTAGTTGGCGAAGGCCGTCTCCGTCGATGCGTTCAGCAACAGGCTGCCGCCCAACATCGAAACAGGGCTCGGACTCATCGTTGCCGGATCCTTCATCCAGCCCGGTGGGCTCCAGGGATTGGCCATAATCTTCATCTGCGGATTCAGCACTTTGGCCTGCTGCACAAGCGGCAGCACATACGACTGATCGTGCGAGATGGAGAAGTTCGCCAGGGTCGGATCGGTTTGGCCGGCAGGCATGTCGTCGAACGAATAAACCGAAAGCGCGATGTCGGATGCGCCCATCGGATTGCGCATGAAACTCAGCCCGATGCCGTTGCCATTGCGCGTAAACAGGTCGCTCAGAGTTCCATTCAGGTTCGCCGATGGTACAACCTTTTCCAGCAGGTCGGCAGCCGAATCTGTAAACGCAGCGCCAAAGCCTTCGATGGACTGGTACTGCTGGGCTTCGTCCACCACCACCAGGTTTGGGCCGCCGGTCGTGGCTGTAAAAGTCACCGCGGGCTGAGCGGCCATCAGGTTCGCTCTGTCATGCGTGCTGAGCACCACCGACACCGACGGGCCGGCAAGAACATAAGCCCCCGTGGCCGTTGCGCTCTGCAAATACCCGCTGGCGGCCGCCATTGCCTGAATTGTCGTGTTTGCGGTGACCGGGATCGGACCGGTGTACGTGGTCGTTGCCGTCGTAGGAGTCGAACCGTCGGTCGTGTAATAGATCGTTGCGCCGTTGGTTGCGTCCGAAATCTTCACTGACTGCGCGGAAATGAAGGTTCCCGGCAATGGCGAGAAGGTTGGCGTCACGGTCACGGGCAGGTCGATCTGGTAAGCACCCGTTGCCTCTGCGCTTGTGCTGAATCCGGTTGCGGTGGCGATCGCGTTCAGGGTTGTCGTGGTGCTGATGGAAATGGGCGTCGAATACACCTTTGAAGCTGTCGTTGGCGTCGAGCCATCGGTGGTGTAGTAGATCGTCGCGTTGGTGGTCGCATCGGAAATGGCCACCGACTGCGCGGCTGGATAGGTCCCCGGTGCTGGCGAGAATGTCGGCGTCGCCGCCGCGGGCAGGTTGATCGTGTAAGCAGCCGTTGCCACCGTGCTGTTGTTGTATCCGGAGGCGGTGGCAATCGCGTTCAGGGTTGTGGTGCTGCCGATCGCGATCGGTGCCGAGTACACCTTGGATGCGGTCGTCGGCGTCGAGCCGTCGGTGGTGTAGTAAATCGTCGGCGATGCCGTTGCGTCAGCAATTGTGACGGACTGTGCCGAGGAGTAGGTCCCCGCCGCGGGTGAGAAGGTCGGAGGGGCCAGCACGGGAACCGTGTTCTGCCCGGAACTCGTCGATCCACCCCCTCCACCGCAGCCAGCAAGTAAAAGGAAAGCGGCGCCGATCAGAAATGCGTGCTTGAACATGATGACCTTGCTCCTTGGGCAATCAGGCCCGAAACCTAGATGAAGACGCGAATGCCGAAACGACAAGCGCCTGAGTTTAGTTCCGCGGAGGGCCCCAGTCAAGCGCCGCACTTCCTGTCTTGAGACCCTGCGGTCAGCCCATCGGGAGTGGGCCCGCGAGGTGACCGCGACGCTGTTCAACGGCCTTCTGAATGTGATTCAATAGATTCGGAATACTTCGGAGAACGTTTACCGAAGCCCAAAGCCAGCTTCGGCCGGGCCGGTTCCAAGTCAGTTCCCAGCTGGTCCGAAAGGTGATCTCCATGTCGCAATCGCGCCGATCTTTTCTCAAATCCTCTCTTGCCCTGGCCGCCGCTGTGGCGGCACAGCCCCGCATCCTCTCCGCCGACGCCCCGCAAGCTGACGCCATCCTTCCCCGGCTCAATCAGTTTGGCTATGGAGACGTGACCCTGCTGGAAGGTCCGATGCGCACCCAGTTCGACGCCAATCACGCTTTCTACAAGGCCATCGACGAAGACATGCTGCTGAAGCCTTTCCGCCTGCGCGCGGGGTTGCCCGCTCCGGGCGACGATATGGGCGGCTGGTACGACTGGGCCAAGGACTTCGACTTCAAGAATATGCATGGCTATGTCCCCGGCCACACCTTTGGCCAATACGTCTCTGGGCTGGCCCGCGCCTATGCGGCCACCGGCGACCGGGCGACCCAGGAAAAGGTCCAGCGCCTGGTGCGCGGATACGCGGCTGCCATCTCCAACAACTTTTATGTCGGCGTCCGTTTGCCTTGCTACATCACCGACAAGATCAATATCGGGCTGATCGATGCCCACGAATTTGCTGCGGATCCTGTTGCCTTCAAGGCGTTAGATGCCACCTTCGACACGGCGTTGCCCCACATGCCATCGAAAGGCCTCTCTCGCGACGAGTTGTACAAACTACCCCACGCCGACGAGTCCTATTGCTGGGATGAGCCCTATACGCTGCCTGAGAATCTCTTCCTGGCGTATAAGCGCGGGGCCGGCAGCCGTTATCGTGATTTGGCTACGCGCTACCTGGCCGACGACTGGTACTTCGGGCCGCTGGCGGAGGGCAACAACGTCCTTCCCGGCAAACACGCCTACAGCCACGTCAACGCTCTGAACAGCGCCCTGCAGGCCTATCTCGTGCTGGGCAGCGAAAAGCACCTGCGCGCCGCGCGCAATGGCTTCGACTTCGTGCGCACCACGCAAAGTTTTGCCACCGGCGGCTGGGGACCGGACGAGGGTCTCCGCGAGCCGGGCAAAGGCGACTTGGGCGAGAGCCTCACCAAGACGCACGCCAGTTTTGAAACGCCCTGCGGCGCATATGCCCACTTCAAGATCACCCGCTCGCTGCTGCGCCTCACCCTCGACAGCCGCTACGGCGACAGCATGGAGCGCGTTCTTTACAACACCATTCTCGGCGCCCGTCCGCTGCAGAAAGACGGCCACGGCTTCTACTACTCCGACTACAACAACGATGGATCGAAGGTCCTTCACCCGCACAAGTGGACCTGCTGCAGCGGAACCTTTCCGCAAATCACAGCCGACTACGGCATTAGCGCTTACTTTCACGATGCCGGCGGCGTGTATGTCAATCTCTATGTCCCCTCGCGCATGACTTGGAAACGTGGCCCAATCCGGAATTCAGCTGACCGGGTTTCGCTCGAACAGCGCACCAGCTATCCGTATGTGCCCTCGACGCAAATCTCCGTTGCAGCGGACAAGCCGTCGACCTTCGCCGTGAACCTGCGCATCCCGGCATGGGCCGGGCCGAAAACAACAATCTCTGTCAACGGCAAGCGCGTTCTCTCCGCACCCGAACCAGGAAAATTCCTCCCCCTCTCGCGCACATGGAAGAACGGCGACCGCATTGAGGTCGAGTTCGACATGCAAACCGCGCTCGAAGCCGTCGATCCCCAGCATCCCAATCTGGTGGCCGCGATCCACGGTCCGCTGGCATTGTTCGGCGTCGGAGCGGTTCCCCCGAGCCTGACCCGCCAGCAACTGAACGCAGTTGCGCAAACGGCAGCCGGAAGCACCGACTGGCAAACAAAGACGGATGCGGGCAACCTGACCCTGCGCTCATTCCCTGCCATCCAGAACGAGCACTATCGCCTGTATATGAACGTGGAAGGCTGAAAGGCTTCTGATTAAGTCGATGCATTGAAAGGGCATGAGTTTACAGGCCGCGGCAAGACTCCAAATGGAAGGCAAGAAGCGTCAGGCGCGGCTTCACAGGCTGAAGAAAAACTCCATCGGGCGGCAAGAACCGTCAGGGCACGACTTCAGTCGTGCCGATAAGGCCAATAGGATGAGTCAGGGGCTTTAGCCCCTGCGACACGTTTTTAGGGTTTTAATCCGAAATGGGGTCTTTTTCCGCAACCTCTTCGGCCGTGCCGCAAGCACGATAGGATCAAAATGGGCTTTAGCCCCTGAGGGAATGCGGCCTCGGAGCGAGCACTTGTTCAAAGGTCCCCAAAATGCCCCTCGGCGTTCAAGAGCAATTCGGTCAGATCGACATCTATGTCTTCGATCAGATCCTGCGCGGCAACCTTCGCGCCGACATGCGCGTGCTCGAAGCCGGATGCGGCTTCGGGCGCAACCTCGTCTATCTTCTCCGTGAAGGTTGCGAGGTCTTTGCCCTGGACACCGATGCCGACGGGATAGAGCATGTGCGCCAGCTCTCCGCCTCGCTCAACACCGGCCTACCCGCGGAAAACTTTCAGGTGGGTCCGATCGAACAAATGCCCTTTCCCGATGAGTTTGTGGATGCGGTGATCTGTTCGGCGGTGTTGCACTTCGCGCGCGACGAAGAGCAGTTTCGCGCTATGCTCTCGGAGCTTTGGCGCGTGCTGAGGCCGGGTGGATTACTGTTTTGCCGCCTGGGATCGCGCATCGGCATGGACTTCCAGCGCTTGCAGGGCAATCTCTTCCAGCTTCCCGATGGCTCGAAGTGGTTTCTCGTCGATGAGGAGATGCTGCTGGATCTG
>CAZQPY010000117.1:0-13163 GCA_964595345.1 uncultured Occallatibacter sp.
CCAGTCAATCACCCCGCTGCGAATCCCGAAAGAAGGTAGTTGCCGGGACGCCTACCATCGATCTGCGAAATGGTCTTGGCGTCGTTGAACTTCAAGGCCCAGCGTTTCTGGTTCACGTCATCCCTATAGAGGAGCCCCAGGCTGACGGCGTGCTGCCTGTCAGCACCACGGCCTCCCCAAGCCTGAAAGGTTCCGGCCTTCTTGATACCTGGTTGCTGATCGAGATCGTACCCGTAGAAGATGAGCGATTTGTCCTTGGTGTAGAACACGCGCCCGAAGGGTTTTTGCGTATTCCCGCTCTGCCCGACGTCGTAGATTTCGGCAATGTAAAGATTGCGGGCACCAATCAGATTCCGGATGTCGCTGTCGCGCTCAAGCAACTCGCGCTCCTCGGCGATCTGCCTCTCCTTCTCTTTGATCGCCGCGTTCAGGTCATTGACCTGTCCTTTGAGTGCGAGCGATAGCTGGAGGTCCTCGGAAGTCGCTCTGCCGATCAAGCTGAGTCTTGCCTCAAGGCTCGACGCATTGGACTGCACCTCGGCCAATTTCCTGTTCAGGTCGGCCCGATCCTGTACGCTGCGATCCAGTTCCGCGTTGCGCTCGGCCAGTTCGCTTTCCATTTGGCCAAGCCGATCTTTCAGACTGGTCATCTCCTGCTGGTTCAGGCGGGCCTGGGTGCGCAACGCGGCGGCCTGGGCATCGTTCGAAGCAGCTTTGTCTGGATGTGCTGGTACACTTGCCTGCACTGAGGAATCTAGGTGGGGCGGATTGCCCTGCACGGTTGACCCAACCGCCACGGCAGCAGCATCTGATTTGGCCCCGCGATGCACTCCGATGCGATATCCGGCGACGCTACAGGCCGCCAAGACCAGCGCCGCCACCGCATAACGGCGCACATGTTTCCATCCGGAGGATCTTACGAGAGAGACAGAGTAACCGCCGGATGGAACTGGCTCATGTCGGAGCGATTCCATCAGCTTGGCTTCGGCCTCTTCGAGCGACCAAACACCCGGCGCATCCTCGCTGTCTTCATCCGTTGAAGACTCGGCTCCCAATGCTGGGATGGTCGTGGCGATCAGCCGTTCGTAATGCCGCTTGGCCTCCCGGCAGGAATCACAATGGGCGAGATGCTCGGTAAGCTGCACCCATTCCTCGGCCGTCAACTCGCCGGTCGTCGATAGTGCGCAGAGCTCCTGAAACTCTTGATGCGAATCCCGTGGCAACATCCAAGCTCCCTGCCTGGAGCCATTGTGTACTATTTCACTCACTTTGACCGAAGTTTTCGGGTAGAACGTATTTGCGCATCTTTTCCAATCCGCGATAGTAATGATTTCTGACGTTGATCAACGGCCGTCCAGTAAGCTGCGCGATTTCTTTAAACGCATAGCCTTCAAAGAAATATAGTTGGATGGTCTCTCGCTGCTCAGGTGATAGCAAGCGGTTGAACCTCTCCATCAAGGCCTTTCCGAGAATGCCTTCCATTGACCGTTCATGGAGCGGGAGTTCCTCTCTGGGATCGGCCAGGCGAAAGGATGTGTCCACCAGTTCTCGGCTGGAATAGAAATGGCGTGAGTTTAGGTAGCGTCGGCGGTCGAAGCCACGATGATAGACAACTCGGAATATCCACGAAGATGCAGCTCCGGCTGATGCCTTGTACAACGCGGCTTTCCGGAAGATGAACAGGAACACCTCTTGTACAAGATCATCTGCTTCCGCTTCGTTCCGCAATATCCTGTAGGCGACGTTGCGCACATTCCGTGAGTAGCGGCGGAAAAGCAACGCCAGCGCTTCTTTGTCTCCATCGGCGACCTGCTCCAGCAACAATTCGTCGGAGACTTCAGTATTGGCCGGGATGGCCCTTGCAGGCCGTTCAGCCACTCTGCTTTGAAATCTGGGAGTATCGAGGGATTCAGTCGAACCCTCCGACACGCAATGGCCATGTCCGCGCACCGCTGGAGTGCGCGCCAGTGCATCGGGGAAATAGGCGGCTTCGGAACTCATGCTCCACTCCTGCTCTACGCGCGAGTTTTGATCGCTAAGGGCCTCAAATCAACAACTTCAAGGATTCCAGCCCCGACTTTCCAGTGGCATCCACTCGCTGGCGGCTGACAAGGTGTTCACACGCAAGCACTTCCAGGACCGAGGTGAGTCCATTTACTTGTTCCAAAATGTCAGACATACCTGACACATTTGTCTGATATTAACGACACCATAGATGGATGTCCAGTCAAAAACACGCGACCCTTGTTGAACTTGGTCGCAGGATCAAGAATTTTCGAAGATTGAAGGGCTGGACCCAAACAGACATGGCCGTCTGCTTGGATATCGCAAGAACTTATATTTCAGAGATCGAGAACGGAAAACGAGAGGTAGGGGTGATTACCTTACAGATAATCGCGAAGGGTCTTGGGACCACTATGTCGAAGATTTTGAGCAACCTATAAATCTATTAAGCTCGCTAAGACTTGTTCTGCAGCGCATTTTGATCGGCGCGCCGCTCACCCTGTCACCCAGACAATTCTTGCATTGATCGACCTCCTGTCGGTTCTCCAGCTTCGCAGGGAATTTCTCCTGCCGATCAACGGGAGCCATTTCCAGTTAGGAAATGATACCGGAAGAATTTTCCCGTTGTCCCTCAGGATTTCAGCCTACCCTCTCATTGAGTACTTAAGCGAATGCATCGCCTCGGCGGCCTCGTCACCTCACTGCTTGTCATGTCCGACATTCCTTGTTTCATTCAACGTCACTTGGGAGGACCACAAAATGGCCTACCTTCTGGAGCGCAAGACCAGGATCATCTTCGTAACTGCATCTTCAGTTCAAGCCAAGAGAAAGCCCCGCGAGATTGTCATTGAAACCCGCCCAGAGTTCGCTATTGTGCGGCTCAACGGGACCAAAGAGCAGTACCCTCTTCCATGGGAAAAGATCTACAACGCTGCCCTGGAACATCACGAAGAGAACCTTCGGTTGGAGGCGCGTGCCGGAAACGCCGTTGCGCGCGACCGCCGGCGACGGATCAAGAAGGTGGGTTGAGTTCTTTGTGCAATTGCTACTGGTTTCGAAAAACTCTCGACCAAAACTTCTGGGCTCCGCATGGCGCAGACCCACTGTGGACAGGCAGAGGGTCCAGTTTCTCGGATCAAGTCAGCTTGATTTGGCGCTATCTATGTTTTCGGACCGCAGTCCAACGTGATATGGCTCTATGCCCGACTAGCCCCACGTGGTGCACTATGCCAAGGTGGTCCAAAGCTCGAAGAACCACGTTGGCGATACGAGCAAAGATGTATGCGGCGCGCAAGTGATTGTGTCGTGTGTGCATCCGCTGGACTTGTGTTCGGCATAGGTCAAATCTTCCCTGCAAAAAAATATAAATGAGCTGCAACCAGTGTCATTCTTGTCTCGTCTATTGAAATGTACATAACACATACCGCATGGGTCATAGGCACTCTTACTCGGTCCATTCGCGGCAATCTGAACTTGATGAGGTGCGATGATGTCCAGAAGGATCTTACGACTACCGAACGTACTCGACCGAACCGGCCTGTCCCGCAGCACTGTTTATCAACGTGTGAGCGAGGGGCGCTTTCCAAGGCCCGTATCGTTAGGCGACCGAGCCGTTGGCTGGGTGGAATCGGATATTGATGAGTGGATCGGTCGGCAAATCGAGAACAGCCGACCCATCCGGTCTGGAGAAACGGTTCCTTGCACTTTGTGAACACCGAGGCAGCTCCCGATTTCTCCTCGATATGGTCGAAAACGGCAATGGTATCGAATTGCCGATCATCGGATCTGCGCCCGGAAATCAAGAAAAGCAGTCGATAAGCCGAAATTTGAGGACCTATCTGCCCGTCGATGAGCTTATGGCGATGATGCACGCATTGAAGATCAAGAAAGAGACACGGGTATCGGGGCCGAGCCGCCGTGCGAGATCTGCGGGCTAGAATCTTTACGTGCGACTCTTTCTTAGTGCCATTCTTGCCTTGTGCGCGCCATTTTCGGCGAACAGCCAGATGTTTGAGGTCAATGGGCATCAGCTCTATCTAAATTGCCAAGGCAAGTCGAGCAATTACACAGTTGTACTGATCGCAGGCGGTGGCGGCAGTACCGACACTTGGGACAAAGTCCAGACTCCCATCTCCCAGTTCACACATGTTTGTAGCTATGACCGGCAAGGTCTGGGAAAGAGCGAGCCTTCAAAAGATGGAACTCCGCAGTCGGTCGGTGAGATCGTGAGCGATTTGGCAGCTCTACTGAAAACCGCTCAAATACGACCACCTTACATTCTTGTCGGCCACTCAATTGGGGGGCTATACGCCCGAGCATTCGACGCGCAACATGACGGCCAAGTAGTAGGCATCATTCTTCTGGATTCATCGCATGAAGAACAGATTTGGCGCTTTGCGCAGAGCGAGCCCGACGCACTCAAAGAGTATCCACGCTGGCAGGATCAGGAGTTCATGGCTTCGCAAGGCTTTCTGCCTCCAGGTGAGCATCTTGCATGGCATTTCTCTAAGCCCCTGATTGTGATCGAGCACGGCACACCGCCTGAACCGGTCTGGCACGAAATGCAAGAAGACTTGGCAAGCCGTTCTCCCAAGGCGAGATTTATCACAGCCACTCACAGCAGCCATTACATTCAGAAGCTTCAACCGCAGCTTGTAGTCGACGCGGTTCACTTGATAACCAGCGAGCTAAACCCAAGTGCGAAACGGCGGACTGGATCGGATCGGTAGTTTTATGAGGGCCACGTAATGTCCAACGCGCTCACTGGTTCCTGGTAATGATGGTCAGAATTACTACCCGAAATACTCCGCAGGGTCCAGAATTGCAGTTGCGCCTATGTGGTCGGCCAACGGCCAGCCGCTCATCGGTCAACGGATACGGGATTCGTTCGCAACATTCTCAAGTTTTGCAACGACTTGATCTTCGATCGATACCCCAAGCAGTCCCAGAGATCGGTTCACCCATAGTCGCCAGGCTTGCGGCGAAAGCAAGGTCGCATAACCGTTATGCGACCCTGCTTTCCAGTTGAACGAGCTTTCCCTTTTTCATCGTCTGCTCCAGGAAGTCAGCCCAATCCTGCATCATATTGGCCCTGGGTGCAAGATAGAGCGCGTGATTGTAGGCCGCGCTCACGGCATTGCGCGGAGCATGAGCCAACTGCAATTCGATGTGGTCGTGGTTGTAACCTTGCTCGTGCAGCAGGGTTGAAGCCAGCCCCCTGAAGCCATGGCCAGTCATTTCGCCTTTGTAGCCCATTCGCTCCAAAGCCTTCAGGATCGTGTTGTTGCTCATCGGACGCCTCTCGCTGCGTTCGCCCGGAAAAAGCCACTGAGAATTGCCGCTGAGGTGCCTCAGCATTTCGAGCGTTTCAAGGGTCTGCTTCGCCAGCGGAACAATATGGGGAGTCCGCATCTTCATGCGCTCGGCTGGAATGTTCCAGCGCGCGTTTTCAGTGTCGATCTCCTCCCATTTTGCCTCGATCAATTCGGTCGTCCGCACAAATGTCAGCGCCATCAACTTCAGCGCGAAGCGCGTAATGTGTTTTCCTCGGTAGACCTCGATTGCCCTGAGCAGATTGGGGAGTTCCTTGCCTTCGATCCGGGCATAGTTGACCTTGCGAGTGGCCTTCAGAACGTCGCTGGGCCGAATCTCGGCAGCAGGGTTACGCCTGCAAAATCCATGTGCGATGGCATATCGGAACACCTGGCCGGTGGTTTCCAGGGCGCGCTTGGCGATGTCGCGGGCGCCCCGCCCCTCAATGGCCTTCACCATGGCGACAATTCCCGGCGCTTCGATCTCCGCGATTGGCAGTGGTCCGAGGCTGGGCAATATGTCCGCTTCCATGCGGCGTTTCACGTAGGCCATGTGCCTGGGAGTAACGCCACCCTGCCAATGCTGCAACCAGCGGTTTGCAACAGACTGAAATGAATTCTCTACAGCGGCCTTTTCGGCGGTTCTTTGCGCTTTTCGCTCGGCCATCGGATCAACGCCGGTTGCCAGCAAACGGCGGCCTTCGGCATGGCGCGCCCTGGCCACGGCAAGGGGAACATCCGGGTACTTGCCCAGGGCCATCAGCCTTTCTTTTTTCTCAAAGCGGTACGACCAGCGCCAGAGTTTGCCACCAGTGGGCATCACCAGAAGGTAAAGCCCACCGCTATCGGTCAATGTGTACGGCTTATCGGCCGGCAGAGACTTCTTGATTGCGGTATCGGAAAGTGGCATATTTCCTCCCTCGAAGGCAATATATACCCTTTTTGGCTTTCCATATACCCAAACGTATACCCAAAAATCTTCGGCTTGCCTTGGACGGTACTGGACGCTAAAAAACGTAAACCCCATATTTTATGGGGTTTATCTTCACTTCTTGGATTGTATCGGAAGCCTTCGGAAAGGGTCCTGGCGGAGAGAGGGGGATTCGAACCCCCGGTAGAGCTTTTGACCCTACAACGGTTTAGCAAACCGCCGCCTTCAGCCACTCGGCCATCTCTCCGTGCCTTCACGGATTATACCGGAAGTGGGACCTTCAGCGCGCCGAAGGCGTGAAGAGATCGAATTCGGTGCTGGCGCGAGGTCCGCTTGGCCGGCCTTGTGCCTGAATCGAGGCCGAGTTTGCCCTTGGTTTCTGCGGGCGAGAATGGCACTCCGAACCTTGCTCTCAGGCGCACAGAACCGACCCGGTGGCCGGGCCTTGGCGAAAGCCCCAAAATGCCCCAAAAACAGGCCAAATCTGTGCCGCGCAAAAATGCGGTTTCAGCCGCTCCAGACGCGGGCGGAACACGCTTTCAGAAAATACGATTCCGGGGCCATTATTTCCTTTGTTCAGGGGGCAAAAGTTGTTAGATTCACACTTGTGAATTTCCGTCCAAAACCGGCCCGGCGAAAGATGCGTTTTTTGCCGTTGATCGCAGCCACCTACTTCATGGTGTCGGGCGGTCCCTATGGGATAGAGGACATTCTGGGCGGCGCGGGCTTTGCCCGGGCGATCGTGATTCTGCTGGTGCTGCCGTTTCTGTGGTGCCTGCCGACGGCGCTGATGATCGGCGAATTGGCTGCGGCGCTGCCCGCGGAGGGCGGCTTTTACACCTGGGTGCGGCGCGCGCTGGGCCCGTTCTGGGGCTACCAGGAAGGCTGGCTGTCGCTCTCGGCCAGCATCTTTGACATGGCCATCTACCCGGCCATCTTCGTTCTCTATCTCGGCAAGTTTGCCCCGGCGCTGACCCAGGGCTGGTACGGGTACGGCTGGTCGCTCGCCGTTGTGCTTCTGTGCTGCCTGTGGAACCTGCGTGGCGCTCCAGCCGTGGGCGAGGATTCGGTAACCCTTTTCGTTGTGTTGCTGACACCGTTCGCAATTTTTGTGGCGCTCGGCTTGTGGCATGGGTTGACGCTTCATCCGGTGATCCAGTGGAGCCAGCCGGCATCGCAGTCCGCACTTTCTACAGCGGTGCTGGTGGCCATGTGGAATTACATGGGATGGGACAATGCCTCCACGGTAGCGCAGGAAGTCGAGAATCCGCAGCGCAACTACCCGCGCGCGATGATTGCAGCGACAATTTTGGTGGCTGTGACCTACGTTTTGCCGCTGGCGGCGGTGGCGATGGCGGGTTTCTCCGTGGATAGTTTTGCGACCGGCGACTGGATGACGGCGGCGAAGTCGATTGGCGGCCCGCTGCTGGGAATCGCGGTGGTGGGCGGAGGCGCGATTACCGGGATTGGCATGTTCAACGCTCTGGTGATGAGCTATACGCGGCTGCCGATGGCAATGGCCGAGGACGGGATGCTGCCCCGGATCTTTGCGTTGCGCAATCGCCGCGGGGTTCCATGGGTCAGCGTGCTGCTGTGCGGAACAGCCTGGGCGCTGGCGCTGAAACTTCCCTTTGAGCGGCTCATTTCGATTGACTTGATTCTCTACGGTTCAAGCCTGCTGCTGGAGTTTGTCGCACTGATTGTGCTGCGGCTCCGCGAACCTAACCTGGAGCGGCCGTTCAAGGCGGGCAACCTGGCTTTTGCCTGCGCCCTAGGGGTTGGACCGGCTGCGCTGATTGGCTTTGCGCTTTACGCGTCGCGGGACGAGAAGATCTTTGGTTCGACATCGGCACTGCTGTTTGCGGTTGTGGTGGCCCTGTTGGGATGGGTGTTTTACTGGTTCGTGGCGGCTCCCAGCGTGCGGAAGCGGTTGTCGGAAGCTGCGGCGCCTGCTGCCGATTGAGCCTGGAGCCCACAAAACAGAAACGGCCGCATCCGTTGGGTTGCGGCCGTTCCAGTTTTGCGGCGCAGGAGCTCTACTTCGCTGCCTGTTCGGCTGCTTTCCGGGCCTTGTTCTCCAAGAAGTTCTTGGTGGCGTAGACCACGCGATCACGCGCATACGAGGCGTCGTGCCAGCCCTTTACCTCAACGCGCTTGCCTTCCAGATCCTTGTAGATGGAGAAGAAGTGGGTGATTTCCTTGAGCATGTGGGGGTAAATATCGGTGTAGTTCCAAATATTGGCGAAACGGGGGTTGTTCTTGCCAACCGCGAGAACTTTCTCGTCGAGCACACCCTGGTCCATCATCTCCAGTAATCCAATGGGACGCACTTCGTGGACGCAGCCGGGAAAGCTCGGGCCCGGGACCAGCACCAGGACGTCGAGCGGATCGGCATCGTCGCTCAGAGTGGAAGGAATGAAGCCGTAGTCGCCCGGATAATGAACCGGGGAGTGAAGGTTGCGGTCGAGCTTGAAGACATGGAGTTCCTTGTCGTACTCGAATTTGTTGGTTCCGTCCTTGGGGATCTCAATGACCGCCCGAAAGACCTCCGGGGAACGATCACCAATCGGCAGTTCCAGATAATTAACCATCACTTTTAGTTCTCCTCTACTGGGGATTGAAAGGCGGGAAAAGGAGCTGGGTTGGCTCCGGCACAGCGAATTCTGCAGCAGATTCGGCACAACGACCGGTCACCCGCTGGTTCCACTATAATCAAGGATCATGAAGGCGCATGTCTACGTCACGCTGAAGACCTCGGTCCTGGACGCCCAGGGCCAGACCATCCATAACGCACTGCGCAAGCTGGGCTATACCGACGTGGCCGCGGTGCGCCAGGGGAAGTACTTCGTGCTGACGCTTGCCGACGGCCTGACGGCCGATGCCGCCAACGCTGAAGTCGAACGCATTGCCAAAGAAGTCCTGACCAACCCCATCATCGAAGAGTACACATTCTCCGTCGAAGCTTGAGGCCCCCGCTCAAGGCCCCATCGATATCGGGGGTTGAAGCGCCCCAGCGTTTGGGCCTTGCTTCACCGGCTGCTCCCAGAAGATTACGACTTCGCACGGATTCCCTTCGACCATCGCAGGACGCCACTTCACTTTGCGGATTTCAGCGGCCGGATAGTCCATCGCTTCCACCGGTGGCGGGGACAGGAACTCCACTTCGCGATATCTCCCGCTACGGTCGACGTTTCCCCAGACGACGACGGCAGAGTACAGGGTCTGGGACCAATAGGGAATCTCGCTGAGCCTGGCCGGCGACTGGAAACCATACAGGATCGGCCGCAGAGTCAATCCAGGTTCGGCAAGACCGACCGGCAGGTCGAACGCCGACGGGTCGGCTTGGGGCAGCGGCTCTATCGCAATATCCGCGGTAACCAGATCCCGCTTTCCGGCTTTGACGCTGAGGCGCTGCGGCACAATTTTTTCGTTGAAGAGGATCTCGTTTTCCCAGGTGTTCACAATGCCCCAGCGATCGGCCAGTCTCAGATTCCCCTGCGGCGAAAAGAAGAAGATATCCGCATAGGTAAAGTCGCGATCCTTCCTGGTTTCGCTGACCCGGACGAACGGCTGGCCTGCGACGGTGACCTTCTCAAGCTTCAGCTTTGATCCATCCCAGAGGGTGCCTTCCTTGAGTTTGGCGCCGTTCTTTTGTCGAAACTCCTCCGAGTAAAACTGCCGGGGAACCGGCTCGAAAAGCGCCCACAGCAGTCTGAGCACACGACTGGGCTCGTAATCGGAACTGGCCTGCATCTTGCGGCCCTTTGGCGACTCCACTTCAACGGCGTGATAGTCTGCCAGAGTTACCTCGCGCCGCCACTGATGTGGAGACACCCAACTCTCCTCATAAGTTCCGTCCCCAGTAATGATCTCCGGCTTCTCTTTGGGCCGAAGCATTTCGATGCCGGGCCAGGCATGGAAAGTGACTTTCATGTGGAAGGGAGCCGCACCGGGCGAGCGCAGGTTCATCTGCTCGCTGGCGCGCTCGAGCCATTCAACAGAGGCATTCGGTGCGGGCGTTGCGGTTTGAGCGCAGAGGGCAGGAGACACTCCGAGGATAAGAGTTGAAAGAACCAGAGAACACTTCAAATGAAAGCGTGCCTTTCATCGAGATATGCGCAAAAATGAGCCCGCATGATTGCCGGATCATTATGAGCGGGCTCTCAATGCGTGTCAATTCTGCCCTTCACGCTTTCGCTTCTTGGCGCCAGATAGTTCTTTCCCGTTCATTCCGGTCCGCTCTAAGCCTCATCGGTCAGCTTGAAGCTTTGAATCAGATTCTCCAACTGGACGGAGTGATCTTTCACCGCACGAATGTGGCTGACTGTCCGCCCTGCTATTTCGGCCTGTGACTCCGCGCGGCTGGCAAGACGGTCGAGGCGATCGCGAATCTCCTGTGCTGCGGCGCTTTGCTCGGTACAGGCGGCGGCGATATGGCCGACCTGGGATTGCATCTCGCCGGTAACAGATAGAATCTCTCGCAACGATCCGGCGGCTTCTCCCGCGGCGGCCACACTGCGCCCCACCGAGGAACTGCTCCCCTCCACTCGCGCCTTGACGCTGGCGGTATCGTTTTGGATTCCGGAGATCATCTGCGTGATCTGTCCTGTAGCCTGGGCGGTGCGTTCGGCAAGGCGGCGCACCTCGCCGGCGACCACAGCAAATCCACGGCCCTGCTCCCCGGCGCGGGCCGCCTCAATGGCGGCATTCAAGGCCAGCAGGTTGGTTTGTCCGGCAATTTCGTTGATGATTGCGACAATGCTGCCGACCTCGGAAGAGCGCATGGCCAACTCGGCGATTGCCTTGGCGGTGTGCTGAGTGCCGTCGGAGACTTCGGTTACGCTGGTGGAAACCTGCTGGACCACCTCAGTTCCGGATTGCGCGGATTCCTCGGCATGAGTCGCACTCTTTGAGGCAGTCTCGGCGTTTACGCTGATTTCGTGCACCGTCTCGGCCATCTGGCGAATGGCGGTAGCGGTTTGCATGACGTCCTCGGAGTTTTCCCGATTCTGCTGTGCGCTCCGGCTGCCCAGTTCATCGAGACCAAGTGCTTGCGCCCGCAACTCAGCCGCCGTTTGCAGTACGGTCCTCATGGTGCTTTCCACACGATCCAAGGAGCCGTTCAGAGCCTCAGCCATGACGCCCAGTTCATCTCCACTGACGATCTCTGCCCTTACGCGAAGGTCGCCTTCCCCGAGGGCTTCAATCGCATGCTGCAGCGGGGCCACGGAGCGCCGGATGGTTTTCACCATGCTCAAGGACAAACCTAAGCCGAAAAGCAGAGCAACACCCAACACGACATAGACGGTGGTCCTGGATCTCTCCGACGCGGAGAGCGTCTGGGCCATGTTCTGCTCACTGCGCGCCTGTGCGCGGGCGGTTAATTCATCTTCGATCTTGCGCCGGGCCAAGGTCGCGGTCGTCAATTCGGTGTTGTAGATTGCCCACGCGGCAGCTTTATCCCCGGTTCGGCTTTGGTCACGCAGCTTGTGCCAGGCGTCGATGAAGTTAGCCTGTGCGACGGCCATTTTCTCAAGAGCATCGCGGTCGGCCGGATCCTGCTTGGGATACTTGTCGCGGGCATCGGCCAGAGCCAGGTCGGTAGAATCGACAAGTTTCTCCTGCTTGTCGAGAATGGCCGGATCCTGGAGCGCCATGTGAATCAGGATGGCAGTCCGCTGATCCTTGGCGATGGCCTTCAGTTTGGCCGACCAAATCAGGCCAGGCACCTCCTGATTCACAATCCCTTTGATCGAGCGATCCGTGTGCGCCATGGTTACCAGGGCCACAATTCCACAGACAAAATTGAAGACCAGCAACACAACGCATGTTGACAAGATCTTTGTGGTAATCGACATGGAATGGAAGAAACGCGCCACAAATACACCTCAATTGGTGGAGTACAAGTTCAGTACAATCATCGGCTGAAATTGGCCAATTAGTAACAAAGCGTTCCATCTTCCTGCCTTCGCTTCCCATTTTGGATGAGGGTTTGCGCGCAATTCGGGAACGAATCTCTGCGCCGGAGGACTCCATTCCCAACTGGGGCAAGCGAAACAACCCACTGGGGTTTAATGGGATTCGACGGCTGGCCTTGGGATAAAATCGGGGTATGTGCGGAATCGTCGGTTATATAGGTCCCAAGAAGGTTGTGCCTGTCATTATCGAGGGGCTGCGGAAGCTGGAATACCGCGGCTATGACTCGGCGGGGATCGCCGTGGGAAGTTCAGACTGTTCCACGCTGCAGGTGAGTCGCGCTCCGGGCAAGCTCTCCAACTTGGAGGAAGTGCTGCGCGTTCACCCGCTCGATGGCACCTACGGCATCGGTCACACCCGTTGGGCGACGCATGGCCGCCCGACGGAAGAGAATGCGCATCCCCACCGCGATTGCACAGGGCGCATTGTGGTGGTGCACAACGGGATTGTGGAGAACTATCTCACCCTGAAGCAGGAACTCACCGCGCAGGGGCACAAGTTTGTTACCGAGACCGACACCGAAGTCATCGCCCATCTGCTTGAGCAAGTGCAGGCGGATGCCGATGCGGCCGGACAGCCGGTAACGCTGGAAGTTGCGCTGCGGCGCGCGGTGAAGCGGTTGACGGGGGCCTTTGCGCTGGGAGTTCTTTCCGCTGCGGAGCCCGACAAGATTGTGGTGGCGCGCTCCGGACCGCCGGTGGTGATCGGCGTAGGCGACGGCGAGTGCTTTGTGGCCTCGGATGTGCCCGGCATTCTGCATCACACTCGCAACATCTATTTCCTGGCCGACGGCGACATGGCGATCCTGACCCGCGCCGGCGTGGAGTTCACGGACTTTGACGGCAAACCCATCGTGCGCGCAATGACCCGCATTCAGTGGGATCCGATCCAGGCGGAAAAGGGCGGCTACAAGCACTTCATGCTCAAGGAAATCTGGGAAC
>CAZQPY010000118.1:0-13125 GCA_964595345.1 uncultured Occallatibacter sp.
ACGATTCAACTGCTCGATAACCTTCGGATTGCCCTTCATGGTGGCGATTTTAACCTGAATGTGATGAAAAGGACACGGGAAAAAGTGGGGGAGGAGCGGGGTTAGCGGAGCTAGCGACGTTAGCGGAGTTAGTCCGGCTGCGGCGGGCTGGGTGGGGGGTCTCGATATTGGGTTGGAGTGGATGTGGCAGCATTTGAGGGTTGTTCCCAGTTCGGCGAGCGAGTCGGCGATCTGGCAGCAACGGAGAAATGATTCTGGCGCAATGGGCGTTTCATTTGACTAATTTGCTCGGGCGTAGATTTAGAATGACCGAATGTCAAGCTGAAGGCGATGCTCGGAGGCGAAATGACGAAGAAAAAGGCGGGGCCGCCGAAGCCGTTAGTGCGTTTTGATTTCGGCCTGGTCGGTCCGAGAATTGCGGGGCTTCGCTTCAACCTCGACAGAGACATTCAACGAAGAACTCAAGAGGCGATTAGTCGCACAGACGCTGATTCAGACCGATGCCTGAGCCTTCTCAACATCATGCTCCGCTTTGCGTGGAACTCATACGAGGCCGTTCTTTACTTGGCTGGCGATACGCCGGATGACCCGCGGAGAAAGCCCAATTACGTGCTGGTCGTTCCAAACATAAATCGACAACTCCTCGACATGCTTTTCAGTCTAGCTTACATGTTCGATGATTTTCGTCCGCGTTCGATCGCATACCAGCGCTCAGGGTTCCGTGAACTTCATGAAGAGATACAGGTCTTTAAAACGACATTTGGCTCCAGCCCCGAGTGGAGGCAATACTTCAAGAACACGAAGGAAATGCTCGTGGCGATGGCTGATCGGTTTAGCATAACGCCGGAAGAACGGAAGAAGCCAAGCCTTATTCCGTACTGGAGGACACCTTATCAACTCCTCGAAGAGAAGTCCCCCTGCCGCGATTTCTTGAAGTACTTGGAGAAATGGCTTTACAAGGACACATCCGCGCAGGCTCACATGAGCTTCGGCGGAATGTTCAAGATCTCTCTGTTTCTGATCGCAGACCTCGTGGGGGAGGAAGCAATAGCACAGGTCAACGACCGGCCGATGAAGATGTATCACTTCACTCAGATTTCGCGAACTGCAATTTCATTCCTCGCAATCGCAACTGAAATAGACACATTCTGTCGATTCGGCAACCGCGACCAAATCGACTATATTTGGGCAGTTCTCGGTGGTTATAGCGAGGAGGCTAAAGAAATGTGGGAACTCAGATATCGTGATAGACCTCGGTAAAACAGGCGGAGGGCTCATCTTTTCAAGCAAATATTGTGAGTGCTCCCCGCGGACGGAGTTGCTTCCTCCCGCTATTTCGACTTTGGATCGATGGAGCGACACGAACAGCAACTTTGAGTTTGCACAGGATTTGACACTGCGCTGGCTGCCTTTGGATGCGGGCCACCAGAAAAAAGATAAATCAGGACGCAGGTAAACGATGCGAAGAAGCCTGCCATAAACAGCCATGTGAGCGTGATCATCAATGGGTCATCATGGACCCACATGTGTTTGAAGAAGTCTTCTTCGGGGAGTCCGAGCTGTTTGAGACGGTCTTTCACAAACGAAATAAAGAGAAGCATAAAGGCGATCGAAAAGATGATACCGAAGAAGGCGAGGGATAGGACCAGGGCTTGGTCTCCTTTTTCCTTAGCCCTTACGATTAAACCCACGAACCCGGCAATAATCACATAATACCCCGCAGCAAGTTTGGACACGCTATCGAAGGTGCAAATTGCCTCGGTCTTTCGATGGGTTAGAAAGGTCCTCACCCTCGTCCTTCGCTCAAATGAAACGCTGAAATTCCTCGTTGGTTTTGCGTCACTCTTTTTCATGGTGAGATTATCGGCAGCTATGGAGAGATCTATAAATGAATGCAAGAATGGACCTATCGCAAATGGTATCGAGAGACAACATCAGAGATCTTCAAGTCCGGCGGGCGACACGAGGCCAGTCAGTCCAAGAGGCGGGTTTTCCAGGTCCGGGTTTTCGGACCCGGGAGATTCTTCAAGCCAATTGTCGCTATCGACCAAAATCACCCATTGGTTTCGACTTGGGCGTCGCCGCGAGAACAGGTATCGAGAAACGCCCGTCGCGCAATCGCGTGCTCTCTGCCCCTGCGCCGAGCTATCGATTTTCGACACGGGCTTTGATGTCGGAGTAGGCGGCGTCGATGAGGCGGAGCAAGGCGGCGCGGGGTGTGGGGGTTCCGGGTGTTAGCTTCACGTGGCGCATGGACTTGCCGGAGCCTTGCAGGATGCGGGCGGGATCGGGCAGCGATGCGCCGTGGAAGAATCCCACGTTGACGTGCGCGGTGAAGACATTGACATAGGCGAAGGGCGCGTCGCCCAGGCAGGCCACCGGGCAGCCGTCATGAAGCAGTTCACGGACTTCATCGCCCGCTTCGCGCATGTGCTGAAACCACTCGCGCGCGAGGTCGCTCAGTTCGCCGTGGTGGCTCTGGAACCACGCGTCAATTCTCGAATCGTGGGGGCGGGGATCGTGCGGGGTGGGTCCGTTGAATCGCAGGAATTCCGTTTTCACAGGCGGTCCCTTCCGGCTTCCGCTCCCATGGTAAACGGAGGGTCAATCGTCCCTGGTACCGCGAGCGGGTAGAATCGTGTTCTCCCTGCCGGGTTAGAAGATTCCGTGCGAGTTCAAGAAGAGGCCGTATTTCTTGTCGGTGCCCTGAATATGAAGGATCCACCACTCCTGCAAGAAGTTGCGGAGTTCAAGGGAAAGCATGGCAACCGACCCCTCGGTGAAGCGGCTTCGCATGTCCTTGATCCGTTGAATCATCCGACTATGCTGCGCCTGATGCTCGATCAGGCCGCGATATCCGGCTTGGGCAAGCATCTCCTCTTCCCGCGCCAGGTGGGTGAGGGTGTACTCCATCAACCTGTCGAGCACGGCTTCCAGGACATCCCGCTTGTGACCGGCCTTGATCGCCTCCTGCAACTCGTTGATCATTTCAAAGACTTTGCGGTGGTCCTCGTCGAGGACACCGATGCCGACGCTCATGTCCTCGTTCCACTCTGTGTCGGGCATGGGGCGATCTCCTTCCGCCCGGTTCCTGTGTATGGTCGCGAAACCTGGGCGCGGTTCCCCTTTGAGTATCGGCGCAGAAACCGGAGAGATGAGCGGAACGAGCTTCAAAAGCTTTACTGACTGTTCTCTAGAAAAGATTTTTGGAGAAACGCGATCGACTGGGAGCAAGCGCTGAAGACGTTTCAAGAAGGGCGAGAACGACGAGGCCAAGCGCAGAAGTGCCGGATTGCGTCTGTGCCCATTCCTGGAACGCGTCCGATTGACTAGATCCTGCTTGTTTTGTCCGGATCCAGTGACTTTAGTCGCTGTGGCGGGGGGCGCGGCGCGCCTAGTCTCGATTGCAGACGGCATTCCTTTCGAATCATTCAGGAGAACAAATGTTTTGTTATCAGTGTGAACAGACTTCGCAGGGCCAGGGCTGCCAGACGATCGGCGTCTGCGGCAAAGACGAAAACACAGCGACGCTTCAGGACCTGCTGATTCACGCGCTGAAGGGCGTGAGCCAGTACGCGCACCGTGCCCGGTTGCTGGGCGTGGCGAACCCCGAAATCGACGCGTTTGTGATTGAGGCGATCTTTGGGACGCTGACCAACGTGAATTTTGACGCCGACAAGGTTGCCGCGCTGGTTTACAAGGCCGCGGAGATGCGCAACCTGGCGCGGGCCCTCTATCACGATGCGGCTGCCAAGGCGGGCGTGGCGGCCGAGGTGCTCTCGGGCCCGGCGGCGTTCGAGCCGGCCACGGAGCGGCTGGCCCTGCTCGCTCAGGGCCGCGAACAGCTGATCCCGCTGACGTATCTGGCGGGCAACGGCGTGGATGCGGAAAACAAGGAACGCAAGAACCTGGAAGAGCTGGTGATCTATGGCCTGAAGGGCGTGGCGGCGTATGCGTATCACGCGCTGATGCTGGGTTCGGCTGCTCCGGCTTCGTATGCGAAGGTGTACGAGATTCTGGCGGCTCTGACCGAGAAGCACGCGGCGGAAGAGTTGCTGGGACTTGCATTGCAGGTGGGAGAGCTGAATTACCAGGTTCTGGAACAGCTGGATCACGCGCATACCGAGACCTTTGGCGCGCCAACGCCCGCGCCGGTGCGTTTGCATCCGCTGAAGGGCAAGGCGATCCTGGTAAGCGGCCACGATCTGCACGATCTGTATCAGCTGCTGGTGCAGACGGAAGGGCTGGGCATCCACATTTATACGCATGGCGAGATGCTGCCGGCGCATGGGTATCCGAAGCTGAAGGCGTTCAAGCACCTGGCAGGGAATTACGGCGGCGCATGGGTGGACCAGGCGGACGATTTCTCGGAGTTCCCGGGCGCGGTGCTGATGACTTCGAATTGCATCCAGAAGCCGAAGGAATCGTACATGAGCCGCATCTTCACGGTGAATGCGGTGGAATGGCCGGGGGTGCAACACATCAACGGGACCGATTTCTCGGCGGTGATTGCAGCTGCTCTGGCCGCGCCGGGCTTTGCCGAGGACGGTCCGGACGAGACCATACTGACCGGCTTTGGGCATGAAGCGGTTCTGGGCCACGCGGGCACCATCATCGACGCGGTAAAGGCGGGCGCGCTGCGGCGGTTCTTCCTGATCGGCGGCTGCGACGGTGCGCGCTCGGGACGCTCGTACTACACCGAACTGGCCGAACGGGTTCCGCAGGATTGCATTATCTTGACGCTGGCGTGCGGCAAGTATCGCTTCAACAAGCAGCAGTTCGGCACACTGGGTGGGTTGCCACGGCTGCTGGACCTGGGCCAGTGCAACGATGCTTATAGCGCGCTGAAGATTGCACAGGCGCTGGCCGCGGCCTTCGAGTGCGGGGTGAACGACCTGCCGCTGTCGCTGGTGTTGAGCTGGTATGAGCAGAAGGCGGTTTCGATTCTGCTGACTCTGCTTTGGCTGGGCGTGCGGAACATCCGCATTGGACCGACGCTTCCGGCGTTCCTTTCGCCAGCGGTGCTGAAGATGCTGAGCGAAGGATTCAACCTGATGCCGATTACCACGCCGGAGGCGGATTTGGCGGCGATGCTGGGAGGGTAAGCACCTGCGGCGCGGCAGCCGCTTCGCGTGGTCCACGCTCGAAAAACGCGGCACCTGCGGTGCGGCAGCTGCCTTCGGCCGGTCCGCGCTCGAAAAACGCGGCACCTGCGGTGCGGCAGCCGCCTTCGGCCGGTCCGCGCTCGAAAGACGCGGCACCTGCGGTGCGGCAGCCGCCTTCGGCCAGTCCGCGCTCGAAAGACGCGGCACCTGCGGTGCGGCTGCTGCCTTCGCGTGGTCCGCGCTCGAAAGACGCGGCACCTGCGGTGCGGCAGCCGCCTTCGGCCGGTCCGCGCTCGAAAGACGCGGCACCTGCGGTGCGGCAGCCGCCTTCGGCCGGTCCGCGCTCGAAAGACGCGCGGGAGGACGGCTGAGTTCCTGCTGAAGGACTACCGGGTCTCGTGCTTTCCCTGGTCTCAGAATCGAGACCAGGGGCACCCGGCGGAGTTGGCGGAGTTGGCGGAGTTAGCGGAGCTAGCGGCTGAAATGAAAAGACGCGGTTTCCCCGAACCGGGCAGCCTCTGTGGACAGAACAACGTCTGCGGGGGCTGTCTTTTTTGATTGCCGAGGATGGTTTTCCTTTGTAACGGAGCGGGAAGCAGGAGCGGCCTGCGCCGGGCTCGCCAGGCGGGGGAGACGGAGTACTTGTTGTTCGACTTGACTCGAAGAGCAGAATAGTAGGGACGGTTTGCGGCGGCACTGCAAGCGTTGAACGCAGCCGGGACCGGAAGCGCCGGACTAGAGACAGAACCGGCAACTTGATCGACAAGCAAGGAGACGCATATGAGTTCGCAAAGCATCCGCGTGGTTGCCTTCAACGGCAGCGCACGCAAAGGCGGAAATACAGCCATTCTTCTGAATTATGTGTTGAAGGAACTGGAAAGCGAAGGGATCGAGACGGAACTGGTGGAGTTGAGCGGGATGGAGATTCACGGCTGCAAGGCCTGCCGCAAGTGCTCGGGACGCAAGGACCGCAAGTGCTCGCAGACGGACGATCAGGCGAATGAGCTGATCGAGAAGATCGACAAAGCGGACGGGATTCTGCTGGGCTCGCCGACCTATTTCGCGGACGTTTCGCCGGAGATCAAGGCGCTGATGGACCGGGCGGGCTATGTTTCCATGGCCAACGGAGGAATGCTGCGGCGCAAGGTGGGCGCGGCGGTGGTGGCGGTGCGGCGGGCCGGGGCTCTGGCGGCCATCGACACACTGAACCATTACTTCCTGATCAGCGAAATGATGATTCCCGGGTCTACCTATTGGAACATCGGAGTGGGCCGCGAAATTGGGGATGTGGAACGAGATGAGGAAGGAATCCGCACCATGAAGAACCTGGGCAAGAACATGGCGTGGCTGCTGAAGGCCGTGAAGAGCTGAAGCAGGTCTACAGAAATGGGACTATGCTTAATGTGGAATCGATGGGAACCTGACGCGCGCCGGATGCGCATCAGGTGTACGCGAAGAGAACCGGGGGAACGGCCGCAAGGCAAGTTCCCCGCCGGGCATCCGAGGCATGCGGAAGTTGAACGCGCCTGAGCCCGATGTTCGTCCCGCGGCGGGTGTATTTTGACCCGCCGGCAGGATCTCGACTGCGACCTACCCGGCAGATTACAGTGCGGGATTCCTGCCTCATCCCTCATCTCCAGGAGGAATCCATGGAACCCAACCCATCCAAATCAGCTATTGAAAATGACGTTCTGCACTTCGAAAATCATAGCCCGCTCTCCGCGGAGGCGATTGCCAAGGCCATCGCCCATCACAAGAAACACCACGCCGGAGAGCAGAAGATGGAAGCGCCGTCGAAATCGGGTAGCGGCAAAAAGAACACAATGAAATAAGGGCGTTCTCTCCCCGGACGCACGCAAATCAAGGCTCACGGGCGGGCTTTCAGGCAGATGCAATGCGGCGCAGTTGGGCCAGGTGATTGAGATCGTGGCCGGCCATGGTTTCCACAACAGTTTGGAAGGTCATGGTTCCCCGCTCGGGGTGTGTCATGACGCGGGTGGCGGCGTGCGGGAGCGCGGCCGCGATAAGCAGCCGGTTCCAGGCGCGCAGAGCCTTGAAGGCCGAAAGAGCCTGCGCAGCGCCGATGCCGGAATAGGTTTCAGCCCACTTGTCCTGATCGAAGGGCTGGATGACGGGGGCATCTTCGGCCAGCGTCTGGCGTAGGCGGAAGGCGAAAACGACCTCGCAGTCGGCCAAATGGCAGACGATCTGGGCGGGGCTCCACTTGCCGGGGGCGGGCGGGACGTCGGCTCGCTCCGGGATCAATGCGGCCAGCAGAGTTTCGATTTCGTCGGGAGTTGTGGCGAGAATGGTCTGCACGGGGCGGCCATCGAGGAAGCTTTCATAGGGGTTGAGAGCGCTCATTGGGTGATCCTCCTGGAATCTTTTCAAAGATAATCCTGCGCCATTCTGCACCAAGTGGGCCAGTCGTGGGCGTTTTCCGCAGCCCAGACGTGGAAGTGGTGGGGAATCTGTTTTTGGTTCAGGATGTGGTCCAACTGCTCGTTCTGCAGGCGGCACTGGTCGTCCCAGCCGGTGGCGAGGACGAGACGGTTGCGGCGCAGGCGGGTGAGGAACCAGGGATCGGTCAGGTTGGGCAGGTACCAGGTGGGCAGGTGGAGGTAGGATTCCTGGTCGGAGTAGCCGTCGAGGAAGGACGAGAGGTCGAATGCGCCGGAGAGGGAGACCACGGCGGTGAAGAGATCGGGATGGCGCAGGGCGAGGTTGACAGCGTGATAGCCGCCGAAACTGCATCCGAAGGCGGCGATGCCCTGCGGGCCGGAACGTTTCGCGGAGTCGAAGGCCCGGGAGATTTCGGGAACGAGTTCGCGGGTCAGGTAGTTCTCGAACTGGATGTGGCGGGCGATGCGGGCGCGGGGGGAGATGCGGCGGTTGTACCAGCTTTCGGCGTCGACGGAATCGACACAGAAGAGCTGGAGTTCGCCGGATGAGATGCGGGGTTCGAGGGCGGCGACGACGCCGTGGTCTTCCAGCTCGTAGAAGCGCCCGGCGGAGGTGGGGAAGGCGAGGACCGGCGCACCGGCGTGGCCGAAGACGAGCAGTTCCATTTCCCGGTTCAGAGATTGTGAGAAGGCTTTGCGATACTCACGCTGCATGGTTCGGACGCCCCGAAATAGCTTGCCTGCAACTTTAGCAGAGGGGAGGCGGGAGCGGGGGCGGGAGCCGCGGGCGGGGTAGCGTCCTAACTTGCATTTTCCCGTTCCTTAAGAAATTGCTCACGGTGGCTTGTATCTACCTTTCGGTGGGTATCGTAGCGTCCGCTGCTGAACGGCACCCACATGCCTCCAGTAGCGCCCTCGCCATAAAGTCTGGAATTTGGAACCCAAACGCGGTCGATTCCCAAGTTCCATTCGTCGCCAAAGATATCCCGGTAGCCAATGTATCCGTCCACAAACACAGTGAAGTTGTGCTTCTCAACCAGATCCGATTTGCCGGGATCAGTGTCCACATCTGGGAACCCTTCCTCGTTTTTACGAAGCAGGGTGTAGTCCTTGTATGGGCTCATCTCTGGGGCGAAATTGCGGGGAATGTGCAACTCCATAGATACGCCCCTTTTCGCTCTGGCAGTCTTCCCCATGTACGCAAAAATGGAATTTTGCGGTATATAGGCACGCGTAGTTCCATCCAAAAACACTTGATAGCGGAGGGGGTACCCGCCCAATTCCTCATTGAAAACAAAGTCTGGCTCAGCAAATTCAATCCTGAGCTGCGCTCGTTGCGTGCTCTTTGCGGCCTCCACTTGAGCAAGGGAAGCATTCGCGCTCTTTTGAGCAACGGCAACGGAGTCTTCCAGAACCTTGGTTTGGCGCTCCATGTGTCCGGCCTGGGTATGAATTTCAGCCAAGGATCCCCACAAAAGCCACGCTTGCCAGGCCATTGTCCCCGCTTGCAGGAGTCCAACGAATACCAACAGACCGGTAAACAGCGCTAGCTCCTTCTGTATTTTGAGATTCTCGTGTGCTTCCTCTTTTGCAGCATCATCTACTTGAGAGGATGGGCCTCCGATGGCTGTTGGCGCATCTGGTGCGGGTTGATTGCTTTTTTTGGTTTCTGCCGGCTGCTGTCCGCTCTTGCTAGTGTCCGGCTTTGTGAGCCTTTGTTTTGGCGCCCCTGCGAGCCCGCCCTGAAAAGCCAGCCCCCCTACCGCCACCAGCGGGATAAGCAAACCGATTATCGCCAGACGTATCAGCATAGTGCAGAAATTGTACCTGTGAAGGATAACCTATGGATTTCGAGCTGGGCCGCAGCGCCGCCGCTGCAAAAACTTGCTTCAGGGGGCTGATTTCGGCGATACTTAGGTGTTGTGTCTTGAGTGGCTCGGCGTTCTTGCTTGGCCCTGAATGAGGTACGGCGGGTTTTCATCGAGTTCAGTCTGGGTCCGGGCCGGAAAAGGGCCGGGAAGGGTGAGGAGATCCGCGCACTTCTGCAAGTCCCCTGGAGTCGCAACAGAGCACAGGTTTTTGAAAGGAACCGTATAGCCGTGGTGATGATTCGTTTGGCGCGTTTTGGCGCCCGCAAGCAGCCCTTCTACCGCATCGTGGTCATTGAGAAGGACCGCGCCCGCAATGGCCGTTCCATCGAGGTGGTCGGCACCTACAACCCGCGCACGAATCCGGCCTCGGTCGAATTGAAGCACGAGCGCATTGCCCATTGGGTGAGCGTCGGCGCGCAGTTTACGCCGGTGGTTGCGAAGCTGGTGGCCAAGAATCCGGCTCCTGTTCCGGTCGCCGCCTAATTTCCCGTTCAGATATACTTTCCGACCCTAGCGACAGTTATGGGCGCGATGGTAAGTAAATACGTACCCCTTGCAGACGGCAGGGGGCATTTACTGTTAGTATTCGCCCACGGGCCGAGTTGCACAAATCTGAAGAGCATCAGGTCAGGGGCAAGACATGACCCAACTCGATATGGTCGCAGTAGATGAACTGGTTCGCGAAATTGCGCGAGCTCTGGTAGATGAACCGGCAGCCGTTGAAGTTGAATCCGTGGGTCGGGACGAGAACACGGTCCTGAGACTTCGGGTTGCGCCTCAGGATGTGGGCAAGGTCATCGGCAAGCAAGGACGCACCGCGCGTTCGGTGCGCACCATCCTCGGCGCCGTCAGCATGAAGCTGCACCATCGCTACACGCTGGACATCCTCGAGGAAGACGACGAAGCGTAGTGCGGTAGCATCTGCCGCTGGCTCGCTCCGGAGGCAGAGATGACAGCACCTGAAGCATGGGCCTGGCTTGCGCGTATCAGCCGCCCGCAAGGACGCAAGGGCGAAGTCTTCGCCGAGATCCTGACCGATTTCCCCGAGAAATTTGCCGACCGCAAGCAGCTCTGGCTTCTTGGGCCTGAGAAACCGTCTGTGCAATCCGCACGGCCTTCGGGAGAAAAAGAAGCTGCGCCTGGCATCCGGGAACCCCGCTGCATCGAACTGAAGGCACATTGGCTGCACAAGGGCGGCATCGTGCTGCACTTTGCCGGCTACGACGACATTTCCGCCGCCGAAAAGCTGGCGGGGATGATTGTCGCCATTCCACTGACGGAACGCGCGCCGTTGGGCGAAGACGAAGTGTACACCGGCGACCTGATTGGCTGCACGGTTTTCGATGTTGCCGGCGCGGACGCGGCTGCCGCTGTGGGCGAGATTGAAGACGTGGACCGAAGCGCCGGCCCGGTGGCGCTGCTGGTGGTGCGCGGCGCGCACGGCGAAGTGCTGATTCCCTTTGCCAAGAGCTTTCTGCGACGGATCGACCTGGAGGCGAAGCGGATCGAGATGGCCCTGCCGGAAGGGCTGGTAGATTTGAATCCGCCGGCGGCGAAGCTGGTGATTGAGGCGAAAGGCTAGCGAGGTTGGCGGAGTTAGCGGGGTTAGCGGAGTTGGCGGGGCTAACGGGGCTGACGAGGTTCGCGTTTTGGCGAGTTCGCGGGATTTTGAGTCAGCAAGAGCCGCGCGCACCGATCCTTGGGTTGCTGGGTAAAACACGCACACTTCCCTTCCCTGAGAATCCGACGCACGATGCGTGGCAACCGAGAAACCGCGCCCGCTTTGCCGTGTTCGCTTTGCCGCGCCCGTTATCATAGGAACGCATGCGATTCGACATTGTCAGCATCTTCCCCGACTTCTTCAGCGGATTCATGGAGAACGGCATTCTGCGCCGCGCACTGAGCGAGGGGTTGGTGGAGATCCGCGCCCACGACCTGCGAGAATTCACGCACGACCGGCACCGCACGGTGGACGACCGTCCGTTTGGGGGCGGCGAGGGGATGGTGCTGAAACCGGAACCGCTGGCGGAAGCCTTTGCGGCGATGGGGATTGCGCCGAAGGCGGAGCGGGAAAGACTGCAAGTCAGCGAGTCAGCAAGTCAGCAAATTAGCAAGTCAGCGGAGCAGCTTGATGGCGAGGTAAGCGGAGCTGCTGAGCCGGCTCGGACGCGGGTGATTCTGCTCTCGGCGCAGGGGCGGCCGTTTACACAGGCGATTGCGCGGGAACTGGCCACGCTGGACCGGGTGGTGCTGGTGTGCGGGCGGTACGAAGGCGTCGACGAGCGGGTCAATGAATTGTATTGCGACGAAGAGATCTCCATCGGAGACTACGTGCTGAGCGGAGGAGAGCTGGCGGCGGCGGTGCTGATCGACGCAGCCATGCGGCTGATCCCGGGGGTGCTGGGGAACCAGGCTTCGAGCGAGTACGAGAGCTTCGGCGTGGCGGATGCGGAGATCGATTCGGATGTGGATGGCGTGCCACGGTCGCAGCACGGGGCGGGTGGACTGCTGGATTATCCGCACTACACGCGGCCGGCGGAATTTGCCGGGCTGAAGACGCCAGCGGTGCTGCTGAACGGAGATCATCTGGAGATCCGGAAGTGGAGGCGGGCGCAGCAGTTGCGCAAGACGCTGGTCAACCGGCCGGATCTGCTGGAAAAGGCGGCGCTGAGCAAACAGGATCTGAAACTGCTGGAAGAGATCCGGAACGAAGAACCTTTGTGATTTGCCTCTCGTGGGTCAGTGGCTGCCCACCCTTTCCGCACAGAACGCGGAAAGGATGGGGCACCCGCAGCCCGATTGATTCGGTCCATGAATATGTCTTCCGAGGCGGACTAACGGGCCAGTGCTCTCCCATGTCCCCAAAAGCGAGGGACATGAGGCACTCAATTCTCTGGGTAGAATCCTAGAAGGGCTTGACCGGGGCAGGCTGGTCAAGGCCGACGCGGCCGGGCTCGACGGAGGCGACGTAGAAGTTTTCGCCACGGGTGGGGCATCCGGCGAGACGGCGCAGCATGGCCAGCTGGCCGACGTGAGTGAGCGCGTCGGCGATGGGACCCTGGATGAGACGGTCCGCAGGGGCTAGGAGTCTTTCATCGGTGGCGAGATAGGCATCGAAGGCGGTCAGCGCGGCGAAGAACCGGCTGCACTCTTCGTTCCATGAAAGCGGAGTGGAGTTTTGCCAGCTTGGAGAGCCCTGGGCCATGCTGAGCGCCCAGTCGAAGAGGTCGCCCATGTGGGTCAGAATCTGCACGGGCCGGCGTCCCACGCCATCGAAATCGGCAAAGGTGGGAGCAGCGTTCTCCACGGCTCGGGCGGCGCGGTAGGCAACGGTGGCAACGGTGTGGCGGAGCAGGGCGCGCTGGGTGTCACTTGCGGCTTGGCTTGGCGTGTGGGGCTGCTGCATTGAGGTTGCCTCCGGAAGAATCTGGTCTTAGTACCGTGACCGGTTAGATTCGTGCTTTCCCAGGTCCCAGAAGCGGGACCTGGGGCACCCAAACCCCGAGTCCGAATTACGAAAAGGCTTGATCACGGTCCTAGAGCACTATACCGCAGCGGGATTGGGCGGGCGATTAGGCATTCGAATCAATTGTCTGATAAACTGAGATTTCTGAGTTCAAGAGCAGGAAACGACTATGTCCATTCATCCCGTAATGCAGCGCTTGGCGGATAAGCTCAAGCGCACCGACCTCCCCGAGTTCGTCCCCGGCGACCAGATTCGCGTCCAAGTCAAGATCAAGGAAGGCG
>CAZQPY010000119.1:0-12802 GCA_964595345.1 uncultured Occallatibacter sp.
TCAAGCGGACACTTCACTTGCTAAAAACACCGGACATATTATGTGCTAACGACAGGCGCGTGGCAGGTATTAACGAAATGGTAACTGATGGATCGGCGGATGGATCGGCGGTGATTCGGGCGGAATCATCACAATCTGGGAGCGGCCGGGTTGGGGTTCGCGGTCTCCCCGGTCCCCAACTGCGAGGGACCGGGGGCACCCTCATTGTGTTTTCAATAGAGCCCCGCGACCGTAGCCACCCGCCCTCATTTGACGGTTCGCCGCGATGCGGCGCGAATAATCCGTTGCAAGAGGAAGAAGAGCGTTGCGAAACAAAGCAACAGGATCAAGATCAGCCAGACGCCGAACAACCAGACTGGGACATCGCCAGCACTGTTGATGGGGAGCATTGCCAGAAAAACGATCAGCGTGATGCTGCCACACTCGACCAATTTGTTTCCAGGGTTCTTTTTAAAGACGCGCCAAAAGAACAGCCCATAAAGGAGAAAAACCAACACTCCTCCCCCGATAGTACGGAGCTGGCTTCCACCCGTGGCGATCATCATGTGAAGAATCCTAATGTATCGCAGCCGGGTTTGACAGGCGTTGACGATGGTGCGGGCATCTTCCGGCATTCTGGATTGTTGGTCGCCAACCCGTCAGTCGCCAACCCCGTCAGTTACCATTTAGGCAACCCCAGAAACCTGCAAGAATCCGGTCAGCTGGAACAAGATATGCGTCCTGCCCAAAAACTCAACTCTCTACCCAAAAAGTAGGAGTTTTTAGGCAAAGTCGCCCGGGGGCTAAAGCCCCTTTGATTTTATTGATCTTGTCGGCACGGCTAAAGCCGTGCCCTTTCAAAGCTTAGTGCCCTGTCTCTAAAGTTCATTGAATAGCCCTGTCTCTAAAGTTCATTGAATAATGACGAAGAGCAACCGCAGGTCCTTCGACTGCGTCGGGCGCACAAAACGCGCCCAACTTCGCTCCCTATGAACAAAAAATAGGGTTATATAGAATCAGCAAGTTGGCCGCGGCTTCGCCGCGATAGCAAGTTGGCGAGTTGGCGGCCTTTGCGGGTTGCGCCCATTGTTCATTTCAGCCGTAACTCGACGCGGCGAGTCGGCTGTTCAGGATGACAACATTTTTGATGCGAACTTTAGACACAGGACATTAGGACAGAACCGAGTTCGACCGGAGCCTGTTTGCCAGCGAAGGGGACCGTTCACTCGACGCCGGCCTTTGGAACCAGCCCACTTGCGGTTAAGATGACGACTTGAGGTCCTCCATGAGCCTGTTGCCCGTCTTCCTGAAACTCGCCGGCCGTCGCTGTGTTCTGGTTGGCGCGGGCAACGTTGCAGTGGGCAAGGCCGGCAGCCTGCTGGGCACCGGTCTCGACCTGACGGTGGTCGCCCCTGAAGCTCATTCCGAGATCCGCCGGTTCGCAGCCGAAGGAAAGCTTCGCTGGATCGAGCGCGCGTTTTTGCCCGGAGATCTGGACGGCAGTTTTCTGGTGATCGCCGCGACGAATTCGAATGAGGTGAATTCCGCGGTCTATCGTGCCGCCGTGGAGCGCAACATTCCCTGCAACAGCGTGGACGACATTCCCAACTGCGATTTCTTCTTCGGCTCTGTGGTCAGCCGCGGTTCTCTGCAGGTGGCCATTTCCACCAGCGGGGAGAGTCCCGCCTTCGCCCAGCGGCTGCGCCGCGAGATCGACGAGCAGCTGCCGGAGGATCTGGCTCCCTGGCTGGAACAAGTGGGCGAATTGCGCCGGGAGGTTCTCGCCACCCATTCTGCGGGCGAGGAACGGAAGCTGTTGCTGCACCAGCTCGCGCAGATTCCCGTCTGCGACTCCTTCGATTGCCCGGCTCGGCGGCTGGCTGCCGCGCCCGAACCGCAGATGTTCGGGCAAGACGATCAGAACACGATCTATGGGGACTTCTCGGATGTTTCCGCACCCGACGATCTCTCCGAGGCTCTTGAAGAGGACGTGCACGGGCATTCCACCGAAACCGTCTACCTAGTGGGCGCGGGTCCAGGCGATCCCGATCTGCTCACCATCAAGGCCCACCGGCTCATTCAGACCGCCGACGTGATTCTGCACGATGACCTGGTTCCGCAGGCGATTCTCGATCCCGCCTCGCCCTCGGCGCTGGTGGTGAACGTGGGCAAGCGCTGCGGCGTCAAGAACATTACCCAGGACGAGATCAATACCCTCATGATCGAGCACGCCCGCGCCGGGCGCAGCGTGGTGCGCCTGAAGAGCGGCGACCCGCTGCTGTTCGGACGCGCCGCGGAAGAGCTGGCCGCGCTGGCCGAGGCCGCCGTCCCGGTAAAAATCGTCCCCGGAATCACTGCCGCCTTTGCCGCGGCGGCTGCCGTGGGCTGCTCCTTGACCGACCGGGGCTCGGCCTCCAGCGTCAGCTTCAGTACCGGGCATCACGCCGACACGCACAATCGGGAAGCGTTGCCTCTGGATCCGCACAGCACGCGGATCGTCTATATGCCGGGCCGCGACCTTGCTCCGTTGGCCGAGGAATGGCTCTCTCACGGCCTGCCGCCGGAGCTGCCCTGCGCTGTCGTCTCCCAGGCAGCCCAGCCCGGCCAGATTGTTCAGGTCACTACCCTCGCCGCGCTGGGAGGAACCGAACCGGTGGCCGCTCCGAGCCTGGTGATCGCGGGATGGGCGGTGCATGCCCAGGTCCCCAAAAGCGAGGGACCTGGGGCACCCAATTTTCGTGGGTGAACTCAGGTTCCGAGGGAACCGGGCTACCCGCGGTTAGTTCACTGCATTCAGGGCGGCTGCGATCTCCCGATTGGTCATCAGGGAAGCCATTTTGTCTTTCAGGTAGCGGAGAGTCACGTCGTGGTGCTCCCGATCGTAGGAATCGACGCAGTCGGCCGCCAGAATCACTGGCCAATCCCGCTGATAGGCGTCGATGGCTGTCATTCGAATGCACGCATGGGTGTTGATTCCGGCGAGAATGATGCTGTCCGGCTGAATCTGTGCGAGAAGCTCATCGAGGCTGGTGCCAAAGAAGGCGCTGTACCGCTTCTTCACAATCACCAGATCCGAAGAAACGTATGCCAGATCCGAGAGAATTCGGCAGCCCTCGGTCCCTTTGATCACGGTATGAATTCCCTTGGCTCGCATCTCGGGAAACGCATCGCGCAGATCGGGCTCGAATTCCTGCCGCACCCAAACGATTGGATGGCCCGAGGCTCGAACTGCGCCGACCAGGCTGTTGATCGCTGCGACCAGCTTTTCTTTGCGAACGGCGTCCCACTGGTCCAGAAAATCGTTCAGCATATCGATGACGAGCAAAACCGGTTTTTTCATGCCGGCAGAATAGCAAATCTGGTGCGCTCAGTGGACGGTTCAAATGCAGCGTGGCAGGCGGCTCAACCACCGAAGGGCGTGCCATCGCGTATTCTTGGCTTCATGTCGGCTCATGGCTTCATACAGCGGTTACTGCAATGCCTTCTCCTCTGTTCGCTCCTGACTTCAATTGGGGCTGCTCAGGTGTCCGAGGGAGCTCCGGACAGCACTTCACTGGCCCCCTACACAGTTCGGATTCCGGTTAATGAAATCAGTCTCACGTTTCGGGCATTCGATTCAAATGGCGCACCCGTGAAGAACCTTTCGCCAGGCAATCTGAAATTGTCGGATGACGGAAGGCGGCAGAGTCGGATTGTCTTGCTCGAACCCTACGAAGACCTACCCATCCGCGCCGGTTTCCTTTTCGATACGAGCGCTTCCATGATGGACGATCTCGGGACCAATCGGTCCATTCTCCTCCTCTATGCTTCCCGCCTGCTTCGCAAGGGGATTGACAAGGCGTTTGTGCTGCAGTTCGATACGGATACGCTCGTGAGGCAGAACTGGACCGGCGACGACGCACAGATTGCGGCCGGAGCCGGCGCTGTCCGCATGCGACAGGACCATCTCCCGATCACGTCCATCTTCGATTCCCTCTACAAGACATGCCGAGATTTCTGGTCGGCCGATCGTGGCGAGGTGACCGGAAACTTCATCCTTCTCTTCAGCGACGGAGTGGACGACAACAGCCATGCCTATTTGAGTGAAGCGGTCGATATGTGCCAGAAAACCCGGACTGCGATTTACGCAATCAGCAATTCTTCCAAATCGCCGTTTTCCGCGGGACAGAGGACATTGGACGAACTTGCGCGCCAAACTGGTGGACGCGTCTTTTTCAATCCACAGGGCGATCATGTGTGGGAAGACCTTCGAATCATCGAGGCGGAACAACGGAACCAATATCGCCTCGTCTACAAGCCTTTTGATTTCATTTCAGACGGCAAGTTCCACCAAATCAAGCTCGCGTGTTCGATCAAGGGAACGAAGATCGTCACCCGGTCGGGGTACTACGCATTTCCGAGGCAGTAAGCGCCGCAATCGCAGCGCCAATACGGAAGCCGGGCAACCGCTCCGCGCAGTCAATCGCTCTCTGCTCCACCAGCGAAGATCCAGTGGGGAAAAACCAATTTCGATATACGATAGAATAGAGAGTCAGCAACAGTCCCAGGCACGGAAGTCTTTCAACATAGAACGGGGCGATATCCCTTGGGGCGATCGCGCCGTAGTTGTGTCTTTGGGGTTGGAACGTTTGCACCAGATCCGCGCGAGGTCTGCAACAGATCCGCACCAAGTTCGCAGCACGCACCACAGTCCAACGAGAAGGTTGCCATGCAAACATCGGATTATCGTCTCCAAACGCCTCATCCGCAAGGGCTTTATCATCCTCACAACGAGCACGATGCCTGCGGAATGGGATTGGTTGCCAGCATTCGCGGCGAAAAGAGCCACGACATCATCCGCAAGGGCCTTGAGGTTCTGATCAACCTCGCCCATCGCGGCGCTGCGGGTTGCGATCCGGAGACCGGCGACGGCGCGGGCATTCTCATTCAGATCCCTCACGTCTTTTTTGCGCGGGAGTGTGGCGAGCTGGGCATTCAGCTTCCCGAAGCGGGAGAGTATGCCGTGGCGATGGTCTTCCTGCCGGTAGACAAGCAGGATCGCCTGCAGTGCGAAGGCGTCTTCGAGCGCATCTCTCAGGAAGAGGGCCTCAAGGTCCTGGGCTGGCGCGATACGCCGGTGAACGGCATGGCCATCGGGCGCGAAGCGCGCGCGTCGCAACCGTATATCGAACAGTTCTTTGTGGGTCGCCCGGATGGGTTGAGCGAATCCGAATTCGAGCGCCTGCTCTATCGCGTGCGCCGACTGACGGAGAATGTGATCGCGGCTTCGGAAATTGAAGGCAAGGAGGACTTTTACGTCCCGTCCTTCAGTTGCCGTACCATTATTTACAAGGGCTTGATGCTCGCTCCGCAGATTGAGAAGTTCTATTTCGAGCTGGGCAATCCGCTGGTGACAAGCGCGCTCTGCCTGGTGCACCAGCGCTTCTCGACCAATACGTTTCCGAGCTGGAAGCTGGCCCACCCTTATCGGTATGTAGCGCACAACGGCGAAATCAATACCGTGCGCGGCAACGTGAGCTGGATGAACGCCCGCCAGTCGCTGCTGAACAGCCCGCTGCACAGCAACATGGAAGACCTGTTTCCGGTGATCATGCCCGGCGGCAGCGATTCGGCTTCGCTGGATAACGCGGCCGAATTCCTTTACCAGTCCGGCCGTTCCCTGCCGCACGTCATGGCCATGCTGATTCCCGAAGCCTGGTCGGGCAATCCGGACATGGACGAAGACAAGCGCGCCTTCTACGAGTACCACGCGTCGCTGATGGAACCGTGGGATGGACCGGCGGCGATTGCATTCACGGACGGCATCGTCATCGGGGCTACCTTGGACCGCAACGGACTGCGCCCCGGGCGCTATGTGGTGACCAAGGACGACATCGTTGTTCTGGCTTCGGAGGCGGGCGTTCTGGAAGTGCCGGCCAAGGATGTGGTCAAAAAAGGCCGTCTGCAACCCGGCCGCATGTTCCTGGTGGATACCGCGCAGAAGCGCATCATCAGCGACAACGAAATCAAGAAGGACCTCGCCGGGAGACGCCCCTACGCCGAATGGCTGAAGGAGCAACAGGTTACGCTCGACCAGCTGCCTGAACCCTCGCGCGTGATCGCCTCCAATCCGGAAACCTTGCTGAGACGCCAGAGGGCTTACGGATACAGCGAAGAAGATCTCAAAATTCTGCTTGGACCGATGGGCGCAACCGGCATGGAGCCGATCGGGTCCATGGGCACCGACGTGCCGCTGGCCTGCCTTTCCGACCGTCCGCAGTCGCTGTTCAACTACTTCAAGCAGCTGTTCGCGCAGGTCACCAATCCGCCGATCGACCCCATCCGCGAAGAGATGGTGATGTCACTGATCAGCTACATCGGCACCGAGCGAAACATCCTGGACGAAGCGCCGGAGAACTGCCACACGCTGAAGCTGCCGCATCCGATTCTGACCAATCGGGATCTGGAAAAGCTGCGCCGCGTGTCCAGCGGAGATTTGCTGGCCACCACACTGCCTGCGCTCTTCCGCGCAGCCGAGGGCGAAAAGGGATTGAAGCAGGCGCTGGACGATTTGAGCTCGCGCGCGGCCCACGCGGTGGACTCCGGCTATACCTTGCTGATCATTTCCGATCGCGGCGTCGACGCTACGTTTGCACCGATTCCCAGCTTGCTGGCCATGGCCGCCGTGCACAACCGCCTGGTGCGGGACAAGACACGCACCCAAGTGGCTCTGATCATTGAAAGCGGCGAGCCGCGCGAGGTGATGCACTTTGCCCTGCTGATCGGGTACGGCGCCAGCGCCATCAATCCTTACCTGGCCATCGAGACGCTGCACGACCTGAAGCGCCGCGGCCTGCTGCCGCACAGCGTCACAGCAAATCATGCGGAAAAGAACTTCATCAAGGCCATCAACAAGGCGCTGCTGAAGACCTTCTCCAAGATGGGCATCAGCACGCTGCAAAGCTACCGCGGCGCGCAGGTGTTTGAAGCCGTGGGTCTGAATCAGTCGCTGATCGACTCCTACTTCTCCGGTACCGCTTCGCGCATCGAAGGCATTGGCCTCGGCGTGCTGGCTCGCGAAGCCGTCATGAAGCACGAATTCGCCTTCCAGCCGCTGCACGATTCGGAGACCGAGCTGGTGGTCGGCGGTCATTACCAGTACCGCGTCGACGGCGAATATCACCTGCTCAATCCGCTCACCATCAGCAAGCTACAGCACGCGGTGCGGGCAAACAATGCGGCCACTTTCCAGGAATACTCCGACCTGTTGGACGAGCAGAACAAGCATCTTTGTACCTTGAGGGGCCTCTTCCAGCTGAAGTACGCGGACGATGCAATTTCTATCGATGAAGTCGAACCGGCCAAGGAAATCGTCAAGCGCTTTACGACCGGTGCGATGAGCTACGGGTCGATCAGCAAGGAAGCACACGAAACCCTGGCCATCGCGATGAACCGGCTGGGCGGCATGTCGAACACCGGCGAGGGCGGCGAGGACGAAGAGCGCTTTACACCGGACGCCAACGGCGATTCGCGGCGCTCGGCTGTGAAGCAGGTCGCGAGCGGCCGCTTCGGCGTTACCACTAATTATTTGGTCAATGCCGACGAGATTCAGATCAAGATGGCGCAGGGCGCAAAGCCCGGCGAAGGCGGCCAGTTGCCAGGCCACAAGGTCGACGAGATCATCGCCAGGACCCGCCACTCGATTGCCGGGGTGGGGCTGATTTCGCCGCCTCCACACCACGATATTTATTCGATTGAAGATCTGGCGCAGCTGATCTACGACCTGAAGAACGTCAATCCGCAGGCGAGGATCGCGGTCAAGCTGGTCTCGGAAGTCGGCGTCGGAACGGTGGCTGCGGGCGTATCCAAGGCTCACGCCGATGTGGTGCTTATCAGTGGCGACAACGGTGGAACTGGAGCTTCGCCGCTGAGCTCCATCAAGCACGCAGGGCTGCCCTGGGAGCTCGGCCTCGCCGAAACCCAGCAAGTCCTGCTGCTCAACGATCTGCGCAGCCGCATCAAGGTGCAGACCGACGGCAAGCTGCAGACGGGCAGGGACGTTGTGATCGCGGCTTTGCTGGGAGCTGAAGAGTTTGGCTTTGCGACCACTCCGCTGATCACCATGGGCTGCATCATGATGAGGAAGTGCCACCTGAACACCTGTTCGGTGGGCATCGCGACCCAGGATCCGATTCTGAGAGCGCGCTTCAAGGGCCAGCCCGAGCACGTGGTGAACTTCTTCTTCTTCATCGCCGAGCAGGTTCGCGAGCATATGGCCAAGCTGGGATTCCGCACTGTCGACGAGATGGTCGGGCGCGTCGACAAGATCGATGCCGCCGTGGCCGATGCACACTGGAAGGCCAAGGGCATCGACCTCTCGACGATTCTTTACCGGCCCACCATGCCTTCGCGCGTGTCGCGCCGCAAGACCGAGGAGCAGGATCACGGGTTGGATTCGGCTCTGGATCACCAGTTGATCGAGCAGGCCAAGCCCGCGCTCGCCCACAAGAAGCACGTGTCAACGAGCTTCAAGATCCGCAACGTGCACAGGACCGTGGGCGCGATGCTGGGTGGGGAAATCGCGCGGCGCTACGGGTCGGCCGGATTGCCGGACGGGACCATTCACTTTAAATTCAATGGTTCGGCGGGGCAGAGCTTTGGCGCATTTGTGCCCAACGGCGTCACCCTTGAGCTGGAAGGCGACTCCAACGACTACTTGGGCAAAGGTCTCTCCGGCGGCAAGATCATCGCCTATCCGCCCAAGACTTCCAGCTTCCTGCCCGAGGAGAGCATTCTGGTCGGCAACGTAGTGCTCTACGGGGCAACGAGCGGCGAAGTCTTCCTGAACGGCAAGGCCGGCGAGCGCTTCTGCGTCCGCAACTCCGGCGCAATCGCCGTGGTGGAGGGCGTGGGCGACCACGGCTGCGAATACATGACCAACGGCACGGTGGTGATCATTGGCAAGACCGGCCGCAACTTTGCCGCCGGCATGAGCGGTGGGCGCGCCTTCGTCTACGACGATCGCGGCGACTTTACCAGCCGCCGATGCAACACCTCCAGCGTGGACCTGGAGCCTCTGGTTCTGGAATCCGACGTCAACGAGGTGAAGGGACTACTGGAACGCCACCGCGACCTCACGGGCAGCCCCCGGGCGGCGTGGCTCCTGGAACACTGGGCCGATGCGCAACCCAAATTCATCAAGGTCTTCCCGCACGAATACAAGCGAGTGCTCGGCATTGAGCGGGTGGAAACGCTCTATTCAACTTCGTCGCCTCTGATGGCGGCTTCAGAGGTGCAGAATGGGTAAGATTACCGGCTTTCTCGAAATCGATCGCGAACAGCCCTCCCGACGCAAGGTAGATGAGCGGGTCAAGGACTGGTTTGAAATCTACGAGCCGTTTCCCGAGGAAAAACAGCGTGAGCAAAGCGCCCGCTGCATGGATTGCGGCGTGCCCTTCTGTCATACCGGGTGCCCAGTCACCAACCTGATTCCGGACTGGAACGACCTGGTTTATAACAACCGCTGGGAGAACGCGATTCGCCGCCTCCACGCCACCAACAACTTTCCCGAGTTCACCGGGCGCATCTGCCCCGCTCCCTGCGAGGCGGCTTGTGTATTGGGTATCGATCAGCCGCCCGTGTCGATCAAACTCGTGGAGCGCTCCATTGTGGAACGCGCCTGGGCCGAGGGTTGGATTCGCCCCGAGCCGCCCGAGCAGAACACCGGACGCCGCGTAGCCGTTGTCGGCAGCGGGCCGGCCGGATTGGCCGCTGCCCAGCAGTTGCGCCGCGCGGGCCACTCGGTCACTGTTTACGAGAAGGCAGATCGCGTCGGCGGACTGCTCAGGTACGGCATTCCCAACTTCAAGCTGGAAAAGCACGTGATCGACCGCCGTATCGAGCAGATGCGGGCCGAAGGCGTCACCTTTATCACCAATGCCCATGTCGGCGTCAGCGTCCCGGCGGAATCCCTTACCGAGCACTACGACGCCATCCTGCTGGCCGGCGGGAGCGAGCAGCCCCGCGACCTGAAGGTCCCCGGGCGCGAGCTCAACGGCATTCATTTCGCCATGGAATTCCTGCCCCAGCAGAATCACCGCTGCGAGGGCGACAAGCTTGACCCGGCACTGGATATTCTGGCCAAAGGCAAGCGGGTGCTGATCATCGGCGGCGGCGACACCGGCGCAGATTGCCTGGGCACCAGCCTCCGCCAGGAGGCCAAGTCGGTCCACCAATGGGAACTTATGCCCAAGCCGCCCGCCCAGCGCGCCGGCTCCACGCCATGGCCTCTGTGGCCGCTGCAGTTGCGCACCGAAACCTCCCACGAGGAGGGAGGCATCCGCGACTGGAGCATCAACAGCGTCGAGTTTATCGGCGACGAAAAGGGCAATGTCAAGCAGGTCAAGGCTGTCCGCGTCGGTCCGCCGCCGACTTTCACTCCGACGAAAGGCTCCGAGTTCACGCTCGACGTCGACCTGGTGCTGCTGGCCATGGGATTCCTTGGACCGGTCAAAAACGGGATGCTGGAGCAGTTCGGGGTGGCGCTCGATGGGCGCGGCAACGTCGCCACGGACGGAAACTACAAGACTTCTGTCGAGAATTTGTTTGCCGCCGGGGACATGCGCCGCGGACAGTCGCTGGTGGTATGGGCAATCTCCGAGGGCCGCAAGGCTGCCGCCGCCGTGGACGCCTACCTGGCTACCGCGGAAGAGAAGCTGCCCAAGCTGCACCGGTCAGTGGTCTAAAGCGCACACAAAACGACGTGGGTCCCGATGCCGAAAGGCTTCGGGGCCCGTTTTTATTTGCGGCTGGTTGAATGGAGTTCAAGTTCCGGATGCACGACGGTCCGGGCGGGACTGCCATCTTGGACCCTGGCAGGTGGCCCCGGTCCCGTTGACCTTTTCAAATCAAGATGAGGGCGCCACCGGTCCCTCGCTTTTGGGGACCGGTGATGAAAGCGTCATCGTAGGCTATCTGCAAAAATCCTGAGGCCGAACCAAGGACGTTTTCGGGGTAGCGCAAGAGTCGCCGGCAAGCCGTCAAATACCGTTTAATAAACCGCGTGAAGCCGGCAGATTACCCCTGACGACAGCAATGTTGGGCCTGCCACCCTTGGGAACAAAATATTTTGGGTTGGAGAATGCGAGTTTTGTATATACAATGGATATATGGACGTGTACTCGACGCTGGATGGGCAGGGCTTTGTCTGGGATAGCCATAAAGCCGCCAGCAATGCCGCGCGGCACGGCGTTCGCTTCGAGCAGGCCCGCGAGGTCTTTCTGGACCAGCTAGCCCGCTACGAAGATGCCAGCCCCGAGGAAGAAGCACGACAGGCATGTATCGGTCTCACCACCGACTATCGACTGCTGTACGTTGTCCATGTGATTCGCGAAGGGGATGTGCTCCGCCTCATCTCCGCACGTCTTGCGGAACCGGCGGAAAGGAGACGCTATGAGAATGACTGAACGGATCAAGCGCAACATGCAGACAGACAAACCCATGACCCTGATTTCCCTTCGTCTTCCCGATCACGTGATCGAAGATCTCAAAGAGGTCGCTCCATCTCTTGGCTTTGGGGGGTACCAAGCTCTGATCCGGGCCTACATCTCGAATGGGCTCCGCAAACACCTCGCCGAGAGGGAAGCGCAACTGGCAAAGGATAGCACCGTCGAGGAGTTCAGCCAGAGACTCATGGCTCATGGTGTACCAGAGCAGGCTATCAAGGAAGCCATGGACGAGATGAGAGCAGGATTATCCTGAATGGCTAACCGTCAGTTACCTTGTCTAACCCTGCCGAGGTGTGCAGGAAATGGGCAGATCCGCCCGAAATTCCGCTTTTGCCTGAAAAGTCGAGTTCTTGCCCTAAAGGTGGGAGATTTTAGACAAGCTTCTCAGGGGCTGAAGCCCCCGGCTCACTCGATTGGCCTTAGCGGCACGGCTGAAGCCGTGCCCTGACGCTTCGTGCCTTCCCGATGGAGTTTTTTCCGCAGCTTGCAATCCCGCCGCGAAAATACCATCGCGAACGGCACAATTGAAGCCGTGCCCTTTCAAGACGTGCCTTGGCGGGGATTTGTCAGGCGGAAGCTGGATAGAAACAAGTGCGGACCAAGAGGTCCACGCTACAGCCGGCCGGGAGGCCGACGTTCCACTTTCAAAACAGAGGCGAAACGGTGTTTTTCCGGCGCATGTGAAGGGCAGAGCTAGCAGGCCAGCAGGGCCTGGCGGGCGGAGCGGACTTCCGCGGCAAGCACTTGCAAGACCTTGAACGAAAGCAGCGGATCGCCGCCCATGACGATGAGGAAGTCTTCGCGCGACACGAATTTCAGCTCCGCGCCCTTACGGGCTGTCGCCGTCAACGAGTACGCCTCGTCTCCGATGAGCGCGGGAAGGCCAAGCAGCGAACCCGCAGAGGTTTGCATGCACATCACGGTCTCTCCGCCTGGCGCATGCATGTGCAGAACCGCATCCCCCTTGTGCAGGATGTAGAGTCCGTCAGGGTTATCTCCCTGGTTGAAAAGAACGCGGTCCGCTTCGCAAATCACAGCGGACGAGCGCCTCTCGAGCGCCTCCAGCAGTTCAGCGTCGGCGACGAACGCGGAAGAGTCCACCTTGAAACAGGGTTCAACCATCATCAAAATCCCCAAAAAAACAAGAATGCTCGAGGACGAAAAGGCTCGTCAACTTCAACCATGGTTTCATTGGTTGCGTGCGCCTATCCGTGATGCATGTCACATCCGAGCAAGAAAGCCCGCCCTCAGGGGCTAAAGCCCCGTTCATTTTGTCGGCTTTTTCGGCACGACTAAAGTCGTGCCCCTGGAGTTTCTACATTTTTTAGGCTGCAGCT
>CAZQPY010000120.1:0-12668 GCA_964595345.1 uncultured Occallatibacter sp.
CGACGACTTCCTCCACCGGTTATTGGAGATGTTTTGAAATGCGTTTGCCCTGGGGCACGACTTTAGTCGTGCCGAAAGTTTGCCTCCTTGACTTCGGGCTTTAGCCCCTGAGGGAATTCGCAAAATGGCGAATGAGCTTTTGAGACGAAGGAAGAATTCTAAGATGGAAAGGAAGGAGAAGGCATGACATCGGACTTGCGCCAGGCCGTCGGCAGCCTGCTCGTCGTTGGCCTCGAAGGCACAGAACTCAGCGCCATGGAGCGCGCCTGGCTCCGCCTCGTGCATCCCGCCGGTGTCATTCTCTTTCGTCGCAACATTGAATCCGCACCGCAGACTAGGGCCCTGCTGGCCGAAGCATCTTCCCTGTGCTCAGCAAATCATTTGCGATGCGTAGACGTGGAAGGCGGCACCGTGGACCGCTTGCGCAACGCGCTTGCCGGGTTGCCCTCTGCGCAGGCCGTCGCAATCGCTGCGCAACACGCGGGCAAGCCCGCAATCATGCGTGAACATGGCGAGTTGGCCGGGCGTGCCGTCAAGGCTTTCGGGTTCAACACCACACTCGCCCCTGTTCTCGATCTTGCCTTGCCCGCGTCCGCAAACGTGATGGGTACGCGCGCGGCAGCTCCAACACCCTCAGGCGTTGTTGAATACGCGCGCAATTTCCTCGCCGGCCTCGCCTCGCAGGGGATCGTCGGCTGTGGCAAGCATTTCCCCGGCCTGGGATCGGGCTCTGTGGATTCGCACGCGGAAACTCCGGCCATCCATCGCACGCTCGGCGAACTCACCCGCGAAGAACTCGTCCCCTATCGCGAACTGCGCAATGAACTGCCCATGGTAATGGTGAATCACGCGGCCTATCCGCACACGCCAGGCCGCCAAAAGCCCGCTACTGCCTCTACCTTCTGGGTCACAACCGTTTTGCGCAAACGCATCGGCTATCGCGGAGTCGCCTTCAGTGATGACATGGAGATGGGCGGAATCCTCAAGTTTCTCCCCATCGAAGAAGCCGCCATCGCTGCCGTACGCGCCGGAATGGACCTGCTGGAAATCTGCCACAGCGCCGAACTGATTCTTCGCGCCTACGAAGCATTGCTGTCTGAAGTCGAGCGGTCGCAATCTTTCCGCATCCTGCTTACCGCTCGTGTACAGCGGACGAATCGCTCGCGCGCCCGCCTGTTTGCAGCCCCCGCGTCCGCTCCGCTTTCCGCTCGTCAGTTTGAAGCGCTGCGAGCGCGCATCAACCGCTTCAGCGAGACCATCCTCCAATCGCAACCGAATCAGGCCCAACCGCATCAGGAGAATCCACAGGCATGAGTCCTAGCGCAAAGTCCATGACAGTAGCCGGAATCATGAGCGGCACCTCGGCCGACGGAATCGATGTCGCCATCGTGCGCATTCAAAAAGGCAAGCCGCGCCTTACTCTGCTGGCCCATGAAGGCTTCAAGTTTCCCGCGGCTCTGCGCCGTGCCGTGCTCGCAGCCATGAATGCCGAGTCAACTTCAACCGCCGAGTTGGCCCGTCTTAACTGGCGTCTCGGAATCGCCTACGCGGAGGCGGTCAGATCCACGCTGCAGAAGCATCCCGTGCAGCTTGATTTGATCGGCTGCCACGGCCAGACGCTCTATCATCAGCCCATCGCACAGGCGTACGCAGGCAAGCGCTTTGCATGTACCTTGCAGGCAGGCGAAGCCTCCGTCCTCGCCTCTGAGTTGCAGCTTCCCGTCGTTTCGAATTTTCGTCCTGCCGACATGCTGGCGGGCGGGCAAGGCGCGCCGCTCGTGCCACTGCTCGATTACGTGCTCTTCGCCGACCCAAAGCGCGCGCGTGTTCTGCAGAACATCGGCGGAATCGCCAACCTCACCGCCATCCCTGCGGGCGCTGACCCCAGCGCCGTCATTGCCTTCGACAATGGCCCCGGCAACATGATCATCGACGCGCTGACACTGCAATTGTTCGGCAAGAGTTTCGATCGCAATGGCGCAATCGCCGCGCGCGGCACTGTGCTGAAATCAGTGCTCGCCGCCGCGCTACGCAATCCTTATTTCCGCCTGAAACCTCCGCGCACCGCGGGCCGCGAGCAGTTCGGCCGCGAGTATGCCGCGAAGTTTCTTGCCTCCTGCCAGCGACGCAACGCGAAACCTGAAGACGCCCTCGCCACCGCAACCGCACTCACCGTCGAGAGCATTGCCTTGAGCTATAAACAATTCGTGCGGCCAAAAATGAAAGCTCGCAGCGTCGATTACATTGTCAGCGGTGGCGGCGCGCGCAACGCAACACTCATGGCCATGCTCGCTCAGCTTCTAGCACCCATGGGCTGCGAGCTGGCCTCGAGCGAAGACTTCGGGCTTCCCGCCGAAGCCAAGGAAGCCGCGGCCTTCGCTCTGCTCGCGTGGCAAACGTGGAATCGTCTTCCCGGCAACCTCCCCGCTGCCACCGGCGCAAAACGCCCCGTGCTTTTAGGCCAGGTGACCTATGCGTAGGTTGTCATGGACATTCATGGCCGTGCTGCTCGCGCTCTGCGGTTGTCATTCCAAGCCAAGAGATCCAAATACGGTGGTGTTTCTCATCGAGAGCAGTCCCGCCAATCTCGATCCGCGCATCGGCACCGATGCTCAGTCGGAGCACATCGATGAATTGATCTTCGATGGACTTGTAGCCCGCGACGAAAGCTTCCATTTCACGCCCGCTCTCGCTGAAAAGTGGGAACAGCCCGACGCCCTCACCATCGTCTTTCATCTGCGTGCAAATGTGCGATTTCAAGATGGCCGCCCGCTCACCGCGCAGGATGTCAAATGGACCATCGATTCCATGCGGCCGGTCTCGCTGGGCGGCGCAGCCGCGGTCATTTCGCCCAAGGCCAACGCCTATGCGTCCATCGCCAATATTGAAACGCGCGACCCGCGAACCGTCGTTCTGCATCTCAAACACGCGGACAATTTCCTCTTCACCAATCTCTCCACAGGTGCAATCGGCATTGTCCCTCAAGGCAGTGGCCGCGATTTCTGGCAGCACCCGATAGGCACCGGCCCGTTCCGATTTGTCAGCCAGCAAATTGATCAGGATGTCGTCGTCGAGCGCAATCCATCCAGTTGGTCGGTCGTTCCAAAAATCGAGCGAGTGCGCTTTCGTGTGGTGCCCGATGCCATTACCCAGTCGCTTGAGTTGGAAAAAGGCTCGGCCGATGTAGCCATCAATTCCCTTCCCATGGACGCGCTGCCCACCCTTGCCGCACGCCCCGATCTGCGCATCGTACACGTGCCCGGCACGGTGGTTCAGTATCTGGGCTTCAATCTCCGCGACCCTATCCTCAAGGAGACGCGCGTCCGCCAGGCAATTGCCTGCTCCATCGACCGCAATCTGATCATCGCCACATTGCAGAGAGGCCGTGCGCAGCCAGCCGACAGTCTTCTTCCTGCAAGCCACTGGGCTTATACAGACGATGTGGTCCATTACGCATACGATCCGGACCGCGCTGCAAAGCTCCTCGATGATGCAGGCTACAGTCCCAACGTAAGCGGCATCCGCCTCCACCTCATCATGAAGACCTCCACCGACGAGGGAACGCGCCTTCTTGCCGCCGTTCTTCAGCAGCAACTGGCTCGCGTCGGCATAGCCCTTGAGTTGCGCAGCTATGAGACTGCGACCTTCTATGCCGATGTGCGGCGTGGCGCTTTTCAGATGTACTCTCTGCGCTGGATCGGCGGCAACGAGCAGCCCGACATCTTCAGTTATGCATTCTCCACCGCGAGTTTCTCGCCCGCTGGAGCCAACCGTTCCCATTACTCGAATGCCAGGCTTGATGCGCTGCTCGACGATGCAACTCAAAGTCAAAGTGTGAATCAGCGAAGATCGGATTACGCCGAGGTACAAAGGATTCTGGCGCGCGATCTCCCGGCCATCAACCTCTGGTACCGCGACACAATCGTCGTTCATCACCGCAGGTTGACCAACGTGGTGCCGACTGCTTCTGGCAGCTTCTCCTTTCTTGAAACCGCGCAGTTGAACCATGATTGAAGCGTCCGAAGCCAGCACAGCATCAAAAAGCGGACAGAGTCGCCACGCATGGGTGCGCTCCGGGTAAAGGTCTTTTGAGCAACATGCATCTTCAGGAAATCTTAAGCTTGAGCGATATCTTCGGTGCGGCGCAGCCGTGACTCGTTGCACAAAAACCTCGCACTGTATGCGCATTCAGCGTTTCTTCAGCAAGGTTCCTATAGGGTGAAATTGTTATCTCAACCTTTTGCCTGGATGTTTCGTCTACCGCATTAGATACGGAACTCGGACCTGGGCAAGAACGTAGATTTTGTTTGAGGAGAATTGGACAAATGATGAGCAAGAAGAAGGCGCGGATCGCCGTTGCCGGTGGTTGCCTGATGGCTTTTCTGGCCATTGCGCAGATCGGCTGGGCGCAGGCAGCAGCCAGATTCGTGGGCACGGTCACGGCGATTGGCGGCACCTCCCTGACGGTGAAAACCGATGCGGGCGCGGTCCATCTGGTTGAGGTGCCTTCCCCGGCGGTCATCAAGCGCATTTCTCCTGGACAAAAGGACCTGAGCACTGCCGACACCATCCAGTTCAGCGATCTGGCAACCGGCGATCGCGTGCTGGTGAAGCTCGATCCTGAGGCCCCGGCGGGCACCGAACAGGCGTCACAGATTATCGCAGTCAAGGCTGCCGACGTAATGGCAAAGCAGCAAAAGGACCGCGAAGACTGGCAGAAGCGTGGCACTGGCGGGCTCGTCAAGAGCGTCGATGTCGCTAGCGGCGTCATCACGCTGACCACCGGCGCAGGAGCAACCGCAAAAACGGTTACCGTCCGCACCAGCAAGACGACCATGTTGAAACGTTACGCGCCCGCGTCCGTGCGTTTTGATGAGGCCACCCCCGCCCCGATGGACGCAATCCATGTGGGCGACCAGTTGCGCGCCCGCGGCGCAAAGAACGCGGATGGCTCTGAGATTGCCGCCGAAGAGGTGGTTTCAGGTAGCTTTCGCAATCTTTCCGGTTTGATTGCGACCGCGGATGCGGCTGGGGCGACCATCACCCTGAAGGACCTGGCAACAAAGAAAATGATCACGATTCACATTCCGGCAGATACGCAGTTGCGCCGGATCCCAGACCGCATGGCGCAGATGCTTGCCATTCGCCTGAAGGGTGGTTCGGCTGCAACTGCCTGGGGCGGCTCTGGAGCGAGTCAGCGCGCTGGGGGAGTTCAAGGGGTTGGCATGGCGAACGGACCGGCACAGTCTGGACAAGGCGGCGGCCAGTGGGCTGGAGCGGGTTCCGGCGGCGGCGATCCGCAGCAGTTTCTCAACCGCGCACCAGCGATTCAATTGGCAGATTTGAAGAAAGGCGATGCCGTGATGGTGGTCTCAACCGACGGCGCGTCCGAGGTCACGGCAATCACCCTTCTGGCTGGCGTTGAACCATTGCTCGAAGCCCCTGCAGCCCAAAACCTGCTTTCCAACTGGAGCATGGGCGGCGGTGGTGCAGAGGCGGCCGCGCAGTAGGCGCTCAGGAAAACTCGGGCATTTAGACAGTTTGTTTTGTAAGCAAGCGAGGAACACGTGTACTCAAAATTGCATCTTCTTATTCATTGCTTCGTCCTGACCGCCTTGGGCTCGGCGGTTGTCTTGAGGTCGCAAGCGCCTGCCCCCGCGTCCGTGCAATCGGTACCGGTCTCCCAGCCGGCTGCTACCTCAGGAACCCTGCGTGGACATATTGCCGACCCGACCGGCGCTCTGATTCCAGGTGCCAACGTCGTGCTTCTGAACGCTTCTGGGAAGGTGGTTGCCACCACGTCAGCCGATGCGACCGGGGCCTATTCCGTCCCGGGGCTCGCTCCTGGCGGGTATATCGTGAAGGCCACATTCGAAGGCTTCGCGCCCTTCCAGTCCCCCGCAATTTCGCTTGCCGCGGGGCAATCGAAACGCGTCGATATTTCCATGGCGATCGAGGTTGCACAGCAGAACGTGACTGTCACCGAAGACGGCGCGCCCACCGTCAGCGTAGATGCCGGCTCTAACGCCAGCGCCATCGTGCTCAAGGGCAAGGACCTCGAAGCTCTTTCCGACGATCCGGATGAATTGTCCAATGAGCTTACCGCCCTTGCCGGCCCTTCCGCCGGTCCTAACGGCGGCCAGATCTACATCGACGGCTTCACCGGCGGACAGTTGCCGCCCAAGTCCGCCATCCGCGAAATTCGCATCAATCAGAATCCCTTTTCGGCCGAATTCGATCACCTCGGCTACGGCCGCATCGAGATTCTCACCAAGCCTGGCACCGACAAGCTCCACGGCCGCTTCTTCGGACAGGGCAACGACGACGCCTTCAATACCGGTAATCCATTTACCGGAAATCTGCCCTCTTATCACAGCATTCAATACAACGGAACTATCAACGGAGCGCTTTCCAAAACCGCATCCTTCTTCCTCAGCATCGAAGATCGCGACACCCAGAACGACAGCGTCTACGCTCTCACCGATGCTCCGGTTTGGAATGCCTCCGCAAATGCCTACCAGATCAGCGCACTTTCCGGGGCAGTACTTTCACCAGCCAACTACCTCAACATTTCCCCGCGCATTGATCTGCAACTGGGCGCCAAGAACACCCTCACCGCCCGCTATCAGTTCTTCCGCAGAACCGCCTCCGACAGCCTGAACGGCGCAACCTCCCTGCCCTCCCAGGCTTCCAATTCAAGTTCGATTGAGAGCACCCTCCAGCTCAACGATGCCATCATCATCAACGACCATGTGGTCAACGAAACCCGCTTCCAATACCTGCGCGATGCTTCCACCGTGGATCCGACAGAGAGCGGCTCGACGCCCGACTACAGCGTGCCGCAATACGTCACTGGCGGCTCGGCAAGCACCGTCACCCACGATCACACCGATCATTTCGAGTTGCAGAACATCACCACCATCTCGCACGGCGCCCAGGCCATCAAGTTCGGCCTGCGTGTGCGCGACAACCGCGATGCCAATACCTCCGACAGCAACTTTAACGGTCAATTCGTCTTCGGCAATGTCACCGACCTGGTCAACGCACTGAACGGCGTCAGCAATCATGCCCTCAAGCTGAATTACAGCTCCGGCCAGCCCAACGTCCTGGCCAACGTCTTCGACTCGGCGCTTTTCTTCCAGGATGACTGGAAGGCCAACAAGAATCTCACCCTCTCCGGCGGCCTGCGCTGGGAATCGCAAAACCACATCGCCGACCACGACGACTGGGCGCCGCGCTTCGCCTTCGCGTACGCTCTGGACGGTCACAAGGACAAGAAGCAGGCGAAGACCGTTCTCCGCGGCGGCTTTGGCATCTTCTACGACCGCTTCGGCCTCGGCAGCCTGCTCAGCGCAGAGCGCTACAACGGTGGCGCCGGCAGCCAGAGCCAATACACCATCAACAACCCCACCTGCTTCAATGCCAACAGCCTCAGCGCGGCGCTCGCCGCTGGCTGCGGTACCGCTTCGGCATCCACCCAGACCATCGATCAAGTCGCTCCCGGCTTCCACGCTCCCTACACCGAGCAGGCCGGCGCCAGCCTCGAACGGCAACTGACCAAGACCGTCACGCTGACCGCAACCTACCTACACTCCAATGGCGTTCATCAGATGGCCACGCGCGACGCCAATGCCTACCTGCCCGGAACCTTCGTCTATAACAGCCCTACCCTGACCGGCACGCGACCCAACCCCTCGCTGGGCATCGTCAGCCAGTTCGACCCAGAGGCCGTCTTCAGGCAGGATCAGTTGATCCTCAACCTCAATGCCCGCCTTTCACCCAAATTCAGCGTCATGGGCTTCTACAATGTCACCTCCGCCAAAGCCGACACCGGCACCGCCTCCAACTCTTACGACCTCAAGCAAGACTACGGCCGCGCCAGCTTCGTCTCGCGCAACATGATCTTCCTCATGGGCAACTACACTGGCCCCTGGGGCATCACCTTCAATCCCTTCCTAATCGCCCAATCCGGCCGCCCTTTCAACATCGTCACCTCTTCCGATTTGACCGGCGACAACTTCTTCAACGACCGTCCCGGCAGCGCAAGTTCATCCCAGTGCCAGTCCGGCTCCAGCGAATTTGTACAAACCACCTTTGGCTGTCTCGACCTGACGCCAGCCAGCGGCATCAGCCCCATTCCCGTCAACATGGGCAACGGCCCGGCCGCAGTTGCTGTCAACCTGCGCATCGGACGCACCTTTGGCCTCGGACCCAAGCTAGCGGCAGCCAGTTCTGATAATGGTGGTGGTCCACCTCCCGGAGGCGGTCGTGGCGGCCCAGGTGGCGGCGGACCTGGAGGCGGCTTTGGCCCCGGTGGATTCGGTGGCGGCGGCGGTGGTGGCCGCGGTGGTCCCGGCGGCATGTTTGGTGGAGCCGCCAGCAACCGCAAATACTCGCTCAACTTCAGCGTGCAGGCCCTGAACCTCTTCAACGATATCGACTATGGAACGCCCAGCGGAATCCTGAACGCGACACCCATATCTGGCACGTCTGCCTTCGGACCCGGCCCCCGATTCGACAAATCCAACAGCTTGGCCGGCCAAATCTTCTCCTCTGGCGCGGCCGCGCGGCGCATCTTCGTCATGGCCGCGTTCTCCTTCTGATTCAGTCCAACAGAACGAAACGGGCGGGAGAAACATAAGATCACTCTCGCCTTTTTCGCGCACCTCCTTCCAATCTCCTTCCCCCCGTGCCGCCTCCTCCGCACTTGAGGGAAGAGCTCCCTTCGCACTTGTAGGATGAGTATTGAAAGCAGCGCCGCGGCCTCCCCGCCGCGCTCCTCTACGAGGGAGTTGGTATGGTTTGGTTGATTTTGCTGATCGGTTTGGTTGTCGGAGCGTTTTCCGGTGTGGTGGGCATTGGCGGCGGCATTCTGTTTGTTCCGGCGCTGATATGGCTCTTCGGGATGGACCAACTGAAAGCACAGGGCACTTCGCTGGGCGCACTTCTGGCTCCCGTAGGCCTATTCGCCTTTTACGAGTACTACCGCAAGGGCAACGCCGACCTCAGGATCGCGCTGCTTCTGGCGGCTGGATTTCTTGTGGGCGGCTACTTCGGCGCAGTCGGCGCGCAGCACATCCCCGTCCTTTGGCTGCGCAGGATATTCGCCGTTACCATGGTCGCCATTGGCGCGCGCATGTGGTTCAGCAAATAGGAAATCGAAAAGGGGCTATCTCAAGACCGTGAAAATCGCGCCCACAACTCCGAGCACAATCAACGGCCAGAAAACGCTGACGATGAGAGCAACGATCATGCTCGGAAGCCATCCGACGCCAAGCCCCACAAGGTATCCATAGGTTCCGATGCAGTAAATCCAGCACCCGATAAAGACAATAACGGCAGTAATCAAGTAACCAGTTCGATAGACCTTGTCCCCATCCATGCCTTACCCCTCCGTGGAATCTTACCCCACAGGGGCAGCTCCATCGGCGGGGTTTCCCTTTCGCTCACCCAACAGCCACAAAGCGCAATCGAACGTAGTCGGCGGTCCAGTTGCCCTCCTCGTCGCGCAATGCCGGTGCAAGAAGCTCAGCCGTCTCGCGAACCACGGTATCTTTCAGCGATTCCGGCAGGGCCCCAAGGATGCCGCTCCGAAAGGTCCGCAGCCAGCCTTCCATTCCGCTTTCCGCCAGCAGTGTCGGGCGCGGAATGAGTTCCATTCGTTCAACCTGAAAGCCATGCCGCATCAGGCGCTTTCTGTAAGCCTCGGGCGTCGGGTAGTAGTTCACGCCGTCTTCGAGAGTGCCGTAGTCATGGCGCTCAAGCACCGCTGTCAGTGCAACTCGAGTGGCCGCCACGTTCCCATGACCACCCATCTCGGCAACAAAGCGCCCGCCGGGCTTGAGAACACGCCTAACTTGCTCCATCATGGCGTCCTGGTCGCGGACCCAATGCAACGTCGCATTCGAAAAGACGGCGTCAAATCTCTTTTCCGTGTATGGAAGAGCCTCTGCATTTCCTTTTTCTGCCTTGATTCCGCGCGCACGCGCTGCCGCCACCATCTGTGGCGAAGCATCCACTCCCGCCACGATGGCTCCTGAGGCCGCAATTCGCTGGGTCAACTGTCCGTCTCCACAACCCAGGTCAAGGATTTCCTCGCCTGCCTGAGCGCCTAACCACTCCAGCACTCCCCCTGCCAAGCCATGGACAAAGGCGGCATTCTTCTCGTATGCCTGCGTATCCCAGGTCTGCTCCAATTGAACCCTCCAAAAACAAGTGTGGCGGAAAATCTAACATAAAACAAAGTTATTTATTTTCGAGTCTGTATAAGGAAAACTAATATGCCAACCTCTCGCCTCTGCCTCAAATTGACTGCACCGGGAGCAGGGTCAAATCATCCACCAGCCCCACTTCCTTTTGCACGAATGGCTCCCCATACTTCACCCCGGCCAGCAGTCCATAGTGCCGAGCTTCGGCAAAAGTCCGTTCGCGAATCTCCTCCTCGGGCACAAATAGACCGCCTCCCGAAGCCTGATTCGCGTACTGCGAGCGATAGGCCATCAACGCCGCGTGGCGCTCTTCCATGAAGGGCGTAATGTCTACGACGAAGCTGGGGCGTACATCGGCATAAAGACTTGCGTAAACGATCTTGAACGGACGGTGAGGAGCTGTACCTGTGTCCAACTTGGCCAAGCCGGAGAGAAAGCATGCCTCGTAACCCAGCGATGCGACCATTGCGTGATCCGGGTGCCGGGCCTGTCCAAAAGGTAGAATCACCACGCGCGGCCGCACTTCGCGCAAAACTCGAACAATCTTGATCCGATTTTCAAGGGTATTCTGGATTGCTCCATCGGGCAAGTCGAGCGCCTGCCGCCAGTTCACACCCAGTAGGCGGGCTGCTTCGGCTGCTTCGGCTGCGCGTTCTTCGGCCGTGCCGCGCGTTCCGGCCTCACCCTGGGTCAAATCAAGAATGGCGGTGCGCAGTCCGCGCATCGCCATTCGGATCAAAGTCCCGCCGCAGGTTTGTTCTACATCGTCGCGATGTGCAGCAATTGCCAACACTTCCGCGATCATTCTTGCCTCAATAAACGGTGTTGTCGCCGTCCGTTATGGCGTCCATGTATGCCACGTCGTAGGCAGTTCCGGTGACCGTCACATACTGGTTGTCGATCGATGACCCATCTACCGTGGAGTAGATGTATACCTGCCCGCCAATCGCGGCATAAATCTTGTGCAAACCAGTCACAGCGGCAATTCCTGTTGCGTCCCCTAGGTACGACTCCAGCAGGGTCACTGTATTGGTCGAAGTATTGAACATTGTCAGACAACCATAGGGTTGGCCGCTGTTGTAGCGCGGCCCATTGATGCACTTGGTCATGCCAATCCAGAGCGTGTTGTCGTCAGCCAGAATCATGCGGCTGATGGCCCCCGGAGCTCCATCGCTGATCGAAATCGGTGCCGATGCTGTATTGTTGGCCAGATTCACCAGAGTCAGATTGCCACCATAAAGCGTCTGTCCTCCGGACTGAACCGGCTGCTGCCCCACCACATAAAGCGTGGTCGAGTCGAACAGAGCGTTGCTTGCCCCACCGGGGGTCAGAATCGTTGCCGCATTCAGAACCGCTTGGGTCGGCAAAACTCCTGAGCCCAATCCAGACAGGAAGATCATCGGAGCGACCGAAATCGGGGTTACGGAGGCATTGACACCGCCGCATTCTGGTCCGCAGCTCAAAACGTAGGCAGTGCTCCCATCCGCGGAGAAGACGGCCTTGGTCGGGCGATCAAAGGTCAATGGCGCGCCAAAGTTGTTCCCTGTCGCATCTACGTGGTCCGGGCTTTGCGCTTGGAAAAGGCACCAACCTGGAGCGTTTAGCGGCTCGCAGTCCATGGCAGCCTTGGGCCATGTCGAAGGTCCGCCCGAATAGGAAATCGTCTCTGCCGCGGTCAGCTTGCGCGGATAGTACGCATAATTCGAATTCTGTACGAAAGCAATCGCCACTGTCCCGCCAGGATTGACGCTTACGCGATAGACGCCCGGGAGGCTCAAACCATAGGAAGAGCCATTTGTCCTATCCACCACCGTAAACACATGGGACGACTGACTTGCCGCAAAGGCGTACGACTGATTGCGCGTGATAAAGACGCTGGAAGAGGGTCCATTCAAGCCGCTTACCGCGCTGCCGGTTGCCTCTTTGGCATAATTGATCAGCGTCAGAGTGCCGTCGCCGGAGCCGTACACAGCCCCCGCCTGCTCCTCAGGCATGTTCTGGATGCTGATTGGAAGTGCTGCGGAAAACCCGCTGATGGCAAATACACCTTGTTTGTCGTTATAGCTAGCACGAATATCGTAATAAGCGTCGACGAATTGCAGCGCGCCCCTGGTGACGCTGCTGGGGTTCTGAATGGCAATCAGCACGCGATTTGCTATCCCGCTGGGAGGCAATGTCCGGCCTGCAAAATAGGTAGTTGAGCCGCAACCCGCCACCGCTGCGGCAACCGCTAGAGCTGCGGCGGCGCTCATGAAAAGACTTCTCTTCTTCAAAATCCCGTACCTCGACGAAAAGAGCGGAGCGATCCGCGGATAATCTCCGCGGCGACAGCCGCAGTGTGAACTGAATGGACGCAGCAGCCGGTGCAGCTGGCAGACCGCAAAAAGCCGGGACCGGAACGCATACCAATCCAGTCTATGACCTTCGAAGTATAACAAAGCAGCCCGGCAGGCTGGCGCG
>CAZQPY010000121.1:0-12600 GCA_964595345.1 uncultured Occallatibacter sp.
CACCGGCGGCGGCGCCAGCCTCGAGTTCCTCGAAGGCAAGAAGCTGCCCGGCGTGGAAGCGCTGACCGACAAGCAGTAGTCAGTTTTGAGTTGTCAGTTCGAAGTGAACCGTTTAAAGCGCATCCGGCCTGAGTCCTGGGCCGGATGCGCTTTTTGTCTCCGGGGGGCTTTGCCAAAAAACTCTGACCTTTAGGCAAGAGACGAATTTCGCTGCAGTTGCCCGAATTCCGATCGGTCAACAAGGCTGATTACAGATTGACTTCCGGGTTAGCGACTTCCGGGCGCAATCAGAGCCCATACCTCTGGGGCCTTACTCCTGGCCGGCTGCGAATCAGGACGAAGCTGCCCGATGCAAGTCCCCTAATTTCAATAGAAACGAAGCACTATTTCTTCACTAACTCATTTGGTTTCTAAGGAATACGAAGAAAAGAAGGGGTGAGGGAGGGGGGGTCTATTCCTTCGGCCCCTTTTCCGGCCCTGAATCGCATTCGAAAGAAGTCTTTGATCTCTCTATCCTGCGCCCATCGGAGCTAATTCTGTGCAATGCCGACAAGAATAAGAAAGCTAGAATTTGCGACCGGGGCCCGAATGGTCTGCACTATGCCATCCTTCGAGCGAGAAGCGCTCGAAGGATGGCATACCCAACCATCGAACCGCGCTCAAGGACACACCACCCGTCCTTGAAATGTGGTTATAAGGTGTTCTGTCCTCAATGCCGACAATACAACCGGGACCATACGGGGAGCAGCGGAAGAATAGCACGAAGAATAACTACCGTTCCGCCAAAGTGATCGAGCTCAGTGGGATTTCTAACGTCCCCGTGCGGCTCGATTCCTCATCATAGATCCCCGTGCGCAGATAGACATCCCCGCTCGGCACGTCAAGATCGAAGTGCAGCGGAATCCCTGTACCTTCTGCAATCGCCATCTGCTCCGGCCGAATCGCGAGGCCCACTGAGCGCACCTGCCAGTTCAAGGCGACTCCCGGTTGGCTATATGCGATCAGCGCCACTTCCACCCTTCCACGGCGTATCCCATCCGGCCCCGCCACAAGCGTCAAGCCACTCGGTTCAAGCGCAAATGTCACTCTGTAGCGGGTTAGCGGGGCCTTCAGCGAGACGTTGTCGCCAGCGCGAGGGGCATCCGGCAGGGGCTGCTGTGCGGCCGGTTCCACCTTTTCGCGATAACGAAGTTGGGTGAAGCTGGGCATGCCGCGATCCATCAGCGGGCGCAGCGGATCTTTGGCGGGTGCTTCCGCGGAGGCCTTCACTTCCTTCCGATTCTGCTCAAAGTAGTTGCGGCGGTAATACAGGTTGTATTTTCCCGACCGGACCTGCACTTCTATCTTGCGTTCCCGGCCGAGTCCTTCCGGAGAATGCGGTGTATACGCCAGAGTGTAGTAGCGCGAGCCGTTGTCGATGGCCGCAGCCATCTCACCCTTGACGTCGTTGGTGTGATAGGCCCTGCCGCCTGTGTCCTGGGCCCAGGTTTCGCTGTTGATGAACTGGAAGCCATGGCTTCTTTCCTCAGTCTTCCTGTCCTCGAGTGTCGAGAGGAAGCCTGTTCCGCTGTTCGCACCTTCGGCGCTGAAGATACCGGGTGTGCTTACGCCGCCCGCATCGATCGGATAGACCGAAACACGCGCTTCCGCGAGCATATTCACCGTCTTCTCCAGCTTTTCTTGCCATGGACAATCAGGGGGAAGACACAACGGAAAGGAACCGACGAACCAGATCAGGTTCTTTCGCCCAGGAATTCCGGAGAGATAGCGTGCGATCGTCTGCAGCGAGTCCAGTGTCACGAGTAATTGCATGTGCTGCTCGAAGTTGGACTCCTGTTTCATGAAGTCGTCGAGCCCACTCGCAGCCACAGCCGAGGACGATGTGATCATGCTGGTAGAGGAATTTTGGGCGGCAGAGGTCGCGGGAGAGGCGAGCAATGCCGAGGTTGAGGCGTTTGGCGCATAGCGATTCAAGGCGGCGCGCAGAGCCGCGGAGTCGTCGGTAAACCCCTGAATCATGCGCAGCTTCTCGCTCAGCATGAATACTCCCACACGGACGCCAGGAGGCACCTGCCCCAGGTATTTGACCATCTGCAGCTTGACGTTTAACTGGTCGGTTGTCTGGGTGTTCAGCGCGTCCATCAGAAGCATATTGACGGCTTCCCCTGGAGCAACTGCGGGAACGTTGGTGAAGGTGTTGGCAGGCAGCACCTGTGTCGCCGCGGCCATGCCAAGCCCCGCCGTAAGGTGCGGTTCAAAGAAATCAACCAATTGCGGCTTTCCATTTTCGCTGACCTGAAAGTCTTCCTTCGTCAACCCGGGAACCGCTTTGCCGTCCTTGTCGGTAACCACAACATCCACCACGACGGACCGAGCATTGATCTTCAGCGAGGCAACCGGAGATTCCGCTTCCGGCTGCGCGAGGGTCTGCGCACACGAGGCGCCGGCCAGAATCAAAAACAAAAAAAGGCATGGAATGACTAAACGAATACGAAACATGGCATTTTCCTCCAACGCAAAACACGATTGAGTGCATCAGCCCTCTGGCTCTCGACGGATTCCCGCGGTTGCAGAACAAGAATCCACCAGGTCTCTGGAAGGAGTCCAACTTAAAAAACTGACCAGAACCAGAGGCAACTGTCTCTTCGACACCCCGAACCTAGTTCCGGTTATTTCCGGGACCGCGGAAATGGTCGGACGAGGAAGAAATGGGATTAAGATTCTTCCCTTCCAAACGTCATGTTATTTGGGCACAGGATACCGTTCAGGAGGTTTGCGGACCCATCGTGAAATTCATTCGCCTGGTCTTGCTTGCCACCGTGCTTCTTTCCTCGCTGCCGTGTTCCCACGCGTCGGCCCTTCACTGGATAACGCGACTCGGACATACAAATTGTGACAATCATCCGGTTGCACAAGCGCATACACCTGGGTTGATTCAGCGGCAGGAGCAGAAAGATGTGGATACTCCTCTGCTGTTTGAAGTGGAACGGCCTTTCCCAAGCCATTCTCTGCTCACGCTGGTGGTGTGCAACGGAGCGGTACATGTCCTCCCGAACCCACATCCCGGCCGATTGAGAATGGTGGTGCATCTTGGTGCATCGCTCCGGCATGAGCTAACCTCAAGACGGTTTCTCCAAGAGTTTGCTGTCGGCCAAAAAGGCGCCGGGTGCCCGATCCTTGAATCGCTTTTGATTCAAGGGTGGGAGACCACGTACTCCATGGCGCGCAAGCGCCGTCTGATCCACCGCAGGTGGCAGCGGGTGGTGTTTATGTGTTTATCTGTTTAGGTGTAAACTGGAGGCGGAGAAAATCTCATGGCATCTTCCACCACTCGCTGGAATCTCGTCGTCTCCAAGCAAACCGACCAGGATCTGCGCCAGCTTCTTGCCTCCGAAGGCAGAAGCAAAAAGGGCGAACTCTCTCGCTTTGTCGAGGAAGCCGTCAGCAAGCACATCTTCGATTCCGCTGCACAGGCCGCCAAGGCACACAACGCCGATATCGATCCTGAAGAACTCGACGCAATGATCGAGGAAGCGCTGGCCACGGCTAGGGCGAAACAGTAGGAATGATCGTCCTGCTCGACAGCAACGTTTTCATCAGCGCTCTGATCTCACCCCACGGCGTGCCGGGAAACATCTACAATGCCTGGCTGCAGGGCAGGTTTCGCATGGTCACCTGCCAGCAGCAGATTGACGAGATTCGCGCAGCTTGCCGAACAGCGAAGTTCAAGTTCAGGCTGCAACCCCACCATGTCGGCACCATGCTCAACAACCTCTATGGCGCGACAGTCTGGCAAGGGCCTCTTCCGCGCAAGCATCAAGCCGCCGATCCGGCAGACAGCTACTTGCTGGACCTGATGGAAGCAGCGCAGCCCGATTATGCCGTCACCGGGGATAAGCGATCGGGGCTGCTGCAAATGGGCAAGCTTGGGAAAACGAAGATTCTGAGCGCAACGGTCTTCTCGTCGCACGTGCTGCATCTCTAGTTCCCGATTGCGAAGGCTGGATGCCCCATCCTTGAACCGCTTTTGATTCAAGCGTGGTAGACCTCAAACCCCATGGCGCGCAAACGCCGTCTGCCCCACCGCAGGCGGATTCGCGCTACAATCCTTCCTGTGGAGATCACGTACGACCCACGCAAGCATCAGCGGAATCTTCGGGAGCGAAACCTTGGCTTCGACGAAGCCGCGCAGTTTGATTTCGCAACGGCTTCTTACTTCAGCGAGTTGCGACATGGAGAGCACAGGCTGGTCGGGGTAGGCTATTTGAGAAAACGGTTGCACATCCTCTGCTTCCTTCCGAAGGAACTCGGAATTCGAGTGATCAGCTTCCGCAAAGCAAACGACCGGGAGGCGCGCAAGTATGGCAAACCCAAAACCATTGACGAATGATGAAGGCGACGTCCGCGAGTTGACCGAAGAAGATTTTGCTCGCATGGTCCCTTTCTCCGAATTGCCCGCCGAATTGCAGGCATTGCTCTCTGAACCAAAGCACTTGGCTCCCGATGTGGAGAAACCGGAGACAAAAGAGCCCGCAGCCTAACCACGCGCCAACCAAAACAAAAAGACCGCAGACGCGAAGTCTGCGGTCTTTCCGATCTTGCACCAACCCAACCGTGATTAGTACTTGACGATGGCGGCGAAGGAGTCCGCCTTCAGGCTGGCTCCGCCGACGAGCGCGCCGTCGATCTCTTCCTGACCGATCAATGCCTTCGCGTTGTCGGGCTTGACGCTGCCGCCGTAAAGAATGCGGATGTTGGCGGCGACAGCGGCACCCAGCAGGCTGGCCACTTCGGCGCGAATGATCTTATGCGCGTCGACGGCCATCTCGGGGGTCGCGGTCTTGCCGGTGCCAATGGCCCAAACGGGCTCATAGGCAATGACGATGGGGCCGGCAACTTCGGCCGTGATTCCAGCCAGCGCGCCGGCGATCTGGGTCTTCAGAACGTCGGCGGTCTTGCCGCCTTCGCGCTCGGCCAGAACTTCGCCCACGCAAACCACGGGAACAACGCCATGTTTCAAGGCTGTGTGCAACTTCTTGTTGACGATCTCGTCGGTCTCGGCGAAGTACTGGCGGCGCTCGGAGTGGCCGATCAGGGTGTGCGTTCCGCCAACAGCCTTCAACTGACCGATGGAGGTTTCGCCGGTGTAGGCGCCTTCCTCGGCGAAGTGAATGTTCTGGCAGCCGACGGCGACGTTGGAGCCCTTGGCGGCATCAATGACCGTGGGCAGCAGAACGGGCGAGGGGAACAGGGCGATCTCGTCCCGGTCGTGTCCGGCAACGAGCGGCAGGAAGGCGGCAACAAACGCCTTGGCTTCTTCGGGCGTCTTGAACATCTTCCAGTTGGCAGCAATGAGTGCTTTACGGGCCATTTTTTTCGAAACTCCTCGCCATCGATTCTAGCTGACCACGCGGAGACCCGGGGGTGACGGGTGGCACAACGGCAGGGCAGCTTGGTCTCGCCGGGGTCCTTTATTGGCGTGAAGAACAGGCGTTTCCTACCGCTACTGCTCCAATGGTGACCAGGAGAAGGGCGAACAGGCTTCCATCATAAGTAGCCATGAGTATCGTGACCGGTGGGAGTGGCGTGCAGGCCAACAAGAGAAGCGATTCTTTATCGAGAGAAGCAAAACCTCCACCAGTGAAGCTTGCTGCGGTCAACATGAAGAGCCCACCAGCCAGCCAGACACCCGCAAGCATCGCCTTCCCGCAGTGAAGATAACCCGTTGAAAGAATGCGAGACCGGAAGGCGAAGTAGACGAGTAGCAAAGCGACCGGTGAAGCGAAAGTGACGAACCAAGCGTGATCACTGTCGAAATTGTACCGAGCAATGGCGTGTATGGCCACATCGGGGAGCCAAAACGCCGACGCACCGACGGCCCCAAGGAGCAGGGCCAACGAATTGGGACGGGGTATGGGCATTGATTTAGGTCAGCCGCTTCGACTGAACCACTTTATCCCAAAAACATCCCGGCAATCGCGGCACTGATCAAATTGGCCATGGTTCCGGCCAGCATGGCCCGCACGCCCAGGCGGGCCAGGTCGTTGCGCCGCTCGGGAACCAGAGCGCCTATTCCGCCAATCTGCATGCCGATCGATCCCAGGTTGGCAAAGCCGCACAAGGCAAAGGTGGCAATCGTGAAGCTGCGCGGGGCCAGCATTGCCTTTTGCGCGCCCAGCCCGATGTAGGCGATGACCTCGTTGAGCGCCATGCGAGTTCCCAAAAGATTTCCGATTGCGCCGCAATCGTGCCAGGGAACCCCGATCAGCCAGGCGACAGGTGCAAAAAAGAAGCCGAGAATCTGACCAAGAGAGCCGGGGACAAAGGGAATTCCGCCGTGGATCCAGCCCAGCAGACTGTCCAGCAGGGCCACGAGAGCCAGGAAGCTGATGAGCATGATGGCCACGTTCATGGCCAGCTTGCCGCCGTCGATGGTGCCGCGGGCGATGGCGCCAATCAGATTCTCTTCCTTGTGCAACTCGTCCTTGGGAATGACGACGCGGCCTTCTGTAGCCGGGATTTCGGTCTCCGGCACCAGCATCTTGGCCATCAGAATGGTTCCCGGCGAGGTCATGATGACGGCCGAGAGCAGGTGCCGCGCTTCCACACCTTGCGAGATGTACATGGCCATGATGCCGCCCGAGACATGGGCCATGCCGCTGGTCATGATGGTCATCAACTCGGACCGCGTGGCCCCCTTCAAAAATGGGCGAATGGTCAGCGGAGCTTCGGTCTGGCCCATAAAAATCGACGCCGCCACGTTCATGCTCTCGGCACCGCTGATGCGCATGGTCTTGAGCATGATCCAGGCCAGGGCGCGGATGATGATCTGCATTAACCCGATGTGATAAAGCACGGCGAAGAAGGCGCTGATGAAGATGATCGTCGGCAGCACCTGAAAGGCGAAGATGGAGCCGAGCGAGGTGTTGGGCGTACCCAGCGCTCCAAACAGCACCTTGGTTCCGGCGGCCGTGGAGCCGAGCATGGAGTTGACCACTCCACCGGCCCAGGTCATGGCCCGCTGTCCGTAGTCGAAGCGCAGCACCAGGAAGGCGAAGGTGATCTGCAGCCCCAGGCCCCAGGCGACCGTGCGCCAGCTAATCTGCCTGCGATTGGTGGACCCCAGATACGCGGCCAAAAGAACGGCCAAGATGCCCAAGACGCCGATGTAACGATCCAAGTGTTTTCGCTCCTCAAAGCAGGGGGCAGGGATCAGGGGTCAGGGATCAGGAGGCCAGGGACCAAGGGACTAAGAGACTGAAAACCGAGGGCTGGCTAAGGGACGATTGGTGCCGATCCGGGACGACTGAGAACTGCCAACTGATGACGGTTCTTTATCCGATTACCTTACAACATCGCGCAGATGGGCTTCAGCACTTTCGCGGGTGAAGATTCGACCCACCAGCGGTACCACCTGTGGTGGGGCCATAGATAGCGTGACGGCACGGCGATAGATCTCGACGGGCTCGGCCAAAAGCTCTGAAGTGGGGGCATAGAAGGTGGCGAGGTTCTGGCCCTTTTCGACCCGCGCGCCGCGCCGGGCGTGGAAGACGATTCCCGCATGGGGATCGACCGGCTCGCCGGCCTTTTCGCGGCCCGCGCCGGTGCGCTGCACCGCCCAGCCAAGAGCGGTAGTGTCCATCGAAGAAATGAAACCGGAGTCCCACGCTTCGACGACCTGGGTTGCGCCGGGTTGATGGAAGTCAGGGTTGCCGAAGATGGAAGCGTCACCGCCGTGGGCCTCGATCATAGAAAAGAATGCGCGCAGAGCAGAGCCGTCGCTGAGGGCGGCCTCGGCACGGGCATAGCCGGCTGCGGGCGTCGCCGCCTGACCGCCCAGATGGATCATCCAGCCGGCCAGGATCAGCGAAAGCTCGCGCAGGTCTTCGCTTTCGGGTTTGCGTCCCCCGCGCAGCAGATCAACGCATTCGGCCAGTTCAATATAGTTGCCGGCGGTCGATCCCAGCGGCTGACCCATGTCGGTGAGCAGGGCGACGGTGCGGGTCCCGGCGGCTTCGGCGGTGGCTACCAGCAGGGCGGCCAGGTATTCGGCTTCTTCCTGCGTCTTGAGGAATGCCCCGGAGCCGGTCTTCACGTCGAGCACCAGCGCGTCCAACCCCGCCGCCAGCTTCTTGCTCAATATGGACGCGCAGATCAGCCCCGGGCTTTCCACCGAGCCGGTGTGGTCGCGCAATGCATAGAGAACCCGATCGGCGGGAACAAGGTTGGGGGTCTGGCTGACGATGGAGGCCCCGCATTTGGACAGAACTGTCTCAAATTCAGTAAGCAAGAGAGCGGTCCGATAGCCGGGGATGGATTCCAGCTTATCCAGCGTCCCGCCGGTGTGGCCGAGGGCGCGGCCGCTGATCATGGGGACGGCTACACCGCAGGCGGCGGCGAGGGGGGCGACAAGAAAGCTGGTCTTGTCGCCAACGCCGCCGGTGGAGTGTTTGTCGACGGCGGTCTTGCCCAGGCGGGCCGGACTGAATCTTTCCCCCGAATCGCGCATGGCCAGAGTCAGGGCGCGGGTCTCGTCGACAGAGAGGCCGCGGATGCAGGCGGCCATGAGGAAGGCGGAGAGCTGTTCGAGGGGAATGGTGGCGTGGGCCGCTCCGTTGACTAGAAAGCCGATTTCGCGCGCGTCGAGTTCGCCTCCGTCCCGCTTCTTGCGAATCAGGTCCGTTACGTGGAAGTGCGCTGGGATGTGGAGGTGGGCGTTCGCTGGATCGAAGGTCGGCATCGGGTAGTCTTCTTGAGGTTCCACAATTCTTTGAGTTTAAGGTCAGAGTTTCAGTTCAAAGGCCAGCGGCAGGAGTTCGGCAAAAGGCATGGTGCGGAGGCCGTCCGCGGTGGGGAAGACGACGGGCGCGTCTGGCAGGGCGAACTCGGCCAGTACCTGCCTGCAAGCTCCGCAGGGAGGGCTGGGCGCCTGGTTGAGATTGGCGACAGCGACTGCGGCGATGCGGATCCCCGGGCCTAGCTGCGAGACGGCGGTGGCCAGGGCGGCGCGTTCGGCGCAGATGGTGAGGCCATAGCTCACGTTTTCCACATTGGTGCCGGTAAAGACATCGCCGGTGGTCAGCAGAAGGGCTGCTCCGACGCGGAACTTGGAATAGGGGGAGTAGGAGTTCTGGGCGGCCTGGCACGCCTGTTGGAGAAGGCCGGCAAGGTCGGGCGTTGGGCCGGGCGTCGGGTTGGAGCTTGGATGCGGCATGAAGCTTGAGGTTAAACCCTTATCGGCAGCGCCGCCAATCGCCGCGGGAGGAAACACGGAAAAAGCGTATGGAACAGAGCATTTGCGCTTCACGGGTAATAGCCGGCGGAGTCTGGCTGGATTATCTTGAAGCCCAAACAGGGAAGGAACGCGGCGGCGGCGGAGCCGGATCTTGCGCGAGGTTGGCCGTCAACTTCCACAAGGTGAGCATTTTCCAATGACCTCTCGGGGTGGCGACTTTGCAATCGAAACTCTGTGGCTCAAGTTGGGCTCCATCCTACCGATAAAGGGAGAGAGTGGTCGCCGAGTCGGGGGCACTGATCCTGGCCGGTGGATGAGTGGACGAACATGGATGAATTAACGAGGGAATTTCTGATCGAGAGCCAGGAAGGGCTTGACCGCATGGAGCGGTGCCTGACAGACCTGGAAGTCCGGCCGCAAGATACGGCCTTGATAGCGGAGATTTTCCGTTCGGTTCACACAATCAAAGGGACCACGGGCTTTCTGGGCTTCAAGCGGTTGGAGAAGCTTGCGCACGCCGGTGAAAATCTCCTGGGCCTCTTGCGCGAGGAAAAACTGGTTGCGAATGAGCCGACGATCACGGGCCTCCTGCAGCTTCTCGATGGTTTGCGCTCGATTCTGAAGACGATCGAAGCCGAACAGAGCGAAGGCGCCGGGGAAGACACAGTTCTGATTGAGCGCCTGGAAGAATTGCAGACGCCGGCCAAGTCCAAGCAGGTGGTTCACGCCAAGGCCGCTGCTCCCACGCCTCCTCCGCCTCCGCCCGTTCCTGTAGCGGCAACCCCTCTTCCTGCAGCGCCGGTCGAAGCAGCACCGGTGGAAGCCGCGCCTGTTGAGCTCGCGTCTGTTGAGCTGGCGCCCATGCAGGCATCTGCTGCTGCCAAGGCCGCCGCGGATGCGGAATTCGACGGTGGCAAGCCCCGCGTAGCTACGACGGCTGCTGCCGAAAGCACCCTGCGCGTCGATGTGACGCTCTTGAACCGAATGATGAACCTGGTGGGCGAACTGGTGTTGACCCGCAACCAGGTGCTGCAGGCGACTGCTTCGGATCCCAATCTGACCATGCTTTCGCGGCGTCTGGATATGGTGACGGCGGACCTGCGCGAGTCGGTCATGAAGGCCCGCATGCAGCCGGTGTCGAATATCTTCTCCAAAATTCCCCGCATTGTGCGCGATCTGTCCCAGTCTTTGGGACGTCGGGTGCGGCTTCAGGTAGAGGGCCAGGACACGGAGCTCGACAAGAGCCTCCTGGAGGCCATTAAAGACCCGCTCACCCACGCGGTCAGGAACTCGCTGGATCATGGCATCGAAGCGCCGGATGTGCGCATCGCGGCAGGCAAGGATCCCGAGGGAACCCTCAAGCTGCGCGCCTCGCAGGAAGGTAGCCACGTAGTCATCGAGATCTCCGATGATGGCGCTGGCATCTCCGTGGACAAGGTCCGGGCCAAGGCGATCGAGCGGGGCCTTATTACACCGGAACGTGCGGCGCACCTGGCCGAGCGCGAACTGCTGCAATTGATCTTCCTGCCCGGCTTCTCGACCGCCGCGGCGGTGACCAATGTGAGCGGCCGAGGCGTGGGCATGGACGTGGTCCGCACCAACGTTGAAAAGATCGGCGGCAAGGTCGAAATCGACTCGCGGACCGGCAAGGGAACGACGCTCCGGTTGCGGATTCCGCTGACCTTGGCGATTATTCCGGCGCTGATTGTGCGCAGTGTGGGCCAAAGCTTCGCGCTGCCGCAGGGCGCGCTGTCGGAGCTGGTGCATGTTCCCCCCAGCCAGGCGGCCACGGTGATCGAGTGGATCGAGGATGCGCCGCTTTACCGGCTGCGCGGCCAACTGCTTCCGCTGGTCTTCCTGGACAAGCTCTTGATGCCCGATGGGGTGCACAAGCTGGCCACCGAACGCGACAACTTCATCGCGGTACTGGACGCCGACGGAAGGCGCTTCGGGCTGGTGGTGGACGGACTGGCGGATCCGGAAGAAATCGTGGTAAAGCCGCTGAGTTCGGTCCTGAAGACGATCGGCCTCTATTCGGGCGCGACCGTTCTGGGCAACGCGGACCTGGCTCTGATTCTGGATCCGGGATCGATCGCTCAAAAGGCTGGGGTGAACATGAGCGCAGAGCTTGCGCGCGCCGAAGCCGAACTGGAAGTGGATGCGACCAAGAGCCTGGAGTACCTGCTGGTGGAAGCAGCCGGACGTCAGGCGGCAGTGCCGCTGGCTGACGTGCTCCGCATCGAGCAGCTGAAGGTCTCGCGGATCGAATATATCGGCTATCGCCCGGTACTCAACTTCGAGGGCCAGCTTCTGCCGGTGGAAGATTCGGGTGGTGTTCTGGCAGCCGTCCAGGACAATCCCGACGCGCAGATCATCGTGGTGGTTTGCCGCGAAGGCAACCGGCACGTGGGCATCGCGGTCTCGCATGTACTGGATGTGGCGGCAGGCGGCGACCTGTTCGAGGCCGGCACCAGCCAGCGCACGGGCGGCGTGACCTTGCTGAAGAATCGGGTAACCGGCGTGGTGGACTTGAACGGCGTTCCGCCGCTCCCTCCCGAGTTGGCCGCACAACATGATTGGAACCAGATGACGGAGACGGTGGCATGAGCACAGCAGGGAACGCATTGCATCGCAAAGAGAAGGTAGCGGCGGCACTGGTGGAGATGTGCTCCGTGCGCTTAGGGACAGCCCTGTTTGGCGTACCCATCAGCCATATCCTGGAGATTGTCGGCGGCGCGCGCCCGCAGCCCGTGCCTTTGGCGCCCAAGTTTGTGGGCGGCCTGGTGCACTACCGCGGCGACGTTTTGACCACGGTCAGTCTGCGTCATCTTTTGGGGATGCCGCCCAAGGACGGTCCGCAGGACATTTTGGTATTGGAGAGTTCGGGTGGTTGCTTTGGTCTTCTGGTGGACTCGGTGGGCGAAGTGCTCACGGTTTCCTCGGCAGACCACGAACCCAACCCGTCGATTCTGGACGAACGCCGCAGGGCGCTGTTTGCCGGCGCTTACAAATTGAAGGACAGCCTGATGGTCATGCTAGACCCCGAGCGGCTTGATCCGATGCGGTTGGGAGCTGTCCAGGCAGCATAAGTTGGGCGACGCCCAAGAGCAGTTTCACAATTGCCGTACCCAGGAACCACTGATCGAAGGTGGCCTTTCCTTAACCAAGGTCCCCGCGGACAGCTCTTCGTCCCGGGGTGGAAGTAAAAGCCGCCTTACGAAGAACCACAATGGGCACTTGAGTTGTGGAACCGTTAGAAACCGTCTCACCGAAGGAGAGAACATGCGTGCACTGATTGTCGATGATTCCCGATTTGTGAGGGGCTACTTGCGCGGCCTGCTTGAAGAAAAGGGGATCGAGTGCGA
>CAZQPY010000122.1:0-11372 GCA_964595345.1 uncultured Occallatibacter sp.
ATCTGAAGCGGCAGGCTCCTTCGAGACAGCAAGAAGCGTCAGGGCACGACTTTATTTGAAGCGGAAGACTCCTTCGGGATGGCAAGAAGCGTCAGGGCACGACTTTATCTGAAGCGGCAGGCTCCTTCGAGACAGCAAGAAGCGTCAGGACACGACTTTATTTGAAGCGGAAGACTCCTTCGAGACAGCAAGAAGCGTCAGGACACGACTTTATTTGAAGCGGAAGACTCCTTCGGGATGGCAAGAAGCGTCAGGGCACGACTTCAGTCGTGCCGATAAGGGCAACAAAACGAGCGGGGCTTTAGCCCCTGCCAAGGACGGTTCTTTTTGCCGCCCGCGATTCAAGCCCGCACTTGATTTCGAGGGCGAAAGCGCGTAGCCATTGGCCCCGGCGCAAGGGGGCGGGTAAACTGAATGCATGGCGGAGATCAAGCGCAGAAAAACGAGTACGGTCAGAATTGGCCAGGTTCGTGTGGGCTGGGAAGTTCCGGTTGTCGTGCAGTCGATGACCAACACCGACACGGCGGACGTTGCGGGAACCATCGAACAAGTTGAAGCCCTGGCCCTTGCGGGCTCGGAACTGGTGCGGGTCACGGTGAACAACGAAGCCGCCGCCGCTGCCGTTCCGCATATCGTGGACGGGCTAGCCAAGCGCGGCATCCACGTTCCGATCATCGGCGACTTCCACTACAACGGCCACCTGCTGCTGAAGAAGTTCCCCGAGACCGCGCGCGCGCTGGCCAAGTACCGCATCAATCCGGGCAACGCTTCCATCGGCAAGAAAGACAACGACAACTTCCAGACCATGATCGAGTGCGCGGTGGAGAACGACAAGCCGGTGCGCATCGGCGTGAATTGGGGCTCGCTGGACCAGCAGTTGCTGGCCCGCAAGATGGACGAAAACATCAAGCTGGCCGATCCCCTGCCGGTTCGCGATGTGATGTTTGAGGCGATGATCGCCAGCGCGCTGGAGAGCGCCGCCGCCGCCGAGAAGTTCGGCCTCGGCGCAGACAAGATCATTCTTTCGGCCAAGGTCTCGGGGGTGCGCGACCTGATCGACCTCTACACCCTGCTGGGCGAGCGCTGCAATTATCCGCTGCACCTGGGACTGACCGAAGCGGGCATGGGCGTCAAGGGCCTGATTGCCTCGGCAGCCGGGCTTGCGCCGCTTCTGCTGGCCGGCATCGGCGACACCATTCGCGTGAGCCTGACGCCCAAGCCGGGCGGCGACCGCACGGAAGAGGTGCAGGCGGCGCAACAGATTCTGCAGTCGCTCTCGATTCGCAGCTTCATGCCGCAAGTCACCAGTTGCCCCGGCTGCGGCCGCACCACCAGCACCTATTTTCAAGAGCTGGCGGAGCAGATTCAGAGCTATCTGCGCACCTCGATGCCGGAATGGCGCAAGAAATATCCCGGCGTGGAAGAGCTGAAGCTGGCGGTGATGGGCTGCGTGGTCAACGGCCCCGGCGAGAGCAAGCACGCCAACCTGGGCATCAGCCTTCCCGGCACCTTCGAAGAACCCAAAGCCCCGGTCTACGTGGACGGCAAGCTGTACACCACGCTGCGCGGCGACACCATTGTGGCCGAGTTCAAGCAGATTCTGGATAACTACGTGCAGAGCCACTACGCCGACGACCGCATGGCCATGCCTTCCGCGCGCTGATCCGGAGCGTCCTTCGCGACGTCATCTGAGACAACCCCTCGCGGGCCATTCGCACCCTACTGGAATGGCCCGCGTTCTTGTGCGTACATGGCGTCGGGCGCCGCATTGACGCGGCAGGCATGCGGACGTTTGGGAAGGATATCCGCGGAAGATTCGCAGATGCATATTGACACCGGAATGGTTGCGAGCTTCGCGCGTTTTGTGGCCCATTTGGAACACCACGAGACGTCAAACGCCATTCTGGCACTTGACGTCGACAGCGCGTAGAAATCAGGGCCGATTCGCTTGCAGCAGCACACCCATCCGTTCAAAGATGAATCAATCTTGCATGGAAGTCTGAAGGAATTTGTACGTTCAGGCTGTGCGGGAGGGGGATCGTGAGCCAAACAGAGAACAGCCAGACGAACGATAACTTGATGGAGTTCTGTGCGCTCAAGTACGGTCTTCCCGCAATGCAGCCCGACTCGGATTCCGAAGCTGTGATCCTGCTCGCTGTCAAAGAAGCGAACGCCTTGCGGCTGTACGTTCACAAGGCCTTCCAGCAGAGAACCGCGGACCGCGACTTACGCTATATGAACGAACTGCTGCCCGACCTGCTGTTGCGCAGCAAGCGATCGCCCGAAGCTGCGTTTCGGCAACTATCGCAGCTCTCCGTTGGGCCGCTGGTGACCGAAGAAGTGGGACAGCGGAATTTCACCGTCGATCCAGTGGAGAACCTCTATCCGGAGTTGGAGTTGATTGGCAAAAGGCTGCCCTCGCGGCCTGTGGGAGCAGCGGTAAACGAGTAGCGGCAATCCCGCTCCTTACTCTAAGAATGCAGATTCCCTTTGCGCCCTTTTGGGGTTGCGCCTGCGTCATGGTTTTTTCTATTGACCAGCGAGATTGCAACAACCGGGTAGCTTCTCAGTTTGAAGATTGCTCACCCTTGCTGCGAAATAAGATTGCGAAGCCAAGCAGCACGAGCAGGAACGGCAGCGCTATCAAAACTGAGACCCGCCCCCATTGAATGCCAATGATAAACATGTGATGGGAGTACGACAGGACCCACCCGACTATAGCTACCGCCGAGAAGGCAAGGCCAACGCCCAGCCCAATAAGAAGGAATGCGATCTCTCGTCTTCTCATGCGTTGATCGTACTCCAATACGGGTCGCTGGCGGCTGCACTGTGCGCAGTGATAGGATGGGCGTTCCGAGGGATTATCCAGGTGGGGATTGCAAATATGAAAACATTTACATGCGCTGTATTGCTTGCTGTTTCCCTGGCCGCCGGAGCACAGACCCCTGCCGCCCGGTACGACGCCGGCCACAAGGTCTTCCGCCTCGACGGCGGCAATGTCTCGTATGTCTTCGGCGTCAACGCGCGCGGCGAACTGCAGCAGCTCTACTGGGGCGGGCGTCTCGGCGCGAACGACACCTTCCCCGCCGCCAAACCGTTGCCGGAGTGGGCGTCTTTCGATTCGTCGTATTCCAATACGCCTGAGGAGTACAGCGGTTGGGGCGCGGCGCTCTTTGTGGAACCGGCGCTGAAGGTCAGCTTTGCCGACGGCAATCGCGACCTGGTGCTGCACTATGACAGTCACACCCTGGCAGAGAATGGTTTGGATGTGGTGTTGAAAGACATCCGCCGGTCCATCTACGTCACGCTGCATTACGCCATCGACCCGCAAAGCGGCATCCTGGAGCGGTCGGCGAAGATCGAGAATCGCGAAACCCAGCCGGTGATGGTGGAGCAGGCAGCCGCCGCGGCCTGGGCCTTGCCGCCGGCGCACTACACGCTGAATTACCTGACCGGCCGCTGGGCCGGCGAGTGGCATCTGACCCAGGAGACGCTGAATCCGGGCGAACGCGTGCTGGAGAGCCGCCGCGGATCGACCGGGCATCAAGCCAACCCGTGGTTTGCGATTCAAGCCGGTGCGCCCAGTGAAGATCACGGCGAAGTCTGGTTTGGCGCGCTGGGCTGGAGCGGGTCCTGGCGCATCACGGTGGAGCAGGATCAATTGGACCAGGTGCGGGTCACCGGCGGCTACAATCCGTTTGACTTCGGCTATCTGCTGCACTCCGGCGAAATCCTGCAGACGCCGACCTTTTATGGAGGCTACTCCGCAAATGGACTGGGCGGCGCATCCAGGCTCCTGCACAGGTTGGAGCTGGAAAAAATTCTGCCGCGCACGGCGGCGACCGCAAAAGATCCTCTGCCCAAGCCTCGGCCGGTGATCTACAACTCCTGGGAGGCAACAGAGTTCCGCGTCAGTGAGGCAGGGCAGATGGCGCTGGCCGAGAAGGCCGCGGCACTGGGCATCGACCGCTTCGTAATGGACGACGGCTGGTTTGGGCAGCGCAAGGACGACCACGCCGGCCTGGGCGACTGGTACGTCAATCAGGAGAAGTTCCCACATGGCCTGAAACCGCTGATAGACAAGGTTCATGCGTTGGGAATGGATTTCGGGCTGTGGGTGGAACCGGAGATGGTGAATCCCGACTCCGACCTCTATCGCAAGCATCCGGACTGGGTGCTGAACTTCCCCGGTCGGCCCCGCTCGGAGGCGCGCAACCAACTGGTGCTGGATCTGGCCCGCCCGGATGTGCGCGCCTACGTGCTCGGCTTCCTGGACAAGATTCTCAAAGACAACGAGATCAACTTTCTCAAGTGGGATTACAACCGCAACTGGAGCGAGCCGGGTTGGGACCAGGTTCCTCCGCCCGAACAGAAGCGGGTTTACGTGGAATACACGCGCAACCTCTATGCGATTCTGGCCGAGCTGCGCCACAGGCATCCGAACCTGGAGATCGAATCGTGCTCCGGCGGCGGCGGGCGCGTGGACTTGGGAATCCTGCGCTATACCGATGAGGTGTGGCCCTCGGATAACACCGATCCCTTCGACCGCCTGAGCCAGCAGGACGGCTTCAGCTATGCCTATACCCCGCAGATCATGATGGCTTGGGTGACGGATTCGCCGCACTGGCTCAATCGCCGCAGCACTTCCCTCTCTTACCGCATGCTGAGTTCGATGCAGGGATCGTTGGGCATAGGTGCGAACATTGCCCGCTGGACCCCGGAGGAAACAGAGCTAGCCAAGCGGCTGATTGCCGCCTACCACCAGGTGCAACCGACCATTGTGCAGGGCGATTTGTTCCGGCTCATTTCGCCGCGCGACGGCAGCGAGTTCTCGGCCACCCAGTATGTGAAAACGGACAAGAGCCAGTCGGTGGTCTTCGCCTTCATTCATTCCACGCAGAAGGGCCGGCTTTTCCCGCGCCTGAAGCTGGAAGGGCTGGACCCTGCGGTGCAGTACACGCTGATGGCTATTGAAGGCAAGGCGGCCATGGATACGCCGGAGACGGCCAGCGGCGCATGGTGGATGAATCATGGACTGGAGATGAGCGAAGGCTTCCGCGGAGACTTTCAAGCTGCGGCCTTCCGGCTGGATCGCAAAAACTGATCCTGCAATTACGTCGGCTGGGCTTCCCATTCTTAAAGGAAAAAACGCCAAAAGGATGGGAACCCGGCCATAGCGGCAAACCGGTGTCAGCGCGCCGCGTGCTCGTCGATGAGGCGGTCCACCAGGGGAATTAACTGTTCGCCCGTCCGGGGCAGGAGGAACGCTTTCGCAAGCGGTTCCCAGTCCAGCTTGAAGCTGGTGGAAAGCGCCGAGATCCAAATCTGGCGCACCGGGGCGTTGGGCGTGATCACAAACTTGCCAGCGGGTTCGTCGAAGACTACATTGAGAACGCCGTTCTGTTCCTCGACCTCAAAGGCGTCCTCATTCTCCTCTTCGCGGGCATAGAGGTGCTTCTTCAATTCTTCGAGCGCGGCTTCAGCCAGACGCCGGAACTCCAGTTCATCCAACATGGCCCCAGTGTAGCAAGCCAGGCGGCGGAATGCCGCTTGCGATCGGTTTTCAGAGATTCTTACGGTTCCAATCGGGTTTTCAACGATTTTCTTCGTCCATTCACGGGAATCTTGCCTGCCGTTCAATGGATCTGCGGCATACTCCACTTGAGCCGATCTGCATGGAGGAAGACTGATGAGAGCATTCTGGGTGATTGTTGGGATTCTCTTTTGGACGCAAACCGGTTGGTGCAGCCAGGAAATCCCACCCGCCCAGGCCGCAGTGCTGGTGCGCGAGGTGGTTTATAACGAACTGCAGGACCACGGCCATCACGGCTACTGGCGCTACTGGATTCAGCGGCACTTGAAGGGCGAGGCTCGGCAGGAAGAACAGATTGAAACGGCGGATGGGCCAGTCACGCGCCTGGAGCGTGTCAACGGTTATCCCCTCAGCGCCGAAGCCAGCCGCGGCGAACAGGCGCGCCTCACCGAATTGCTGAGTTCCCCCGCGGAGCAGGCCCGGCACCGCAAGGAGTATGGCGACGACGAGCGGCGCATCGGCCGCATCCTGGCGCTGCTTCCCGACGCGTTTCTCTATACCGATGCGGGTCTGGAGAACGGTTGCCGCCATCTGCACTTTCGCCCCAACCCCGACTACCCGGCTCACTCCGTCGAATCGCGCGTCTTTCACGCGATGAGCGGAGATCTTTGGCTGGACGCGCGCTTCAAGCATCTTGCCCGCCTGGACGGCCATCTGGAAGAGAATCTCGACTTTGGCTATGGGATACTGGGCCGCATCTACAAAGGCGGATGGTTTCGCCTGCAGCGGACCCAGGTGGGCGGCGACTGGAAGACCGAGCGGCTGGAAGTACATATGATGGGCCGGGCCATGCTCTTCAAGACCATCGCCCGCGAAACCAGCGAAGCGCGGGGAGGTTTCACAGCTGTTCCCGGAGGGCTGAATCTGGCCCAGGCGGTTCAGTTACTGGACCAGGACCGTCCTGCAAGCCCTCTAATTACCCCTGCGGCATACGTTTTGCGACGCTAGGATCTCATAAGTTGCAGAGTCCAGACGCCGAGAAATCGGCGTCTCCGCGCCGCGTCCTGTAATAGGACACAGAATATTGAATTATTAGTTAAAGTTAATCTCTCCGCAGACGATAAGCGGCGTAGAGGACAAACCTCAAGGAGGAAGCGAATGAGCATGCAAATCAATCCGTTGATCGGCATCGGCCAGTCGCAGACTTCGACCTCCAGGTCAGCAGATAGCGTCAAGACAGCGACCTCAGGACCGGAAACAGCGGTTGGAGTTCCGTATTCTACCCGTGTGGGCAGTACCACCTACTCGGGTGACGTTGAGCAATTTGCAAACGAATATACAGGAAGCGTCTCCAACCTCTTCGGCGCTAGTGCAATCGGGTCGAGTGTGCAACAGGTGGAAGACCACTTGGGAAATCTGATCAGTTTCTTCGCCTAGTGGAAGAAACTGACCAGCGGCGGGCATAGTGTTCGGCATGAGGTGATGATTTGTCCGCCGGAACTGTTAAATCGAGGCTGGAGCCAAGTACCGCCATGTTTTCAAACGGGTTACAATCCCCGATTGACCTGCAACCTTGACGTGCCCCGTCCAATTCCTGGATCGAATGCGGACTTTTCACAGACGCATTTCAGTTTGAGAGCACAATTCTTCCCTTCTCTGTCCACTTTCCGGACATTTCTTTCGTCAAATCACTAAAGTTTGCTTCCGCCAAGTCGATCTTGTGCGCAAAGGGAAATGTTACGCATGCGCGTGGAGCTTGTATGGAGATCAGCCCAATCCCCGGTGTCCGACTCGTGTCGTTCGGCAAAACCGCTCCCGCGGTGATCGGACTGCAGCGTGTCTCCGATATGGAGAACTACGCCCACATCTCCGACGAGTCCTACACCCCCAGCCAGGAAGCATCGCAGGGCGGAATGGAAGACGACTTCTACGACTCCGGCGCTCCCGACGGTGAACCTGAGCAGCAAGAGGCCAAGGCGAATGAGAGTGACGACGGCGAGCACAGCCTGAGTTTCTTCGCCTGATTTGCCGCGCCAGATCCCGCCCGCAATTTGACCCCAATTCGCGATTTCATACAATATCGATTCCCTTTTCCCGTCTCCTAAAACATCCGAATCCACGACGCCCCTCTGCCCCCTGCGGGACGGGGCCGGGTGCCTGACAAAGGCGCAACCGCGGAAATTCACACAAACATGACCAAAGTGCCTTGCATTCTGGCGAGCATCGGTTTACTTTACTAACCAGTTAGTTAATATCTGATGACAACCACCCCCCCAACCCGCACTCAGGCGGAACGCGCCGACCAGGCACGCGTTCGCATCCTCGATGCGGCCGTTCGCCAGTTCAGCGAGAAAGGCCTGGCAGGCGCCCGCACGGAGCAGATCGCCGAGGACGCCGGCGTGAACAAGGCGTTGCTTTACTACTACTTCAAGAGCAAGGACGCGCTGTACACGGCGGCCCTGGAGTGGGTGGCGGCGGAGGTCCAGGCGCGAAGCATGGCGGTCTTTGAAGGCCCGGCGTCGGAAGGCGAAAAGTTCCTGCGTTCGGTACTCAATCACTTCGACCGAATCCACACCAACCGCGGCTTTCAGAGCCTGATGCAGCAGGAAATGATCCGCCTGCATCGCGGAGAAGACAACTCGCTCAGTTCGCTGGTCGAGAAAGTATTCAAACCGCTGATGGAAAAAATGCAGGAAGTGCTGCGGGCTGGGATCGCGTCGGGCGAACTGATTGCGGCGGATCCTATGCAAATCCACTACGCGGCGACCGGCGCAAATGTCTTCTTTTTCCTTTCGGCGCCGCTGATGAAGATGGTGACGGGCACAGATCCGCTGGAGCTTTCGGCCCTGGAATCTCGGCGCGCCAAATCCATCGAGCTTCTGGGACAGACGCTGTTTGTTGATCGAAGGCACGGCGTGGAATTGGCAGCGCGGGTTCTGGACGAGTCGCCCATGCCGAAAGACGGAGGACATATGCCCAGGCCCGCGCCAAATGAACTTGCCGGTAAGGCTTTTGGGCGGCATTGACAGCGGGCAAAGCTGCAGCGCGCCGGGCAGGTTTGAACAAGATTGAACAAGTTTGAAGAAGAATAAGCGAGGCACACGTGAACGCACGCAATCGGGTCTTTCTGATTTTGAGTTTGCTGACCATTGGATCGGCGATCTGGTATTTCGTTACGGTACGCCCCACCAGCAATCTGCAGTTGATCGGCACGGTGGACGCCAATGAAGTACTGGTGAGCAGCAAGATCCAGGGACGCATTCAGACATTGACGGTGGATGAGGGCCAGGAAGTGAAGGCCGGGCAACTCATCGCAATTATTGAAAGCGCGGATTTGAGCGCGGCGAGCCAGGCGGCCGAAGCCTCCGCACAGAGCCAGGTGAGCAAGCTGGGAGAGACGGTGGAAACGGAGCGGCAAACGCGCGGCGAAGTATCCAGCGCTGCGGTCACGGCCGAGGCCCAGGTACGTGCTGCTCAATCTTCATTGATGCAGGCGCAGGCCAACTTCGAGCACCAGAAGGCCGACACCAGCCGCACTGTGGCCTTGGCTGCACAGGGGATCGCGAGCGCGGAGGCCAGGGACGAGGCCGTGACCAGCCTGCAGGCCGCGCAGGCAGCGGTGGAAACGGCCGCGCAGAACGTTGCCGCCGCGGAAGCGGCGCTTCGCCAGGCACGCGCGCATGAGTTGGCGGCGGCGGCGGCGAAGAAGACCGTCGACTCGACCCGTGACATGGTGCAGAATGCCCAGGCCCTTGCCGAAGAGGCGAAGATTGAGACCGGATATGCACGGATCTACGCGCCGGTCAGCGGCCGGGTGAACGTCCGCGCCGCTCGCCAGGGCGAGGTGGTCGCCGTTGGAGCGACCATTGTGACCATCATGGACCTGACCCAGACCTGGGTGTACGCTCCGCTTCCGGAGACGCAAGCCGATGCGGTGCAGCTTGGCGACACGCTGCAGATAAAGTTTCCCAGCGGCGCAAGCGTGCCGGGCAAGGTCATTTCGAAGGCCGCGGAAGCCGATTTCGCAACCCAGCGCGACGTGAGTTCCCTTAAACGCGACATCAAGACTGTGCAGATCAAGCTGATCATCGACAACCCAGGGGAGCGGTTCGTTCCCGGCATGACGGCGGAAATCTCGATCCCCAAGAGCAAGCTGGTGAAGCAGTGAGCATGCATTCCAACGATTATTACGAGAAGCACCAGGTGCCCGATATCGCCATCGCGGTGGAGAAGATCGTCAAGCGGTATGGCGATTTCGAAGCGGTCAAGGGCGTCGACTTCACGGTGGCCAGAGGGGAGATCTTCGGCCTCCTCGGTCCCAATGGCGCGGGCAAGAGCACGCTGATACGCATGATGACCACGCTGATCCCGCTGACCAGCGGCAAGGCCACCGTTGCGGGTTACAACGTGGCCGAGAATGCCGATGCGGTGCGGCACATGATCGGCGTGATTCCACAAGCCTTGACCAGCGATCCGGACCTCACCGTGGAAGAGAATCTGAACATCTATGCCAAGCTCTACAGCGTGCCCAGAGACGAGCGCGCGAAGAACATCCAGGAAGTTCTGGAGGCAGTGGACCTGGTAAAGTGGCGCGGCGCGCAGACGAAAACCCTCTCCGGCGGCATGCGTCGTAGGCTGGAGATTGCGCGCGGGCTGGTGCACAATCCGCACATCTTCTTTCTCGACGAGCCGACCACCGGCCTCGATCCGGTATCGCGCATCGCGGTGTGGGAGATGCTGAACAACCTGCGCACCACGCGCAACCTGACCATGCTTCTGACCACGCATTACATGGAAGAAGCCGACAAGCTTTGCGACCGCATCGCCATTGTGGATCACGGCACCCTGGTGGCCCTTGGAACACCGATGGAGCTGAAGCACAGCGTGCCCGGCGCGAATGTCGTCGAAGTGCACTTTGACCGCGAGACTCCGGAATGGCAGGCGCGTCTGGAAGGCCTGGACGATGTGACCAGCGTGCAGGCTCAGAGCGCGGGCTTCTATCGCGTGCTGACTACTTCGGGTTCGCGCACCACCATGCAACTGGTGGAACTGGCCGCGTCCCTGGGTGAAACGCTGACCTCGCTGAGCGTGCAGAACACCACATTGGACGACGTGTTTGTCCACTACACAGGCCGCCAATTGCGCGATGAACAGGTGAAGCCTCCTGCCTTCACATTGCCGCCTCGGCCGGGAGCACGTCCATGAACAGAATGTTCGCGATTATCGAGCGCGAGATGCGCAAGTTCTTCCGCTCGCCGATGCTGATGATCATGTCGTTGATGATGCCGATCCTGCAGTTGCTGATCATGGGCAACGCATTCGGCGGCAAGATCGTGGGCGCGCGCGTAGCCATTGTCGATTACGACCACGGTCCACAGGCGGTGAAGCTGCGCGAAGCCTTCGATGCCATCGCGGTGAACATCAAAACCTTCACCACGGTTGAGTACCAGGACGAAATGAAGGCGCGCGAGGACGTGCGCACCGGCAGGATCGATGCGGCGGTTGTGATTCCCGCTCAGTATTCGCGTCGCGTATATGCGCAGAGCGCGCCGCGCCTCGGGATCGTTGTGGACAACTCCGATCAGTTCACCTCCAGTTCCGTTGAATCGGAGATGCAGCTGGTGGTTACCGCGCTCAGCACTCCGGTGATTCAACCGCGCCTGGCCAACAGCATCGCGCTGGAGATTGTGGAGCTGTATCCGTACGTCAACTACATGAAGTTTCTGCTGCCCGCCTGCGTGGCGCTGGCCATGTACATCTCGGTGATGATCGGCGGCGGCATGCTGTACATCGACGACAAGGCGCGCGGCGTGCACGAGGGCTACCTGGTTACGCCGAT
>CAZQPY010000123.1:0-11084 GCA_964595345.1 uncultured Occallatibacter sp.
TGGCCAGTGCGTGTTGCATCTCGCCAAAGGTCTCCAGCCGATTCTCTTCTTCGCCGCCCACGTCGATGCGGTACCCGGCAGGCAGCGCAAGTTTGGCGATCTGCGGCTTCGCCTCGGCAAGGATCTGGCTCGGCAGCCGCCCGTCCCAGGGGAACGCCCGCACCGTCAGCGTCCGCACTCCATTTCTGCGCACGATGCGCCCCGGCTGCCACTCCGGCTTCAAAGATGCGATCGAACTGAGCGGAATCCGCGCTCCCGTCACCGGCGAGGTCACATACGTGTCCGCCACATTCTCGAAGCTCTGCCGCTCAGCCGCATTCAGGCGCAGAACCACCTCCACGTTCCGGTCACCCTCCCAATAAGTCGTCACCGGCGCGCCTTCAAACCCCGCCGCCAGTTGTTGGCTAATCGCCGCGTTGGTCAGTCCTTCGCGATTGGCCACCTCGTCCCTCAGGTTCACGCCCACCTGCCAGGCGTCCTCGTGCCAGTCGGTATGAATATAAGTCGCTCCCTTGGTGTGGCGCAGAATATTCTCCACCTGGTCGCCGATTCCGCGCAGAGTCGCTGCATCGTCGCCCACGATGCGTAACTCAACCGGAGCCTCCATCGCTTGCCCTTGCTGCAACTCCTTGACAAAGATCTTGGCCTCGGGCGCTAACTCGGGAAGCGTCTTGCGCAGCTTCTCCACCAGCTTCGGTGTGCCCTTCACGTCGCGCGTGTTCACCAGGATCTGCGCGTAATTCGAGGCCGGCGCCTGCGGATTCACGTTGTAGTAGAACCGCGGCGCGCTCGATCCCAGAAAGCTCGTGTAACTTTTTACCAGCGGTTCCGAATGCAGCGCGGCCTCGATACTGCGCACCGTCGCGTCGGTAGCCTCGATGCGCGCCCCTTCGGGCAGCCACACATCCATCACAAACTGATCGCGCTCGGCCAGCGGAAAGAACTGCTGCCGCACCATTCCCAGAATCCCCAACCCAGCCACAAACGTCAGCATCCCCGCAATCAAGACTGTACTCTTGTGCTCCATCGACCAGCCGATAGCCAGGTTGTAGTAACGCTGCATGTGATCCAGCGGCGTCGGCTTGCGAGCCAGAGTATTTGCGTCGTGGGGTGTTCCCTCGTGATCGCGCAGCCCCTTGCGGATAAAGAACCGCGCCGTCAGCGGCGTCAGCAGCATGGCCACCACAAACGAAACGCTCAGCGCAACGGCAATGGCAATCGGCAACGCGCGAATGAACTCGCCCACCGACCCGGTCAGCAGAAGCAATGGCGCAAACGACGCGATGATGGTCAACGTTGCGGTCAGCACCGGTACGGCCATCTCCGTCGCGCAACGCCACGCGGCCTCCTCGATGGGAACCTTCCGGTCGAGTAACTCAACATAGTTATCGGCAATCACAATCGCGTCGTCCACCACCATGCCCAGCACGGTGATGAGCGCGCTGATCGAAACCTGCTGCAGTTCCACCCCGCACACATTCAGCACGGCAAAAGTGATCGACACCGTCACTGGAATCGCAATCGCAGACACCAACGCCACCCTCAGCGGCAACAGCAGCATGGTAATCAGAATCACCGCGACAATCGCGATGCCGAATTCGCGGAAGAAGTCTCCAATGCGCTCGCCCACCACGCGCGGCTGATCGGCTACAAGCTCCAGTTGCACATCCGGCGGAAGAGTCTTCTGCACATTCGCGAGCGTCGCCCTTAGGGTCTTGCCGAACGCGACCACATTGTTCCCCTCGTGCATCTCCACAGCAAGCAAAATCGTCGCCTCGCCGCCGATGCGGGCGTACTCGCTCGGGTCTTTGTAAACGCGGCTGACCTCCGCCAGATCACCGAGATACACCGGCTGCCCGGTCGGCGAAACATCCACCATCAACTGCCGCACCTGGTCTTCGGTCTCCAAATGCCCGCTCGCCTCCAGCGGTACCTTGCTTTGTTCCGCAGGGACGCGCCCCGCATATTGCACCGTGCTGTGCCCCTGCAGCGCCTGCACCACGCGTTGCGGATTCACTCCGTACTGCGACAGCCGTTCCAGCGAGCCTGAAATCTGGATCTGCTCCTGCTGGTCTCCGATGCGCTTGATCTTCGACACTGCGGGCAGCGCGCGCAGTGCGGTTTCCACTCGCTGCGCGTAGTCCTTCAACTCCCGATAGCCGTATGTGGAGCCATTCGCCCCGCCATGAATCCCAATCAACACCGCAACTGTATCCCCAAAGTCCGAGTCCACCACCGGGCCGCGCACGCCGTCCGGCAGCTCAGGCTTCAGTTGCGCCAGATCGAGCCGCAGCTTCGACCAAAACGCATCGGCGTCGGCAACACTCTGCTCCAATTCCACATTCAGAATCACCACGCCGTTGCGCGTCGTAGAAAACGTCTTGGCCCTGCGAACCTCCGCGAACCGGAAGATGCGCTCCTCCAACTTGCGCGTGACCTGGTTCTCGACCTCTTCGGCGGTTGCGCCCGGATAAATGGCCGAGACCAGTCCCACGCGAATCGTGATCTTCGGGTCTTCGCGCCGTGGCATGGTCAGCAGTGTGTAAAGTCCAGCGGCAACCAGAATCGCCGTCAGCACCAGCGTGATCTGCGGGTAGCGGAGCGAGCCGCGAACGGGATTCATTGCCCTCCTCCCGCCAGCTTGACCCGGGAGCCTTCGCGCACATTCTGCTGCCCCGCGACGACAATCCGGTCGCCGGCTGCTATTCCGGATTTGATCTCGACCTCGTTCCCAACGAGTCCGCCCACCTCCACCCGCCTGCCATACACGCGCTGCTGCGCCGGGTAGTAGACGTAAACCAGCGTGACCCCGCGCGCATCGCGCACAATGGCCTCGCCCGGCACCGTCAATGCGTTCACCATTCCCGTGCCGAAGATCCGCGACTGGCTCACCATTCCAGCCCTCAGCAGCCGTTCCGGATTAGCCACAACAATCTTGGCCGTGTAGGTGCGCGACGCCGGGTCGCTGGCCACTCCCAGCGCCTCCACCTTGCCGTCGAAAGCACGATTCTCCAGCGAGGGAATCACCACCGTCGCCCGCGCTCCCTCCTGCACCTTGCCTATCTCTGCCTCTGGAATTCCCACCCGCACTTTCGCCGGATTCAGATCCAGCACCGAGATCACCGGCGTCCCCGCGGCCACCGTGTCTCCAACGTCAATCCGCCGCATTCCCACAAAGCCTGAAATCGGTGCCAGCAACTGGCAGTCGCCCAGCCGCTTCCGGGCCTCATGCATCTGCGCGCCCGCGGCGCGCGCCTGTGCTCCGGCTACCAGCCTTTCTTCGCCGCGCGTTCCTTGCAGCGCCATCTCGTAGCGTTGCCGCGACGCCTTGTACGCGGCCTCGAACTTCTGAAAATCGTTCGCCGCCAGGCTCTGGTGGTCGAAGAGGAACTTCATCCGCTTGTACTCGTCTTCGCTTCGCGCCGCGTCGATCCGCGCCTCTTCCAACTCCTCTGGACGAAGCCCATCCTGCGCCTTCTGGTCGCTGGCCTTTGCGGCTTCGGCCTGGGCATTCGCCGCGTCGAACGCGTTGCGGTAGTCCGCGGCATCCAGCTCGGCCAGCACCTGCCCCTTCACCACCGCTTGCCCCTCGTCCACATACACCTTCGCCACCCGTCCGGCAATCTGGAAGGCGGTCAGCGCCGTCACGTTGGCTTCCACCGCGCCGCTCGCGGCCACCGAAACCGGCTGCTCCACGCGCATCGGCACCCGCAGCCGCACCGGGACCGGCTGGTCGGCTTCCATCGGAGGCTTCGGGCCGCAGGAACTTAACGGGAGAACAGGAAAAATGCAGAGGACACACATAACAGTCCTTTGAAAAGCCTTTGCCATGCGGAACATAGAAGGAAGACTCAAGATGGAACCCTTTCCGAAAAGTGCGGCGCAACCAGCGTCCAGGGGTGCGTAAGATCGCTGTTGACAAAGAAAGAATGACACGCCATTCTTTCTTTTACAAGAGGGCTACAGCGAAACCAGAGTTGGTCTATCCCGAAGGCACTGCGCCAAAGTCGACGCGACCATCGGGGAGCGGCGACCTTGTAAGGAGCTGAACGGGACACTGGGACGATGGTTTCGCTCTAAAGTTAAAACATGGCATATCGCAAATCGACAGCCACCGAGGCCCGCAAGCAGGCGCGGCGCAAGATCATTCTTGAAGCCGCCACCCGGCTCTTTGGCAATCGCGGCTACCACTCCGCTACCGTGCCCATGATCGTGGCCGAGGCAGACAGCTCAACCGGCAGCTTCTATACGCACTTCCGCAACAAGGAAGACGTCTTCGCGGCTGTGTTGATCCAGCTGGGAGAGACCCTCGGCGAGGTGCTGGATTCGGCCAAGCAGGTCGAGTCCGATCCGATTCGAAGGATTCCCCTGGCCGTCGAGTCGTTGTTCCTGTATCTGGCTCAAAACCCGCAGGAGGCGCGCATCCTCATCGTCGAGTCGTCGGGGCTCAGTCCCGAACTCGAGAAGGTGCGCAGGACGATCCTCTCCGAACATGCCGAGCACGTTCGCCGCAACATCGAGTCCGCCCCGGAGTCTTTTGAAGTGGAAAACCCTGCGATTGCCGCCCGCTGCCTGGTGGGCGCCGTTTTTGAGTCCTTGACCAGCTGGCTGGAAGAGAGCCCGGCGACCCGCCTGCCCGCCACGGAAATGGCCAGACTAGTGAGCAACTACAACGCTCGCGCTCTCCGCCGTCGCTGAACGCAAGCGAATCTTGCCGCTGTCACCCGATTTCCAACCGGCTTGCGGAGTTGCCCGCGTCGGAATTTCCTGGCTGGCGGCGATTCAGGGCTGGCGACGATTCAGGCGGGGCTGTTCGGACGGGTTTTGGAACAGGGCATGACCTGAAGCCTGCCCTGAGCTTGTCGAAGCGTGCCGCAAAACGTTTCAGGAATCTCGTTGGGTTTTACAGGCTGCGGGAAAACTCGAGTTCGGCCCCAGTTTTGAAAGGGCACGGCTTCAGCCCTGCCGTAAGCGCAGCCGAATGAACGTGGCCTTTACAGGCTGCGGAAAAACGCAAACCCGGGGGGCCTTGTAACAGGGCATGGCTTTAGCCGTGCCGATAAAGCCAATCAAATGAGCGGGGCTTCAGCCCCTGCTAAGGCTCGTTCCAACGCTTCACTCAATTTCGGGAGTTTTTCCGCAACCTGTTTAGACCCCTGAATTCGCGGCCCGGTTGGGGTGGCCTAGACAGGCTGCGAAAAACTCAAATTCGGCCCCAGTTTTGAAAGGGCACGGCTTCAGCCGTGCCGTAAGTGCCGCAGAATGAACGTGGCCTTCAGGCCCCGAGGGATGCATTTCGGGAAACTTCCTGAGGAATCGCCATTTTCCGCAGCCTGTTCAGGCCCGGTCCTCTTTTTCCTCAAGCGTGTTTTGTTGAACTTGCATTTTTGTTTCTTATTCGCCTTGCAAGGTCTTGCTGAACGGTTCAGCGGCTCACAGGTTGTTGCGCAACTCAGCTCTTCATCTACAGAAAAGTCGGGAGGCGGTCAGCGCGCGTCGTGGCTTTGAATCCAGGGTCCGTAAAGCTTATCCTCCTGCTGGATGTGGACCGTAAGCCAGTCATTCAGAAAATGAAGTAACTGCACGGGCTGAAAGAGGTCTTTTCCTGCAGCAAGAGCTACTTGTTTCTGGACGCGCTCAATCAGGCGGCGGTGCTGCTCGCGATGCTCGTTGAGCCCAGGAAAGCCGGTGGCGGCCATCAAAGCCTCTTCGTCCGCAAAGTGAGTTTGCGTGTACTCGACCAGTTGCTTGACCAGCGGTTCGGTCACCTCAAAGGCATGGTGGTTCATCATGGCGTCAAACAGCTGGTTCAAAATGCCGATAAGCTTCTTGTGCTGTTGATCCATTCGCGGCACACCCACCGAATACTGCTCGCGCCATACCAACATTTCCATGACAACTCCTCGATGCGATTCCTGCTCGATGCGATGCCTGTTTGACAGGTTTCTTTGCGATTCCGCCATTGGACGCATCGCCAATGTAGGACCTATTCCCATGATCGGCAAAAGTCGCTCTCGGCTTGACTCAGTGGTTGGCAGAAAGCTGAAAAGATCCTTCCGAAGGGCGAGTGCAACCTCCTGTTCAAGTTTCGGGGTAAGTTGGAGGATGTAGCGAAGATGGGCCCATTTTGTTTACCCGGGGCGTCACCGAATGGTTTGAATTTGGAAGAAATGCCTGCGTTGGTTCGGCGATCTCTCCCTGAAGCGGAAGCTCTATCTGTCTTTTGGCTGGATGTGCCTGTTTGCGGTCGTATTGGGTTTGGTCTGCCGGCATTCACCGGATTCGCGCAGCCAACTCCCATCATTCCGCGGCACAGGCAAACCGCGTCGCCTTTGCGAATGGAAGGTTACGTAAAACATTCAAGGTGTCGGTTGTGCCACCGGCATCTCGTCTCCGACCCGAGATTCGGCCATGGCAGGCCCCTGACGGCCCGAAACCGGGATCATGTACGACTGGCAGACGAACCGTCCACAATGCAAGCCCGGCACCATCATCCCCAACCCACAGAACTGTCATCCTGAACAAAGTGAAGGATCCGCGGCTGCCTTTGAGATTTTCAAAATGGCGTTAGTTCCGGTTTGGCGACGATACAGGCTGAACTGGAAAATTGGGTGATTTCACCATCGCAGGCGATCCGAGAATGTCCTGCAATCCGGTCACTTACCCGCTCGGAATACTGGGACTTCGTCCGCTGTTGAGGCATGTTCAGGCGAGAGACCTGTCTTCGAGATTAGAAGATCCAGCACGTCGCTTGGAACGCTCGTGCCGCCGTCTCCGACTTGATTGCCCCGAAGACGACGCCCGTCGGCGAAGTCGATGATGACATCCTTAGCGGGATGAAAACTGCCGTCTCGCAGCCTGTACCCGTCGACGATCGTGAGCCTCCTTGCTCCATTCAAGGGAAATCTCTCGGGAAGGAATGAAGCATAGTGGCCAACTCGTACCTCGGAGTCGCTAATCGAAAGATGGATCGGAACCGCGAGTAAGGTGAAAAATGCGATTGGACCGACCAAGGCTATACCAAGCCACTTCATAATTTGAAAAGAGTTCATTCCGCCTTTGCTATCCGAGACGTCTTCAATACCATCTGCTTCTTCCCAACGGCCTACCCTTCGCAAATACCAGACTGTAAGAGGCCATGGGATTGCAAGGGCGGCGAAACCAGGGAAAAAGCACCAGATGACTGGAGTAGCGTATTGCGTCAAGATCGACGGGCCTTCGAGCGACGCCCACATGTGATTCGCGCCTCTGAGCAGAAAGAACTGAAGAGCCAGTCCAATCCCCAAAGTCCACATTGCACCACCAATGATTCCTGTCGGAAGCGGTTCGGGAACTTGTGACTCGTCATAGCGATGGTGGGCCATTCGAGAGCGAGGCGGGGCCATCCATCGGAAAAGGGCAATGATCAATGCGAAGACGACAGGAAAGAGAACCTTCGGTAGCCACGCTGAGAGCATGGCTTCCAGCTTACATTGAATATCAATGCTGCTTCAAATTGGCGTTCTTCCTGAATCACCGCCCATCCGGAAATTACCTTTTGGATAACATCTTTCGTCAGGAGCCTCGGGTCCCTCGCAATGAGGGACCCGGGAAAGCAAGAATCTCCCCTGACATAACTCCCTAGTACACGATCTTCAAACCGAACTGCAGAATGCGCGGCTCGAACGTGGAGGAGACCGCTGCGCTGTGAGCCGCGGGGTTGGGAGTGGTGTTGGTTCCAGAAGCGCTGCCCAACTCGCTGGTCGAGGAGCCTGGGAAGTAAAGGTTGGTGTGGTTGAACACGTTGTAAGCTTCCGCGCGGAACTCGATCTTCATCCGCTCCACCGGCGTGCTGAAACGCTTGTTCAGGTCGAGGTCGGTCTGGTAGAAGAGTGGCGTGCGCACCGAGTTGCGGGCCAGGTCGCCGAACGGGCTCAGCAGATTCCCGTTGGCGTCCTTGGTGGCCGGCAGTGTCAGTGCAGCCAGGTTGAGGTAGTCGATGGTGCCGTTGGCCGGGTTCCTCTGATTCAGGCAGGTGTGTCCGGAGTTGCACAGACGGTAGGGCTGGCCGGGAACCACATTGGGACGGTACTCGTTGGCCCCGCGATAGGTCGCCGAGATCTGCGGAGAAACCGCGTTGGCGGAGTTCGGGCCATAGGTCAGGTTATAGGGCGTGCCGCCGTCCATGGTGTTGACCGTGCTGATCTGCCATCCGCCCAGAACCGCATCCACAAAAGGATTGGCGCTGCCCAGATACGTTTTGCCGTGGCCGACCGGTACTTCATACACCAGACTGGTGACGTTGGAGACTGGCAGGTTATAGTCCGATTGGCCGTAGTCGGCATTCAGGTTGTTGCCGTCCTGCGGCGAAGGGGTGTTCGCTTCCAGCGAGGCCGAAGCGTTGTCCAGGGCGTTTTCCCAGGTGAACGAATTCAGCAGCGTCAAGCCGCTCACAAAGCGCTGTTCGTAGCGAACCTGCAGCGCATTGTAGTGAGAGTAGAACTCGTTGACCGCGGCGGTAATGTCGCTGGGCCAGTTGCCATAGGCGCGGGCGAAGCCGTTGGACGGGTTCTTCTGGTTGGCGTTGAGGAAGCCCTGCAACTTCAACCCGTGGTTGCCCACGTAGGCGATGTCCACCAGCGTGTTCTTGGCCAGTTCCTTCTGAACACTCAGGAAGTAGCTCTCGACGTAGCTGTCCTTGGTGTCCTTGGGAATGTAGGTGATGTTGTCGGTCGCCGGATTGAACGTGGTGGCCTGATTGGGAATGAAGCCCTGGTCCACCGTCCGGTAGCCCGCCGCCGTAACCGTCGTAGGCTGCGACACCGAGACAAAAAGTGCCGAGGGCGCGTTGATCGGCAGAATGTCGCCCGATCCGGCGCGCGTGTAGTGGACGTAGCTGGTTCCGAAGCCGCCGCGAACGGCAACCGTCGGCGTCACTGCATAGGCAAAGCCGACGCGCGGAGCGTAATCGCCCAGCGCGGGATTGACCAGCGTCTTGCCGTAGACTCCGCCGCCGCTATAAGGGGTGATGGCGCCCGGAACAGCGGCCGCTCCCGGCGTGATGGTCAGCACCGTCTGCGAGACCGGGTCGAAGTTGGAGAGGTTGTTGTTTCTTTCCGAATAGGGCGAACCATACTCCCAGCGAAGACCCAGGTTCAACGTCAGCTTGTTGTTCAGCTTCCAGTCGTCCTGGGCATAAGTGCTGTCCATGGTCTGCAGAAGGTGGGCCTTGAAGTAGGTAGCCAGGGCGTAAGCGCTGGTGGTGCCGAACAGAAAATCGGCCCAATAGGTGTCGGCGACTGCCGAAGTGCCGGTGCAGGCGCTTCCCGCCGATGCCGGGCAGGCGCTATAACCCTTGCCAAATGTGAAAGATCCGAACAGAGGGTTCGAGTCCTGCACTTCCATCCAGATGTGCTCGTATTCGTAGCCCACCTTGAGGGTGTGACGTCCCTTCACCCAGCTGAAGTTCACCTTGGGGTCCAGCAGCGAGGGGTTCTGCCACTGCGGGTTGGTGCTTTGGCGTCCGAAGGCCGTGAATCCGCCCGAGATGCTGATGGAAGGCAGACCGCCGGCAACAATCGGGTCGGTGGGCAGGTTGGGGATGGTGATGGCATCGTCGCCGATGGAGAGCGTGTACTTGCCGGCCTGCGTTCCCGAGAGTCCTAGGCGCGCTTCGAGCACCTTGTTGGAGCCCATCGTGTGCGTGAAGCCGAGCGCAACCTGCTGATCCAGAATCTTGATGCGGCCGTTGGTCTGTCCGTCCAGCGGCAGCGGTAGCGTGGGATAGTTGATGCCCGTCTCCTTGCGGTCGCTGACCTTCAGGAACCAGGAACTCCGGTCGCTCTGCTGGAAGTCCACCCGCAGATCGCCCTTGTCGGCGTTGTCGGTAAACGGGGCGTTGGTGGCGCAATCGCTGGAAGCCAGGCCGGTCGTGGCGTTGATGCCCGCGGTCCCCGGAGCGACCTGGCACTGTGCCGGCAGCTTGCTGTAGTAGGCGAGCACTTGCTTGGCGATCGGGCTCGCATCCGGCGAGTTCAAAACCGAATTCCCCGCCTTGATATAGGTGCCTGGCTTGAAGGGATCCTGCACGTCCACCGCCAGGATACCGTTGATCTCGTTCTGCGTGGGTACGGTCAACACCACCGTCGGGGTCAGCTTCTGGCGGAAGCCTTCGTAATCCACAAAATAGAAGAGCCGGTTCTTGGCGATCGGGCCGCCAAAGTCGGCGCCAAACTGGTTCCGGTTGAAGCCCGGCTTGGGGAAGGTAAACGGCACGCCTTGCACCGTGCTGATCGCCTTGTAGTAGCCGTAAGCGTTCACCTCGGTGTTGCGGTTGAACTCATACATCGTGGTGTGGAACTGGTTCGAGCCGCTGCGCGAAGCCACGTTGATGGTGGCGCCCGAAGAGCGTCCGTACTCCGCGCTCTCGTTGTTGGTCACCACTTGAAACTGGTTGATGGAGTCCGGCGGAGGCTGAATGATCTGGTTGTCGAAGCCCTGGTTGCTCTCTCCGTAGGCGTTGTTGTCCATGCCGTCGAGCAAGAAGTTGTTGAACATGCTGCGCTGGCCGTTGACATTGTAAGCGCCCGCGCGGACCAGGCTGGTGATGGCCGTGGTGGTCGCCGCCGTGGGCGCCTGGCGCGATCCGGTGACCAGGCCCATCAGATCGGAGTAGTTGCGGCTCACCAGCGGCAGCGACTCGGTTTGATACTCGCTCACGTTCTGACCGCGCTCGCTGGTCTCGGTTTCCAGCTGCAGCGCCACGTCGCTCACTTCCACCGTGGTCACGTCGGTCTGGCCGACCTTCAGCGTCAGGTCGATATGCTGACGGCTTGCCACTTCAATGGTGATATTCCTGGCGATGGCTGGCGCGAAGGTCGGCGCCGACGCCTCAATCGAATAGACCCCGGCGCGAAGTGTGGGAATCTCGTAATCTCCCGAGCTGTTCGCGGTGGTCTTGATGACGATGCCCGTGTTGATGTTGGTGACGGTGACGGCAGCGTTTTGAATTGCCGCACCGGTGGCGTCGTGGATGGATCCGATCAAGCTGCCATCCTCATACTGCGCTCTTGAGAATGTGCCACAGGTTGCGATCAAGAGGCCAA
>CAZQPY010000124.1:0-10787 GCA_964595345.1 uncultured Occallatibacter sp.
GGATCGATCCGAAGAGCGGCAACAACTATATGGTGACGGTTCAATACGCAAACAATCTCATCAACAACATGTCGATTCAGGACCTCGAAAACATTCCTTTACGAGGCGTTCGCCCCGCCGGGGGCAACCCGATGCAGGATGCCCAGGGAGCCACAGACCAGTTGCGCGAACTCAAGAGTGGCGATCACTCTGCCGGGTATACGCCGCTGAGTTCAGTCTCCGAAATCAAGCAGATCACAACACCAACCGAGGTGGACCATTACCAGATTCGTCGCGTGATCGACATATATGTCTCCACCAAAACGGAGGCACTGCAACGGGTGGGAGGAAGCATCAGCAAACTGTTATCCAACACTCGAACAGACAAGAATACCGTGCTCAACCTGCGAGGGGCAGTGGTCAGCATGAATCGGTCGTTCGCCGAATTTGGAATTGGAATCCTCATCGCAATTCTGATGGTCTACCTGATCCTGATGGCGCAGTTTCGGTCCTTTATCGATCCCTTCATCATTCTCATGGCAATTCCGCCCGGACTGGCGGGAGTGGTGATGATCCTCCCGATCACCGGGAGCACCTTGAACATCATGTCGCTGATGGGAGTGATCATGATGACCGGCATCGTGGTCTCAAATAGCATTCTGATCGTTGAGTTTGCAGGGCAATTGCGGGACAAGGGCCACTGCGTAGCCGATGCTGTCGTGCAGTCCTGCAAGATTCGGCTACGCCCGATCCTTATGACCTCGTTAGCGACGTTGCTCGGGATGATTCCGATGGCGCTCGGCACGGAAGCCGGTAGCGAACAATATGCGCCGCTGGCGCGTGCTGTCATCGGCGGGCTTGGAGTGTCTGTAGTGGTAACCGTGTTTTTGGTACCGGCTGTTTACTTGATCGTTCACGGCAGGGACAAGTCAGAAGAGACGCTTGCAGGGGAGGCCTAGAAAATGACCAATCATGCAACTCCCCAGATGGATGCACACTCGCCCGAGGGACGATACGCGACTGTCGGAGACGATTTCATTGAGACGGGGCGGTTTGGAAATGATTGCAGTTTGCAGAGCAATCGTACAAGGATGACAGAAAGCGGAGGTGGCCGGTAATGCCCAAGTTTGCGCTCAAGAATCCGTTTTTTATCATCATGCTCTGTCTGATGGTTTCGCTCGTGGGCGTAGTCAACACTGTCCGTATGCCCGTTGATCTCTTCCCGAAGATCGATATGCCCGTGGTAGTGGTGGCTACCTTCTACAACGGAATGCCGCCGCAGCAGATTGAAGCGGATATTACGAACACGTTCGAACGCTTCTTTACGCTGGGCGCGAATATCGACCACAGTGAATCGCGCTCGTTGACGGGGGTGAGTCTGATCAAGATTTACTTCAAGCCGGGTACCGATCCCAATTCCGCGCTCAGCAATATTGCCAACCTGGCCATGGCCGATTTGCGGCGTCTGCCGCCAGGGACGCTGCCTCCCGTTGTGCTAGGCATGGACGCTTCCACACAGCCTGTTTGCCTGGTCACGTTGAAGGGGCAGGGACTCAATGAGACCGATCTGAAGGACATTGCGCAGTTTCAGGTGCGCAACCAGATCTCGAATGTCCAGGGCGCTTCGGTTCCGCAGCCATATGGAGGCACCTACCGGCAGATCCAGGTATATGTCGACCCTTTGAAGATGGAGGCGCGCAACCTCAGCCTTACCGACGTAGTCACGTCAGTCAACAACTCCAACCTGATTTTGCCTGCTGGAGATGTGCGCGTTGGATCGAAAGACTTCAACATTTACGCGAACAGCCAGTTTCCCGACGCGAACTCGATGAACTCGATGCCGCTCAAATCCGTGGGCAATGCGTCTGTTCTGGTCGGTGACATCGGCAAGGCGGTTGACTCGGGCGCGCTCCAATACAACATCGTGCGAATTGACGGACAGCGCTCCGTCTATGTTCCGGTCTTCAAGCAAGGTGGCAACAGCAACACCATCACGATTGTGGACGGCATGAAGGCTGCGATCAAGCACCTGGTCGATGTTCCGCAATCGTTGAAAACGGCGGTGGTGTTCGACCAGTCGGTTTTTGTGAAACTGGCGATCAGCAACGTAACCAGAGAAGCTGGGATCGGCCTTGTGCTGACCGCGGTGATGATCCTGGTTTTTCTCGGAAGTCCACGCGCCACAATTGCCGTGCTTCTATCCGTTCCGTTGTCCATGCTGGTTTGCCTGTTGATCTCCAACTACATGGGCGGGTCCATCAACACCATGATTCTGGGTGGGCTTGCGCTGGTCTTCTCAAGGCTCATCGACAACGGCGTCATCGTACTCGAGAACATATTTCGACACATGGAGATGGGGGAATCTCCGGCCGTTGCAGCGGAAAAGGGTGGAACAGAAGTCTCCATGGCGGTTCTGGCCGCTACATTCACAACGTCCATTGTGTTTTTCCCAGTGACGTTCTTTAACGGCATCAGCAAATACATCTTTACTCCGTTGGCGCTGGGCGTAGTGCTGTCGATCTTTGCTTCGTATTTCTTTGCGATGACGGTGGTGCCGCTCTATTGCGCCAAGTTCATTCGCCTGCATCCCAAGGGTGAAGATTTGAAACAGACAAAGCCCGGATTCTTTAGCGCGTTCGAGCGTGCCTTCAACGAGAAATACGAAAAAATGTTGAACTGGTACGAACGGTCGGCAATGAAAGCCATGCAACGTCCTGGTTTCACTGCCGCGGTGATTTGCGGAGGAGTTGTGTTGGTGCTGGCGGCCACGTTGCCATTCCTGGGGCGCGCCTATTTTCCGCGTACCGACCCAGGGCAGTTTGTTATCAACGTGCGTATGCCGAGCGGCACTCGCCTTGAGGTCAGCAACGATTACATCGCCAGAGTCGAGGGCATTATTCGGAGCGTTGTTCCTTCCAAGGATCTGGATATGATTGTCTCCAATATCGGAGTGTATCCGGATCTTTCCGCCATCTATACAACCAACGCCTCCATGGACACTGCCTTTGTCCAAACAAGTCTCAAGGAAAAGCACAGCGTTGGCAGCTATGTGTACATGAATCGTGTCCAGGAGAGGCTGGCGCGCGAGATGCCGGAACTGTCCACGTATTTTCAGGCAGGCGGCCTGGTCGATGGCGTGATCAATCAGGGACTTCCGGCTCCGATCGATGTCCAGGTAAGTTCCATGGATATGGATGGGGCCTATGCGTTGGCCAAGACTCTTTCAGCGAAGATCAAATCGATGCCGAATGTAAGTGGCGTATACATTCCACAGGATCTGGATTTCCCGGGAATCGCACTCAACATCGACCGTGAAAAGGCCAGTCTCATCGGCCTCTCCGCGAAGGATGTCGTGCAGAACGTGATTACCGCCATGACCTCAGACGGTATGGTGGCTCCTAGCTACTGGATCGATCCCAAGACAGGCAACAATTACATGGTGACTGTCCAATACGCGAACCGTTTCCTCAATAACATGTCGATGGAAGACTTCGAGAGTATTCCACTCCGCGGGATTCAACCGGCGGGCTACAGCCCGATGCAGCAGGCCCACGGGGCGTCAAGCGATGCGCCCGCATTCTGGAAAGGCGACCACATCGCCGGATACACGCCGCTCAGTTCTGTTGCGGATATCAAGCTGATCAATACGCCTACAGAAGTGGACCATTACAAGATTCGTCGCGTCATCGACATTTATGTTTCCCCGAAGACAGAAGCGCTGCAGGGAGTTGGGAGCGATATCAATAAGCTTCTGCGGAACACCAAAACAGACAAGAACACAGTGCTGAACCTGCGTGGCGCGGTAGTCAGCATGAACCGGTCGTTCGAGGAATTCGGAGTTGGCCTCATTCTTGCTGTGCTCATGGTTTACCTGATCCTGATGACCCAGTTCACTTCATTTGTCGATCCGTTCATCATCCTCATGGCGATTCCGCCGGGGCTGGCGGGAGTTGTCATGATTCTGCTGGTCACAGGGAGCACTCTGAACATCATGTCGCTGATGGGTGTGATTATGATGACCGGAATCGTTGTTTCGAACAGCATTTTGATCGTTGAATTTGCGGGCACCCTGCACAAGCAGGGACTTCCGCTGCTGGAAGCAGTTGTTCAGTCATGCAGGATTCGACTTCGCCCGATTCTGATGACCTCGTTGGCGACTTTGCTTGGCATGATTCCCATGGCGATGGGAACCGAAGCAGGGAGCGAGCAATATGCACCGTTGGCGAGGGCGGTTATCGGCGGTCTGGCCGTCTCGGTGGTTGTTACCGTCTTTCTGGTTCCCGCCGTTTACCTGATCGTTCACGGCAGGCATGACAAGAAACCTGCGATTGCCGGGGAGGCATAAGAAGGATGAAACGATTCAATACTCAAAGGCCTATTCGTCAGTTTCTCGCTGTTCTTCCGATCCTCGGTTCGAGCATTCTGTTTGGACAAACGACGAACGCGAAGACCCCGTTGCCGGATGCGCCGCAAGTGACTCTCATTGCTCTGGCGCAGCAAGCGAGCGCTCCGATGCCGCAGGGATCAGGCGATGCCCAGGCGACGCAAACTGGCGCCTCAGCCTTTGGCCAACTCCAGCGCCTGACGCAATCCGAGGCCGAGAAGCTTGCCATCAAGAACAATCCGCGAGTTAGTGTCGCAAGACTGCTTGCGCTTGCACAGCATCAGGTGGTTCGTGAAACCAGGTCCGCGGAGATGCCGCAAGCGACGGCTAACATCACCGCCGAGGATGCCGAGGATGCAAGCCGCATCTCCGCAGGATCGCTGACTGCGTCACGCCTCTTTGAACATGCAGCAGCCGGTGGGGAGTTTACCCAGCTCATTACAGACTTTGGAAGAACCGGCAATCTCGTGGCGTCTTCCAAGCTTCAGGAGAAGGCGCAGAATGCGAATGCCCTTGCTTCGGTCGAAGATATAGTTCTCACCGCGGATCGTGCGTTCTTCAACGCGCTTCAGGCTCAGGCTCTTCTCAAAGTCGCGCAACAGAACGTCAGTACGCGCCAGACCACGGAAACACAAGTTAGTGAGTTGACGAAGAACAAGCTCAAATCTACTCTCGATCTTAGCTTTGCGGATGTTAACTTGTCGCAAGCCAAGCTGTTGCTACTCGATGCACAAAACAATGTCGACATGACGATGGCCGCATTGGATGACGTTCTAGGCCTCGATCATCAAGTAAGTTATGAATTGATCGATAGCAATCAAACCTTGCAGGCGCCTCCGACAGACGCGGATCAACTTCTGCAACTTGCGTTTCAGCAACGCCCGGATCTGCAGGCTTTGATCTACAGCCAGCAGGCCGCCGTGAAGTTCAGCCACGCGCAGCGCGATCAGATGTTGCCGAGCATCAGCGCCGCGGGAACTCTGGGAAGTGTCCCCATACGACCAGCCGCGTACTACCTCACGAACTGGTGGGGCGGCATCGGCGTGAACATGAGTATTCCGATCTTCAATGGATTCCTCTATTCAGCCCAGGCAAAGGAAGCGTCTACCCGTGCTCGGGCAGCTTCCGAACAAAGCCGGGATTTGCGGGACAGGATCGTCCGGGATGTACGCACCGCCTGGCTTGCGGCGAATACGGCTTATCAGCGCGTTACTGTTTCCGCGGAACTGTTGCAAGAAGCAGATCTCGCGCTGAAATTGGCGCAAACACGCTATCAACTGGGTCTTAGTTCGATCGTTGAACTGAGTCAGGCGCAGTTTCAGCAAACAGATGCCGCAATCGGCAACACAGATGCCCAATACCAATACCGACTGGCGCTCGCAACTCTGAACTATCAGACGGGAGCAACTCCATGATTGAGAACTTCAAGCTGAAGGTCTTTCGCGTGGTCGCCGACAATTTGAATTACCGCAGGGCCGCGGATGAACTTCATATTACGCAGCCTGCGGTTACGGCACAAATCAGGTCTTTGGAAGAGAGCCTTGGAATCGCTCTTTTTGACCGCGTTGGCCGCGAAACCAGTCTGACATCAGCTGGGACAACGCTTTTGCATTACGTTCGCCAGATCGAGGCGATCAGCAACGACGCAATCGCGGCGCTTGTGCCTTTCGGTGGACTCGAAGGGGTTGAGTTGAGTGTCGGGGCATCTCACACCATAGCCGTTTACCTTCTACCTACCTTGTTGCCGCATCTCTTGCGGAAATGGCCGAGGCTCAGGATCCATCTCACGAGTGGAAGCACAAATGAAGTATTGCAGGCTCTGGCTTTGCATCAAATTGGAATTGCCTTCATCGAGGCACCCGCCCATCGTGCCGATCTAAAGATCGAAGTATTTGGTAAAGATGAGCTGACGCTGATTGTAAAGCCCGATCATCGCTGGGCAAAGAGGGCAGTTATCAGTGCCGTGGAATTGGTTCAGGAGCCGATTCTTCTGCGAGAGGCAGGGTCTGGGATGCGTCATTTCGTCGAAGACTATCTTGAACAAAATGGCATTCTGCGGCAACAACTTCATAGCTCGCTCGATATTGACTCGACCGAAGGCATCATTTCGGCTGTAGAGTCCGGCCTGGGCATAGGTTTTGTGCCCAGTCTCGCGCTTGATAAAGCGCTGAAGCTGGGAACGGTCAAGGCGGTTCGAATGGACAACGGTCCGATCCAGCGCGAACTGAGTATCGTTTTGCTCAATGGTCCGGATCCCAAAGGGCCACTCGGAACGCTATTGGAGATTGTTCGTGAGTACAGTGTGGATAAGCGAAACTCCGTGGCGACTAATCCTGTGTTTGGAGAAGCGACAAGAGTGCTGGTGATGAACGATTCGCGTTCCACCGGACATGAAAAGGCGACCTGCTGAATGAGTGTCCACTGGCTCACAGGCGTAAGCAGTTTTTCGTGCCCAGTTCCGGCAGCTTTCAATAGGAAATACAAAACAGGCCCATTGAGCCCGAGAAGTGCATATTCAACGCTGGTTTACAATCGATGATCATACTTGTATATTATTGATATTAGGTATGATAAGCGTATGAAAATGGTAGTACGTTTTGACTGGCTCGGAAACGGCGTCCGATTCCTAAACCGCGGTTCGGCTGTTCGAATCAGCACGGGTCACCATTCTTCCGCTACTTTTTCATTGCCCGTTTCGCCCGCGTCCGTCCCACCGCGCATTTTGACTTCACGCATGATCGCGGCTATAAGAATTGAAGCCCGCGATAACCGTTCGCGGACCTGTTGGCCTGTCCCGCTGTTTCAGAGCAGCGCCGTTCAGAATTGCAATCGCCAGGATGCTGGGGAATGCGGTGAAAATCCGCGACTGCCCCGCAATTGTGAGCGCACCGGCGCTGACCATTTGAGCCAGGGCAGGGAACCAGCCCGTCGGCCTTTGAACTGGCGGATCACTCCGGTTTCCAGAGGGACGGAACAACCACTGCCGGCGAATCTAGAGCAAGACCAGAGTCACCGTGTCCCGGTCAGTGTCGTGCAAGGTCGCCGCGCGCTCCACCCCTCGGACGAAGTCCTGTCCGAGGGGGCTCCGGTCTGATGGTCGCGTCGACTTTTGTGCAGTGCTTCCGGAATGCACCAACTCTTGTTTCGCGGTTGCGATTTGCCTGTGGGAAGGTGGCTGGGCACGACGCAAGTCAGGAGACCGGTCCTCGGCGCCGATACCCGCTTGCGTTTCGAGGGGAACCAAGGAGCAAATATGTCCTTTTACGCATTTCCGCGCGATCATTTGAGCCGCGCCCGATCCTATTGTGCTCTTTTCATCCTTTTGTTGACCTCTGCAGTGCTCTCTCAGGCTGCCGCCATTCATGGCGTGGTCACAGATCCATCCGGCGTGCGCATCCCCGGCGCGACCGTCTCCCTGCTCAGCGGTGGCAAGGTCGTCAACTCTGCCGTCACTGCCGCCGATGGCAGCTTTCAGATCCTGACCGGCACGGAGGGCCGCTTTTTCCTGGTTCTCTCCGCCAAAAGCTTTCGCCAGTTGGAGACCCCGGGCTTCTATGCCGGCCGCCTCGATGCGGTGGAGCGAAATCTTGTCCTTGAGCCTCAGTGGGTGCACGAGTCCATTGTGGTAACTGCCACCGGCACTCCCACTCCGCAGGCGCAGATCGCCGAAGCTACTTCGGTGCTCGACTCCTCCGACCTCGCCCCGCTTGAGGATCTGGTCCGCGGCCTGCGCACCACGTCCGGCGTCTTCGCCGTGCAGGACGGCCAGTTGGGCGCTCAGACCTCCATTTTTGTGCGCGGAAGCAACTCCGATGCCAGCAAGATTCTGCTCGACGGCGTCAGCATTGAAGACATGGGCGGCACCTTCGATTTTGGTCCGCTCTCCACCACGGCTATCGAGCGCGCAGAGATCTTCCGCGGCCCCGACTCCAGCGTTTATGGCGAAGGCGCATCCAGCGGCGTGGTCAGCCTGACCACCGCGCACGGAACCACCAGCTTTCCGTCCCTACTTTTTCGAGGCGACGCGGGAAACTTCAACTCCTCGCGCGAAGAAGTCGAACTGGCCGGGACGCGTAACAAGCTCGACTACCTGGGCGCGTTCAGCTGGTTGCAAACCGAAAACGCGCTGCCCATCGACGAGTATCACGTTGCCACTTCAGCGGCCAACCTGGGCTGGCAGCCTTCGGCCAACACCCAGATCCGCGGGACAATTCATTATGGGGTGGACGCCACCGGTGTGCCCAACGCCTATGGCTTTTACGGCATCAGCGACGACCGCAAGGAAGGCGACCAGGACCTCTACGTCTCGGGTTCGCTCGACAACCAGACCACCGCGTCTCTGCACAATCGGCTGGAATATGGCTTGGCCCGCAAGCGCGAGCAGTCGCGGCAGTGGTATCCGGCAGGCATTTGTGTGGCTCTTGACGGTGTAGGATGCTTCGGTCCTGCCGACTCATTTACCGGGGGCAATTTCTACGGCCTGCCCCTCACTATCCGGGGCGCGAACGGATACAGCGTCATGGGACCGGCCCTGATGAACTACAGCGTGGCCAACGGCAGCGTCTATCCCAACCGGCTCGATCTCATCTCCAACAGCGACCAGGCTCACTACCAGGGTGACTACCGCCTCACTCCCCATCTGCAGTTTCTGGCCGGCTTCAACTACGCCAACGAGCGCGCTGCGGAGCGCGAGCCCGTTTACCTTATCGATGAAACAATCCAGCGCTCCAACGACGACTACCTTTTCGGCGTTCACGGCGACTTCAAGAATCGTTTCTTCTACACCCTGGTTGGCGACGAGCAACACCTCCAGCAGATCGGCGACAATTTCTCGCCGCACATCGGAGCCAGTTTCTACGCTTTGCGCCCGCGCAATGGAATCTTCAGTGGAACCCGCTTCAACTTCAGCTTCTCCAAGGGAATTCGCGAGCCCAAACTGACGGACCAGTTCGGATCGCTCTATAACTTCCTCCAGCAGAACGGCGGCCAGTCGACTATTCAGCAATTGGGTATTTCGCCCATTCAGGCGCCGGCCACGCGCGCCTGGGAGGGCGGCGGCGAGCAGTCCTTTTGGAGCGAACGGCTCGTCCTGCGCATCAACTACTTCCACAACGAGTTCGGACGCGAAATCGAGAGCGTCGGAGCCGGCCTGATTCCCGCCCTGCTGCCCAATCTCTCTGCCCAGCAGCAAGCCGCGCTTGAGGCCTTCCTGCAGAACAACAATGCCTATTCTCTCGATCTGAATTCGCTTGCTTTTCGCGCCCAGGGCATTGAAGCCACCCTCGAAAGCGGTATCGGCAAAAGCATTTTTCTGCGCGGCGGCTACACCTATCTCGACTCCGTGGTGCAGCGCTCCTTCTCCAGCGACAATGCGGCTCTGCTGGGCGGCTATGCGCCCACCTTCGACGGCATTCCGGTCGGCATCTACTCGCCGCTCAAAGGCGCGCGCCCCTTCCGCCGCCCGCCCCACACGGGCTTCTTCACCGCCACCTACACCCATCGCGGACTCACTGGCGTCTTCGCCTCGGCCTTCTCAAGCCGCAGCGACGACTCGACCTTCCTCGGCTACTCCGACCTGAATCAGGGCAATTCGCTGGTGCTGCCCAACCGCAATCTCGATTTCGGGTATGCCCGCCTCGACCTGGGCGGCACCTACCAGTTGTTTTCCTGGCTGGCTCTCTACGCGAACGGACAGAACCTGCTCAGCGACCGACACATCGCCCCCATCGGCTTTCCCAGCCTGCCCTTCACCTTCCGCATGGGCCTGCGCATGGCGCTCGGCAAATCCAGCAGCGGTCATTGATCCGGCCTAAAAAACGTCCCCGCTCTCGCCGCACTTCATTCTGTGTGGCCAGGGTGGGGCAGCAAGGATCAAGCTTTACAAGGCGATACATTCACACCGCCCACGCGCTTACGGCCGATGTTCGCGCAGATTGTGGCTGTCGGCGGCTGTCAGCGTCATCCCGTACAGCACCTTGAATTGCTCAATTTCCTTCAGCGTCTGGGGGCCGAATGCGCCCTTGCCTTCAAACGCATGCAGCACAATGCCTTCCAGCAAGTCGCCGAGCGTAAGGTCCTTCTGCTCGGCAATGGCCTTTAGCACCTTCAGCATCCGCTTCTCGATCCGAACCCCGGTTTGAACCCGCTCTACCTCCACGGGCTCCCGTTTCTTGTCTTCCTGGCTCATGTTCTCCTCCTGGTATCTTGATATAAAAATACCACGGTAACAATGTAGGCGCAACTGCTGTCAAACGGGAATTGCTTCTCCCAAATCCCCCTGCCGGGGTTCGCCTACCCCACTCTCACCTGTTATGGTCAGTGAGGAACTTTATGAAAAACCCTCCATAGGAACCGCGAGCATGTGGAAGCGTTGGCGCATTCGGATCATTCTGTTCATGGCCGTACTCGGCCCCGGATTCATTAC
>CAZQPY010000125.1:0-10492 GCA_964595345.1 uncultured Occallatibacter sp.
GGATGGGGCGAGGCGGAGGGGCTGGAATGAAGTACGTAGTCAAACTTGGCGGAGCTGGACTCGAAAACCCGGTGCTTCTGGAGGCCTGTACGCGCGCGATTGCCGATCTGGTGAAGGATGGAAACCAGGTGGCTGTGGTGCACGGCGGCGGCATCCAGCTGACGCGGACTTTGAAAGCTCTGGGCAAGCAGAGCGAGTTCGTCAATGGACTGCGCGTGACCGACGCCGAAACCCGCGACGTGGCGCTGATGGTCTTTGCCGGCAAGGTGAACAAGGGACTGGTGGCTGCTCTTGGTGCACAAGGCCAGGCCGCTGTTGGCCTGTCGGGCGGAGATGGATTGATCTTCCGGGCCCGCAAGAAGCGCACCGATCCGGACCTCGGCTTTGTGGGCGAAATTGTCAGCAGCGATCCTCGACTCATCGAAGCGGTATGGCATATGAACGCAGTGCCGGTCTTCTGCTCCATGGCGCTGGGATTCGACGGCGAGTACTACAACATCAACGCCGACGAGATGGCTGCGGCCTGCGCCATGGCCTGCCGCGCCGACGCGCTGGTCTTCCTCACGGATGTGCCGGGTGTGAAGGGCGCAACGGGCGAGGTACTCCGATGGTTGTCTATCGATCAGATCGCCGAGATGGCCAAGAACGCAATCATCTCCGGCGGAATGTTGCCCAAGCTCGGCGCCTGCCGTGAAGCACTTTTGAACGGCGTAAAGCGCGTAAGGATTCTACCCGCGGAAGCAGCCAGTTCCCTTCCCGACCTGTGCAGTTCCCGCGTAGCCCACGGCACCGAAGTCATGGTGGCCTAAGGAAAAGAAACAGAGGAAAAAATTGAAGAGACTCGAAGAGATTCAGGCCGCCGAGTCGCGGCTCCTCATTTCGACCTACGCCCGCAACCCGCAACTCTTTGTTGCTGGGGAGGGCGTCCATCTTATCGACGAGAACGGTACGAAGTATCTGGACCTGCTCAGCGGCATCGGCGTGAATGCGCTGGGCTATGGCCATCCGGCGATCGAAGCCACCATCGCGCGGCAGAGCAAGGCGCTCATTCACATTTCGAACCTGTACTTCCACGAGGGCCAGGCCGAGCTCGCTCTGCGCCTTACGGAACGCACTGGCATGGATCGCGTTTTCTTCTGCAACTCGGGTACTGAGGCCTGGGAAGGCGCTCTGAAGCTGGCGCGTGCCCACGCGGGTATTCTGCGCGATGAAGGCAAGCAGATCGGGACCAAATTCCTGGCGCTGGAGCAGAGCTTCCACGGCCGCACGCTGGGCGCTGTTTCGACGACTTACAAGGAAAAGTATCGGGAGCCGTTCGCTCCAGTACTGCCAGGCGTCGAGTTTGTGCGCTTCAACGACATCGAAGACCTGCGCGCCAAGTTCAGCAACGAAGTCTGCGCGATCTTGGTTGAAGCTGTCCAGGGCGAAGGCGGTGTGCGTCTCTTATCGAAAGACTTCTTTGCCGAAGCGCGCGCGCTCGCCACTTCCACCGGAGCATTGCTGATTGTGGATGAAATTCAAGCCGGCATGGGCCGCACCGGCAAGTGGTGCGCCTATCAGCACTACGGGATTCAGCCGGATGTGACGACGTTGGCCAAGCCTCTGGCCAGCGGCATTCCGATGGGCGCGGTACTGTGCACCGAAGAAGTGGCGCGCGCCTTTCATCCCGGCGCGCATGGAAGCACATTTGGCGGCGGGCCACTGGCCTGCGCTGTCGCCATCACGGTTATCGACACCATTGAAAAAGACAACCTGCTGCAGAATGCAACCGAAGTGGGCGACTACTTCCAGCAGCAACTGCGCGGGTTGGCCAAGAAGCACGATGCAATTGTGGATGTGCGCGGCCTGGGCCTGATGGTGGCCGCGGAAGTGGATTCGCCGGAACTCGCCAAGGCAGCCGTCGCCGAAATGCTCAAGCGCAAAATCCTCATCAACTGCACCAGCGACACCGTGTTGCGCTTCCTTCCGCCGTATATTTTGGAGCGCTCGCACGTGGACACCGCCATTGCGGCGCTGGACGAAATCTTCACCGCATATTCAGCCGAACACGCCGCAGCGCAGACCGCAGGAGGTCAGAACAATGGCTAGCAAGACTCTCGAAGCACCCGCAGTTCCGGTTCACCTGGACGCCGACATTCTCGCCGCCGCAACCCGGCTGGCGGGCGAAGATCTGTGCTCCATCGCCGACCTTTCCAGCGCCGAAGTGCGCGCCATCCTGAAGCTCGGCCACGACGTGAAGCGCAATCCCAGCGCATATCGCCGCGCGCTGGATGCGAAACAAATGGTCCTGATGTTCGAGAAGGCCAGCCTGCGCACGCGGCTCAGCTTTGAGACCGGCATCAACACCATGGGCGGCAACGCGATCTTCTTCGACCAGACCAACTCGCCGCTGGGCGAGCGCGAGTCCATCGCCGATGTGGCCAAGAATGTAGAGCGCTGGGTAGACGTGATTGTGCTGCGCACCTATGCGCACGACACCATCACAGAGATGGCCGCCAACGCGCGCGTTCCGGTGATCAACGCGCTCTCCGACTTCGAGCATCCCTGCCAGGCTCTGGCCGATTTCATGACCCTCGAAGAGCACTTCGGCACCGCAGCCGGGTTGAACTTCACGTATGTGGGAGACGGCAACAACGTCTGCCACTCGCTGATGCTGACCGGCGCGCAACTGGGCGCGAACGTCACCGTTGCCACGCCGCGCGGCTACTCTCCCGACATTGAAATCGTGACGTTGGCGCGCGACATTGCACAGGCCAACGGTTGCGAAGTTCGCCTGTTGCAGGATCCGCACGCAGCGGCAGAGGGGGCGGACGCCATCTACACCGACGTCTGCGTGAGCATGGGATTCGAGCATGAGTCTACGAAACGAGCGCCCATCTTCCGTCCCTTCCAGGTGAACGAGGCGCTGATGGCGAAAGCCAAGCCAGGCGCGGTCTTCATGCACTGCCTGCCGGCGCGTCGCAATGCGGAAGTGACCGACGCCGTGCTCGACAGCCCGCAGTCGATCGTCTTCGACCAGGCCGAGAATCGCATGCATGCGCAGAAGGCGCTGCTGTTGATGCTGCTCGGCGGGTTGGCGAACGTAGCGAGCTTTCAATAGACAGGGATCAGGGAACAGGGGTCAGGGATCAGATGGTCCTGTGGCCGCTTAAGAAGGAGACAGCAGAGTGAAGATGTGGTCTGGCCGGTTTCGTGAGCCGCTTGATGCTGAGTTCGAAGCCTGGCAGCGTTCCATCGTGTTTGACTGGCAGCTCTTGGAGCAGGAAGTAGCTGCCAGCAAAGCCCATGCGTCGGCGTTGTGCGCGGCGAAGATTCTCACTCAGGATGAGACGGAAACGCTACGTGCAGCACTCGATGCGCTGGCCGCCGATCATGCCTCGGATGCGGGCAAAGAGTTGGTGCGCAACCACCCCAGCGCCGAAGACATTCATCACTTCGTGGAGCTGTCGCTGGCCGAGCGCGTAGGTTCGCTGGGATTGAAGCTGCATACCGGCCGCTCGCGCAACGAACAGATCGCGACCGATCTGCGTTTGTATATCCGCAAGCAGATCGGATTGAATATTCATGCACTGGCGCAATGGGCAAACGCATTGGTGGCCCAGGCGCACAAGGCCGGTGAGGCCGTCATGCCCAGCTATACGCACTTGCAGCGCGCGGAACCGGTGTTAGTCGCGCATTGGCTGCTGGCCTACGTAGAGATGATTCTGCGCGACGTGACGCGGTTGCAGGATTGCGCGGCACGGCTCAACTATTGCCCGCTCGGTTCGGGCGCGGTGGCCGGCGCTACGCTGGCGCTGGATCGCACCATTGCTGCAGAAGAACTTGGATTCACCGCGCCTACGCCGAATTCGATGGACGCAACCAGCGACCGCGACTTCGTGCTGGAATACCTGCAGGCATTGACGTTTGTGGGCCTGCATGTGAGCCGCTTCGCGGAAGAGATCACGCTGTTCGCTACGGCGGAGTTCAACTTCGTCACCCTGCCCGAAGCCTTCTCGACCGGCTCGAGCGCCATGCCGCAGAAGAAGAACCCTGACCTGACCGAGTTGATTCGCGCCAAGGTGGGTCGCATCAATGGCGCGGCGCAGTCGGTGACACTATTACTGAAAGGCCTTCCGCTTGCTTATAACAAAGACATGCAGGAGACGCAGGAGCCGGCTTTCGCAGTTGCTTTTGTTCCGAAAATGATTTCGCTGATTGCGCGCTTCACCGCGGCGCTCACCTTCAACCGCGAGCCCATGAACCATGCGGCGCAGAACGGCTATCTGAATGCGATGGCCGCCGCTACTTACCTTGTGCACAAGGGCGTGCCCTTCCGCACCGCGCACGAGAAGATCGGCAATGCCGTGCGCTTCGGCATTGAAAATGGCGTCGAACTAGGCCACCTGAGCATCGAACAGTTGCAGCAGTTTGGCGAAGAGTTCGGCGAGGATTTCTTTGCTGCAGTCGACTTGCAAGCGACGCTCGATTGCCACGACGTGGTGGGCGGAACAGCGCGGGAACGGGTGCGGCAGGCGCTGGCCGCAGCGTCTGACAGGATTGCGGCACTGAGCCCAGTTGAGGAGGTCGCCCATGCAGGTGCGTAAAGCTCGACTGCAGGACGCCTCCGGCGTCTTCGACCTGGTGAACTCGCTCTCTGGGGATGGCACGCTGCTGAAGCGCACCTTCGCTGAGATCTGCGAGAACATTCGCGACTTCACGGTTGCGCTTTCAGACGGCGGGGTCTTTCTGGGCTGCGGCGCGCTGCACTTCTACGGTCCGCATTTGACCGAGGTGCGGTCTATCGTTGTGAAGCCCGAGGCCAAGGGTCAGGGCGCGGGCGGGCGCATTCTCGCTGCACTGCTGGAAGAGGCCGAAGAGCACGGCATTCAGTCCGTATGCCTCTTCACGCGCATTCCGGATTTCTTCTTCAAGTACGGATTCCGCACTGTGGAAGACAAGGCCGATCTGCCCGACAAGATCTTCAAGGATTGCCAGAGCTGCCCGCGTTTGCATCGCTGCGACGAAGTGGCCATGGTGAGGGGCCGCATTCCCCGCGTGTCAATTTTGGGCCCGCGCGAGCAGGCCGCGGAATTGGTGCACTTCGGCAGCTGAGAGCTGCGCGTTCGAGCATTTTGAGGCCCGGAACAGGCATTCAGCGCGTTGCCTGCTCCTTGGTCCCGCCTTCATCGAATACCCAGCGATTCTATGGCTTGCCGGACGCTCGGCGGCAGACCCCAGTTGTATTGCGCGGCAGTCGGATCCCATTTCTTCGAGAAGAACCATACGTTCCTGCCCACGGTATTCGTAACCCTTCGGCCAAATGCGCCCATCAATCCCCGAAATTGGTTAGCGTTATAGCCTGTTGCGGCCCGCAACTCTTCGCTGGTCGTCATCTGCTCTCCTGCAGCGTGTAGTTTGACCAGCACCTGGCGCATTATTTTGGCTAACGGTATACGACTCAAAATCTTGTGCGCCTCGTCGAGCGTGACGAATCGCCCCTCGTGTGTTGCGGTTTCAACAGGCTCGCCGAGTTGCACTTCCTGTAGAGAACTAGTAAGTGAGCCTTTCAGCGCTTGCGAGGCTACCGAGAACTCCTCGGGCGTTCCTTCAAATAGGATTACTTTCATTTTTGTGCTCCTCCTGTTATTTATGTACTCCAATTGCGCTTAAAAGTCAACGTTTTGTATACGTAAATAACCTTTCGTACAAACTTAACTGCATTTTTGGGTCTCTAGGTACACCTAGACCGGGATGACGCCGCAACGGCCTGCCCATAGCTTAGCCCTCCGTCCCCAGGGCTTATTTGGGAATGCTGAAAAACCTCGAAGCCTTCGGCCTCAAGCTCCGCTCGCAGTAACCGCGCCAGTCTGCGGTTATGCATGCAACCGCCGCTGAGCGCCACTTGCTGTAATCCTGTTGCGTCGCGCGCCCTCAGAGCGGCCTGCACAAAGCCCGCCGCGATGCCGGCGTGAAACTGCGCGGCAATTCTCGAAAGGCTCACACCAGTCCGCAAATCGCCGAGCAGCGTTTTCCACATCCGCGCCGATGAAATGCGCAGCGGATCACCGCCGTCGACTTCGCCCTGCACTTCGAGAGCATAGCCCTGGTTGTCCAGCGCGTCGGGCTCGTCGACAGCAAAGCCTTCCAGTTCAATGGCCGCCTGCGCTTCGTAGTCCACGACGCGGCGCTTTAAAACCACGGCGGCCACAGCATCGAAGAGACGGCCGAGCGAAGAGGTGAGCGGCGCATTCAAGCCACGCTCGATCATGCGTTCCAACACGCGCGCTTCGGCCGCGGTGCCGCCGGTGAGCGCGGCCGTCTCGTCGAGAGCAACACCGGCTGAGCGCAACGCAGAGAAGGCCATGCGCCACGGCTCGCGAATCGCCTTGTCGCCGCCGGGCAGGGGCACATATTCGAGATGCGCGAATCGCTCGAAGCTGGCGAGGCCGGCGATCAGCACTTCCCCACCCCATATCTTTCCGTCTGTTCCGTAGCCGGTACCGTCCAGGGCCAGTCCGATCGACGGTCCCGCAAGTCCGTGCTCAGCCATGCATCCGGCCACGTGCGCATGATGATGCTGCACGGCAATCAAAGGCAGCCCGAGCTCGCCGGCCCACTCCTTTGCCCAGGTAGTCGATAGATAGCCAGGATGGAGGTCGTGCACCACAGCCTGCGGCTCAATCTCGAAGGTGCGCATCAGGTGATCGAGCGACTCGCGAAAGAAGGCTAGGCCGGTGAGATTTTCCAAATCGCCCAGGTGCTGGCTCTGATAGACGAATCGCCCGCTGGCGAGCGCGAAGACATTTTTGAGGTGTCCGCCCACAGCCAGCAACGGCGGCGCATCCAGGGGCAATTGCGGCCCGGCAGAAACCGCCAAGGGGACGAATCCGCGCGCGCGGCGAACCAATTGTGGCGCTCCGTCGACAATCGCCATCACCGAGTCGTCGCAGCGCTGCAGGATCTCGCGGTCGTGCAGCAGAAAAGCATCGGCAATGCCGCCGAGGCGCTGCCGCGCTTCTTCGTTGTCGATGGCGATGGGTTCCTCGCTCAGGTTGGCCGAGGTCATCACCAGCGCCTTGATGCGCCCGTCGGCAAACAGAAGATGCTGCAGCGGCGCGTAGGGCAGGAAGACGCCCAGCCAGGGAATGCCCGGCGCAACCGAAGCCGCGATTTGACCCCCTTCGCGCCGCCGCGCCAGCACGATGGGCCGCGCGGGCGTGGTGAGCAAAGCTTCTTCTTCCGGCGACAGGTGGCATACAGCACGGGCGGCATCGAGATCGCGCACCATCACCGCCAGCGGCTTGCCGTAGCGATGCTTGCGCTCACGGAGCCGTTGCACGGCGGCCCCGTTGGTCGCGTCCACGCTGAGATGAAACCCGCCGATGCCCTTGATGGCAAGGATCTGGCCTGAGGCGAGCAGGCCGATGGTCTCAGCGACTGGGTCGTTGCAACTGGCTGCGGAAATGGGCCCGGCTTCGGGTGAAGCTTTGGAATTGGCCTCAGCAGGGGCTAAAGCCCCCGTCATTTCATTGGCTTCATCGGCACGGCTGAAGCCGTGCCCTGACGCTTCGTGCTTTCCGGATTGGGTTTCTCCGCAACCTGAAAAGCCGTGCCCTTTCAAAACAGAGCCCCCTGCGTCGACGAGCCAAACCTTCGGCCCACACTGCCAGCAGGCGTTGGGCTGGGCATGGAAGCGCCGGTTCAGCGGATCGTCGTACTCCGCCTGGCAGGCCGGGCACATGGGGAACTTCGCCATCGAGGTCTGCGGCCGGTCATAGGGGATGCGCCGCGTAATGGTGTAGCGCGGCCCACAGTTGGTGCAATTCAGAAAGGGATAGCGATAACGGCGATCTGCGGGGTCCAGCAACTCACGCAGGCAATCGGGGCAGGTCGCGGCATCGGCGGGAATCCCGGTGTTCACGCGGCCTCGGACTTCGCTCACGATGATCTCAAACTTCGCAGCAACAGCGCTGCCCACCGCAGGCGCCAACTCGCGCACGGCAATGGAATCGATGCGCGCCAAGGGCGGAGCTTCAGCCCGCAGGCGTTCTAGAAAGCTCGCGACCGACGGCGAAGAACCCTCGATCTCGATCCGCACGCCATCGGTGTCGTTGCCGATGAACCCCGCCAGCTGTTCCTCGCTGGCCAGGCGATAGACAAAGGGCCGGAAGCCGACGCCCTGCACCACTCCCCGCACCAGCACCTCGCGCCGCTGCACCCCTTTTGCCGATTCATCCGTCAATACCAGAACCTCGCCACGCTGACATCCGGATACAGTCATGGTTGCTCGAGCCCCGGGGGCTGACCCGGAGACAAGCATAGCCTATGAAGAGCTGAATGACCCACTGCAACTCCAGCTGCGAACTCGGCGCAACTCTGCGGGAACCCAATGCCCAGGGGTTTAATCTGAAGGCGATGAACGATTCCCCTATCTCAATCCCACGGAGTTCCTTCAGAATGAACTTTCACCGGTACGGCCGGATACAGGCAATTGGATCTTCGCTGGCTTTCGCTTTCGGCGTCTCCTTCCTCCCGGCACAGCAACCCGACGCCGCTGCTGTCGTCAAGGGCGTCGACGCCGCGGTGCATGCCCGCGCCGATCACCTTGCCGGTTACACCGCTACCGAGCACTACGCGGTTTTCAAGGGCAAGGATGAGGTCCACCCGGCGGCGGAAATGACCGTTCGCACAACCTATCGGAAGGAAAGCGGAAAGAATTACGAGATCCTTTCCGAGAGCGGTTCCGCTCTGGTGCGCAAGTTCGGGCTGCTCCCGCTGCTGGACCACGAAAAACAGATCAACCTGCCTGAAAATCGCGAAGCAGCATGGTTCACCTCGGCGAATTACGAGATGCGGCTCAAGCCGGGCATTGAACAAATCGACGGGCGCGATTGCTACGCGCTTGCCATCCACCCCCGCCACAAGGCCCCGAACCTGATTGAAGGGACCCTCTGGGTGGATGCGAAGGACTTCACGATTGTGCAGATCGTCGGGACCTCCTCCAGCAGTCCTTCGCTTTGGACCAGCCCGGCCCACGTAGAGCGTCATTACGTTACTCTCAGTGGGTTTGGAATGGCGACTCGCGCCCGCGCGGTGACAGACAGCTTTGTGCTCGGCCAGTTCATCGTAACCATCGACTATCGGAACTACCAGATGCAGGCGCAGCCCTGAGTCACAACATCGCCCGATACTTCGCTTCCCATTGCTCTGTCGTACGTTCCATGGTGAAACGATCGACGATGCGACGGCGTGCAGCGGAGCCCAAGGCACGGCGCTCCACGGCCGGCATCTGCATCGCGTCAAGCATGGCCTGCGCCAGGGCGCGCGGAGACCGCGACGGGACAATCAGGCCTGTTTCGCCCAAGAATTCGCGCACCCCGCCCACATCGGTTGCCACCACCAGCTTCTCCATGGCCATGGCTTCGCCGACCACCAGCGGCATTCCCTCCCACGCCGAGGAAAGCACAAAACCATCCGCCGCGTCGAAGAGCGCTGGCATGTCGCGGCGCAGGCCGAGCCAGTCAACCGACTCCTGCAGCCCGAGTTCGGCAATCAGTTTTTTTGCCTGCTCGAACTCGTTCCCACCGGTCTCCGCGGCGATCCATAACCGTGCAACGGAACGGGCAGCGCGCACGCGCGCAAAGGCACGCAGCAGGCAAGGATAGTCCTTTGCAGGAACGATACGGCCAGCCGCCAGCCAAACGAAATCGCCGTTGACCTTCATCCGCATGCGCATACTGGCGCGCCGTTCCGCGCGCGGCGCAAACTCATCGGTGTCGATGCCGTTGGACAGCGCGACACAACTGTGAGCCTCCACGGCGCGCGCCTTGACAAACGCATGCTGCACGGCCTGGCTGACGGCGACCGATTGATGGGCCAGAAACGATGTGCAGCGATACGCCATCATCCGCAGACGGCCACCCTCGTAGACATTGTGAATCGAACAGACCAGCTTTGCGCCCGGGCAGAACAGGCGCAGCAGACGGGCCGTCATGTTGGCGTGAAAGCCGTGACCGTGCATCACGTCGGGACGGAAATGGCGAACGCACTTCGCAGCTTTATAGAGGCAGGGAACGAGGGTCGGCAGTCCCCACGGAGACTTGCGCAGCCCAAGGTACTCCACCGGAAGCGCGGTTGGCCACTCTTCCGGCAACCGCTGCCGCAGCGCCAACACCTGGACAGAGTGGCCGCGTTCGCGCAAGCGCGCAGCCAGGGCCAGCGCCTGACGTTCGGCGCCGCCCATGCCCAACGAAGTAAGAACATAGAGAATTCGCATACCGTGCAGCGATTCTTTGAAAAGAAAAGTTGAAAGATCATAACGCGCGCGACCAGGTAGTTGCCCCGATGTGTGCAAAGTTCGGGTAAATTCACCTTCGCCGCCTTGCAATTGCGGGCGAATTCGAGAGCCTGACACTGCTGCCAGAAGCCTTGCCGAATAGGAAGAAATTCTATTTGAAAGATTCCTTGTGCGAAAAGACCAAGTTGGGCTGTACAATCTCCACGAGGAGAC
>CAZQPY010000126.1:0-10186 GCA_964595345.1 uncultured Occallatibacter sp.
CCATCCTCATACTGCGCTCTTGAGAATGTGCCACAGGTTGCGATCAAGAGGCCAACGAAAAGCAGGGTTCTACACGATCCGATTATCTTTCTCATGGTTCGGAGGCTACAGAGCGCTTTTCACGATTCGTTGAATAAGCGGTGAACGGGCGGTAAATAGAAGCTATCTTCCGCCGCGGCCGGCGCGGCGATCGGTATTGAATCGACCTGGAATACCCACGCGGGATGAAACCGAGTCCGGCGAAGCTGTCGCCAATCTTCCAACTTGCCATCCCCGCGCCGGCGGGGGCCAACTCGCCGCATCGAGCACAATGCACTATTTATGTTTGGATTCTTCAACGTGCGGCAAAATCGATCTCCCGCCTTGTTCCAGGCCGCATCGAGGAAACAATCGGGCTGGGTTGAGGGCTTCGAAACCCGGCACGGGCATTCGGCCAAAACCGGCCTTGCCTTACACTGGAACCAAGCGCCGCCGGCACTTGCCGGCGGCCTCACGCAGACGCAAGATCACGACTCCTGGAGGCATCGCGCGATGAAGAAGATTGGCGTCTTGTTTGGGGTCGAGAACAGCTTTCCCAGCGCCCTGATGGAAGCCATCAATGCCCGAAATGTCGAGGGGATCGCGGCCGAGTTTGTGCAGGTTGGCGCGGTCCAAATGGACAATGCCCCGCGCTACGCCGTGATCGTTGACCGTATCTCGCACGAGGTCCCTTTCTATCGGGCGTTGTTGAAGCACGCGGCGCTGCACGGAACCGTAGTGCTCAACAACCCCCTGTGGAGCTCAACCGACGACAAGTTTCTCAACTACACCCTCGCCGGTAAACTGGGCATCGCTGTGCCGCCGACCGTAATCCTGCCCCACAAGCAACTGCCCGGCGAGACCACCGAACGATCCATGCGCAACCTCGAATATCCGCTCGATTGGGAGGCGGTCTTCGCCTATGTCGGCCAGCACGGATTCCTCAAGCCGGTCAACGGCCGCGGCTGGCAGGATGTCTACGAAGTCCATGGGCGCGATGAGTTCTTCCGCGCCTACGACGCATCGCGCGACCTGTGCATGATCTATCAGAAGGCGATCGATTTCAGCGAGTATTACCGCTGCTTCGTGGTCGGCCAGAAGAAGGTGCGGGTGATGGCCTACGATCCGCGCCGCCCCCATGAAGATCGCTATCTGCGGGATGCTCCCCTGCCCACGAGGAAGCTGCTCCGGCAAATGGAGCAATCTTCCGTGAAGCTCTGCCAGGCGCTCGGCTACGACATCGACACCGTGGAGTTTGCCGTCGAGAAAGGTGTGCCCTGGGCCATCGATTTCATGAATCCGGTTCCCGACGCGGATATGCATTCGGTTGGTAAAGACAACTTCGAGTGGATGGTCAGAGAAGTGGCGGACCTGGCCATCGCCAAGGCGAAAGCCGCGCCCGTCGCGCCCGAACTGCGCTGGTCCGCCCTCCTCGGCGCAGCGCCTGCAGCAGCGACGCCCGCGAAAGCCAAACCAGCCAAAGCGGCAGTGAAGGCGAAGTTCTCATCGAAGAACGCCGGCGCAAAGAAGACCTCTAAAATGAAAGGGTCCGGCGCACGCTAGCATCGTGACCGAGTGTTATCGCAATCCGCCCCAAAGTTTGGGTGCCCCCGGTCCCTCGCTTTTGGGGACCGGGGAAAGCATGAATCTATCCGTGACCGGTCGTATTTTGGCAAGGAAGGTGGGAGGACGCGTATCTGCCCAAACGGCATTGACAAGTGTCCTCACCTGCTGCGGAAAGGCTCGGTTTTGAAAGGGCACGGCTTCAGCCGTGCCGCAAATGCCCAATTCGCAGGCGGAGGGCTTTAGCCCCCGAGGGAATGCGGACTCAGGGCGAACACTTGCTCAGAGATTTCCGGCATCACACCAGCCCAAAATTCGACGTCTTCGGTCTGGTCTTGTTCTTTTCGTCGAGGTCCGGTAGCCGGTTGAACCAACTATAAAACGCATCGTCGAAGTTATAAGCCTTTATAAAGTCCAGCGCAGGGAGCCGGTCGTCGTTCGACTCCAGTTTAAGATAGCGAGTCTCTCCGCCATCTTCGCCGCCGCGGACCACGTACTCGCGGCGGCCACGAATTGCGGAATAAGGCAGTCGCTTGGAATTGAAGATGTTGCTCTGCTCGACTGCATCCGATGTGAACGTCACCCTGGAAGAGTAGAAGCGGATCGTCAGGAAAAGTCCAACCGCAAAGAACACCACGCCGACAAAAATATTCATCGGCTTCCATTCAAGTTCCCCGAGTAACAGATTCCGGATTTCTGTGAATAGAAAGAGCGATCCCACTGCTAGGAAGGACAATGCCAGGACCATGAGCCAATGCTGCATCCGATATGCGCGGCCAACTGGTGCAGTAATATCCATTTGGGTCCAAATTCCTCGCTGCACCGTTGTATCACACGGCGTCGAATCCTCTCCGTAACCTGCTCCCGGCCCATCCCACAATCTCCTTATTGCCGGACAGGCCGGTAATTCAAGGAAGAAATCCTCAATATCCCAGCCCCCTCACAACCTCGCGAATCCGCCCCGCGCTCGCCTGCAGCCCACTCTCCTCATCCACCGTCATCGGGATCGGCAGCGGCGCTTCAATCCCCTTGCGGCTCACAATGCGCGGCAGGCTGAGGCAAATGTCTTCCATGCCGCGGAATCCCCTCAGCATGCCGCTCACCGGTAATACCCTCCGCTCATCGTGGAGAATCGCCTCCAGAATATTGGTCACCGCAAGGCCGACCGCGTAGTTGGTCGCGCCCTTGCCCTGGATCACCTGGTAGGCCGCGTCCTTCACGTTGTGCACGATCAAATCCTTGTCCGCCTGCGTGAGGCGGCCGTGGCCTTCCACCGACCATTGGCTTAGCGGAATCGAGCCGATCGTCGCGCTCGACCACAGCGGAATCTCCGAGTCTCCGTGTTCGCCCGCGATATAGGCATGCACGTTCTGAACGGCCACCTGGCAGTGCTTGGCCACCAGGTAGCGGAAGCGCGAACTGTCCAGCACCGTGCCCGAGCCGATCACCCGTTCCCAGGGCAGCCCGGTCAGCCTGATCGCCACTTCGGTCATCACGTCGACAGGATTGGTAACCAACAGGAAAATCGCGTCCGGCGCAACCCGCACTGCTTCCGGAAGGATCTTCGAGCAGATACCGGCATTTGCAGCCGCCAGGTCCATGCGCGTCTGGCCCGGCTTCTGCTTGGCCCCGGCGGTCATCACGATCACGTCTGCTCCGCGCAGCACCTCCACGTCATCCGACCCGTCCACCGTGGCCTGGGGCGCAAAAAGCTGCCCATGATTCAGGTCCAGAACTTCCGCGTCCACCTTGGCGCGGGCAATGTCAAAAAGGCTGATCTGGCGTGCAACTCCACGAATCATCGCGGCGTAGGCAATGGTTGCGCCCACGCTTCCTGCTCCGATGATTCCAACTTTTGCGGGACGATCTGCTGCCATGGTCTTCACCTCACAAAACAGTTTTCCAGAAGCTCGCTGCAAAAGCAGTGACAAAAGTGCCGCGTCGGCAGATTGCTCGACGACTGAAACGCAAGGTAGGCGCGGGGAAGGCGCCAGGGGGCATTTAGGTCGAAACACGAAAATCAACAGCCCTGTGGTTTGAATGTATCGCATCTGCGCCCGGAAACTCTCCTGCGTCTCCGCCCTCGGTCCAGGCATCTATAGTGCTGATATGACGAATACAACGCTTCGCACCTTGGGGAACTCCGACCTGCAACTGACTCCAATCGGCTTTGGCGCCTGGGCCATCGGGGGAGGGAACTGGGAGTTCGCCTGGGGCTCTCAGGACGACAACGAATCCATCGGATCGATTCATCGAGCCCTCGACCTGGGGGTGAACTGGATCGACACGGCAGCCATCTACGGGCTCGGTCACTCCGAGGAGGTGGTGGGGCGCGCGTTGAAGAGCTACGGCGGCGCAAAGCCGCTGGTCTTCACCAAATGCTCCATGCGCTGGCATGCGGACCGCTCCATCTACCGCTCGCTGAAGGCCGGCTCGCTGGCTGAGGAGCTGGAGGGCTCTCTTCGCCGGCTGAATGTCGAAACCATCGACCTCTACCAGATCCACTGGCCGAATCCGGACGAGGAGATTGAAGAAGCCTGGCAGGCGCTGGAAAAGTTTCGCGCCGAGGGAAAGATCCGCTGGATCGGCGTTTCAAATTTCAATATGGCCCAGCTCAAGCGAGCGCAGAGCATCGCCCCGGTGACCAGTCTGCAGCCGCCTTATTCGATACTCAGGCCCGCGGTTGGAAGTGAACTCCTGCCTTACGCACAGGCCAACGGCATCGGGGTCATCAGTTACTCACCCATGGTTTCCGGTCTGCTCACCGGCAAAATGACCGCCGAGCGTGTAGCTGCCTTCCCGGCCGATGACTGGCGGCGCAAGGCCGTCGAATTCAACGAGCCGAAACTGACCCGCAATCTCAAGCTGGTGGAACTTCTGCGTGAAATCGGCCTGGGGCACGGCGTGGTTCCTGGTGTGGTCGCAGTGGCCTGGGTCTTGCACAATCCGGCCATCACCGGAGCCATTGTGGGAGGTCGCAGCGCTGCCCAGGTCGAAGAGTTGGCCCCGGCACTCAGGTTTCGACTCAGTGAAGCTGAGTTCGCGCGGATCGACGATTATCTGAGCGCTCACCTTGCTGGCTGAGTTCCGCTGAGTCTTGCAAAAAGCCCCGGCATTTGCCGGGGCTTTTTGCAGCCTTGGAGGGTTCGGCAAGCTTACATCGCGGCAACAAAATCCGGAAGCACGACGGCTGCGTTTTCCTGAATCAGCCTTGCCATGCGGGCCGCCATGCCGGAATAGATGGTGGCGGCGCGGAAGCTGTTGATGCGGAATCCGTCACTGGCATAAGAAAACGCGTATTGCGCGAGCGCCAACAGGACGCATACCCGAATCTGCACTGCATCGCTGCGCAGGGTCTCCAGCAGCAGCCGGTCCACACTCTCGCAACTGCGGTCGGCGTAGTCGGCCATCTGCATCATCACCTTGGCGTTTTGAAAGATCACCCACAAACCGCGGGGGCCATCCATTCGCTGCCAGGCATCGACGGGAGTGGCGTCCAGGCTTTCTTCCCAAAGCAAGTTGCCGTTCAATGCCCGGGCGCTCCAGTCCCGTCGCAGTTCGGCAAGCAGGGAACTCCAGGACTGGGCATTGCGATTTCGAACTCCCTCGCGCCACCGGAATAGAAAAAATGCCACCGCCGCGACCGCTGCAAACTGCAGAAAACAAGGAATCATGAAAGATCCTCGCGCCTTGATTGAAAAGGCATGCCACCGTCCTCAAGTGCAGGCTTCGTTCCTCTTGCACCCATCTTAGAAGTAGCACAAAAATACCACTCGCAGTCAGAAAAAAGTCACATCTCCGGAGTCGATTTACAGCCTCCAAATCCAATAGACCAAGACACCTATGTAACTCCCCGCTTGCACCTCGTCCGCCATATGGTATCCCTCGCCCGGCGCCTGGTGCGTATGCACGATAGCTATGGTCAGGCCAACCAGAAAATAGAAGCCTAACCCGCTGGCGACGTGGAGTACGGGATCGGGCCAATGGAGAGATTGAAAACGGCTCCAGCAGACCACCGTGAGCAGAATAGCCAGCAAAAGGATGGGCAGCGTTTGCTGAACCCGAACCAATAGGATGCCGAGTTCCGTGATTCCCCCAGGAACCGGCCATCTCGACAGAGACCCAAGCAGTAACCCTTCAGGGATGAGCAACAGTGCGAACAGCCTCCATGACGGCGGATCCTTGCGATTGTGACGGGCGACCACGCGCGTCACCTCATACAGCACCGCAAGCTGGAACACGGCATCCACGGCAATGCTGGCAAGATAGTACCGAAAGTACTCCGCTCCTGGCAGCGACGCGGCCAAGCCTCCAGTCGCGGTACTGGACAGGCACCACACCTGGTAGGAGAAGAAAAGCGGAAGGGATCGGTAGAACTGCTTCCTTGCCAGCTGAATGAGGAGAATAACCAGAAGTACGCCGCCGCCAACCAAAATTGTGTCTTCGACCGTCATTGGGCAGGCTCCGGGCTTTTGAGTGCGAAAACACATTCTAGGCGAAAAACCGGCGGAACGTGCGAATTTCCTCGTCTTTTCGCTGGTTATCTCGCAGAGAACTCACCGGGATTCTCGCCGCGGGATCGCCTCGTGTCTGCCCGGCTGCAGCGGTTCCACAATTGCTGTACCCCGGAGCCGCTGATCCAAAGTGGCATTTTCCTCAAGAAAATGACACCTTGCACGCTGGAGGCAAGGGCACGTTAATTGTGGAACCGCTCTAAGGCAAACACGGTCAAAGCCTCGAATCCCAGCCGCCTTGAATCCCAGCCGCCTCGGATCTTGGTACGCCTCGGATGAAGCCTCCCACCGCCGTGTGAAGAGGACTCCGATTCGTCGCTCTGCGACAGCAATTCGTCGGGTGTTATTGCCCTTCGTCGCCAAACGGGTGCACGCCCGGGCGGCAGGTGGCAGACTGCGCACTGAGAGGTATTTCACCCATGACCAACAAAATCTTTCTGGTTTCCGCTTTGATGTGCGCCGCAACTGGCCTGGCATTCCAACCGCTTCTAGCCCAATCCACCTCTGCGCCAACTTCTGGCCTACAAACCTGGGACCTGCCGCACGGGACGGTTGTAAAGGACGCCGGTCCTCGCACCTACCGCTTCACCGTGGACTACGACACCGCCAACGCCATCGGCGAGGTGGTTCACCGCCAGCGCCTGACGGGTGACTATACGCGCGGGCTTGCCAATGGAGACGTCGTGTGGAAGAACGTGGGCGAGGCTCAAGCGGATGGCGCAACGGCTCCATTCTCTCCTGCCCAGAAGCAAGACTTCATCGAAGGTTTCCACTATCCGGCCGGGTCGCCCGACACGCTGAAGCCTGACTTCTTCAAATCGTTCCCTCCCGCCGCGGTCTTTGAGCGTAACCTGATTTGGGACACCGGCATGATCGAAATGTTTGGGCAGAACCACTTCGATCAGCTCAAGCTGAACGTGCCGCTCCACATTCTTGCTGACCAGGATGTCAACATGCCCGGCGTAGGCACCTTTCATAGCCGCGATACAGTGCTGGAATGGGTCGGGCGCTCGCAAAGAAACGGCCAGGACTGTGTGGTGATTGACTATCGGGCATTCTTCAATCCTGTCCAGATCGCCATGGGCGGCATGTCCATCCAGGGGCGCAGCGATTTCTGGGGAGAGATCTGGGTGTCGCTGGCGACCAAGCAAATCGAGTACGCCACCATCTATGAAGAGGTATCCGGACAAATGAAACTCCCCGGTCAGGACACGCCTCAACTTCTCAGCGTCTTCCGCTTCGGCGCGCTGGAACTGCTGACCTCGAAGAAGGAAGGCGGTGCATAATGACGACAAATGTGGCTCCATTCAAGCACAAATGGTTGTTCGTGCTGCTCTGGACCAATGTGACCGTCGCGGTCGTTGACCTGATCGTGATAGCGAACGGTCAGATTCGCACTATTGATTCGCTGTTGCACACACTGGTCTTTACATTTGTTTACGCAAATCTGACCAGCATCCTTGCGGCTGTGATCCTGGGTTGGCTGATGGAGAAAGTCGCGGCTCGCAAGGTGTCGCCGTGGTCGGTTGCGTTTCCGGGCATCGTGGTGTTTGTTGCGGGGGGCTGTCTTCTGGCGCAATCGCTGCTGGCCGCAATCGGCTTTTCGGCTTCGCGGAATTTCTGGCTCGACTACTTTCACACGTTGCGTTTTTCCATGCCGCTTGCCCTGGTCTTCGGCCTCGGTGCCATGACGCACGCCTCCTTGCTGAGCCGCGTGCAGGTGATGGAATTGGCACTGCATGAAAAGGAAATCTCCGAAGAGCGATCGCAAAAACTTGCGGCGGAGGCGCGTCTTAAATCGCTCGAATCCTGGATTCATCCACATTTTCTCTTCAACACGCTCAATTCGATCAGTGCGCTCATTGTCCTCGACCCCGCCCGCGCCGAGCAAACGGTGGCCCGGCTGGCAACGCTGCTGCGAGCCTCTCTCGACTCCAGCGCGAGTTCGCTCATCCCTTTGCGTCAGGAGATCGCGATGGTGGAAAGCTATCTGGACATCGAGCGCACCCGCCTGGGAGATAACCTGCGCTCGCGGGTTGAAGTGCCGGTTGCTTTGAGCGAAACCATGGTCCCGACCATGTCCATACAATCCCTGGTCGAGAACGCGGTGAAGCACGGCATTACTCCGCAGACCAAAGGAGGGGAACTCGTGGTGACGGCGCGCGCCGATGCGGAGAGCGTGTGCATCGAGGTTGGCGATACGGGCCCAGGCTTCGATCTCTCCGACCTTTGCGCCGGCCATGGACTCGACAAGCTGGTGCAGCGCCTCGACGCATTATTCGGCGACCGGGCAAGGCTGAACGTTGTCCGTCGAGACGCGTATTCTGTGGTGGAGATGATTCTGCCCCGCCAATGAACCAGTCCTATGAAAGCCAGTCCCTGAAACTGACTGCCTATCTCGTCGATGATGAACCGCTCGCGCTGGAGCGGCTTCGACGGTTGTTGGAGAACACCGGCCGCGTGGAAGTAATCGGATTTACCACCAAGCCAGAGGAAGCGGTCACCGCGCTTTCGGAGAATCCGCCCGATATCTGCTTTCTGGATATCCAGATGCCGCGCCTGAATGGTTTTGAAGTTCTGGCGCGGTTACCGAGCCAGCCGATTGTTGTCTTCACCACGGCCTACAACCAGTACGCGTTGCAGGCGTTTGGCGAAAACGCGGTCGATTACCTTCTCAAACCGATCGAGCCCGAGACGCTCGATCGCGCTCTCAGCAAAGTGGCCCGGTTGCGCCAGGCCGGGCCAGCGGCGCAACCGGGCCTGCAGACTCTGCTCCGCCAAATCGCGGACTCGCTGCACAAGAGCAATGTCGAGTTTCCCAGCCGGATCGCCTCACGGCTCGGAGACCGGATTTGGTTCCTTGACCTCGTTGGCGTGACTCATTTTTATGCCGAGGACAAGCTCACCTTCGCGGCCTCCGAGGGGAAGGCCTATTTCATCGATCACACCGTTACCGAGTTGGAGGGCAAGCTGGATCCGTCCCACTTTGTCCGCATACACCGCAGCACTCTGGTGAATCTGGCATGGATCAAGGAAGTAGCGCCTCTGCCCGGAGGCGCGCTCAACATCCGTCTGAAAGATGCACGGAACACAGACCTGACCGTGGCCCGCGACCGCGCTCGCGACTTCAAGCTACGGGCAGGTATTTAGAAAGCAATTTCGCAGACCGCGGCGATGTGCGCCGGCGATCCTCAAATCAGCCCCAAAAAGCTCTCCTTGCGCAATTGTGCCCCGGGAAACATGAATTCCAGGTTTGTAGCACCCAGCGTTCCCGTCACCGCCTCGGCCAGAACCTGGCGAAAGTCGGTCGTCACGGCCAGATCGCGGCTCTCGTTGAGCTGTTCCTTTGCCAGCCCCGGCCACTTGCCAAAGATCCTGCCGCCCTTTACGCTGCCGCCCAGCACGAACATCGCATTCGCGTGGCCATGGTCGGTGCCGCCGGTGCCGTTCTGCTCGGCGGTGCGGCCGAACTCGCTCATCGTCACCAGGGTAATTTTTTCCGCATCGTCGCCCATATCGCGCCAAAAGGCCGAAATCCCCTCGGAGAAATCCTTGAGCCGGTTGGCAAGCTCGCCATTCACGCTGCCCTGATTGTGATGTGTGTCCCAGCCGCCGATGTCGGTGAACGCTGTCTCCACGCCCAGATTGGCCTTCATCAATTGGGCAATCTGCTTCATGCCGCTGCCGAACGGAGTAGTCGGATACACCGCTCCCGCAGCCGGAGCGTAGTGCGCGGGGTCGGTTGCGCGCAGCATCTTTACGGCTTCAAATGTCGACTCCCCAGCCGTGTGCAGCAGGGCATCGCTCGACGCGTCGTACATCGTCTGAAACGCCATTCCAGCAGGCGCAGGCGTGGGACCGCGCCCGCCCACATTGAAGTCCAGCACATTGCCGATGGCTGTGGCTTCGATCTTGCCCGTCAAAGTGCGCGGCAGCTGCGCGCCCAATGCAATGGCGCGGAAAGCCGTGTGCTCCATCTGGTGCCGCGCGCCGCAGCACATGTCTTCCGCTTGCAGGGCGCGGTTCAGCCAACCATCCACGGTGCCCTTGTTTCCCGGCGTGCCAGACTCCATGTAGTCCTGCGCGTCGAA
>CAZQPY010000127.1:0-9759 GCA_964595345.1 uncultured Occallatibacter sp.
GCATCATTGTCGGCAACGCTCATACCCCGGCCTGGGTCGGTTGGTTGGGAAGCCTGGTGCCTGGGTCATTCGGCAATATCGATCAGCGAATTCTCGGTCGCTCAATCGCAGCAGAGATAGCATTGCACAGCCAAGAGGCTGGAGAAGTTACCCGCGAAAATGCAGCAATGAAGAAGCTTGCTGCGCAGTTCAATAGCGTGCCTTAGAAAATTTTGCGTGAAGGGCATCGGCAAATTGAAATCGTGATTGGCCAACGGAACACTTCCCGGTGTCAATCCGACAGATGCACATTGGATGGCTACCATCATGTGCTCTCCAAAGCGAAGCGGAAGTCCCTCCATCGGGCGCGCCAGTCGATATTCACTCTCCTGTGGCAATCCCACATATTTTATGTCATACTGATGTGGCATGGACACAGGAGAGCGAAGTGGGCGAATCAAAACTGGATCTGTTGCAAGGCACCCTGGACTTGATGGTGCTGCAAACCTTGGCTGCGATGGGCGCGCTGCATGGATACGGCATTGCCCGCCGCATCGAGCAAATCAGCGGGGACGAGATCCTGCTGAACCAGGGCACTATCTATGCATCTCTCGTTCGTCTTCAGCAGCGGGGATGGATCGGGGCGGAATGGGGCACCTCCGATAACAATCGGAAGGCGAAGTACTACTCCCTTACCGAAGGCGGTCGTAAGCAGTTGGCAAAGGATGCGGCGTACTGGCTGCGATTGTCCAACGTCATGGGCCGCGTCCTGTCCATGCCGAAGGAGGCGGAACTGTGATGCTCAATCCAAAAGAAGCGATGAATCGCATCCGTTCTTTCTTCCAGAAGCCACAACGCGATGCCGACTTGGACGCCGAAATCGCCGCGCACCTTGAAATGGCGATCGAAGAGAACCGCCAGCGCGGCCTAACCCCCAACGAGGCGCGACGCCAGGCGCTGGTGCGCTTCGGTGGCGTGGAATCGGCAAAAGAGAAACACCGCGAGGCAAGAGGACTGATGAGTCTGGATATTCTTTTGCAGGACGTGAAGTACTCCTTCCGCACCCTCGGACGGGATCGCGGCTTCACCTTCGTCGCGGTCCTGATTCTGGCTCTCGGCATCGGCGCAAACATTGCCGTCTTTAGCGTGGTGAATACACTCCTGCTTCGTCCGTTGCCCTTCAACAATTCGCGGCAACTGGTCCGCATCCACCAGAAGAACCCCAAGGGCGGCGAATCCAGCATGACGTACTCCAGTGACGCCATGCAGGAATTCCAGCATCAGACGCGCCTCTTCCAGCAGGTCACCGGGTACTTCGCATTCTCCGGCCCCGCGAATGTCAAACTCATAGGAAAGGGCCAACCGCAGCCGATCACCGGCCTGTTAGTGGCTGGAAATTTCTTCCCCACGCTGGGCGTGGAGCCGATACTGGGACGCCAATTCAGCACCGAGGAGTGCCTGAAGAACAGCCGCCCTGTGACGATGCTGAGTTACCCGTTCTGGAAGCGACAATTCGGGGCCAACCCGTCCATCGTGGGCCAGACCGTCGACCTCGATGGCACGCAGTATACCGTTGTCGGAATTTTGCCGCAGACCTTCGACTTTGGCGCAGTCTTCTCGCCGGGTGCAAAGGTCGATCTATTCATCCCCGCCATCCTGAGCGGCGACATGGAAGACTGGGGCAATACCATGGCCCTGGTTGGCCGTCTCAAGCCCGGGGTCACTTTGGCGCAGGCCCAGGCCGAAGCGGACACTCTGTTTCCACGGCTTCATTTCGACCTCAAACATCCTGACTGGGGCGGAGATTACACGGCCATTCTTGTTGGACTGAAGGACTACGTCAGTGGCAAACTGCGCCAGTCGCTCGTCGTGCTTTGGTGCGCCGTGGGAATGATCTTGCTGATTGTCTGTGTCAATCTCTCAAACCTGCTGCTGGCGCGGGCAGCCGCACGCGGCAAGGAATTCGCAATGCGCACCGCGCTCGGTGCGAGCCGCGGCAGAATTGTGCGCCAATTGCTGACCGAGAGCCTCGTGCTGTCGCTCGCAGGCGCGCTGCTCGGCCTCTTGATGGCGTTTGCAGTTGTCACCTGGCTTGCCCATCAGAATTCGATTGCGCTGCCCCTTTTAGCCAATGTTCGCATTGATGGCGCCGCGCTTGCGTGGACACTCTTGATTGCCATCGCAACTTCGGTGCTCTTCGGACTGGCCCCCGCTTACAATGTGGCCAGAGACAATCTTCAGGCTGCGTTGAAAGACGGCGGACTCGGCGCAGGCGAAGGCCGAAGCCATAATCGCCGGCGCTCCATCCTCGTGATTTCCGAGGTCGCATTGGCGTGCGTGCTGCTGGTCGGCGCGGGACTCCTGCTGCGCAGTTTTCTCCGTGTCCTGGATGTCGATCTCGGATTTGAGCCGAGCAACGCCGCTGCCATCCGAGTGGATTTCTACGAAAGCGACTCCGTAAAGCGCGGCGTCATGCTTCAGCGGATTCTGCAACGGATTGAGCAGATTCCGGGAGTTGAAACCGCAGGCATCTCCGATAACCTGCCGATGAGCCTCAATCGCAGTTGGAACATTCTGCCCAAAGGACACCCCTATCGCAAAGGCGAGTTCCCGGACACCTTTGTTTATGTCGTTACGCCGGGCTACTTCAATTCCATTGGCATGCGCCTGGTAAAGGGCCGTGATTTTCACTGGGACGACAACGACAAGACTCTGGGCACGGTGATCGTGAATGAGACTGTGGCGAAGTACCTTTGGCCCGGAGAAGACCCCATTGGACGCCTTGCCACCATCGCCGGCGGAGATGCAAGAGTCATCGGAGTAGTGGCCGATGTTCACGAAACCAACGCGGAAACAGTTGCAGGCTGGCAAATGTATCTGTCGGCGACTGCGCCGCAATATGGCCCGAACGGAACCTATCTCGTGGTGCGGAGCAAGCTTCCCCCCGCGTCGCTAGCCTCAGGCGTCATGGGTGTGCTTCGCGAGATCAATCCCGATCAGTCCGCCAACGAGTTTCGCCCCATCCAGATGTTCGTCGATCATGCCAGTTCGCCACGACGCTTCTTCGTGATTCTGGTTACCGCATTCGCTGGGCTGGGGCTGCTGTTGGCCGCTCTCGGCATCTATGGAGTCATCTCCTATTCGGTCACACAGCGCACCCAGGAGATCGGCATCCGCATGGCCCTGGGCGCAACCATGGAGCAGGTATGGCGTGATGTGCTTTCGAAAACCCTGCGGCTCACTCTTATGGGAGCCGCTGCAGGAACCGCCGCTTCGCTGGTCATCTCAAGGACGATTGCCGCGCTTCTTTTCAATACCACTCCGACCGATCCGTTTACCTTCGCGGTCATGATTTTGCTGCTCGGAACGGTGGCGCTGATGGCCGGGTATCTTCCGGCACGAAGAGCCTCACGCATCAACCCGATGGTCGCGCTCCGCAACAATTGAAGGAACGATGGGACTTTCCTGTGTTCGCTGGATCGGTGAACAGTTCCGTCGTCCGCGTGGGCATCATTGAGGGTGAGTACCACTGGCACAAGCACGATGACGATGACGAGTTCTTTTATGTGGTCGAGGGCCGGCTCCCGATCGATCTGAAGGAAACAACGATCGAGTTGAATCCGGGACAGGGGTTCGCGGTCCGCGCACCGTGGTGCATCAAACCAGAGCCCCCGAGCGCACGGTCATTCTGATGGTTGAAAACGCCGGCATCATCCCTACCGGGAACTGAGCGACCCGCTCCCGCGGCGCGTCCTTGCAAATCTCCGCCACGCTCCAAAAAGCGCTTGACATATTCCCATAACGGCATGTAATGTACAAACAACATGGCCCGCGCCGCAACAACCTCCGATGTCTTCAATGCGATCGCCGAACCGCGCCGGCGTCAGATACTCACCCTTCTGGTGCTCAAGGAACTCCCCGTCGGCGACATCGTGGTGGCGCTCGCGCTCGATCAGCCGTCGGTCTCCAAGCACCTGCGCGTGCTGCGCGATGTCGGCTTGGTGCGCGTTCGGCGCAATGGACGCCACAAACTCTATCGGACGAATGCGGAAGGCATCCGCCCCTTGTACGAGTGGTCTGCCACCTTCGAACGTTATTGGGCCCATCAGTTGCAGAGTATCAAGACGCGGGCTGAAAAGTCTGCCGTTCAACCATCCAAATAACTATTCCCCAAGGAGGAAAAATCCATGCTCGAAACCCCCGTAAGCGTCGAAGACATGACGTTGAATGTCACCCAGGAGATCCACGTGATGGCTCCTATCGAAACCACATTCGCCGCGCTGCTCGACCAGCTTGGCCCCTACAACGAAACTCCGGACGGCACGAAGATGCCGCTCAAACTGGAAGCGTGGCCCGGTGGCCGCTGGTTCCGCGATCTTGGCGATTCCAACGGCCATTTCTGGGGTAATGTCCAGGCCATCAAACGGCCGGTATTGCTTGAAATCAACGGCCCGCTCTTCATGTCCTATCCTGCTGTGAACAATCTCCAATACCGGCTCACCGAAGAGGCAGGTGAAACCATTATCAAGTTCTGCCACGCCGGCTTCGGTCTCATTCAGGACAATCACAGAAAAGGGGTTTCCGGCGGATGGAGCCACATTCACGAGAAGGTGCGCGAACGCGCTGAAAACTCGCGTAGCTGAAGCGCTCGAACCAGAATTCACTTGACCGTAGCATTACAGCCTGAAGGAGGATTGTCGTGTCGATTGCAAACTCGTTACTCACAGAATTTGAATCTCAAGCACCTGTAACGCGCCGCTTCCTCGAGCGGCTTCCGGCAGACAAGCTGACTTGGAAACCTCACCCGAAATCGCTCTCCGCCGGCCAACTCGCGCACCACCTTGCTGTCGTTCCCGGTGGCGTTGTTCGTGCCGCACAGCTCAGCATCGTACCGCCTCCCGAATTCAAGTTTCCAGAGGCGACGAGCGTCCAGCAGGTGCTCGACCTCTTCGATGACAGCGTCGCAACCGTGCGTAGCGTGCTGCCCAGCTTCGACGATGATGCAATGCACGCAACATGGCGCATTGTCGCCGGCGACCAGGAAGTCCTCGCGATTCCTAGAGGTCTATTCCTGCGTGACATCATGCTCAATCACTGGTACCAGCACCGGGGGCAATTCAGCGTCTATCTTCGCCTGCTCGAGGTCGCTGTGCCTTCGAGTTGGGGACCCAGCGCCGACGAGCCTGTGACCTTTCAAAAGCAGCTCCAACCCGCATGACCATCCCCTCGTGCCAACCCGCTCACTGTCTGGAAGTGGTGTTCCCGCCCGGAAACACCACTTCCAGTGGGCCCTCGGCTTCGGCCGATCTTTCCGGTGCAATGTGCAGTTGCGATATATCTATTCCATCGCGCGATCTGCGCAGAGCGGAATGGCACGAACTCCCCTCAGACCCCACTACATACGACTAAATGCATCTTCGCACTCATTGAAAACCGGTTATGAGCGATTCTCAGAATCGGTCCCCAAACATACGCCGTTTGCGACTTGCGCCCCTCATTCGTGAGACGGACCCGCGGCATCCCAGTCACCATGGCGACTTTCCGTTCCTAACTGCTCTGCGGCGGATTAACCCGCAGCATGCACCATCTTCGCCATTTGCCCGAATGGAAGTGAGGGAGCCAAACGGCTCAAAAAATAGAGAACATTACTCAAGCCAGGGCGGATTTCGATCTTGCCTGCTTCGATCCCCACGATGGCCTTTGCAACCAGAACTTCAACTGACATTCCCTTCTGCCCCTTCAACTCAGCCGCGAACTCACCCCGGAGCAGCTTCGTCTCAACTCCCGGGGGAGCCAGTTCAACTACTGTGACTTTCGAACCTTTAAGCTGAACGCGAAGGCAGCGGGTGAAGGCGTGGATACCGGCTTTGGCTGCGCTGTAAATCGGGGAAAGCGGAAACGGGACAAAGGCCAATCCCGACGACACGTTCACAATTAGGGCATCCGGTCTGCTCTTGAGGTGTGGGAGAAATCCCTGCACCATCTGTACCGGTCCATTGAGGTTGAGGTCGAGTTCTCGCGTCACATCCCTCAGCGAACGCGGCTCGTTCATGTTGAGATTCCGCATGATGCCTGCGTTGTTGAACAGCGTGTCACACGCCGGGAATTCTGCTGTGACCCGTTGTAGCAGGGAGTGGATGTCCTCCGGCTTGCTTGCGTCGCTCTGAAAGGTGATTACGCCAGGCAAAGCAGACTTCGCCTCTTCCAGCCTTCGCTGGTCGCGGCCTGTTATGAGGACAGTGTTGCGACGTGCGATGAGTTGCTTGGCCATTTCGAAGCCAATGCCGCTTGTGCCGCCAGTAATCAGAATTGTTCTTCCTTCGAGTTTCATTTACCCTCCCTGGGCGCTGTATGCCAGCCCTATGCAGAGCCGCCCCTGTGTGTCACTATAGACATGCCACTCTCTTTCGGGAAGAAGGCACTTGAGAGTTCAATATGCACCAAATGGAGAGTGTAATAGTGACAGGCAAATTGAAGCTATCGAAAGAGCAAATTGCCTCTCTTCAGGCCTACGAAAGCTGTGACTCACAAGAACTAACCGACCCGCGCGTAGAGGCATTAGTCACTGAGCTGATTGGTCGCGTTGCCGACAAATGGACAATGCTGATACTCGAAGTGCTTACTGAGCGCGGGGAACTGCGGTTCACGCGGCTGAGCGAGCAGGTTCCGGGAATCAGCTACAAGATGCTTACGCAAACCCTTCGTTCGATGGAGCGTGAAGGCCTGATTGCGCGCACGGTGCATCCTGTCGTCCCTCCGAAGGTCGAGTACAAGCTCACTAAATTGGGTCTCAGCTTGGGGGCTGCCTTCTGCGGAGTCTGGATGTGGGCAGAGCAGCATCTTGACGAGGTCGAGCGGGCTCGCTCGGCTTTTGATCGAAGACCCGCGCCTTAGCATGCAGATCGTAGCTCCCCGAAAACGCCGTTTGCGACTGGAGCCCCCCCACCGTGTCGTGGGCGCGAAATCAGTGTTGCCATTGCCAGTTCGAACCTGAGCTGTCGAGAAACGGAGAGTCGCAGCCGACATCCAGCACCAGTACCAAACCAGCAAAGGTTCTGACTGGAAAAGGCTGGAGAAGGTGCTCAGTTCCCGCGGGCGGCAGCTTCCAGTGCGGGTAGGTTCATTTTAATCATTCCCATCATGGCTTCCATGGCCTTGGGGTGACTGATCAACTCGCCGATATTGCGTGGCACGATCTGCCAGCAGAGGCCGAAACGGTCAGTGAGCCAGCCGCAGGCCATCGGTTTGCCTCCTTCAATCAATTTGCCCCAGTAGCTGTCGATCTCTTCCTGGGAGTCACAGCGGACGAAGAACGAAAAGGCTGGATTGAGCTGATGCGCGGGGCCGCCGTTGAGGAAGACCATCTCCTGGCCCTCAAGCTCGATGGTGATTGTGGCAATCTTGCCTACGGGCCACGGACCGACGCCTTTGGAACGTAATTCATCGAGGCGTCGAGCGTGCGGAAAAACACTCAGATAAAACTCGGCAGCCTCTTCGGCGTTGTCGTTGAACCAGAGAAATGGCGCAATTTTATTCATAGCGGGAATGTTACCAGCCAGGAAGTCACCTCCGAAAGGGCAACTTGAACCAAGCCGCTGCGGCGACGGACGCATCCGCGTGTGGCTGACCAGCATTTGAGGCTGCCGGGGTAGCTTGGTTCGTAGAAAAGGAACTCTCCGTGAACCAACAACGTCAGCTCATGCTTGAGGAGTTGCAGCGCCGCAGCTTCGCCGCCACAACCATCCGCACTTATTCTTTCGGACTGCCCCTGGGAAGCCGTGCTGTTCGGTCCATTTGACGCAGGGCCCTACAGACTTCCCCCATAGTACTCGGAAGGTGATTTGTGACCACTTGCGATGCCGCTACTCTCGGTAACCGTTAAACTATTGATTCTAAATTGGTGGGCGAGGCGGGAATCGAACCCACAACCCCCGGCTTAGAAGGCCGTTCCGGCCCATTACTCCCCTGTACCCGTATTTGCCATAACCTACTCTATATACACCGGTTACCTCTACTTTCCCATAGTCCATTTTGCCCTACTCTACCCTCGTTTTGCCTTCAGGGTCCCCCCAAAATCCCCCACAGTCCTCCGCACCATATTCGTACAGAACGTTTCGCCACGCGAGGAAGAATCCCTGACACAACCACCGAGTTCGAACGCTCTCACACTTCTAGCAAATCTGTTGCTTGAGCGCGCTCACCACCGTTTGCTCGAACGAATTCTGGTTCAAGCCTGCCGGGATGGCATCCGGCAGTTCAGGTATACGGCGATTGACGAGGGGCTTCGAAAACCCTCCTTCCACGGCAGGTTTTTCAAAGTCGAACTTCTTCACACGGTCGCGGTGAAGCTCTTTTTCTCAGATGTCAGATGCCGAGCTCGGCGCCGGAGTAGCGGGTAAACATCTCGCCGATGCGGATGTACTTGGCAAGCATCTCGGACGATTTGTGACCTGTTTGGCGCATAATGTCGCCTTCGCAGACTCCTTTTTTGTGGCATGGGTGGCGTGGTCGAATCTACTCAGGGGTGAAAGGGAGACGATTGGATAGAATCGATCAGATGAAGCCGTTGTGCTAATGGTTGTGGCGGCGAAGTTGCGGCGCTGCACCCCTTCAAGCATGAGCTGACGTAGTTGGTTCACAGAGAATCATCCTTCTCTGCGAACAAAACTACCCCGGCAGGCTCAAATGCGGGTCAGCCGCACGGGAATGCGCCCGCCGCTGCAGTTGCTTCGTTCAAGTCATCTTCGCGTTGGTTTTCCGGTGTAAAAACGCTGAAAAGGCGGGAACATGACTCATTTTCCGCTTCCCATTTGACCCGTCGACTGTGACGGCCGCGATCCGAAGAAGAAAGCAGATCCGTCTGGGACAAAGCATGGCACTCTCCAGCAAACGGCAAGGTGCATGGCTTGCACATCGTGGAACACTGACCGCACACCTCAACTGGTCCACCAAGAAAGCTGACGCGGGGTGCCAGGACTGGATCTGTTGATGGCCAGTTAGCCTACCAAGTGGCTAGGCCACGATAAAACCGCTTATCGTTGCCAAGATGCGTCCAGAATGTCAGATTGAATTCTATGGAGTTGTATTGAGGATGTCAGTAAATGAAGCAGGGACTTCATCTGGACGGAAAATTACACTTGGACTGTCAATTGCTAGATGTCCGGGTTGGGTACACCCAATTCGGACGATGAACAACCTGAGGTCCGATCGAGATCAATATCTCTCTATTCCTGCTAGCAAGCTCAATACTCGAAGGGCGAGGCCGCAGACTATGCGGCAGCTCCGATGTGCGCGCCTACACGGAAGAGCGCGAAGCCATCGCAAAGGATCCCGCGCACCAGGGCTACAAGCATCTTGTTCATCTGCGTGAGCACGGTTCAAGCGGTGAACGCAAATATTGATTTGATTGGCATGAAAGGTGCCTGCAAATTCACAGAATCGCTTGACACGCGTCAGATATCGATTTAGGCTACCAACATTCGCCGAGTTCTCCTTGAGTTGGCGCTCGGCGTTTCAGGAATCCAATGGCTCATTTCTTCACTCCCGCGATGTGTCTGTGCAGCTGTCAGAGCTGCCGTGCGCGGGCGTGTTCGCTGGGATAGATTCCGAAACAGAATCCTGAATCCAGACGACCCACCCGCCAGCAGGCGTGGTGGGTTTTTTGTTTTTGCGGCTGGCTGTCAATTTTCAGATCGCACTGTCAGGGGTAAGTGTTCCAAAAGCGCCGATGGCGAAGTGGCTAACGCGCAGGTCTGCAAAACCTGTACACGCGGGTTCGAT
>CAZQPY010000128.1:0-8732 GCA_964595345.1 uncultured Occallatibacter sp.
TCCGGGATCACGGCTTCCATCTCGATTTCGGCGCGCCAGGCAGGATTCAGCAGCGCGGCCACAATCATAGTGGAGGCAGGACGGATGATAGAGAAGAATTCGCCATGAACGCGTCCGACGGCTTCCCAATCTTCGGCGTGGGCCAGGTAGATGCGAGTGCGGACGACGTTTTCAAAGCTTGCGCCGGCCTGGGCGAGAGCATCGGCTGCTATTTCGAAGATACGGCGAGTCTGGCCCGCAGCGTCAAGTTCGTCCGCACCGACAGGGCCGGTGCCGGAGAGATAAACGGTGTTCCCCACACGCACGGCGCGGGAAAAGCCGATGATGGGCTCGTAGGGAGAGGTGCCGGGAATGTTTTTGCGGATCATGGCTCGCCAGGGTTCTGAGAACAGGGTTCAGAGATCAGGGGTCAGGGATCAGAAAGACCTGCGGGTTGCGGTTCGTGCTTTCCCAGGTCCCCAAGAGCGAGGGACCTGGGGCACCCAGCCTATTCAGGAATCAAGAGCGGGGTTCAGAAAAACAGGGACCAGAGTTCAGTGAGCGGAGGCCGGAAAGCTGCCTTCTGATCCCTGTTCCCTGATCCCTGTTCCCTGCTTTGCTTACAGCCCCTTGGAAACCAGGAAGCCGATCAGGTCGACAACGCGGTTGGAGTAGCCCCATTCGTTGTCATACCAGCTGAGCACCTTGACGCTGTTGCCGACCACTTTGGTCAGGGGGGCGTCCACGATCGAGGAAAGCGGGTTGCCCTTGAAGTCGGAGCTGACCAGCTGGTTCTCGTCGTAGCCGAGAATGCCCTTCAGTTCGCCTTCGGCAGCAGCCTTCAGAGCAGCGTTGACGGCCTTGGCGTCGGTGGTCTTCTCAGAGATGAAGGTCAGATCGACGATGGAGACGTTGGGCGTGGGAACGCGGATGGCGAAGCCGTCCAGCTTGCCGGCGGTCTCGGGGATGACCAGCTTCAGGGCCTTGGCTGCGCCAGTGGAGCTGGGGATCATGGAGAGGGCAGCGGCGCGGGCGCGGCGCAGATCCTTGTGCGGCGTGTCCAGAATGACCTGGTCGTTGGTGTAGCTGTGGATGGTGGTCATGATGCCGCTGACCATGCCGCAGTGAGCGAGCAGAACCTTGACAACCGGCGCCAGGCAGTTGGTGGTGCAGCTGGCGTTGGAGATGACGTTATGCTTGGCGGCATCATAGGTGTTGTCGTTGACGCCCAGAACCAGGGTGGCATCCTCGTTGGTCGCGGGGGCCGAGATGATGACCTTCTTGACCGTCGTGCCGAGGTGGGCCTTCGCCTTGTTGGCATCGGTGAAGAAACCGGTCGATTCGACCACGATCTGCGCGCCTACCGAAGCCCAATCCAGCTTGGCGGGATCGCGCTCGGAGAAAACCTTGATCTTCTTGCCATCGACGGAGATGAAATCTTCGCCGGAGGTGATCTCGTTCTTCAGGTTGCCCAGGATCGAGTCGTACTTGAGCAGGTGGGCCAGAGTGGCCGGGCTGGTCAGATCGTTGACGGCAACAAATTCAATCTCGGGATTGCCAAGAGCAGCGCGAAAAACGTTACGGCCAATGCGGCCGAAGCCATTGATACCAACCTTTACTGCCATGTGTTTCTTCTCCTTGGTTTGGGTGAGGCTGTGGTTTGAACATGTGGTTTTTAGAGCATTTCCGATTCACATGTTGCCATTTTCAGATCTTCCAAGGTGGCCTTTTCCAGAGAAAAAAGCCACTCAAGCTTGAGGTTTCCGTAATGAGCAGAATCGGAAATGCTGTGCGGCTGGATCGACCCCAGCAGGCAATTCCACCAAACTCATGATCCTATCACTGTCGTCTACAGGAACGAAATTCTGCTGCATTCCTGTGTTGACTGCGCAGAGACCCGGGCATGAATAGTGTGCCGGATCGGGTATAGGATCGTATGTGACGGGGTGCACAGTGGTTGCCGCATCCCATACAAGTATGGTATCCCGTTAACACTACGGAAGTTGTGAAGGCTGCATGAGAAGACGTTCCAGACGCGCTCCCAACACTTCGGAATCCACCGGAAAAATCGGTCAGGAAGTTCCTACGAATCAACTCGCTCCGCTGGTGCCATTCTACCCGGACGAGTTGCCACCCTCGCGCGCGCAAGAATCTGCGCGACCATCTGCGCCAGGCCGTTCGCAGCCAGCGCCGCCTCCGCTCCCCAAGCCGCCCGCGCTCAAGCCTGTGGCCCAGAAGACGCCAGAGCATGCCAATCCGGCCCATCGAGCCCCCGCGCAGCGTCCCGAATCCGCTTCCGAACAGCGGCCCCCGCGACCGCAGCGTCCGCCTCGCCAGGAATGGGTCGAACCAACCGGCACCGGCAAGCTGGAGTTGGAAACTCAGCCCGAACTGCCCACCAATGCGGCGGTCGGCACCGAGACTGCAGAAAAATCGCCGCAGGCTCCCAAGGGATATGTGGTGTTGGCGATCGGCCTGCCGGGTTCCGGAAAGACCACCTGGTTCCGGCGTCGCGGCGTTACCCCGTTGTCTAGCGATCTGCTGCGCAACATCCTCTTTGACGATGTGGAGGAACAGCGCTACCAGGGACTGGTCTTCAGTACCCTCCGCTCCCTGCTGCGCGCCCGACTTATCGCCCGCATGCCGTGGAACTACGTGGACGCCACCAACCTCTCCATCCACGAGCGGCGGCAGTGGATCAAGATGGCCATCAGCTTTGGCTACGAAGTGCAGGGCGTCTTCTTCGACGTGCCGCTCGATGTTTGCCTGGAACGCAACAGCCAGCGCGATCGAATGGTTAGCGAAGAGGTGATGCGCAAGATGGCCGAAAAGCTGAAACCGCCGGCGTTTGAAGAGGGTTTTGCCAAGATCACCGTGGTGCGGGTGAAGAGCACAAGCTGAATCTTGCCAAATTGATAGCCAGAGATTGGCTTTGGAAGCCCGGCCGGGACCTGACCGGGCTTCTGGCATTTGGCCTGCGATTCGGATCCTCGGCGGCAAGACTGGCCCTTGCACCCCCGAACCGAGCCCCAACCCGCGCTTCGCTCTAGCACCGGCCGCGCGAAGCGGCTGCCGCAACGCAGGTGTGCGCAGGTGCCTATGGCAGCTTGCAGCAATCTCCGGCACTCGCCGGTTCGTTGGCTCCGGCGTCCAGAACCACTTTCCACTGGCCATCGGGCCCTTTGCGCCAGATGGTCATGTAGCGGCCGGTGATGGTGACCGGATTGCCGTTGGCGTCCTTGCTGTGTCCCTCGAAATGTCCCCAGGTGTAGCCCATGTCGCCGGAGGGTCCCATCAGTGCGTCGGTGGGAGTCCAGGAGAGTTGATAGACCTTGGGCGACCATGCGGCGGATTTTGCAATCGCAACCTTCCCCACCAGCGGAGCCGCTCCGTTCCCCAGCGCCACACCGTCATCGGCAAACCAGGCGGCAAAGGCTGCTCCGCCCCGCTCCAGGACATCTTTGGCAAAGCGCGCTTCAAGATCGTAAAGCAAAACCTTTCCCGGGTTGGCGGTGGGATCGGAAAGCGGATTCGGCGCCGACGCGGCAGGGTTGCCGGGAAAAGCAAGCTGGGCCTTGGCGACCCCGGGAACTGCCAGAAAGGCGGCAAACAGCATCCCGGCAAAAGCCCCGACGGTGAATTTTGAAGAGAGAACGATCATGATTTCAGCCCTCGCGAAGCCCAATGGAATCTATCTGCCCATCCTACAACGAGGATCGCGTCAAGACGGACAGTCCGCGCGAAGCAGCGGATACCCACCGATCACTATCAAAACCAACTGAATTGGTTTGAAACCGGAGCCGGCGCGGGTCAGCCCGCTGCGGGGTGCGCGCCGGATTCTTTCCATTGCTGCGCGGATTCGCCGATTGCAGGACCATACCCTTCCCCGTCCAAATAAGCACATTGGGTATACTTGATGCTGGTGGTTTTCGCTTGAAAGGCCCCGGTCACGTGGGGGCTTTTTTCATGGTAACCCGGCGGTATTCCGGGGGAAGGGAACGCATGGGAACTTTGCTCGGGACCATCCACTCGCCAGCCGACCTTAAATGCCTCTCTGCTACGCAGATGACGGCCTTGGCTGAGGAGATCCGCGAATTCCTGATTCAGACACTCGCCAAAACCGGAGGCCACCTGGGCCCCAATCTTGGCGTGGTCGAATTGACGATGGCGCTGCACACGGTCTTCAATACCCCGGAAGACAAGCTGCTCTTTGACGTCAGCCACCAGTCCTATATCCACAAGATCCTGACCGGGCGGCTGGATCGCCTGGATACCATTCGCCAGCCGGGCGGCCTCAATGGCTTCATGCTGCGCACCGAGAGCGAGCACGACGCCTTTGGCGCAGGGCACGCCGGTACCGCTCTTTCGGCCGCGCTGGGAATGGCTGTGGCCCGCGATCTGGCCGGGGGCAAGGAACACGTCATCGCCGTCGCCGGCGACGCCGCGTTCACCAACGGGATTTCCTTCGAGGCACTCAACAATATCGCCGAGCAGACCAAGCGCATGATCGTGGTGCTCAACGACAATGAGTGGTCCATCGACCGCAATGTGGGCGCGATTGCCCGCTACTTCCACCGCATTGTGACCAACGAGCATTACCGCAGCATTCACGATTCCGCCGCCCGCATCATCGAGCGCTTCGGCGGAAAGACCGCCATGACCATGGCCCGCAAGGCGGAAGAAGCGGCCAAAGGCTTGCTATGGCCTTCATTGATCTTTGAGGAGTTCGGACTCCAGTATTTCGGTCCCATCGACGGGCACAACCTGCCTTTGCTGATCGAGACGTTCAAGTTCCTCAAGACTCTGGACCGGCCGGTGCTGCTGCATGTGCTCACGCAGAAGGGGCGCGGCTACCAGCCCGCGCTCGACGGACAGAAGAAGTTTCACGGCCTCGGGCCCTACAACGCCGAAACCGGAATGACCGCCCCTGCCGGGCTGCCGACTTACTCCGAAGTCTTTGCCACGACGCTTGCCGAATTGGCGCGCACCGACGACCGCATTGTCGCGATCACCGCCGCCATGCCCAGCGGCACCGGGCTGGACCTGTTCCGTAACGTCCATCCCAAGCGCTACTTCGACGTAGGCATCGCCGAGGAACATGCGGTGATCTTTGCGGCGGGAATGGCGACGCGCGGCTTTCGGCCGGTCTGCGCCATCTATTCCACCTTCTTGCAGCGGGCTTTCGATCCGATCGTGCACGATGTATGTCTGCAAAAACTTCCGGTGGTCTTCTGCATGGACAGGGCCGGACTCTCTGGGGACGACGGGCCCACCCACCACGGGCTGTTTGACATCGCCTACTTGCGCAGCGTGCCGGACATCGTGTTGATGGCACCCAAAGACGAGGATGAGTTGGCCGACATGATGAAGACTGCCTTCGAACTGCCGGGGCCAAGCGCCATCCGCTATCCGCGCGGAACCGTGGCCGGCGTGGCGCGCAAAGCGCAGCCCTCAGCGATTCCGCTGGGCAAGGCCGAGGTGCTCATGGACGGCATGGACGTTGCCATCTTCGGCCTCGGGCCAATGGTGGAGATGGCCCGGGAGCTTGCACAGAAACTGGAGGCTGAAGGTTTCTCGACCGCAGTCATCAACCCACGCTTCATCAAGCCCATCGACCGTGACGTTATCGCCGAATATGCCGGTCGAGTGGCCGCATTTATCACCATCGAGGACCATGTAAAGATGGGCGGCTTCGGTTCGGCAGTGGCCGAGGTGTTGGAAGAGCAGGCCAGCGCCGTTCCAGTGGTGCGCATCGGTTGGCCCGACCAGTTCATCGAGCACGGCAAAGTGGAGCAGCTGCGGATCCGTCACGGATTGAGCGTGGACGCGGCGTTGGAACAAGTGCTGCCCTTGCTGCGCAAGAGACAGGCGCTGGTGGCACACTGACAGTGTTGTTGCGTGCCCGCCGCGTCGTAGCAGTGGCCCGACAGCGTTGCTGCCGCGCGGCTGGATGAAACCGTTTGAGACTCAGTCTCTTCGGAGCGGATCTGTATTGGCGATGGAGTTCTGTCTTTGCGGGTGGAGCAAGGCCTTGGCAGGCTGCGGAAAAAGGCCCGCATGCGGATGGTTCGCTGGAGTGCGCGTTCACAGGGGCTAAAGCCCATTTCATTCTATTGGCTTTATCGGCACAACTAAAGTCGTGCCCTGTTACAAAGCCAGACGCATTTAGTTTTTCGCAGCCTGTTTAGGCCTGGGCCTGTTTCCTCTCAACCTTCGTTTGCCGAATTTGCATTTTTCTATTCAGGCGTGAAAGGCACACCGTTACGTATTCTCCAGAAATTGACCCACCGGTGACTCACTCAGACGGTTTGCTTATGCTTTCTGCCGGATCGCTGTGCGACAATCCTTTGAAGATTAAAATCCTATGCGACGAGTAAGTCTTTTTCTTTGTTGGATCGGGGGATGGGCCTTTTTGGCCGCGCCGACACTCGCACAGGTGCCGACGCTGACTCCCCGGCCTCCGATGTCCATCCCACTGGTTCTGGCCGGCGGAACCGTGGTCGATCTGACCGACTGGGGCCACTCGGCAAAGGACATTCCCGACGCCATTGTGATCGTGCGCGATGGGCGAATCATCGATGTGGGATCGCGCATGGCTGTCTCCATCCCCAAGGGCGCACGAGTCATCGATTGTTCCGGAAAGTTTCTGATTCCCGGCCTGGTGGACGGCTACGCGGGCATGAGCACCCAGGGGCAGGCCAATGCCTTTCTTTATATGGGCGTCACCACCGTGGTGGCTTCCAGCGACAGCCGCAGCGGATTTGTGGACTTTGCCGCGAGTCCCAGCCCCCACGTTTATCCCATGGATTCGATCGGGACCACCGACAATTGGAGTTTGCTGACTTATCATGTCGGCTTGCGCGGGATGACGCGTCAAGGCGCCGGAGAGGGCTGGCCGGTCAAACTGCGCGAAGGCGTGCGGCCCGCCGAACTGAGCCCGGAAGATACTGCTCGGCAACTGATCGACACCGCAAAGCTGGGAACGCGGGTGCTGAAGCTCGGCCACAACCTCACCGCAGTCAATACCCAATGGATCATTGCCCGCGCTCACCAAATGGGGCTGGTCACCTACGGGGAGTTTGTATCCACACCCTATGCTGTGGCCATCGAGGCCGGAGTGGACGCTTTGCCGCACATGGGCCGCTATGAGTTGGGGGTCATCCCCGAGGAGTTGCAGCGGCCGCTGGTGGACGACTCGGAAGGGAGCGCCGCCGCGACCGCTTACGACTACAGTCAGCGCCTGCCTCCCACCGATCTCCACCTGCGGACCTATGCAAGCCTGCTGGCGGCGCATCATGCGGCGCTGATGCCCACCTTCAGCACCTATTTTCTGAACCTCCCCGGCCACCGAAACCTGTGGAAAGAGCCGGCGGCATCGTTGTTGGACCCGGCTCATCTCAGCCAGCCTCCCGACCCGGCAACCGGTGAGCTCTCGTATCCGCTGCCTTCCTGGACCCGCCACCTGCCGGCCGCTGGCCAGAGGTATGAGGAGGAAAGCCTACGCAAGAAGGCGGACCAAGCGGCTATGCGGCTTTGGCGCATCAATCAGACCATCTTCCGAGCCTATCCTCACTATCTGGCAGCCTCCGGATCGCCGCTGCAAGGAACCATGCCCGGCATTTCGATGCATACAGAACTGGAAATGCTGGTACGGCTCGGCCTGAGCCCGCGCGAGGCGCTGGCCGCAGCAACCAATAACTATTCGCTCGAATTCGGGTGGAACGAGCTGGGGCAGATCACCCCCGGACGGCGCGCCGATATCCTGATCCTGGATGCCGATCCCACAGTAAACATATGGAACGCCCGCCGCATCTCCACCATCCTGATGGACGGAAACATCGTCGACCGCCAGGGGCTTCTGCATCTCAAGCAATGAGAAATCCCCTTCGGAGGGGCGCAGGCAATGAAGGAAATCGTGGCCGTGATCTTCGGGCTCGGGCTGGGATGCAATGCCCTGCTCTTTGTCCCCCAAGTGCTGGCCGTCTGGCGTAAAAAGTCCGATGAGGGGATCTCGCTCATCACCTTTGGCGGTTTCAGCGTCCTTCAGGCCATCGGCATCGTGCATGGAGCCTTTCAGCACGACCTGTCGCTGATTCTGGGCATGGCCGCCAGCCTGCTGACCTGCGGTTCGGTGACCGCGTTGACGGTTTTCTACCGCGTGAAAAGGATGAGAATGCGTTGATTCTCTTGCCGTTTTGCTTCTCTTGCGTCGAGATCCCGACCGATTGACCGGCGCAGGCGGATTCTCCCCGCCGCCCTCCGTTTGCTTTCGGAGCGCGGGAGCGGATATCATCCCTTCATGCAGAGGTTCCCCTGTTGTCGTCGCTCTCCGCTTTGTCGCGCGCACAGGTAGCCTTGTTCTGAGCATCCGAGCGAAATCCAAGCTTCCTGCAGGCCCGCGATACAGCTCCAGCTGTCGTGGGTTTCGTGTTTTTGCAACTTATTTCATTTCTGAATCCCACTATTGAGGCAAAAATGACTTCAGTCCCCAAAGTCCCCGCCGGCCCTGTATCACCCGAATCAGCCAGTCCCGCTCCCGTAAAGGAAAGCGGCGCACAGCGCGCCGAACGCCTTAAGCGCGAGAAGAACCCCTTTCTGGCCTTCGAGGAGGTCCGCACCTTCGCCCGCGAGGGCCGCGCGAGCGTCACGCCGGAATGGGAATCTTTTTATTCCAAGTGGTGGGGCATCTACACCCAGGGCGACGGCGTCGGCGCCACCGGCGGCAAGGGCGGCGAGGGCGTCGTCTCCGACTA
>CAZQPY010000129.1:0-8459 GCA_964595345.1 uncultured Occallatibacter sp.
GTAGCGCATGGTAACGTTGCTGACACTGAGCATGCTTTTTTCCTATAGGCGGCCCATAGTGAGGTATCGGCTGCCGCAAGCCGCCCAAAACGTCGGATGGACCGAAGATTGGGTCGAATCGCTGAGTTGAGTCTGAGGTTCGGAGGCCCGCGCTTGAGCGGTCGGCCTCTGGGAAATGCTTCCCTTCCAGTTTCTCATAATCTTTGAATGCAGGGTTCTCGAGGCTGTATTCTCTACAAAATATGCCGATAAGGTTGGAACCGTCGGCAACCGGGCATGGCGCTCGATTGTGGATCGGACGCCGTGCAGGGAGAACAAGGGCGGTTCCGATTTTCGTCGATCAAGGGGATAGACATGGACTCTCACCGGTTTGAATCCGGAGAGCTGGAATCCGAATTCGCGGGCAGCCTGCGGGAGCGCCGAGCGCACCCTCGCCTCAGATGCAAAGGGGTGGGCGAGTTCAAAATCCTGCCGGATGGTCCGCGCATCGTGGGGACACTGATCAATCTGAGCCTGGGCGGCTGCTGCATCACAAGCGAGACGAAGATCCCGGCCAAACTGTGGCAGTCGCTTGAAGTGCAGCTGACCGTGCGCGATTTGCGGCTTCGCCTGCCCGCCGAGGTGCGGCGGGTCGACGACGATACAGTGGGCATCCAGTTTCTGGAAGTGAGCAGCCGCAAGGAAGAACAGATCCGCTACCTGATCGACGAACTCCTGGAGATTGGAAAGCTCCGCTTGGCCCATAAAGAAAAGGGAGGGGGAGCGTCGACCGAACCAGCCGATGGATTCGAGATTGAGGACGACATTTATTAAATGGCGAAGGGCCGGGGCATAGCTCCCACTTGGCAGGTCCTCTGAATTCCGTGAGCTATTTTGCGGCGCGACTGAAGCTGGACCACTTCCAAGACGATTTTGGAAGTACATCGACATTTTCAGATGGAGGAGAACGGACGTTCTTTGTTTGCACATTGTATGCAATGTCGACCTGAGCGACCGCATGAATCGCGATTTCCAGTCAGGTAGATGTGGGCTGGTCATGCATTGAATCAGGTATAGAACGGCGTATTGTGATGCCATCCATGGGCGAAGAAAGTGTGTAGACAGGCATCGTTTCCTGAGTCAGGGGGCGTGGAATCCTTCTGGAAATGCAAATGCAGCTTCCCGCTGGGGCTTTCGACACGCAGGTCCTTCGGCTTCCCGTTCGCTACGCTCAGGGTCGCTCAGGATGACGGGGTGCTTTATTGGGTTGTATTTGGATTCAGTACCTTAGAGAAAGGCCATGGTGATGTGATTGACCAGGAAGGCTGCTCCGTAGGCCATGGCGAGCATGTAGAGGAACTGAATGGCAGGCCACTTCCAACTGTTGGTCTCGCGGCGGACGACGGCCATGGTGGAGGTGCATTGCATGGCGAAGGCGAAAAAGATCATCAAGGCCAGCGCGCCACCGAGCGTCATGTCGTGGTGGAGGGCGGTCTGGAGGCTTTGGGAGTGGGTTTCGGCGTCCGCGCCATAGAGCGTGCCCATGGTGCTGACCATGACTTCGCGGGCCAATACGCTGGAGAGCAGTCCGATGCCGATCTTCCAGTTGAAGCCGAGCGGGGCGATGGCGGGCTCAATCAGGTGGCCGAGGCGACCGATGAGACTGTCCGCAAGCTCGGGCGCGGTGACGCCACCGGATGCGGTGGGGATCACAGGCAGGTGAGCCAGAACCCAAAGCGCGAGGGTGACACACAGGATGACGGTGCCTGCCTGGCGCAGAAAGACGCGGGCGCGATCGACGAGGCGCAGGGCCAGCGAGCGCAGGGTGGGCATGCGGTACTGCGGCAACTCCAGGATGAAGGGCGCGTCGTTAGACTTGAGGATGGAACTCTTGAGTAACCAAGCGGTGGTCATGGCACCGGCAAAGCCGGCCACGTAGAGGCTGAGCATGACGATGGTGCGCAGGCCCAGAACGCCGTGCAGGTAGACGGTGTTGGGAATAAATGCCGCTATCAACAACATGTAAACGGGCAGGCGCGCCGAGCAGGTCATGAAGGGCGTGACAAGAATGGTGGCGAAGCGGTCGCGCTTGTTCTCGATGGTGCGGGTGGCCATGATGGCCGGGACGGCGCAGGCGTAGGCCGAGAGGAGGGGAATGAAAGCCTTGCCATTCAGCCCGGTGGTGCGCATGACGCGGTCGGCGATGAGCGCGGCGCGGGCCAGGTAACCGGAGTCTTCGAGGATTCCGATGAAGAGAAAAAGCAACAAGATCTGGGGCAGGAAGACAAGGACCGAAGAGATGCCTTTCCACGCGCCGTCGAGAAGCAGGGACTGAATCCATCCGCTGGGCAGCAGGGGACGGGCGAGATTGGCGATTTGGGCGAGGATGGCTCCGAATCCGTCGGAAAGCGGCTGGCCGACGGCGAAGACGACCTCGAAGACGAGGACAACGACGAAGAGAAAGAGGAGCGGTCCCCAGACGCGGTGGAGCAGAACATCGTCGAGCTTGCGGGTGTTCTCGGCGGAAAGCGGAGCATGGTAGCCGGTACGGTGGCTGATCTGGGCAGCCCAGGTATGGGTGCTGGCCGCATTGCCGAGCACAGGCAGGGAAAGCGGCGATGCGCCGAGTCGCGGCGTCTGGCTGTGCAGGAAGAGGGAGATGGCTTCGAGGCCTGCGCCGGTGACAGCGCTGATGCGGGCCACGGGAGTGCCGAGTTCACGAGCCAACTCGAGGGTGTCGACGGCGCCGCCTCGGGCGTCCATGAGGTCGCTCATGTTGAGCAAGACCAGGGTGGGCAAGCCAAGCGCGAGGACCGGAGCGGCCAGCATCAACTGGCGGGTCAGGTGCAGGGAGTCGAGAACCAGGAGAACGGCATCGGGCCGGGGCGTACCGGGCATGTTGCCGCGCAGCACGTCGATGGAGACGCGGGCATCCTCGGAGTAGGGGTCGAGTGAGTAGATGCCGGGCAGGTCGATGAGGGTGAGGTCATCGCGGCCCACACCGGCCATGAGGCCCATGTGCTGCTCTACGGTGACGCCGGGATAGTTGGCGACCTTCTGGCGGAGTCCGGTGAGGCGATTGAAAAGGGTGGACTTACCGGCGTTGGGAGGGCCGATGAGCACCACCGTCCGCAGCGCTCCCGAGTGCGGCAAAGGAGCGGGAGGGACAAAAGGCGCGGGAGTGCAGCAGCCGCTCATAGGGCGGCCTCAAGCAGAGTCAAGCCGTCAGCTTTGGCCTTTTCGGCCGCTTTTTCAGTGGAAGTGAGAACCTGGATGGCGGCGGCGGTTTCGCGGCGCAGGGCGATTTCCATGCCGTCGATGCCGTAGACAGTGGGATCGCCCGCCGGGGCGCGGCGGAGAACAGTTACGAAGGCGTTGGGAACGAACCCCATGTGCATGAGGTGATTTTGTACGGATTCAGGGAGGTCAAGGGCCACCAGCACCCCCGTCTCGCCAACTTTCAGTTCACTCAACACGCTCAACCGCCAGACTCCGAGACTGCCGAAATTACAGGGCTTAAATTACGACTGTAATGGTCGTAGTTTGAGTATACGATCAGAACGGCCGATGCTGCAAACGCTGGAACGAACCGGATTTGGTCCGAATTCGGGATCCGATTTTGGGCACAGGAGTGCAAACGGGAACGGGGGACTCGTGCTTCCCCTCGTATTCTCCTGGATCCATTGTCTCAATTCATCGGCGGAATGATTGGTTTATATCAGCCGCGAGAGATTCTAGATGTGATTTAAATCACCATATTGGGGATTTTGCGAAGGCGAGGCTGAAGTGGCGGCTTCATTGGGCTTGGATGGAGCAGGATGCGGAGGTATTTCATGGAGATCCACGAATTCAGGAAAGTTTTATTGGAAGATGCGCCACCGGATGAGTGGGCTGCACCGCTGGCGGCGCTGTGGTGGGACGCGCAAGGGGATTGGGGCCGCGCTCACTCGCTGGTGGACGAACTGGAGAGCAAAGAGGGAATGGCGGTGCATGCGTACCTGCACCGCAAGGAGGGCGCGCTAGGGAATGCCGAATATTGGTATGCGCGGGCGGGGCGGGAGTTTCATCGAACCTCGCTGGAGGAGGAATGGGAGGCGCTGGTGCTGGGCTTGACGGGGGCGGGGGGCTGAGCTTCACGCATCGCATCCAGCCCCCAATCCAGCCCCCAATCCAGCCCCCAAAGGATCGATGGAATTCACCGGGTCGCCACTCGCCTCAAGGAACCTATTCAGAGTCAACGGACGAGGAAAATGTGGCCACTATCCCCGGTCCCCAAAAGCGGGGGACCGGGGGCACCCTCAGCTTGGTTTGGAAAGATCATCGGGACCGTGGACACCCGGCACGACGGAAACAACAGGAGACTGCGGGCTGAAGACCGGCGTTTGTGCATTATATGAATTTAAGTTCATGATATGGGACGCTCATCCCGCCATGTGTCTCTCATCACAGCCGCTTTACCCCCCCGACGGAAGAGACTTGTATCGCGGTTGTGTCGCGCCCGGCCGCTCTATGAGGCAAAACGAATGAGTGAGAAGAAAATGGTTATCCTCGATGGGAATGAGGCAGCTGCCTCGGTAGCCTATCGTCTTTCCGAAGTAGTCGCCATCTACCCGATCACGCCCTCGTCGCCGATGGCGGAATGGGCCGATCAGTGGCTCTCAGAGGGAAAGAAGAACATCTGGGGCGCATCGCCCGTAGTGGAAGAACTTCAGAGCGAGGGCGGCGCTGCTGGCGCGCTACACGGCGCGTTGCAGGCAGGTGCATTCGGCACCACCTTCACGGCCTCCCAAGGCTTGCTGTTGATGATTCCGAACATGTTCAAGATCGCCGGCGAATTGACGCCCGCGACCATGCACGTAACCGCCCGCACCCTGGCCACGCATGCACTTTCGATCTTTGGCGACCACTCGGACGTAATGGCCTGCCGCACGACCGGATGGGCGATGCTGTGCTCGAACTCGGTGCAGGAAGTTGCCGACATGGCGTTGGTGACGCAGATTGCGACGCTGGAATCGCGCATTCCCTTCATCCACTTCTTTGACGGCTTCCGCACTTCACACGAAGTGGGCAAGATTGAACCGATCAGCGATGAGACGATCCGTGCACTGGTGAACGATCAACACATCATCGACTATCGCAAGCGGGCTCTGAGCCCCGACAATCCGATCATTCGCGGGACGGCGCAGAACCCGGATGTATTCTTCCAGGCTCGCGAAGCGTGCACACCTTATCATGCGGCGGTACCCGGCATTGTGCAGGACGTGATGGACAAGGTGGCCAAGCTGATCGGCCGCGCCTATCACCTATTCGATTACTACGGCGCGCCGGATGCGGATCGGGTCATCATCCTGATGGGCTCGGGCGCCGAAGCGGCCGAAGAGGCCGTGGACGCCATGGTGAAGAATGGCGAGAAGGTGGGCATGGTGAAGGTTCGCCTGTTCCGGCCCTTCGACACGTCTGCATTCATCAAGTCGCTGCCTTCGACTGTGAAGAAGATTGCCGTCCTGGATCGCACCAAGGAACCGGGCAGCGCAGGCGAGCCACTCTACCAGGATGTTGTGACTGTTCTGGCGGAGAACGAAGCCACACTGCCGTTCGCGAAGAAGCCGCTGGTTGTGGGCGGGCGCTATGGCCTCTCGTCGAAGGAATTCACTCCGGCGATGGTCAAGGGCATCTTCGACGAATTGGTAAAGGACGCACCGAAGAACCACTTCACGATCGGCATCGACGACGACGTGAGCCACACCAGCCTGAGCTACGATCCGAACTTTTCGACGGAAGATCCGCGGACGGTGCGCGCACTGTTCTACGGTCTGGGCTCCGACGGCACGGTGGGCGCCAACAAGAACTCCATCAAGATCATCGGCAGCGAGACGGACAACTTTGCGCAGGGCTACTTCGTGTATGACTCGAAGAAGTCCGGCTCGATGACTACCTCGCACTTGCGGTTCGGGCCTACGCCGATCCGGTCGACTTATTTGATTACCCGCGCCAGTTTTGTGGCCTGCCACAACTTCAGCTTCCTGGAGAAGATGGACGTTCTGGAAGCGGCGATGCCGGGAGCGGTGTTCCTGCTGAACTCGATTTATTCCGCGGCCGAAGTGTGGGCTCAACTGCCCAAGACCGCGCAGGAAGAGATCATTCGCAAGAAGATCGAATTTTATGTGATCGACGGCTACAAGGTGGCGCGCGATGCAGGGATGGGAAATCGCATCAACACCATCATGCAGACCTGCTTCTTTGCCATCAGCGGCGTTCTGCCCAAGGACGAAGCAATTGCGCAGATCAAGAAGGCCATCAAGAAGACCTACGGCAAGCGCGGCGAAGCGGTTGTGGCAAAGAACTACGAGGCGGTAGACGCGGCGCTGGCGCACTTGGAAAAGGTGGAAGTGCCGACGACGGTCACCTCCGAGTTCGACATTGTAGGCGCGATCTCTCCGAATGCTCCCAAGTTTGTGCACGATGTTCTGGGCCAGATTGCCGGCGGTCATGGCGACCTGCTGCCGGTAAGCGCGATTCCCGCGGGCGGCGCATTCCCGACCGCTACGGCGCAGTACGAAAAGCGCAACATCGCGCAGTTCATTCCGGTGTGGGACAAGGACCTTTGCATCCAGTGCGGCAAGTGCGCCATGGTGTGCCCGCACGCGGTGATCCGCGCCAAGATTTACAGCGAAGAGGCCGCGGCCGGTGCGCCGGAGACCTTTGCGTGGGCCAAGCCGAAGTGGAAGGGCATGGAGCAGGACCGCTATACGCTGCAGATTGCTCCCGAGGATTGCACGGGCTGCGGCGTATGCGTGGATGTGTGCCCGGTGAAGAGCAAGAGCGACGCGAGCAAGAAGGCCATCAACATGGCTCCTCAGGCTCCGCTGCGCGAGACCGAGCGCAAGAACTGGGACTTCTTCCTGAGCCTGCCGGAGGTGGACCGCAGCAAGCTGTCGCACACCGCGGTGAAGGATCTGCAGCTTCTGCAACCGCTGTTCGAGTTCTCGGGCGCGTGCGCGGGTTGCGGTGAAACGGCGTACGTGAAGTTGCTGACGCAACTGTTCGGCGATCGCCTGTATGTCGCGAATGCGACGGGCTGCTCGTCGATCTACGGAGCCAACCTGCCGACCACGCCCTATGCGAAGAATGCGGAAGGCCGTGGACCGACGTGGGCGAACTCGCTGTTCGAGGACAATGCGGAATTCGGCTTCGGCATGCGCATTGCACTGGATCAGCAGAAGGCCTTTGCCGAAACCATTGTGAAGCGCAATGCCTCGGTAATCGGCGATGAACTGGTAACCGCACTGCTGGATTCGCCGCAGAAGAGCGAGACGGAGATCAACGCACAGCGCGAGCGTGTGTTGGCCCTGCGTCAAAAGCTTGCCGGCAACGACTCGTCGGACGCCAAGAACCTGCTGGCGATCGCCGACTCGCTGGTTCGCAAGAGCGTGTGGATTCTGGGTGGAGACGGATGGGCGTATGACATCGGTTTCGGCGGCCTGGATCACGTGCTCGGCTCGGGCAAGAACGTGAACGTGCTGGTGCTGGATACCGAGGTTTACTCGAACACCGGCGGGCAGATGTCGAAGTCGACTCCGCGCGGCGCGGTGGCAAAGTTTGCGGCAAGCGGCAAGAGCAACAGCAAGAAGGATCTGGCGATGGAAGCCGTGAGCTACGGCTCGGTCTATGTGGCCAGGGTTGCGCTGGGCGGCAACGACAGCCACGTGGTGAAGGCCTTCCAAGAGGCCGAAGCGCACGACGGGCCGTCGATCATCCTCGCCTACGCGAGCTGCATTGCACACGGTTACGACCTGGTGCACGGATTGGAACAGCAGAAGCTGGCTGTCCAGTCGGGCTACTGGCCGCTGATGCGTTACAACCCTGGTCTGCGCGAATCGGGCAAGAACCCGTTCCAGCTGGACTCGAAGGCGCCGGCCATCCGGCTGAAGGAATACACCTACCGCGAAGCGCGTTACACCATGCTTGTCCGGAGCAACCCCGAGCTGGCAGCCAAACTGCTTGCGGAAGCGCAGGATGACGTGGAACGCCAGTGGCGCGTATACTCCGGCCGGGCAACGATGCCGGGCCGTGGCGAGACGCCGCACATTGCTCCGCAGGAAGTGAAAGAAGAAACACCCGCAGCGCAGGCTGCCGGAGGCACAGAATGATTGACTTTTCAACCGAATACCTCGGCCTGAAGCTGAGTGGACCGATCGTTGTATCGTCCACTCCGCTTTCGGAGTCGCTGGACAACGTGCGCCGGATGGAAGACTCCGGCGCATCGGCGGTCGTACTCTGCTCGCTGTTTGAAGAGCAGCTGCTGCTGGAGTCCAAGGCGCTGGACGACGATCTGTCGCGTGGTACGGAATCGTTCGCCGAGTCGCTTGGCTACTTGCCCGACCTGACCGACTATCGCATGACGCAGGACGTGTATCTGGATTACCTGCGCAAGGCCAAGGAAGCGGTGAAGATTCCGATTCTGGCCAGCCTCAACGGCG
>CAZQPY010000130.1:0-8304 GCA_964595345.1 uncultured Occallatibacter sp.
TCAAGTCCACGCCCAAGGTGTAATTCACGTTGACGGCCTGAGCAAATTCGGCCAAAGGCTCGACAGCGGGCTGAAGTTTGGCAGGTGTCGAGTTATCTCCTTCAATCCGGAAAAGAAACGACCAAACCGATTCGAGAACGTCTCCAGTCCTCAAGTATTCTACTCACATGGAGATGATCAACTGATGGGTATGCGACGTGCCTTGATTCTGACCGGTGGTGGCCTCGCTGCGAGCGCGTGGGAGACTGGCCTTATTACAGGGATGGCGGACGCGGGTCTCGACGTCAGAAACGCCGACCTTTTTATGGGAACCTCTTCCGGCTCCAGGGTCGCGCTCCATCTTGCGAGCGGTGCGGCGCACGAAGACGAATATCAACGACGCCTTCAACCCGGCGCGCCGTCTCCCGAGCGGCCTCCTTTAATTGACTGGCCAGCGATTCTCGACGGCGTAGCTCGCGCGAAGGAAGCCGGCGGCAGCCGGACTGAAATTATGCGAAGAATCGGATCGTTGGCGGTGGCGGCAGCTTCGGGCAGGAATGGCTCAAGCCGGCGGGAGATCGTCGCGGCCCAGCTTCCGATGGTGACATGGCCGGAGAAAAGGGTGCGTATCGTCACGGTGAATGCGGAAACCGGAGAGCGACGCGCCTTCGATCGCGACAGTGGCATCGATCTGGTAGACGCGGTCATTGCCAGCACCGCATCCTTCGGTTGGCCGCCTACGTTGTTTCAAGGCGAGCATTATATTGACGGAGGGTTCTATTCCTCTGACAACGCGGATCTGGCGATCGGCTTCGATCGGGTGATGGTTCTCGCGCTCAAAACACCCCCGAACGTTCCGTACAAGAAGTTGGTCTCACTTGACGAGGGAGTGAAAACACTGCAAGAAAGCGGTGTTTTAGTTGAAGTCATACAGCCCGATGAAGACGCTTCAGCAGCCCTCGCGGCGGCAGGCGGCGTTATGAATCCGGGGATTTCAGCGCCAGCTGCAAGGGCTGGACGTGTGCAAGGCAGAAGCCTGGTGAACGAGCGCATCCTGTCGTTCTGGCAGTAGGAACGTGAACAGGAGCAGCTAGCCGAAGAACTTGACCATGGCAGGCGGTCAAACAGGGTAGAACCTGGAAAGCGCGCGACGGGCCTTCGGCCAGACAGGATGCAAAGGGCCGCGAGCCGCACGGATTCAACCTGCGCAGCGCGGTTTTCCCGATCTTCGGAGTTGATCTGACAAAAGTTCCCGGGATCAGTTCGATGACGGCTCAAACAATTTTCAGAGGCCAGCAAATAGCAGGAGAATAGCTTTGCATTCTAAGGTCAGTCTCTATTGCGTGGCCCCAGAGCCGCGTAGCATCCGCTCCAAAAAGGCCTGGGAGGATTCTCTTGTAACCAATTGCCCCCTTGCTTCGTCCCAGTCGTGTCAGTTGAGGATGCGGGATGAAAACTGGAAGCATAAACCCGATCATTCGTATTGCTTTGGTGTCAGTCTGCGCGCTTGTTCTGGCCGGTAGCCCAAGGGCACGTTCGGAAGCAGACAGACAGCCGGTACTGGTTGAGTTGTTCACCTCAGAAGGCTGCTCCAGCTGCCCACCCGCGGATGCCTTGCTGGCACGACTTGATCGCCAGCAGTTTATTGCGGGAGCTCAGGCCATCGTTCTGAGCGAGCATGTGACCTATTGGAACGATCTTGGCTGGAAAGACCCCTTCTCCAAGCTGGAACTGACCGAGCGACAGCGCCGCTATGGGGAACAATTCCGCCTTGAAGGCCCCTATACACCGCAAATGGTGGTGAACGGGCATTGGGAGTTCGTGGGCAGCGACGCCGCAGCTCTCGCGAAGGCAGTGCAAGAGGCTGCGGCTGAGGAGCACCTCCATCCGCCTGTCGAAATCCGGATACAGAATCTGCAAGTGGCCCGGAACGCTCTGCGCGCAGTTGTTGAGACGGGCTCTGGGCAAGGCGGGAGGCTCATTGCGGTTCTGGCGGCCGAGACCACTTCGACGCATGTGATACGAGGTGAGAACGCAGACAGAATTCTGAATCACGTTGCGGTGGTACGCTCGTTGGTAGAATTGGCCAGGGTGGGGACGCCGCTCAAGGGCTCTGTGCTCAACCTGCCGCTTGCGGCCGATACGCCGGAGAAGATGCGGCTGATTCTCATCCTTCAGGACGGGAAGACGGGAAGGGTGCTCGGCAGCACCGAGACTCTGTTCAATCGCCCCCAGGCAGGGATATGACGCAAGAGGAGATAATTCGCAAGGCCGAGGAGAAGGCGGGGGAAGACGCGCTGATTGCGCGCATTCTTGCCGGCGAGCGCGATCTCTTCCATGAGTTGATCCGCCCTTACGAGCGGATTCTCTACAGCATGGTGTTTTCAATGCTGGGAAATGAAGCCGACGCCGAGGACGCAGCGCAGACAGCCGTCATCCAGGCCTACATGAATCTGGAGAAGTACCGCGGTGAATCGCGCTTTTCCACTTGGCTGATCACCATTGCGCTCAACGAGGGGCGCAGTCGCCTGCGCAAGGTGAAAAGCCTGCGCGAGGACTCGATTGACGCGATCGGCGAAGAGGCGGATGGCGACTACACGCCGGCTCTGCTCACCGACTGGCGCGAGATTCCTTCCGAGGTCCTGGAACGAAAAGAGGTTCGTGAGCATCTGCAAAAAGCCATCGAACGCCTACCTCTCATCTACCGGGAGGTGCTGGTGATGCGCGATATGGAAGGCCTGGACATGGAGGAGACTGCGCGCAGCCTCTGCGTAACGACAACCGTAGTGAAGGTTCGGCTGCACAGGGCGCGGCGCATGATGCAAAGGGGTCTGGCCCCTCTCCTGAAGCGTTATGCGCCCAAGGGCAAGGGGTGGTTGGGAGGGTGGTCATGAAGATTGATTGCAAACACGTATGGGATCACATCTCTTCCTACATTGACGGCGAGATCGACCCCGATCTGCGCAAGGAGATCGACCGGCATCTGGAGCACTGCTCCATCTGCTCGGCAACCATCGACTCGACGCGTAATATTGTCGTGCTGATGGCCGACGAGCGCGTTTACGAGATCCCGGCCGGCTTCAGCAAGCGGTTGCACGCACGGCTGGACGCAGCGATCCACGGCGAGGAAACAGACCCAGCCTGAACGCTATATATGTCCATGATTGTGGAAATGGAGACCTGCCTCGATGGCAACCAGGGCTATGGTTGCCAGAGCGACCGCTAGTTGTACTTTCTCCCGCTTCAATTGTCTCGGATCTGTCGGCTGGCGGCGCCACGCGCCGGCGGGATTGGTGCGCAGGCGCCGAAGACGCGCCAGCACCCACAGGTTCAACAAGGCTCCAGCCAGCGCGATGCCGATCATAGGCAAGCGAATCCCATCGGAGTGAAAAGAAACCGCCGCCCGCATGAAGCCCGAGAAGGCCGAAAGGAGCGAGATCCCGATGAGGGTTCCCGCGGTGGCCAGCGTTAAAGCCAAGGCGCATACGCTTTGCAGAATGGCAAAGCCGATTGCCGTCCAGTTGAGCGCTCTTACCGCGACTGCCTGTGAATCCGCCATATTGAGTGACACCTCTGTATGCTCTTCGATGCTATCCGATTGGACGCGAGGGTGTCCTGAAGATATTCCGCGACAGGCTGGATTTTCTCTTTGCTTTTCCTGTAACCTTCTTGGCCTTCATTCCTCAAAGCGGTGTGAGAAGAGAGTCGCCGTGATCAGCCTCCTTTCCCAAGATGCAGATGCCAACCCCGTCGCGGTGCTGTGCGCCTCGGCCGCGATCTATCGCAAGACTTTGAATGTTCGTCCTGGATCTGTTCTTCGAGAGCGGTCCGCAAAATAGACAAATAACCCAGCCATGGAGGTCATTTCCCAATGAACAAAACCGTTAAGACATTGATTTTTTCGGCTGCAGTCGCCGGCATTCTGAGCGGAACCGCGGTTCGCGCCCAGGCCCAGACCAGCAATTCGGGCAGCAAGCAGATATCCAGTGCCAATGCGGGCTTGCGCTCGGTCAACTTCGATGACAAGGACAAGCACTCCTGCAAAGGCAAAAACGATTGCAAGGGCAAGGGAGGCTGCAAGTCCGGTGACAACGGATGTAAGGCGAAGAACAGTTGCAAGGGCAAAGGTGGTTGCGCTACCGACGGCTCCAAGCCGCCGACAGCTTCCTGAATGGCTTTGCGGCAGGGACCGGATAACCGTTCCCTGCCGCATATCGAAGGCATCTGCCTTTTGTCGGGTTCATCTCTGCCCATTGCTTGACGGAGGAATGCCATGCCGGGAAACAGGTTCAACAGTTATCAAGATTACGAGGTCGGCATCGGTCTCCGCATTCCGCACTACGACCACATCCTGACCGAGAAGCCGGTAGTCGACTGGTTCGAGATCATCTCGGAAAACTACATGATCGACGCGGGCCGTCCGCTGCACGTTCTGGACAGAATTCTTGAACAGTATCGCGTGGTGCAGCATGGCGTTTCAATGTACTTTGGTTCGGCGCAGCCTGCCGATCGCGAGCACTTGAACCGCCTGAAGGCCCTGGTGAAGCGCACCGGGACTCCGTGGCTGAGCGACCATCTTTGCTGGGGCAGTGTCGATGGAACATACTCGCATGACCTGTTGCCTTTGCCCTATACATGGGAAGCGGTGGAGAAGACCGCGGCGCGCATTCGCGAGGTTCAGGATTTCCTGGAGATTCCTGTTGCGGTCGAAAATGTCAGCAGCTATGCGGAGTTTACGGACTCTGAGATGACCGAGTGGGAGTTTCTGGACGAGGTCGTGGAGCGCGCCGACTGCGGAATTCTGCTGGACGTGAATAACATCTACGTTTCTTCGGTCAATCATGAATTCGATCCAATGGTGTATGTGAATGCTATCCCTGCAGATCGAGTTGCACAGATTCACATTGCAGGACACAGTCGCTACGAGAAGTACATTCTGGATACCCACGATCATCCGGTCATCGATCCGGTATGGCAACTCTATGGCCGGGCCATTGAGCGTTGCGGACCCACTCCAACACTTCTGGAATGGGACGACCGCATTCCCTCCTTCAACGAGGTGTATAGCGAAGCCATGAAGGCGCAGCGCTATCTGGACGCGGCGATGGATTTGCAGGAGGTATTGCAATGAGCTTGCTTGCCTTTCAGAGGCGAATGATGGAGGACGTCTTGCGTCCACTCACCGCCGATGAATCGATGCAGGCGCGGTGCGCGGATGGCTCCAGCGTGGGCGATCGTGCGGCGGCCTACATCAAGCCCAACCGCCATCTAAGCGCTTTCGAGCGGCTTGAGATCTATAACCGCCAATATTGGTTTCGCGTGATGGCCGCGCTCGCCGAGGATTTCCCCGCGCTGGAGGCAGCGATAGGTCATGCGCGATTTGAAGAACTGTCGCGCCAGTATCTTGCCGCGCATCCCTCACGCAGTTTTACTCTGCGCAATCTCGGTTCAAGCCTGCCTGCATGGTTGTCGGATCACCGCGATTACGCTGGAGAGCGCGCCGAACTTGCCCTCGACGTGGCGCGCTTGGAGTGGACCTATGCCGAGGCATTCGATCTCGCCGAATTGCCTGCGATTGGCGCGGAGGAGATTGCGGCGCTCGACACAGACGCACGGCTCGCCCTGCAGCCTCACCTGCGGTTGTTGGAGTTACGCTACCCCGTCGACGATCTTGTGCTGAAGGTGCATCAAGGACGCAGGAGTTGGATAGCGACCAATTCGACCGGAGAGGAGACGCGCCACCCCACGGATGAAGAGATACCTGAAGTTCAGCCCTGCGACACCTGGCTGGCCGTTCATCGCTTCGATCTTTCGGTCTATTACAAGCGGCTCGAGTGGGAGGAATACGAAATGCTCACGGCCTTGGCGAATGGGCTTTCTCTCGGGACAGCTCTGGAAACCGCCTTCCTGCATGCGGAGTTAGATCCAGATGAGCAATCAGCCCGTGTGCGCGATTGGTTCAGCAACTGGACCGAACTGGGCTGGCTCTGCTCTTCTCCACGGCTCACAGCCGCCATTTCAGAAAGGGTCCTATGAAAAGCCTCTTCGCGCTGTGCTTCTCTTTATACGATCATTCAGTGAAAGGTCTGCATTGGATGCAAGCGCCGCTCCTGCTCCTCATTCGCCTCTACTGGGGCTGGCAATTCGCGCAGGCGGGATGGGGAAAGTTGAACAACCTCGGTCACGTAACGGATTTCTTCGCGACGCTTGGCATCCCGGCTCCGCATTTGAGCGCAGTCGTGGTGGCGCTTGTCGAATTTGCGGGCGGAGTCCTGCTTGCCTTGGGACTGGGATCGCGCATTGTCGCGCTGCTGCTTTTCCTTAACATGTCGGTAGCGTTCGTGACCGCGGATCGCGAGGCGCTGGGGCAGATTCTCTCTGACCCAGAGAAGTTTTACAATGCCGATCCATACACCTTTTGGTTTGCATCCTTGCTGATTCTCTTCTTCGGTCCGGGTTGGATGGCGATCGACGCACTGCTAGCCCGATATTCGACATCGGATAGGTTGCGCGTTTGGACGCAGAGATAAACAGGACGACTCGCGGTCTTGAACGACGCTCGACGAACAGCTGAGCGCTGTGGCAAGCAGCTATATTGCTCCCTTCCCAAGGTGCTCCCACCGCCAGTTGCCACGATTGAGCGCGGGAATCAATCTCCGGTCGCCCTACAGACGGCGTAAAACGCCAGGGGATAATAACCCAGAGACAATAACTTAGAACAGGTGCAGTCCAGGGTCTAACGTTCTCAGATTTTCTGCCGACAGTCGCCAAGCTTGGGAAAGGCGAATGGACGACAGTCCATTCTTCCCGAGACAGTCTCGATGGCGTGGCGATCTGCTTTTACTCCGCCACAGGCCGGCGCTCACGCGCCGACCTGTGGTCCATTTTTGCTCCGGCGCTTATAACTGAACTCGACTGCCTCGAATTAGATAGACGACCTGCCTGAGACACTGCACTAAGAACATCCTGACGTGGAACCGCAGCTCATGCAGCGATAGCAACTGCCGTTACGGACCATGATGGCGCCGCAGGTGCTGCAACTGGGGGCGTCGCCCATATCGTACAAATCGCGCATGGCGTCGGCGGCGTGGAAGATGCCGCGGTCTCTGAGTTCAGGCGACTCGTGAGAGGTGGACGGCGGGTTGTGCCAACCATGCGTCTCCGGGGCAATGCCGCCGCCCGCGGACGAAGGCGCGTAGCCCGGTTCGGGCGAGGCTGGGCTGACCTGGTTGAGCCGCTTGGCGACCTGTTCCGCAAGCTTGGCAAGATGACTTTGCGAGAGCGGGTCTTCCTCTTCTCGCTCGTCGTCGGCAAGGATCGTTGGCGAGGCGGGGAGTTGCGGCGCCTGCGGAGCGAGTCCCGCAAACAGAGTCAACTGGGTGCCGGAAAGGAAGCGCAGATTGAGCCAGCGGAAGATGTAATCCATCAGGCTCTTGGCGTAGCCGATTTGCTCGTTGCCGGTCCAGCCGGAAGGCTCGAAGCGGGTGTGAGCGAATTTCTCGCAGAGCACCTTCAACGGTACGCCATGCTGCAGGGCAAGCGAGACCGAGGTGGCAAAGGCATCCATGAGGCCGGAGACTGTGGAGCCCTCCTTGGCCATCTTGATGAAGATTTCGCCGGGTTGCCCGGTGGGATAGAGGCCAACAGTGATGTAGCCCTCGTGGCCGGCGATGCTGAATTTGTGCGTGATCGACGCGCGCTCTTCTGGGAGGCGATGACGGATGGCGCGCGGCGGAGCGTTGGGGTCCTGCCGGGGCTCGCTGTGAGCTTCGAGAGCGGGCGCGGGAGTTGCTTTGATCACCGGAACGGCAGCCGCGCGGGCGATCTCGTCGAGCGCTTTCTGGAATGCCGCGGCGGCCGCAACGACCAGCTTTGCGTTCACTTCGATCTTTTCGCCCACCTTGCCTTCGAGCACTTTCACGTCCGCGGCTGCAGCGGGCTTTCCAGCGGCTAGCTGATCGATGATGCGCGCTCCGGCTATGTCGAGGGCGGATGGCTCGCGCTTGGCGTCGGCGCTGACGTTGAGCGGTTGGGTCCCCTTGGAGCCGTCGCGATAGATGGCGACCGCCTTGATTCCCTGCCGCCAGCTCTCGGCATAGGCTTCGGCGACATCCCTGACAGTGGCCTCATTGGGCAGGTTCACGGTCTTGGAGATTGCGCCGGAGAGGAACGGCTGCGTGGCGGCCATCATCTTGATGTGGCCCATGTAGTGAATGGAGCGCGTGCCCTTGGCGGGTTTGAAGCTGCAATCGAAGACGGACAGATGCTCTGGCTTGATGCCGGGCGCGCCTTCGATGGTGCCGGTGGCGTCGATGTAGCTGACGA
>CAZQPY010000131.1:0-8225 GCA_964595345.1 uncultured Occallatibacter sp.
ACAATCTTGTCCAGCATCATCAGCATCTGGGTTCCGCCGATGCGGCACGGTGCGCACTTGCCGCACGATTCATCCACGCAGAAGTCAAGATAGAAGCGCGCCAGTTCCACTACGCTGTCCTGATCGTCAATCACAATCAAGCCGCCCGAACCCATCATCGAGCCAAGCAGTTGCAGGTGCTCGTAGCTGACCGGTGTGTCGAACTGGTGCTCTGGAATCATGCCGCCCGAAGGTCCACCCGTCTGGATCGCCTTGATCTTGCGATCCGTGCCCGTGCCGCCGCCGATTGTTTCCACAATCTGCCGCAGGGTAATGCCCATCGGCACTTCCACCAGCCCGTTGTTCTTGATCTTGCCCGTCAGCGCAAAGACCTTGGTGCCCTTCGATTTTTCTGTGCCCTTTGCAGCAAACCACTCTGCGCCGCGCAGCATGATCCGCGACACGTTGGCCAGCGTCTCCACGTTGTTCACGCAGGTCGGCTTGTCCCACAGTCCCTTCACTGCCGGGAACGGAGGACGCGGACGCGGTGTGCCGCGCTTGCCTTCCACCGATGCAATCAGGGCCGTCTCTTCGCCGCATACAAATGCACCGGCGCCCAGACGAATTTCAAAATCGAACGCCCAGCCGGAGTCCAGTACGTTCTTGCCCACCAGACCGGCCGCGCGTGCCTGCCGCAGTGCCTTCTCGATGCGCTCCACTGCGAGCGGATACTCGGCGCGAATATAGAAAACTCCGTGCGTCGCTTCCATTCCCCGGGCCGCAATGAGCATGCCCTCGATCACCGCATGCGGATCGCCTTCCAGCACCGAGCGGTCCATAAATGCGCCCGGATCGCCTTCGTCGCCGTTGCAGATCACGTACTTCACATCCGACTGCACCTTGCGCGCAAAGTTCCACTTCACGCCCGTCGGGAACCCTGCGCCGCCGCGACCGCGAAGTCCGGAATCAATCAGCTCTTTGCAGACTTCCTCAGAGGTCATCGTCATGGCGCGGCGCAATCCCTGGTAGCCGCCGTGTGCCAGGTACTCTTCCAGCTTCTCGGGATCGCTGCGTCCGTTGTTTTCCAGTACCACCCGGTCCTGCATCGCAAAGAACGGAGCCTCAAGGTCCAGAAAGTGCTTTTCCAGGTCGCCCGTCAACTGTTCGATCACAGTCCCGCCGGCCACCGGCGCAACCACTTCGTCAATTACCTTCGCCGCCATCTCCGGCTTGATGTCCGAGAAAAGAACGTCCTTTTGTGTCTTCGCGGTCATGCGAATCAGCGGGCCGTTGCTGCACAGACCCATGCATCCGGTACCGGCCACTTGGACCTTGGTGTCGAGTTGCTTCGCCTTGAGTTCCGCCTTCAGATTGGCGATGATCTCTGAGGCTCCGGACGAATGGCAGCCGGTGCTCGAGCAACACACCAAGCGCACATCGAATGACTGCTGCTTGGCAAGTTCCGCGGCAGCCTTTATTTCGAGTTCTTCGGGTTTCATAGCAATCCTGTGTCTTCCCTGCGTCTAAGTTGGAAAGTGTTACCGTTGCGGGATGTTACTCGGCGTCTTCAACCTGGGCAGCAACCATCGGCTTGTCAATCTGGACCTGCTCGATCAGGTGATGGCTCTCGTTGGTCTTCAGCTTGCCGTAGACCTTGCCGTTCACACTCGCGAGAGGCGCGAGCCCGCAGCATCCAAGGCAGCGGACGCCCTGCAGGTGATATTCCTTGTCCGGCGTGCTCTGCCCTTCTTTGATACCCAGCTCTTTCTCAACACCCTTCAGAAGCTCGCCAGAGCCCTTGATGTGGCAAGCCGTTCCGGTGCACACCGAGATGATGTACTTGCCCGGCGCTTCCAACTTGAAGTAGTTGTAGAAGGTAACCACTTCATAGATGCGCGCCAGCGGCACATCCATCTCCCGTCCCAGCTTCATCGCCTGCTCGCGCGGCACATAGCCTAAACGGCCCTGCAGATCGTGAAGCGCCATGATCAGACTGCCGCGCTTCTTCTTCCACTTCTGCGCCAGAACGACAATCTCGTCCTTCGGTGCCGGTGCGGCCTTGGGAGCCGCGACTTTTACGGTCGTTGTAACTTCCATCGGTGTGCTCATGGTTTCCTGTCCGCCGAACTTCCGGGTAGATATGCTTTCGGCGCCTTTGAAGTACTGCCCAAAGTGTCTTTGAATGGATGCACAAACCTGCCCCTGGCTGAAGCGGCTATTCCGCCCGTTTCGTTGGAGATGGCTTGCGCGGGATTCTTCCGTTGGCTTGAACTCTAAGCAGGTAAAGGCAGTCGCACCGTGATATTGATCACGGGCGTCTGTGTGCTACATCGCTCTATCTGAAGCAAAATGTTTAATTTAAACGTCTTAGTCGCAAATCGAGACAATTCGTAATACGACAATTCGCACCACTATATGGGACGCGACAAGCCTCATAAGCCAGCCGTAACCCCAGAAAGCGCTCGAAACCGCTCCAACGCTGCCGGAAATGGCTCCAGCGCCCGTGCAAAAATCCCCAGGCTGTACGCGATCGTCAGACCATAATTTGTAATCGGAACCCCCGCCTGCTGGCATTGGATGATCCGGCTCAGCATCTGCCGCCGGTTCCACATGCACGCCCCGCAGTGAATCACCAATTTGTAGTTCCCAAGGTCCTCGGGAAAATCCCGCCCTTGCATTGGCACAAAATCCAGCTTCACGCCGGTATACTGCGTCAACCAGCGCGGAATCTTCACCCGTCCGATGTCCTCGCCAATCGGATGATGCGTACACGCCTCCGCAATCAGCACCCTGTCGCCCGAGCGCAGATTCTCAATCGCCAGCGCTCCTTCGACCTGCGCGGTCAGATCCCCCTTGAACCGCGACATCAGCACCGAAAACCCGGTCAGCGGAACATTCGCCGGCGTGTCGGCCGCCACCTTCAGGAACGCCTGCGAGTCGGTGATCACCAGTTTCGGCGGAGTTTTCAGCCGCTCCAGCGCCGACCGAAGCTCCCGTTCCTTGACGACCATGCACATCGCATCCGAATCCAGCAGGTCGCGAATCGTCTGCACCTGAGGCAGAATCAGCCGCCCCTTGGGCGCTTCCTTGTCGATGGGAACCACCAGGATGGCCAGTTCCCCCGGACCCACCAGGTCCCCCGCAATCGCAGGCGAATCGATGAAGTCCGGCGGAGCCAGATCCAGCAACGCCTGCCGCAACTCGCTGATTCCCTGCCCCGTCACCGCCGAAGCAAGCACCACCGGCAATTTCTCTGCCTTGAGCCGCCAGACCAAGGGTCCGCTGACCGTGCAGGTCTCTGCCTTGTTGAAGACCACCACAGCCGGGGTCTTCATTTCGCGGAAGTCCGCCAGCAGTCCCTCTTCGAACCCGCCCCACACACCCGGCTCCGCCACCAGTACGGCGATCTCCGTCCGCTCCAGCGCCTTGCGCGTCTTCTCCACGCGCAGTGCTCCCAGGCTGCCTTCCTCATCGATCCCCGCAGTGTCGATAAATAGAACCGGCCCCAAAGGCAGCAGTTCCATTGGCTTCTCCACCGGATCCGTCGTCGTTCCCGCTACTGCGGAAACAATCGAAACTTGCTGCCGCGTAATCGCGTTCAGCAAGCTCGACTTTCCCACGTTCCGTCGGCCAAAGAAGCCGATATGCAACCGCAATCCCTTTGGAGTACTGCTCATCTCCGTCTCTCCTAATCATCCGGTGTGCACATAAAGCCGCCAACCTGCGAACTCGCCATCCCCGCGCCTGCGGGGCCAACTCGCCAAATCAATAGTAGCTTGCTCGAAACTTGTCTTAGTTGCACCGCACCGGCGTCGGCTCAATCGCCGACCACATAACCTCGATCAGGCCCGCCACCCGCCCCAGGTTATGGTTATCGTCCGAGGCGCCGTACATCTGCTCGCGGCTCACGCGGCTCCAATTGATCTTGAACCCTGCCTCTTCCGCCAGTTCCCGCACAAACTCCCGCTGCACCCGCCCATTTCCGTCCCGGAAAGGATGCACCGAATTCAGTTCCCCCAGCAGAACCCCAGCTTCGGCCGCGAAATCGTCCATCTCCAGCCCTTTCAGGTGTCCCTGACGCCCGAGCTTGTCCACGATCTTCTCCAGCTTCGCTTCCATCTGCTGCACCGTCACAAACGGATGCGACGCCTGACGCGACATGTTCACGTGCCGGAATTCCCCCGCCCACGGATACACTCCCACGAAGATCCGCCTGTGGATCTCCTGCAGATGGGCCATGTCGAACTCGCCCCGCACCGGCTCCATCGTCAATCGAATCAGCGCGGCCGCTGCCCTCACCCGCTCAAACCGCTCCAAAGACGCACGCGACGTGATCCCCTGGACATTCGCAAGCAGGTCGTGTTTGAAGTCGTAATGTGGGTCTAACTTTTCGGGATCGTCGATCATATGCGCTCAGCGGATCGTTGCAGTCATCTGCTCGACCAGGCTGTCCATTTCGTCCAGCGAAATCTCGCCCTGCGCAAACCGATCGAAGATCTGGCGCTCCTGCGGCTCGAGTTCCAGCTTCTCGATCCGCAGTGTGCCGATGGCGTTCTCGACGGCAAGCCGCCGTTCATCCAATTCTTCCGAACTCGGCGCTTTGCCTGGAGCTGTGCGAACGTCCATTTGACCCCTCCGGTGTACTGCGGCTGCAAACAGTTTACTCCGGCACCTGCCAAGCCGGCACATGCGGGAATTCTCCGTAGCCCATCCTCACCGTGTCCTTAGCGGTGATGGTGAGAAGCCGATGCACCATTTCAAGCGCCGAATCAAAGCGGTGGGCGGCCTTCAAGCATAGTGCGCAAATGCACGCCCCACCTTGCCATCCGCGTCGAAGTGAAGCACCTCGACCACCGGCCTGCCGCCTGCACCCTTGAAATGAATCGCAAGGCTATCGACTCCGACAAAGCTTGCAATCCACTCAAAGCGCAGATCGGGCATCATTGCAAGCCCCTTGGCCCAGTACTCTCGAACAGCTTGCTTGCCTCGAATAGTGCCGCTCGCTTCTCCTCCAATGCGCGCAATCAGGGGAGAAGACATCTCGAAATCCTCGGCGTAGTGCGAGAGAATTCGGTCCAGATGGTGGGCATTCCACGCCGCAATCCAATCGCGGGTAAACTCCTCTGCAAAGTCTTGCGTTATCTGACTCATCTGCTGACCTCAATCGAGTAATTAGTCTATTTCTCCGCGGCTTCAGGATTTCGGTTGCGGTGACCCCAGCCTGCACACCGCTTCCGGGCTGATCGCCGCATCGAACTCTTCCCCGCTCATCCAGCCGTTCTCCATCACGACAACCCGCAGCGCCTTGCCTTGCTCGCGAGCCAACTTCGCAACAGTGCCCGCCCGCTCATACCCCAGCGCGGGAACCAACGCAGTGGCCACCGCCGTGGAGTTCTCCACGTGCGCCCGGCAGCGCGCTTCGTCCGCCTCGATCCCGGCGACACAGTGCACTCTCAGCATCTCATCGGCCCGGCCCAACACTTCCAGATTCTCCAGCAGGCAATGCGCAATCAGCGGCAGAAACGCATTCAACTCCAGGCTGCCCGCAGCGCAGGCCATGGCAATCACGTTGTCGTTCCCCATCGCCATCAGTGCCGCCTGCGTCGCCGCCTCGGGAATCACCGGGTTCACCTTCCCCGGCATGATCGACGACCCTGCCTGTCGCGCCGGCAGCCGGATTTCGCCCAGCCCCGCATCCGGCCCCGACGACATCAGCCGCAAATCCGAACAGATCTTAATCAGAGACACCGCATGCGCCTTCAAGATCCCCGAGACCTCGGTGAACACATCCGTATTCTGCGTTGCCTCCACCAGGTTCTCGGCTCGCGCAAAACCGATGCCCGTAAGAGCGCGGAGCGCCTCGGTCGCCTGAAAGATGAACTGCCGCGGCGCGGCCAGCCCCGTGCCGATCGCCGTCCCCCCCAGATTCACCACCCGCAACCGCTCTTCGCACTTGTAAATCCGCCAGCGATCCCGGTTGATCGCCTCGGCGTACGCGCTCATCTCGCGGCCCAAGGTCGTCAGCACCGCGTCCTGGTACTGCGTACGGCCCACCTTCACCACGTGCGCGAACTTCTTCTCCGCCGCCTGAAACGACTCCTGCAGCGCCATAACCTGCTTTTCCAACTCCTGCAGCAACCGAATCGCCGCCAGCCTGAGCGCCGTCGGATAGGTGTCGTTCGTCGATTGATGCAAATTGATGTCGTCCAGCGGGGAAACCCGCGCGTAGCACCCCAGCGGCTCGCCCAGAATCTGCAATGCCCGGTTGGCCAGCACCTCGTTCACATTCATGTTGGTGCTGGTTCCCGCCCCGCCCTGCAGCGCGTCCACCACCACATGCCCATCCAGAAGCCCCTCGCTCATTTCGCGGCAGGCTCTCTCAATGGCCTCGCCTTTCGGCACATCCCCGGCCCACGCGCCCAAAGTGCGGTTGGTCAGGAAGCAGGCCAGCTTCACGTCCCCGAACGCATGAACCAACGCAGGATGAACCGCTCGCCCAGCCAGCCCGAAGTTCTCCAGAGCCCGTGCCGTATGAATCCCATAGAGCGCGCCGGCCGGAACCGCTCCCGCGCCCAGGCCGTCGTCCTCCATGCGCAAGCCGCCCATCTTCTCGTTCACCCGCTCGTCCATGCACCCATTCTCTATCGCCGGCCCCGCATTGACCAGCGCCCCCAGGTCGTCATCACCCAAAAGGGGCGAAACAAGCGTTGGAAATACTCAATTTCGTCTTGACTTGTTACAGCCGCTCGTGCGCATTGCCAACTATCGGGAGTAAAACTGCATCCGGCAGTGTACCCGCCAACTTGCTAACTCGCCATCCCCGCATAAGCGGGGGCCAACTCGCCAAATCGAACCCAGCACAACATTTCCGAGCGAATCCCCTTCCCCCAGCGTCCTACACAGAAGAACCGCCGCATCCTATCACTCGTCGCACTTTGAGGAGTCCGGGAATGGCCAGATCGAGTTTCAGCCGTACGCTCCTCCCGATTCTCCTCCTCACATCGGTCGCCTTGGGCCAGCCCCCGGCTCGGCGTCCCGTCCCCATCGAGCCGCTGCTGCGCAATAGCGATCCGCGCCTCGTCGCATTGGGCGCGTGGGAAGTCCTCCGTCGCGGCGACGACTCCTTTCTCCCCCTCATGGTGCAGTTGGTTGAGCGCTGGGAACCCACGTTCAGACGCGATCCCGACGCTCGGGAATACGCCGCCATGACCGTAATCCTCGACGTCCTGATCCAACGCAATGCCGTGCTCTCCATTGCTGGCGTTCAGGACATTGCCAATGCCTTCCCTGACCAGGCCCTCATCTTTGCCGCGCGCCTTCCCTTCCGCGATGCCGAGCTTCTTCTTCTTGGCTGGTACCACGACGGACAGGCAGTCACGCGCGTCCACCTCGATTCGGAGGGCGCGAATCGGCTCATGCTTGCCCGCGTCGCTGCGATGATGCTGGCCACAGGCGATCCGCAAATCATCGCCGCTAGTCTTCTGGCCGACTCAGTAGAGCGCCTCGTTGTATCCGTCCCCAGCCAGGGATTCGACGGAGTTGCCCGCTGCCTGGTCGGCTGCCCGGTCAGCCCCGTCTGCGCCGCCGAGCCCGTCGATGACCCACAGACGGGGTGGCCGCCTGTCTTCCAGTACACCCTTGAAGAGAACATGCCCCTTCCGCGCCGTCCCGATCCCATCCTGCAAATCCGCCCTCTGCTCGATGCTGGCGGGGACCTCATCACCTGGCGTCGCGTCCCGGCGGAAGTGCATCTGAACTACTGCCATTCTCCCGTCCCTCTTAACGCCGAAACGCGCCATCATTTGCTTGCCGAAATGCTCCACATTGGCGACACGCAAATGCCGTGGGGCGTCCAGCAGAGCGGCACGCTGATTTGGATGAATGACCGGCAGTTCCTCTCCGACTTAAGCGCGCAGGTCGAACTGGAAGAGGCAAGGCTGCGCGCAACCGTTCAAACCTTCTACGCAAAAGGACTGCTCACCAAGACCGAGGCAGACGCAACCCGTCCCAAGCTTTCGATCGTCATCTTTGACGACCGCAGTCCAATTCAGCCGCCTGCCCCGCAGCTACCTCCGCTGCCCACCAGCGATTCGCGAACATCGTACCGGATCAGCGCGCAGCGATAAGGAATAGGGTTCCCGTCCCACCACAGTTCCATGTTGGAAGGACAACACGCAGCCTCGCTGTTCAGTCCTGAAAAGAAACAAATCTTGATTAAGCCGCCAGCGGGGTGATCTGCACGTCGA
>CAZQPY010000132.1:0-8084 GCA_964595345.1 uncultured Occallatibacter sp.
TCCCCTGGTACTTCACCGACCTGCAGGACGACCGCGTGCAGTGCCTCACCCTGGCGCGCCGCATGTTTACCGAACTGGGCCTCAAGCGCGTGGCCATTCTTCGCGTCAACAGCCGCTATGGACGCTTCGGCGTACTCAAGCTGCGCGATGCCGCCCGCCGTCTCGGGCACCCCATCGTCATCGAGCAGAAATACCTGCCCGGCGACACCGACTTCACCAAGCAGTTGAACGTCATCCGCTCTTCCCGCGCCGATGCCATCGTTCTCTGGGCCGATCAGGCGCAGGCGGCAACCATCCTCAAGCAAATGCGCGCCGCCGGAATGAAGCAGCGCGTATTCGGCGCATATCGCACACTTGGTCCTGAGTTGCTTGCCCAGGCGGGTCCCGCCGCCGAGGGCTTCGAAGCCGTCTTCCCCTACGACCCCACCCGCAACGATCCCAAATGGATCGACTTCAACAAGCGCTTTGAAGCCCGTTTCAACGAGAAGCCCGAGCAATTCGCCTCGCTGGCCTACGACGCCATGAACGCCCTGCTCAACTCCATCTGCAGGGCCGGCCTCAATCGCGCTCGCATCCACGATGCACTGGTCGAGACCGAAACGTACGATGGCGTCACCGGTCACATGGTCTTCGATCCCAACCAGAAGAACACGGCGCCCCTCTATCTCGGCACGGTCCACAACGGCGCAATCACCTACCGCATCGCCCGCATGACCAAGGAAGTACCCGCGGCCGCCAAGGCGGTTCCAGTCGACGCCGCCCCCGTCCAGCCAGCGCCCGTCCAGCCAGCGCCCGCGTCGGCTGCAAGCTCAACCTCATCCTCGGTCGCGCCTGCCCAGCCCTATGCGCGCGTCGGCGAAGACGGCGTCAGCTTCTCCGGCCCGCGTCAGAAGGACCTGCCCGCCGGCCCCATCTCCGTAGTCGTCTTCGGCCCCAACGCCGTCCAGATTTCACAATCCGCTGCGCTGCAGGCTTCGCTTGGCGCAACCGTCCGTCCGTGGAAGCTGCTCCCCGTCGCCAGCGATCAAAACTGGGGTGTCGCATCTACACAGCTCGTCCACGCCCTCATGGACCAGCATGCGCTGGCCATCGTAGCTCTCGACCGAGCCTCCAGTCATCTCTCCATGCAACTGGCCCTCAAGGCCTTTGTCCCCGTCGTTGCCCTGAGCGACGACAAGACCCTGACCTCCACCAACGTCCCCTGGATCTTTCGCCTCTCCGCCGCCAACACACCGGCAGACGCGCTTCAACTGCTGCAGGCAGCCGAGCGGCGCAGCGGCCCCAATCCCGAACGACTCCGCGACGTCCTCGCCTCCGGTGACCAGTTCTCCGGCGTAGCCTTCCTCACCACCGGCGAACCTCTCGCCCGCTAGATTGTCGACGGTGTCTTTTGTAATTTGGCATCGGAGTTTGGGTGCCCCCGGTCCCACGCTTTTGGGGACCGGGGAAAGCACAATACTCCACGGAATTCTCACTTGGCCGCAACCGCTCCCGGAACCTCTTGCAGTTGCACCTGTAGTTCCGTCAGATCCCCCGTCACCGCCAGCGGAAGCTCCCGGTCCCGATAGCTTCGTTGCACCTTCGCGGCAGAATCCACCGCAGGCGCGGCGTCTTTTTGCTCCGGCGCCGCATCGCCCGCGCCCGTTACCTGCAATATGAAATTCCCCTCGGGAACATAGGCGAAGGAAAAACTCCCATCCTCCAGCAGCGGAAGCTCGCGAAGCAATTCCCGGTCGTCGGCGTAGAGCAGGCGCAAGGTTCCTCGGGACAAAGAGTGTCCATCGGGCAATGCGGACACGTTCCCCGCGACGGTATGCAGCCCGTTGAGCGGAATCACGATCTCCGTACCCGAGGCAATCTCTCCCGCTTGCACTTTGACAGACTTTGCGTCCCGCAGGCGGAAGGCGCTCCCCAGGCAGACACGCGGCGCGGTGTTCTCCGAGTCCGACGGCATCAGTGCGCAGACGCTGTACTCGCCGGCGGGCAGATTGGTCAGATTGAAGCGCCCGTGCCCGTCGCTCGTTTCATGCGTCGAAAAGCCGTCAAACAGCGCCACGCCGACCTTGCTCCACTCCGCCTTATCTGTCTTGCGGAAGAGCTGAAAGTGCATGCCGATGGCCGGGCTGCCGTCGTCGAAGCTCACCGTGCCGCCGATCTCCGCCGCCCGCTCCATGGTGAGAGAGATCTCCACCGGGCGATGCGGCGCTGCCCGGACTTCGGTCAGATGATCCTTCCATTGGTCAATGGCGTCCACATGCTGGGCGCGGTCGCTTCCCAGGCCTTTGATGCGGTCGAAGTCCAGGCCGCGCTGCGGGTCCAGGTATCCTTCCTGCGTGGCGTATACGTAATAACGGCCGGGCTCGACGGCCTCGATCGCAAAGCGCCCGTCCAAGTCGGTGGTGGCCATCTCGGTCGCGGGCAGGGGACCGCTGTCCTCCAGCTTTTCGCTCTTCTCCGGGGCCATCGACAGCACAACGGTGGCAAATCTAGCAGGCTTGCCCGTGTCGGCGCAGAGCACCACGCCACGGACAGAACCTTTGGTCGGGTCGGGCTTCTTGGCCGGGTGTTTGTCGCAGCCGGTAGTGAAACAAGTCAAAATGAGCGCAATCCACAGCCAGCGTTTCGAGACCATCTTCCATCCCTTTCGGAATCGAAGGAATTGTAGCGCGGCTTACTCGAACCGCAGCAACGCCTGCACCACCGGTTGATAGCTCTTCCGGTGCAGCGGCGTCGGCCCCAACCGATCCAGCGCTTCTTTGTGCGCCGGGCAGGGATACCCTTTGTGCTGCGCCAGCCCGTAGCCTGGGTATTCCCGATCCAGATCCACGATCAGCCGGTCCCTGTATACCTTGGCCAGAACGCTCGCCGCCGCAATCGAAAAGCTCGTCGCGTCGCCGTGGATCACCGGCTCTTGCGGACAATTCCAGTCGATCGTGTCCCGCCCGTCGATCAGTAGAAAATCCGGGCTCAGCGCCAGTTGTTCCACCGCCCGCCGCATGGCCAGCCTCGACGCCTGCCGGATATTGATCCGGTCAATCGTCTCGGCGTCCACCGAGGCAATCGCCCAGGCCACCGCGTTGGCGCGGATCTCCACGTCCAGCAGCTCCCGCTTCTTCTCCGATAGTTTCTTGGAGTCGTCCAGCCCCGGCAAACTGCACCCCGGCGCCAGAATCACCGCCGCTGCCACCACTGGCCCGAACAGCGGCCCGCGGCCCACCTCGTCCACTCCGGCAATGCGCAGCGCACCGCGCTTGCGCGCAGCCTCTTCTAGCGTCCATCCGCATGCGAAACCAGGAACCATGTCTCTAGTATAGGGAAAAAGCCCCGCCGCGGCCTGCGCCCTATGCCCACGGCAATCGCATGAATCCGAGTTGTTGACCAAGACTGGTTCCGCTTTCGATCGCGCCGGAGGCGCAGTGTTGGCTTGCCCCGCGCTTCAACGCGGGGAAATTGACCAGAATGGTCATTCAGCCCCGTAGGGGCGATGGAAACGATTCCGCGAATGGCCTTTATCAAGAGTTCGTTAAAAGTAATAAGCAAACCTTAGTCACCGGTCGGGTGAAATCTTTGGTGACTACGGTGCGCACCAACCCGATAAACACAACAAGAATGCGGCGAGGCTCTTGTGACTCTCTTATCGATGAACCACTCCACCACCGTTGATGTCCGTGCCATGGACGACCAGCACGGCATTTTGATGGATGCCCTCAACGAGTTGCGCCTCGCCGTCGTGCGCGGCTCCAACCGCGAAGAAGTCACCCATCTGCTCAACCAGTTGATCGAGTTCACCCGCATGCACTTCTCCAGCGAAGAGCAGCTCATGGAGGCGTACGACTATCCGGGCCTAGGCGAACACCGCGACGAGCACCAGCGGTTGCTGGCCCAAATCCAGGAATCCGCCGGCAAGATGCAGCATGCCCCGTCGATGCACATGCGCCCTCTGCTCGCCTTCCTGCGCGACGGTTATCGTGAGCACATCGAAGGCACCGATAAGGAGTACGGTCCCTGGCTCAACGACCGCGGGGTGTTCTAACCGCCCTCGCCGACCGGTGGAAAATGTAGTCGCGTTCGGCGATGCACCCGCCATCCTGCCAACTCGCGATCCCCGCGACAGCGGGGCGAACTCGCCAAATCGGACCCAACCCACTTTCTTCGTTTGGACACCTCAACTTGCGGCACTGCCGATCGCATGTTTCTTGCCCGGCTGACTTTTGTCCTGCCAATAAAGCCAACAAAAGGAACGCGTCTTGATCCTCTGTGGGATGTATTTCGAGCCTTCCTCGCCAAATGCACCCTTTTTCCGCAGCTTGAATGCAAGTCCCATCTGACAGGGCCCGGCTCTGGCGCTATGATTCTGCTTGTGATGACTCCCCGCGTCTTTGCCCCGCGTAGTCTGTTTGCCGTTCTGCTCCTTTCCTGCGCCGTCTTTTCCTTCGCCGCGCAAAAGAAGCCCACTCCGCAGGTCAAGCCCATGGCTGGCCCGCGCGCCACCCCGCTGCGCATTACCTGGCTTTATATTTCGCCCGATACCTCTTCCCAGAAAGTCGATCGCGTGCAGATCGGCCGCGAGATGGTGGTCGCTGAGAAGAGCGGCAACTGGATCCGCGTCTATGCCAACACCGACGTCGAGCCGGATCACTCGGAAGACGCGCCCCTCATTGGCAATCCGAACGACGTCCCGCCTCCCATCTCGGGCTGGATGGAGGCGCGGGGCGTGGTCACCGAAAACACTCCCGGCGCGGACCAGATCCTGATGGGCGAGGCCGCCAATCAGGAAGCGCTCGCCAACGACCCGCGTGGACCGGCGCATGCCGCCCAGAGTGCCCGCTACCTTTACCGCCGTCTGGTGGAAATCTTTCCCGACTCGCCTCTTGCCCCGGAAGCTGCCTGGCGCGCCGCCGATATCCGCTGGCAGCTGCAGAAGGCCGACTCCGGCTCACGCCCTTCCGCCAAGGAGAAGGACCCGGGGATGCGCGAGCAGATGGATGAGGACGAGCTGAAGAAGGTCGTCAAATACTATCCGCGTACCCGTCCCGCCGAACTGGCTGCCTTCGAACTCATCGACAACAAGCTCTGCGGCGACTGGCAGGGCTCTCCCAAATGTCCCGAAAGGGAGTCCGAGATTTACGAGCGTTACGCCGACGAGTATTCCGACAGTCCGCGCACCGCGCAGGCTCTTTATCAGGCTGTCTATCGCCAGGCGGTGCTCAACGACATGTTTGCCGCCGACGAAAACCAGAAAAGGAGCGATGCCGCGCACAGCCACGCCCGCGAGCTGGCGAAGCGGTTGAAGGACAAGTTTCCTCTCTCGGATTTCACAGCCCGGGCGGCTGCGCTGGTCTACAAATTGGATGAAGGCGTCCCCGTCTATGGCATTGACCGCGGCAGCGAAGGACCTGGTTAGAACCGCCGCTGAAAGCTCGCTCTTGACCCTTCATTCTTGACCTCTGTTTTGAAAGGGCACGGCTTTGCAGGCCGCGGAAAAACTTTTTTTGGGCAGGCTTTGTAACAGGGTATGACTTTAGTCGTGCCGATAAAGCCAATAGAATGAGTCGTGGCTTTAGCCCCTGCTAAGGCAGGTTCCAACGCTTCACTCAATTTCGGGAGTTTTTCCGCAGCCTGTTTAGCCGTGCCGATAAGGCGGGTAATATCAAGGTGGGCTTTAGCCCCAGAGGAATGTTTTCGGACTTAGGCTCTTCTCTCTTCGTTTTTCCGCTTCCCGTGCGTCGGGCCGCCACCGGCCGCCTTCCGCAGCTGCCTGCGATATTCTTTTCAGGGAAGCTCATTGAAATCAGGCGCGGTCTTCAAACCGGACCGTCAGCCTGTTGTGTCCGCATCGACCAGTTCCCGGCCATTTTCCCCTGGAAAATCGTGCCCACTGCACCTCAGAGAACCAGAGGCTTGGAGGCTTCTTGAACCCATACTTACAGTCCGTTCTGCTTGGCATTGTGGAAGGCCTGACTGAGTTTCTTCCGGTCAGCTCGACAGCGCATCTGCGCATCACCGAAGCTCTCATGCAGATCCCTCTCGACGACGCGTACTGGAAGATGTACACCATCGTCATTCAGCTCGGCGCAATCCTCGCCCTTTGCCTGCTCTTCACCAGCCGCATTGTGGGCTTCATGCGCACCTTCCCCACCGGCGAAAACAACAAGAAGACCTTCTTCACCCACCCCATTTCGCTCACCATCCTCGCCTTCGTCTGCACCTCCATCCCCGCGCTCGCACTGCACAAGTGGAGCGATCGGCACCTCGGCAGCGTCACTGTCATGGCGCTGGCCCTGCTTATCGGCGGCATCGTCATGTGGGTCATCGATGTGTGGAGCGACCGCCGCGAGCCCAGTACCGTCGATGTCGAAGACATGTCCTGGGGACAAGCCGTCTGGATTGGCCTCTGTCAAACCACCTCGGCCATCTTCCCCGGCACTTCGCGCTCCATGTCCACCATCGCCGCCGGCCAGCTGGTCGGAATGGACCGCCCCTCGGCGCTCGAATTCAGCTTCCTGCTATCGATTCCCACCATGATCGCCGCCACCTGTTGGGACCTGATCAAGGAGATTCACCCCAGCAAGGTAGCCGAAGCTGCGGGAGTGGCCACCGCCCACGTCGTCATGAGCGGCGAGCGCTGGATCGTCCTGCTCATCGGCCTGGCCGTCTCCTTCTTCGTCGCTCTGGGCGTCGTCGAATGGTTCCTCCAATGGGTCCGCCGTCACGGTTTCATCCCTTTCGCCATCTACCGCATCCTGCTGGGTTTGGCGCTTCTGATCTTCGGCAGCCGCTTCATGGCCAGTTGAGTCCCGGCCCAGATAAAGCAGGATCAAAAAGATGCCGGCTCTGCCTCACATGTTGAGCCGGCATCTGTGTTTCTGGCGATGCAGCCGCCAACTTGCGAACTCGCCATTCCCGCGCTAGCGGGGGCCAACCTGCCAAATCGACCCCAACCCACCGCCTCGCTTTGAATTCTTCAACTTGCAGCACAATCGAACCCTTGTTTCTTTCTACCTGGCGGCGACCCTGGCCTGCCGACCCAGGTCTGCGATCCGAGTTGTGCGACCAGTATCGACAGTGCCGACAGTGCGGTCTCCATCTTGAATTCTCCTCTCATCTTGGCTAAGATTACTTAGCAGCATGGAGGTCCTCATGATCTCTGCCACCATCTTCGAAGCCAAGACCAAGCTCTCCCAATTCGTCAAAGAAGTGCAAAACGGAAAAACCGTCATCATCACCTCTGGGCGCAATAAGACTCCGGTTGCAAAGCTGGAAGCGATTCACCCCAAGCGCCCGCAGCGTTTGGGGCTCTTGGCGACACCAGGGTTCAAAATCCCAGACTCCTTCTGGGAGCCTCTTCCCGACGACGAACTCGATCTGTGGGATGGGGGTGCCGAGTGAGCCTCCTGCTGGATACCTGCACGCTGGTGTGGGCGCTCTTCGATCCCGCGGAGCTCAGTCGACGATCACGGGAAGCAATTACGGGGAAGGAGATCGGCGAGGAGCCGAATGTCATTTTTGTCTCCGCGGCCTCCGCCTGGGAGATCGCAACAAAGGTTCGAACAGGCAAGTTTCCCGAGGCGGAGCCCTTGGAAAGAAGATTTCTCGAAATCATGGATGAGGCGGGCTTTACGCTGCTCTCTATTGACGCCTCGTCCGCCCTGCGCGCTGGCCGGCTTCCCGCTCCGCACCGCGATCCCTTCGACCGCATGATCGCGGCACAGGCTCTCAGCCTCGACATTCCCGTCCTCAGTCCCGACACCAGGCTCGACCAGTTCGGCGTCCGCCGCATCTGGTAGGGGGTTCGCTCCAAGATTCCCCCGCTTGCTTTTGCCATCGGCCCGACCTGCGCAAAGGGGATAATAGAAGCTGCTCTGGGACTCTGATAGCGGAACCAGAGTAGATATTTACCGGAGGCTCGCCCGTCAAGTGCCGTTTTCCTCAAGAAAAGGGCACCCTCAAGACTGTCTGGGAGGCCGCGGGTACTCTGGTTCCGCTCTGTCCGCTCCCGTAGCCAGTCCGCGGCAGAATTGCGGCGCGCGCGGAGTGAGAGTGAGCCCGACATGAAGCCGATTCGCATTGTCCTATCCCCGACG
>CAZQPY010000133.1:0-7908 GCA_964595345.1 uncultured Occallatibacter sp.
CTGGGAGTGGAAGGACTTCCCAACGCTGCCGCCCGCTGGACCCTGGACCGGGTCTAGGTGATAGGGTTAGTTTAGGCTTGTTACGGCCGTTTGCAACACCTTTTTTGCCGTCAACACTCCTCGTCGTGACTGCAGTCACAGCACCCTCTCCTAAGGCCATCTGCTGCGTTGACTTGACCGCTCCACCCTGATACAAAAAAGTTGGCCACCCGCGAAGCGCCATAGTCGTTCGCCGCACCGAGTCGACCAAATCCATCGTTTGCGCAGCAAGGACACCCGGTCTCAGCATGCAACAGATCCTCACACAAATCGGAGCGCTCCTGGTTGGCTCCATACCTACGGCCCTTCTGTTTCTGGTGCTGGTGATGGCTTACCAGATTCTCGTGCAGGGACCTCTGACCCGGACGCTGAAAGAGCGCCGCGCCCGTACCGAGGGCGCCGTCGAAGACGCGCAGAAGGCAATCGCGCGGGCTGAGGCCCAGGCTGCCGACTACGCAACCAAGCTCCGCGAGGCCCGTGTCGAGGTTTACAAGATTCGCGAAGCGCGGCTGAAGCAGTGGAACGCCGAGCGCGACGCCGCTCTGGAAGCCGCCCGCAAGGTAGCCTCTCAGAAGGTCGTCCAGGCCCGCGCCGAAATCGACGCCGAAGTCGCACATGCCAGGTTGGCCATGCAGGCCACCGCCGGGGAGTTGGCCAGTCAGGTCGTCCGTGCGATTCTGCCCTTGGCCGCCGGGGGGGTAAGTTGAGAGATTCGATGTCGCATTCCTGCTTCACCAGGCCCCTTTTTGCAGCCCTTTTCCTCTCCGCTCTCGCTTTCGGAGTTGCCGCGGCGCCTCTCCAGCTTGCCGCGCAGGAGACTGCGCCAGATGCGAAAACTGTCTCCGCCGTCGTCCCCGATGCCGCCAAGCCGGAAGTCGCGAAGCCCGAAAAGCCGTCCCAGGAAGAACAAAACGAAGCCTTCCTCACCAATGGCGCTGCCGTCAAATGGATCGCCCACACCCTCAATGTCGATAACAAGACCGCCTCGAACATCTGCCTCTTCCTCAACTTCGGCGCTCTTGTTCTGCTGGTAGGCGTTCCGCTGGGCAAGATCATGCCCAAGGTGCTGCGCAAGCGCGGCCAAACGGTACTGGCCAACATCGAGGAGGCCCGCAAGGCTACCGAAGACGCCAACGCCCGCCTCAGTGCCATCGAGGAAAAGCTCGCCGGCCTGGGCGCAGAGATAGATCACATCCGCTCCCAGGTGGAGTCGGAGAGCAAGCAGGACGAAGTCCGCATCAAGGATTCTGTAGAAGAAGAGAAAGCCCGCATCGTGGCCTCGGCCTCGCAGGAGATCAACGTTGCCGCGGCCCACGCCCGGCGCACCCTGCAGAACTTTGCCGCCGACCTGGCCATCGAACAGGCCGCCAAGATGCTGGTTCTTACGCCGGAGACTGATCGGGCGCTCATCGCCGAATTCATTCGCTCTACCGATGCGACTCAGGATGGAACAGCCAAGGGAGGGCAGAACTAAATGGCTGCGTTTGTTTCCCGTTATGCCCGCGCCTTTGCCGATGTCGTCACCGAGGCCCGGCTCGACACCGCCGCTATCGATGTGCAGTTGAACGACTTCCTCACCTCCTGGAACGGCAGCGCAGAACTGCGCGAGTTCTTCGCCACGCCCGCCGTTACCGCCATCCAGAAGGTCGAGATCCTCGACAAGTTGAATGTCCGTTTCGGGATGCGGAAGGAACTCCGCAACCTGCTGGCGGTGCTCATCAGCAACGGCCGCATCGCTCACGTGCAGGAAGTTGCCGCGGCCTACCGTACCGAGCTAAAGGAACGCCAGGGAATTCGCCAGGCGGAAATCGTTACTGCCCGCGAGTTGGGCGAAACGGAAAAGGCAGCCCTGGTCTCCGGAGTCGGCAAGTTGGCCGGTTCCCGCATCGAGGCCAGTTTCAAATTGGATGCTTCCATCCTCGGCGGCACGGTCGTCCGCATCGGTTCCACGGTATACGATGGCAGCGTGCGCGGCCGATTAGACAGGTTGAGAGAAGCGCTGATCGCAAGCTAGGGATCAGGGGTCAGGGATCAGGGGTCAGGATCCGGGCCATCAAGGGTTTTGGCATTTGGGAATTGGAAAACAGCGGTAGGAAGTTGGGGTCGAAAAGGGTCGTACTGACCCCTGAACCCTGATCCCTGACCCCTGCAACAAGAGGAAGAAATGGCTCAGATCAAGGCAGACGAGATTACGCAACTCCTTCGCGACCAGATCGCGAACTACGACTCGAAGGTCCAGGTTGACGAAGTCGGAACGATCACCTCGCTCGGCGACGGCATTGCCCGCCTCCATGGTCTGGACAAGGTCATGGCCGGCGAACTGCTCAGCTTTCCGCACGGAATCGCCGGACTGGCCCTGAGCCTGGAAGAAGACCAGGTCGGCGCCGTCGTTCTCGGCGATTACACCGAGATCAAGGAAGGCGACGTCGTCAAGCGTACCGGCAAGATCCTCTCCGTCCCGGTCGGCCCCGGCATGATCGGTCGCGTGGTCGACGCCCTCGGCAACCCCATCGACGACAAGGGCCCCATCCAGAACGATGGCTACCTGCCCGTCGAGCGCATCGCCCCCGGCATCATCGATCGTCAGAGCGTGCGTGAGCCCATGGCCACCGGTCTCAAGGCCATCGACTCCATGATTCCCATCGGACGCGGCCAGCGCGAGTTGATCATTGGCGACCGTCAGACCGGCAAGACCGCCGTCCTGCTCGACACCATCATCAACAACGCCAAGAACGACCTGATCTGCATCTACTGCGCCATCGGTCAGAAGCGTTCCTCCATTGCGCACGTCGTGCAGACGCTCACCGAAGCCGGCGCAATGGGGCACACCATCATCGTTGCCGCCTCGGCCTCCGAGCCGGCCCCCATGCTTTACCTCGCGCCTTACGCCGCCACCTCCATCGGCGAGTACTTCCGCGACAACGGCAAGCATGCCCTTGTGATGTACGACGATTTGTCGAAGCACGCCATGGCCTATCGCGAAATCTCGCTGCTCCTCCGCCGTCCCCCAGGCCGCGAAGCCTATCCCGGCGACGTCTTCTATCTCCACTCCCGCCTTCTCGAGCGGTCCTCCAAGATGTCCAAGGAAAAGGGCGGCGGATCGCTCACCGCTCTGCCGGTCATCGAGACCCAGGCCGGAGACGTTTCGGCGTACATCCCGACCAACGTCATCTCCATCACCGACGGGCAGATCTTCCTGGAAACCGATTTGTTCAACTCCGGCGTTCGTCCGGCTGTGAACGTCGGACTCTCGGTCTCCCGCGTCGGCTTCTCGGCGGCCATCAAGGCGGTCAAGCAGGTCGGTTCGACCCTCAAGCTCGACCTTGCCCAGTATCGCGAACTGGCGGCATTCGCCCAGTTCGGCTCCGATCTCGATCCGTTGACCCAGAAGCAGCTCAACCGCGGCCAGCGGCTAACTGAGCTTTTGAAGCAGCCGCAGTTCCAGCCGCTCAGCTGGCAACAGCAGATGCTCATTCTCTTTGTCGGCACGCAGGGCTATCTGGATGACCTCCAGATCAGCCAGATCCGCCCCTTCGAAGACGGCATCTACAAGTTCTTCGACGCCACGCAGTCGGCCCTGATCGCTGATCTGACGGCCAAGAAATCGCTCGACGACGACATCAAAAACCGCCTGCACGCCGCCATCAAGGAATACAAGGCGAACTTCGTAGCCGAGCAAGCAGCAAAGTAGGGAACAGGTTTCAGGGGTCAGGTTTCAGGGCTCAGAGGTCAGGAGTCAGGACGATGATCCAGTCTTTTCGAGATTTGACGGTTTGGCAGAGATCGATGCAAATGACCGTGTCGGTGTATCGGCTGACCCAGGAGTTTCCGAGGGAAGAGATTTACGGATTAACCAGCCAGATGCGGCGCGCGGCGGTTTCGGTACCAAGCAATATCGCCGAAGGTCACGGACGGCTGGGCACCAAGGAGTACCGGCAGTTTCTCGGGATAGCCCGAGGTTCGAACTTTGAACTGCAAACGCAACTTGAAATAGCACGCGCACTTGGACAGGGCAACCCGAAGTTGATTGATGAGACTGAAGGGTTGTCGCACGAAGTTGGCAAGATGATTTTTGGAATTTTGGAGAAGATCAAGGATTAGAGGTTTTAGGGTTTTGGGTAAGTTCAAGGGCTAGAGGGGTGCAGAACCTACTTTTCTGATCCCTGACCCCTGAACTCTGACCCCTTGCTTGCTGACCCCTGACCCCTGACCCCTCGAACGGAAGCAGAACATGGCAAATGTCTTAGACTTACGGCGCCGCATCAGAAGCGTGAAAAACACGCGGCAGATCACCAAGGCCATGAAGATGGTCTCGGCGGCCAAGCTGCGGCGCGCGCAGGAGCGGGCTCTCGCGGCCCGGCCCTACGCCAGGATGATCAACAGCGTCCTGGAATCGCTGACCCGGCGCGTCAGCATCTACGACGACCAATCCGGCAATCTCTGCCATCCCCTGTTCATCACGCGCCCCGAGAAGCGGATTCTGCTCATCGTCGTCAGCGGCGACAAGGGATTTGCCGGCGCTTTCAACGCCAACATCCTCAAGACCGCCTTTCAGTTCATCGCAGGCAACGAAGACAAGCAGATCGACATTGAAGCCGTGGGCCGCAAGGCGCGCGACATGTCGCGCCGCCGCTATCCCATCGCCGAATACGTCGAGCAAGTAGACGAGCACGGCGTGACGCGCCAGGTTCGCCAGCGCAAGGGTTCGGTCGAAGTGACCGGCGATCATCCGGGCATGTTGTTGAAGCTGGAACAGAGCCACGTACGGGAGATGGCCGAGAGCATCATCCACCGTTACGAGCACGAAGAGATCGACGCGGCCTATATCGTTTACAACGAGTTCAAGTCGGTGATCGCGCAGCGCCTGGTGGTTGAAAAGCTCCTGCCCCTGCTCAAAATCGGCATTCCCCAGATCGCTGGCGCGACCGAGCCTACCGCTGAAGAAAAGGAACGCGCCGCCGAGGCCGCTCTCAGCGCGGGCATCGAGATCGAAGCCGTCGATACCGCGGAAGCGGATGAAGAAGCGAAGAAATTCGGCACCGCCGAAGTGGACTACATCTACGAGCAGCCGGCCGAGGAGCTATTCGCCGGGCTGATTCCGCAGTACGTGTTTTCGATGCTCTATCACGCCATGACCGAGTCGATCGCCGCGGAACACGCGGCCCGCATGACTGCCATGGATTCGGCCACCAACAATGCCTCGGACATGATCGACGCGCTCACGCTGCATATGAATCGCGTGCGCCAGGCGGCCATCACCAAGGAAATCATCGAGATTGTTTCCGGCGCCGCAGCTCTTTAGTGCGGTTCTTCCGGAGGGAGCAGGGGCCTTCAGGCCCCTGAATGTAGCAAGTCGGTTGCACGGGGCTTAAGCCCCGGAGAAAAGCCGGAGTTTTGAAAGGGCACGGCTTCAGCCGCGCCGAAAGGTTGAACAGGCTTTGTAACAGGGCACGACTTTAGTCGTGCCGAATACGGGTCCACAAATGTCGTGGGGGCTTTAGCCCCAGCAAAATGCGACCGAAGGTTTTGAAAGGGCACGGCTTTAGCCGTGCCGATGATGCGGTAAAAACTTTTTGGGGGCTTCAGCCCCTGCAAAGGCAAGGTGGATCAGTAGACAGGAAAAGGAAGAGGCCATCCGCTAAGACGCGGCGGTTCTGATCCCTGATCCCTGCCCCCTGACCCCTAACCAAGCCCCGAGGCAGAAAAATGGCAGAGAACATCGGCAAGGTAATTCAGGTCTCCGGTCCGGCCGTGGACGTGCAGTTTGAAGAGGCGACGATGCCGCCCATCTATCAGGCGTTGTGCGTCACCAGCGACGGTTTCACAGTCCCCACGCCCATCAGCGTCATCCTCGAGGTCCAGCAGCACCTCGGCGAGGGTCGCGTCCGCACGGTCGCCATGCAGGCCACCGACGGCATGGTCCGCGGCATGAAGGCCATCGATCTCGGCGGCCCCATCCGTGTGCCCGTGGGCCGCGAGACGCTTGGCCGCGTCATCAACGTCATCGGCGAGCCCGTCGACAACCTGGGTCCGATCGGCGAAAAGAAGCGCATGCCGATTCACCGTCCCGCTCCGCTCTTCGACGAGCAGACCACCCATGAAGAGATGTTCGAGACCGGCATCAAGGTCATCGATCTGATCCAGCCCTTCTTGAAGGGCGGCAAGATCGGCCTCTTCGGCGGCGCTGGCGTCGGCAAAACCGTCGTCATCATGGAGCTCATCAACAACGTCGCCAAGAACCACGGCGGCTACTCGGTCTTTGCCGGCGTCGGCGAGCGTACCCGCGAAGGCAACGATCTTTGGGTCGAAATGACCGAGTCGGGCGTCATCAGCCCCGGCAAGTTCCAGGACTCGAAGTGCGCACTGGTATATGGCCAGATGACCGAGCCGCCCGGAGCACGTCTCCGCGTCGCGCTCACCGGCCTGACCGTGGCCGAGTTCTTCCGCGACGAAGAGGGCGCCGACACGCTGCTCTTCATCGACAACATCTTCCGCTTCACCCAGGCCGGTTCCGAGGTCTCCACGCTGCTCGGCCGTATGCCGTCCGCCGTGGGCTACCAGCCCAACTTGGCCACGGAAATGGGCGAACTCCAGGAGCGCATCACCTCCACCAGCAAGGGTTCCGTCACTTCGGTGCAAGCCGTCTACGTGCCCGCCGACGATTTGACCGATCCCGCGCCGGCCACCACCTTTGCCCACCTCGACGCCACCACCGTGTTGAGCCGCCCGCTCTCTGAACTCGGCATCTACCCGGCCGTCGATCCCTTGGCTTCCACCTCGCGCATTCTTTCCGCGCGCATCGTGGGCCAGGAGCATTACGACGTGGCGCAGGGCGTCAAGCTCATCCTGCAGCGCTACAAGGATCTGCAGGACATCATCGCCATCCTCGGTCTCGACGAGCTCTCCGACGAAGACAAGCTCACCGTCTCGCGCGCCCGCAAGGTGCAGAGATTCCTTTCGCAGCCTTTCCACGTCGCGGAGACATTCACCGGCATCCCCGGCGCGTACGTGAAGGTTGCGGATACGGTGCGCAGCTTCAAGGAGATCATCGCCGGCAAGTACGACGACATCCCCGAGCAGGCCTTCTACATGAAGGGCGCCATCGAGGAAGTCCTGGAAGCCGCCGAGAAGATGAAGGCGTCGGTGTAAAGACAGGGATCAGGGATCAGGGATCAGGGGTCAGCAGATTCAGCCATAGCCGGCAGACAATTTGCTCCCCGGATTCCCCGGTTCCGGATTAACCTGGCAGATGGTTTTTAGGGGGCATGGTCTGGTCGAAGGAAATGGCGAGAGCGGTTTTCTGATCCCTGATCCCTGACCCCTGACCCCTGAAAGGTTTTTATGTCAGAAGATACAAATCAACTCCGCGTAAGGCTGGTCACTCCCGAACGCACGCTCTTCGAGCACACGGTAACAGCCGTGCTGCTGCCCGCGAAGAACGGCTACTTCGAAGTGCTCCCCGGCGCTGCGCCGCTGATGGCCGAACTGGGCGCGGGCGACGTTACCCTGATCGGCGGCCCCGATGGCGACAAGCGCTACAACGTCAGTTGGGGCTTTGTCGAGGTTTTGCCTGAGCGCGTTACCATCCTCGCCTCGGACGCCCTCAAGCCGGAAGAAATCGATGTGCCCCGCGCCGAGCAGCAGCTCGACCACGGCCTGCAGATGTGGAAGGAAGCCGGCGAAAGCGAAGACGCCTATACTGAGGCCCTGCGCGTCATTGCCGAGGCCGAGGCCAAGATGGCCTCTGCTGCTGACAAGAGCTAAGAATCCGAAAATCCGCCCCACGAATCGCAAATCCAAAGGCCCTGCTCTCTGACGGGACTTCCCCAGCGAGTCGGGCGGAGATGTTCGACTAAGTTTTTGACGGGG
>CAZQPY010000134.1:0-7885 GCA_964595345.1 uncultured Occallatibacter sp.
CGCGACCCTCGCCTTGGCAAGGCGATGCTCTACCACTGAGCTACTCCCGCGTTACTTCCCAAGTATACCGGCCGACCCCAGAGAGGTCAAACCGCCCGATGGCAAGTTTCCGGTGCAGGCTCGGCGGAACCGCGGACGCCCAAGAGGCGCGGGCGGTTCCGACAGAGCTGGCTTAAACGAGCTTGGCGTCGAGCAGAATCTCGGTGTTGTTGGCGAAAAGCTTGGAGATGGGGCACCCGGCCTTGGCGTCGGCAGCGGCCTTGTCGAAGGCTTCCTTGGTTGCGCCAGGGACGGTTGCGGTGGTGGAGAGAGCGATCTTGGTGATGGCGAAACCACCGTCGGTCTTGGCCAAGGTGACGGCCGCCTGGGTTTCGATCTTTTCAGGGGTCAGGCCGGCTCCGCCCAGTTGCGCGCCAAGAGCCATGGAGAAGCAGCTGGCATGTGCAGCCGCGATCAGCTCTTCAGGGGTGGTGCCGCTGTCAGCGCCTTCAAAGCGGGTTGCGAACGAGTAGTTGGCATTGCTGAGAACGCCGGTTGCCGTGGAGATGGTTCCCTTGCCTTCCTTGAGTGAGCCTGTCCAAACCGCACTTGCCTTGCTTGCCATTTTTCCTCCTGAGAATTTGTATTTGTGGGTAATTGCTGCCGGGTGGGGCCGCCATGCAAGAAGATGCCGAACGCGGCGAAAAGCCGTTCATTGTATGGATGCAGGAGGAGGCAGCAAGGATGCGGTGGGAAGGTCGATTGCGGGCGAACGTCCCGAATGGTGCGACCCGAGGGTTGATCATTGATTCTGCCCCAGAAGCCGGAGGCAAACGGCCGTTGCGACCTCAGGTGCATCAAGCCTAAATCCGCATGCGCCAAAAGGCGCATCCAAGCATGCAGAACGCGAACCACCTCTGCTACGAATCAAGATCGTTACGGAATCAAGCTGCCTATATGCCGGAGATTTTCGGCTCACTACACTTGGGTCAGTTATGGCCAGCATTGCCCCTACACCTTTCTCGAGCTATCGCGGACGGCTCGCGCCTTCGCCCACGGGGTATCTGCACGTGGGCCATGCGCGCACCTTCTGGACCGCGTGGCAGCGGGCGCGAGATGCGGGCGGATCGCTGATTTTGCGCATGGAAGACCTGGACGCCGAGCGCAGCCGTTCCGTCTTTGCCGATGCGGCACTGGAGGATCTGCGCTGGCTGGGAATCCGCTGGCATGAAGGCCCGGACAAGGGAGGTCCCTGCGCGCCCTATACGCAGAGCCGTCGCCAATCGAGCTATCTGGCTGCTTGGCGCAAGCTGATGGCCGGTGGCTATCTTTACCCCTGCCGCTGTTCGCGCAAGGATCTGCAGGCCGCTCTGAGTGCGCCGCACGAGAGTTCACTCCCTGCGAACGGCGGGCCTGAAGACGCAAGGGAAATCAGCTCGGCGGACCAATTCGACGACGAGCCGGTATATCCCGGAACATGCAGGCGTCTCCAGATGGCGCAGCTGCCGGGACACACCAGCGCAGATTTTGAAAGGCCCGACGGCATCAACTGGCGCTTCCGCGTTCCGGATGGCGAAGTCATCGAGTTCGAGGATCGCAATCTGGGACCGCAGCGCTTTGTGGCCGGGCGCGATTTTGGGGACTTCGTGGTGTGGCGCAAGGAAGGCACGCCCAGCTACCAGTTGGCCTGCGTGGCCGACGACGCCGCCATGGGAATCACAGAAGTGGTGCGCGGGGCCGACTTGCTGAAATCCACCGCGCGGCAAATTCTGCTGAATCGCGCGCTGAGGTATGTCGATCCCGACTGGTATCACTGCCGCCTGGTGGTGGACCACAACGGACGCCGACTGGCCAAACGACACGACGCGCTCAGCCTGCGTACTCTGCGTCAACGCGGTCTGACGCCGATGAATATTCTTGCCGCGACTCTGCCGTTCGAGGGGGTGGAAGAGCCCTTGCTTTCCAGGCGGCGTCCGGTTCAGCGGGCAGTGTCGCGACCGGCACCTCGGCCAACACCGCGTCCGGCTCCGGGCCCAACGCTTTCCATGCGTCTTATTCTGGCTGGATAAATGGGGATTGGACCCAGCAGGTATTAAATGCGGTCGAGCTTTTCGAATAACTCAGCAGCGCTCACTTGGATCGGGCTCCCCAGCACAGCAAACTCGCCGGAAGGGACCAGCAGAAGTCCTGTCTCCCCGCCCCGGTAGACAACGCGCTTTTCTGGATCGATCACCCACACATGCTCGACCCCGAATTCAAGGTACTCCAGCGCCTTGGCCGCGACCCAGCGCAGAGTGTCCTCTGGAGACATGATTTCAATGACAATCAACGGCGGATGGGTAAGGACCTTCTCGCGTGGCGAACCAACGCGCAACACGCAGACATCGGGCACCAGAAACCTGCGTGCGCCAGTCTGGACGCGTTGCTCTGTCAGCCCGAACACGCCCCAGTTGTCCATGTTGTTGGTGAAGATGGTTCCCAGAAGGATCTGCAAAAAGGAGTGCTCAAACTCACCCAAGCTCCGCTCCTGAACGGCACCGTCGTCGTATTCGCAGTCGGGCTCGTAGCCGGTGGAGAGATACTCCTCGACTGAAATCTGCCGGCCGTCCATGGGCTGCGTCGCCATGGGTACAGTATCCTCCGCTTCACGGCACACCGCAAACCACTGCGACAAACAGGAAGGCCATCGCACAGGGTCTAAACAGGCTGCAGAAAAACTCCCGAAATTGGGTGAAGCGTTGGAACGGGCCTTAGCAGGGGCTAAAGCCCCGTTCATTTTGTTGCTTTATCGGCACGACTAAAGTCATGCCCTGTTACAAAGCCGCCCGGATTTGCGTTTTTCCGCAGCCTGTGAAGCCGCGCCCTGACGGTCCTTCCACTCCCAACGCCATTTTCCGCAGCTTGTGAAGCCGGAACTCCTCAAGAGCAAGCGCCTTTTCGTCAGTCTGGGCCAGCCGTGGAATGCGGCCGACCCATTTTTGTTAGAGCAGGATGCGGCTTATCTGTGGCGGATAAAGCTGCCGTCTTGGAGTTCGGCGCGCGCCTGGCGCAGCTCGTCCTCGGTGTTCATCACGATCGGGCCGTACCACGCCACGGGTTCCTCCAGCGGCTTGCCGGAGACCAGCAGGAAGCGGATTCCTTCCGGACCGGCCTGGACCACGATCTCGTCGCCGCGATCGAAGAGCACCAGCGAGTGGTTGGCCGCGTCGTAGACCGGCGCGGCATTGGGATCCACGGCCGACTCGGTGAGTACGGCTTGCGGGTCTGAAGCGTCACGGAAGGTTCCCGCTCCCGCAAAGACATAGGCAAAAGCGTTGCGCGTGGTCTCCACCTTGATGCGGCGGCGCTTGCCAGGCGGGACGGAAATGTCGACGTAGCTGGGATCGGCCGCCACGCCTTCGACAGGGCCGCGCTTGCCCCAGAACTCGCCGCAGATAATGCGCGCGTGCGTGCCGTCATCCTCGGTGACCTCTGGAATAGCGCTGGCAGGAATGTCCTGGTAGCGCGGATCGGTCATCTTGAATGCGGCCGGCAGGTTAGCCCAGAGCTGAAAGCCGTGCATTCTTCCCAACTCATCTCCCTTGGGCATCTCCTGGTGCAGGATTCCGCTGCCTGCCGTCATCCACTGCACGTCGCCGGCGGTCATGCGGCCGTGGTTGCCCAGGCTGTCGCCGTGGGCCACCTCGCCTGCCAGCACGTAGGTGATGGTCTCGATGCCCCGGTGGGGATGCCAGGGAAATCCAGCCAAATAGTCTGCCGGGTGATCGCTGCGGAAATCATCCAGCAGCAGGAATGGATCGAACTCTCTGGTCTTGCCGAAGCCGAAGGCGCGCTGCAGCTTGACGCCGGCGCCCTCCAGCGTCGGTTTGGTCTGCAGGATCTGTTGAACGGGACGAAGGGACATTTTTTGACCTCCTGGTGGTACACAGCATGAGATGCGCCGGCGAGATATTCGTTGCAACAGCTATTTCGTCCGGCGTCGCGGGCGGTTGCCGAGGAAGTTCCGGAGCGGCAAGGTTGGATTGTTAAATTACGCCCATTTCCGCGTTACCTTCATAATTCTCGGTAACCAAAGACGATAACCTGAGTGCTCATTCATCACGCCAAGGAGTTACAAATGAGACAGGTTACCCTCTCATACCCAACCTCTCATCGCAAAGCACTCGCCGGCATTCTGATCGGTCTGGCGCTCACTCTTACACTCACTTTTCCAGCGCGTGCGGACGATGATCGCGCTGTTGTCTCAAAGGTGAAAGCTGTCTACCCGGAGATGGCCAAGCGGCTCAAGATCACCGGCACGGTGATGCTGAATGCCACCGTTACACCCACCGGAACCGTGAAGGAAGTGCATACCGTGATGGGTGAAAAGATTCTGGTCGAAGCTGCCAAAGAGGCGGTGATGAAGTGGAAATTCGCTCCCGGCGACCACGAGACAATCGAAGACGTTGAGGTCGCATTCCCGTAGGCCACTGTTCATCCGCCGGCGATGGCGCCCAGCACGATGAACGGTTCCGTGCCGTTCGCCACCGCCGCCGGCAAGTCCATATCCGCAGGGTCGTGCGACAGGTCAAGGCCACAAGCAAAGAAGCGAATGAAAGGACGCCGCCGCAACGTTCCGTGATCGCGGATGGCGCCCTGCAGCATGGGATATTCGGCTTCAATCGCGTCGAGGATGGCCGCCGTGGTCACCGGGCGAGGGACGACGATCCGCACCTCGTAACTCACCCGTGCGAGAGTGCGCAGGTGGGCGGGCAATTCGACGCGAATCTCTGCCGTTTGGCTCATGCGAGTGTCTGCACTTCCACAGAGAGCACCGGGGGCAGATCGTGGACAATCGCCTGCCATGAGTCGCCAGCGTCCGCCGAGACATACACCTGCCCCCCGGTGGTGCCGAAATACACGCCGCACTCGTCCAGCGAGTCCACCGCCATGGCGTCGCGCAGCACGTTGACGTAGCAGTTGCTTTGCGGCAGTCCCTTGGTCAGCGGCTCCCACTCGTTGCCGCCGCTGCGGCTGCGGAAGACCTTGAGTTGGCCATCGATGGGGAAGTGCTCGCCGTCGCTCTTGATGGGAACCACGTAGAGCGTCTCCGGCTGGTGGGCGTGCACGTCGATCACGAATCCGAAATCGGTGGGCAGGTTGCCGCTGATCTCGGTCCAGTTGTCGCCCGCATCGTCGGAACGCATCACGTCCCAGTGTTTCTGCATGAACAGCGTGCCGGGGCGCGCGGGGTGCATGGCAATGTGATGCACGCAGTGGCCGACTTCGGCGGTGGGGTCGGGGATGTATTTGGAGTACAGGCCGCGATTGATCGGCTTCCAACTCACGCCCCCGTCATCGGTGCGAAAGGCTCCCGCGGCCGAGATCGCGATGTAGATCCGCTTGGAGTCCGATGGATCCAGAATGATGGTGTGCAGGCACATGCCGCCCGCGCCCGGCTGCCAGGCCGGCCCGGTGCCGTGGGTACGCAGGCCCGCCAGTTCGGTCCAGGTTGCGCCAGCGTCGGAGGAGTGAAAGAGCGCCGCGTCTTCCACGCCTGCGTACACCGAATCCGGATCGGTCAGCAAGGGCTCTAGATGCCACACGCGCTTGAACTCCCATGGATGCGGCGTCCCGTCGTACCACTGGTGGGTGCCGGGAACACCGTCATAGAGGAACTTGTTGCCGATGGGGTTCCAGGTCTGGCCGCCATCGTCGGAGCGCTGCATGGTCTGGCCGAACCAGCCGGAGCACTGCGAGGCGTAGATGCGGTTGGGATCGGCGGGCGAGCCTTTCAGGTGATACATCTCCCACCCGGCAAAGTGCGGCCCGCTGACGGACCAGTCTTTGCGCGTGCCATCGGCTGTGAGGATGAATGCGCCCTTGCGTGTGCCGGCGAGAATGCGAACCTTGCTCATGCGGATCTTCCTTTCGGGGAATGAAATGGAGACCGGAATATCGAGATGGGATATGTGGGAATTTCAAGACAACTGTGACGCCTCGCCCGACCGGGGATGCGCGTCTTCGCTTTCCATATTGGCCCGAGGCCACGCAAAAAAGCTAGCCAAAATCCACGGCTTTTGCAAGTGAATTGATGGCTCGCCATCGCCTTTGGCAGCCAGCCTTGCGTTTGTGCACCTTTCGTGCCGGTATTTCGAGCGGCCATTCCTCAAGCCAAAAGAGCAGTTCGTCTTTGTGGTGACGGGGGTGGAATAGCTCTGGCGCGCGGCGCAGTCAGGTGCTGGCGTCGCGCGCTATACTTGCGGCTCAATCCTTTCATGGGAGAAGCCTGCCTTGTTTTCAGATTCCGTGCGCCGGACCCGCTGCATTGCATTCCTACCGCTTTTTTCGATCGGCCTCCTTTCGTTGCTGACCCTTTCGCTTCCCTCCGCCGCGCACGCAAAACCGCACCCCAAAGTCTTTGGCGGCTACTTTCAGGAATTCGAGATCAGCTATACCGGCTATAACATTGCCGACCTGCAAAAGCGCGGCGTGGCCGACGAGCTGACGCATCTGATCTATGCCTTCGGCAACGTCACCGCGGGCGACAGCCCGTCCTGCGCCATCGCCGATCCTTTCGCCGCATGGCAGAACAAGGCAGCTCCGAGCGTCACCGGCAATCCTTACAAGGCTCCGCTGTATGGCAACTTCGGCGGGATTCAGCAACTGCACGAGCTTCATCCGAACCTGAAGGTGCTGATCTCGCTGGGCGGGCAGGCGGGCGACGTTTCGGGCTTTCAGCGCGCCTCCGCCACGCCGGCCGGACGCGCCGCGCTGGTTTCTTCATGTATTGACCTGTTTGTGAAGGGCAACATCGCTCCCGGGGTCCGCGCGCCGGGGCTCTTCGACGGCTTCAACGTGGACTGGGAGTTTCCGGCGGCGGCGGACAAACGCAACTTCACGTATCTGCTGAGGGAGTTCCGCAGGCAGTTGAAGGCGCTGGGCAAAAGGACCGGGAAGACTTACATCCTGACCTTCGATTCGCCTTCGAGCCCGGCGAAATACGCCAACATCGACCTCAAGGCCGCCGCCGCACAGGTGGACTTTATCACCATCGACGGCTACGACCTGGCCGGCTCGGCCGAAAAGCGGACCAACCTGGCCTCGGCGCTCTACGACGACGACACGGACCCGCTGTTCGGCGAGCACCGCTCCATCGATTCGACGGTAAAGGCGTACCGGAAGGCCGGCGTTCCACGGGCAAAATACACGATGGGCATGCCGCTCTATGCGGTAGGGTGGACCGGGGTGGGAAGCCCGAACCACGGGCTGTACCAGGCATCTTCGGGTCCGGCGCCGGTGCTGCGTGCAGACGGGTCCACATTGTGCGCCAGCCAGGGGCGGGAAAACCCGACACCGGGCTGCGACACGCTGCTGACACCGGGATTCCTGACAGACGCGACGATCAAGCAGTTGATTGCCAATCCGGCATGGACGGTTTGGTACGACACGGCGCGGGTGGGAGCGACACTTTATAACGCGGAGACGAAGACCTTCTACAGCTACGACAATCCCACTTCGCTGGCGGCGAAGACGGCGTATATCCGGGATCACAAGCTGGGCGGCGGGTATGTGTGGGCGGTGAACGATGACGACGCGGACGCAACGCTGATCAAGGTGATCGCGGCGGGGCTGAAGTAGGGGAGATCTACCGGATTGTTTACTGGAAGGTAACTGACGAGTAGACGAGTAGGCGAGTGGGCGACTGACGAGTGGGCGAAGACACGACCGCGATGTCCGGTGTGCCGAAGTCTTTGCCATCCTCGGTCTCCGAGTGCGAGGGACCGAGGGCACCCTCATAGGTGGTTAGGGAGGGACGAGAGACCCTGGCCAACCGCTTATTGACATGTGAGTATCTCTATATAACAATGCTCACGGCTGTCCGGTTAAAAGTCGAATAGATTCAATTGGTTGCGGGAGTCGTATA
>CAZQPY010000135.1:0-7758 GCA_964595345.1 uncultured Occallatibacter sp.
TTCAATACAACGCTGACGCTTGTCGCTCCTTCAGAACAACCCTGACGCTTCTAGCACTTTCAGAACAATCCTGACGCTTGTCGCTCCTTCAGAACAATCCTGACGCTTCTCGCCCTTCCAGAACACCCCTGACGCTTGTCGCTCCTTCAGAACAATTTTGCAAGAGGCTCACCTACTTCAGCGCGTAGACCGAGCCGTCCGCGCTACCCACATAGACAACTCCGTCGGCGACCGCCGGACTGGAGAGAATCGATCCAAGCTGCAGCAGCCGGTCGATGCCGATGATCGAGGCGTCGATGGTATTGTTGGGCTTGCCGTCCGGGCCCAGAGGACCGTAGACCACAGCCTCATTCAGGTGGCCATCGGGGTTGAGCAGTTCCTTGTGCGCGATGGAGGCCTGGACGCGGAATTCGGAGTTGATGCGGCGCGAAGCGAGATCGGCGTCATGCACAATACCGTCGAAGGTTCCGAAGTACGCATGGCCGGCTGCGATCGCGGGAGAAGAGAAGCTATAGGTCTTGAATCCGAGATCGAAGAGCGATTTGCCCGATCGAAGATCGAGCGCTCGCAGTTTGAGGCTGTCGGAAGTCGTAATGTAGACAATGCCGTTCTGAATTGCAGGGGACGCGATGACCCAGGAGCCGCCGTTCTCCTGCTTCCAGATGAGTTCTCCCGAAATCGCGTTGAGCGCGTAAATGAAGTTGTCGCGGCTGCCGAAGACGACCACTCCGCTGGAAACCGCGGGAGAGCCGGGAATGCCCTGCATGAAGTGCGTCGCATCGACACCGGTGGCGAATTTCCATGCCAGCTTGCCGGTGCGTTCGTCGAGCGCGTAGAGAACTCCATCCCAGCAACCGATGTAAAGCACGCCATTGGCTACGGCCGGGGAGGAATGGACAACGTCACCGGCCTGAAACTTCCAAACCTGTTTGCCGGTGCGGGCGTCGAGCGCATAGACGTTGCGATCTCCGCTGCCGAAGAAGACCATGCCACCCTCGACAGTGGGAGAGGAGAGCAGAAAATCCCACACATCGGGAACCACTTCGCGCGAAGGAGCGAGACCGTAAATTCCGGCGAGGTTCAGACGGCTCTCACCGCCTGTCCGGAACTTCCAAAGCAGCTTTCCGGTGTGCTCGTCCACCGCGTAGGCGTTGCCATCGAGGCTGAGGACGTAGACCACTCCCTGCGCAACGGCAGGTGTGCTGTTCACGTTGGCGTCGGTGGCAAACTTCCAGAGCTCATGACCGGTGGCCGTCTGGATGGCATGAAGGAAATGGTCGTTGCTGCCCACAAACACCAGGCCATCGGCCACCACGGGAGATGAGAAAACGCGGCCGCCGGTCTTGAATTCCCACAGCACATGGGAGATATTTTTGGGCGCGACGCCTGCATAGATGCCGGTATGCGCGGGATCGGAACGAAACTGCGTAGTGCCCTGCGCGGGCAGGTGCGCGGAACAGGAAAGAAGAACCGCCGACAGGCAAAACTGAAGAGAGAATGCCGAGACTTTGTGCATTGCACCGGTCGGAAGATCCGGCCGGTTCTTGGTGTCTTGCTGCAATCTACACATTCCACGTTCCTTTCGATCTGGACTTGCGATATGTAACCTATCTATGATCCGACGCGCGGAGGGCCGTCTTGATAGCAAAGTACGCGATTGAGGCGCACGAAGTTCACCCCGCGCTGGTGAGCGGGGTGAACGAGCGTTGCTCGCGGGAGCGATCGATCAGGATTCGTCGGAGAAAATCTGTTCGATGGTGGATTCGAAAAGCCGCGCCAGTTTGAACGCCAATGGCAAACTCGGATCGAACTTGCCTGTTTCGATGGCATTCACCGACTGGCGTGAAACTTCCAGCCGCTCGGCAAGATCGGCCTGCGACCAGTTTCTTTCCGCTCGTAAGACGCGCAGCCGGTTTTTCATTTGTACCTCATGTTGACAAAGGCATAGGAGACGCCCGACAAGGCGCAGTACAGGGGATAAACCAGGATGAGGTCGAGCGGATGGACATGCACGAACGACTGCAGGAATCCCCAGATGGTGGTTGCCGAAAGGGTTGCGCCAATGCCCCAGAGCATGGACTCGATCTGCAGGTTGCGCACGAACTCGTCCTTCTCTTCGGAGAGATACAAGGCAAAGGCAGCGATCTGCGCGACGATGAAAAGCGCGGGCAGGACGGCCAGGATGTAAGCGACGACGCCGGTGGGGCGAAAATGGACAAAGGCGAGCACCGAGAGGACCAGAGAGACGGCGTAGAGCAGCAAAGAGACGCCAAAGCGAACAAAGTAGCGTTTCATGGCCGCATTGATGAATAAACAGAACATTGATTGGTCTCCTTTACAATGTGACAAGTAAACATTACATCGAATCGGAGATCGGTGTCAAGTGTTCTTGACATGTTTTTCAGAGGCCGTGCATCGGGAGTTCATGGAATAAACTCAAGGCGTGGGCTTTCAGGATTTTTACGGCAATTCGGCGACGGTGAGCAGGCTGCGGGAAAGCGTGCGTTCCGGGCACTTTCCGCAGGCGCTGATGCTGGCCGGACCCAAGGGGGCGGGCAAATACACGCTGGCGCTGATGCTGGCCCGGGCGGTGAACTGCCTGAGCCCGACCGAGAGCGACGGGCTGCCGGATTTTTGCGGTGTGTGCCGCAACTGCGAACGGATCGGCGCGGCGGCCAACCTGGAAGATCGGGTAGCGGAAGCCGTGGCGACGCGTGAAGACATGCGCGATGCCGACAAGAAAGACACCCGCATCCTGATCCAGACGCACCCGGACGTGATGATCATTCCGCCCGATCCGCCGCAGCTGATGATCAAGATGGGGCAGGTGCGGGCGGTGATTCATGGGGCGTATTACCGGCCGCCCAACGACGCCAAGCGCGCTTTTTACATCTTCACCTCGTCGGCGTTCATGAAGGAGGCGGCCAACAGCCTGCTGAAGGTGTTGGAAGAGCCTCCCGAGGGGACCTCGCTGATTCTGCTGACCGAGAATCCACAGGAACTTCTTCCCACCATCCGCTCGCGCACGATTCTGCACCGCCTGGGCGCGTGGCCGGCTGCGGATCTGGAAGCCCTGCTGGCCGCGCGGCGTCCGGAACTGAATGCAAAGGACCGCGCCTTGGCGGCGCGCCTGTCCGAGGGTGCGGTGGGCCGCGCATTGACGATTGAACTGGGCGGCTACTTCGCCAACCGGCAGGACGCGCTGCTGCTGCTGCGGACCGCGCTGAGCGAGCCGGACTACTCGGCGCTGTTTCGTGCGACCGAGACCTACCGTGCGGGCGCCGATGGCCAGGAGAAGACTATCGGGCTACTGCGCGCCCTGGGCAGCCTGATCGAGGATCTGCTGCTGATGCTGGCGGGAACGCCGCAGTTGATCCGCAACCTGGACATTGAGCCGGAACTGAAGCGAATGGCCCACGGACTGACGGTGGACTGGATCGACGGTGCGTCCCATGCCCTGAGCGCCGTGGAACAAGGGATGCGGCGAAACTTGCTGCGTTCGATTTCACTGGACGCCATGACGGCCAGTATCAGCCGGTATTAAGCCAAGAAACGGTAGGCCAATCAGGCGCCCGTGCCAGGCAGTCGAAGGGGAAAGCAACCCGCCTTCGGCGCGGGGCATCTTCAACCACATAGGCCATAGCAAAGTTTCCCCCCAGGAATTCGAGGGGCTCCAGGACGACTTCTACGGTAGAAATCCAAAGTGCGGTCAGCATTTCCGGCTCTTGTGAGTTCCACCCGGATTTGGGAACAGGAGAGGCCTGTTGCAGTTCGGGAAGCGAGCTTTCAGCTTTTGCGTTTGCGCGAAACTTTCTTCCAAGCAACCGTTGTTCCGCTTGCGTTCTATTCGATATGTCCACTTTCCCTTGAGTAGGACCGAAACAGGGGAAAGAGTTCAGGACAGAAATTCTGAGACTGAGACAGTGAAGGAGAGCAACGATGAGCGGTTCCGCGTTCCCGCCCGGAGTTCCAAACCAGAGCCGCCCGATGGGGGGGCAGGGTCTTGCCGGCGCAGGGCTGTACCCGCGCAGCAAGCAAAAGTCTCCTGGATTCAACCGGATCAGTTTGACCGCGCACGCGCTTGACCTTGAGGACACGAAGCACCAGGCTGAACTCTTTTACCTGCAGAAGCAGATCCAGGCGCAGACGCCGATGGTGATCGTAATGGAGCATGGGGAGGAGATTCACGGATGGATCGAATGGTACGACCGGTACTGCATCAAGGTGCGCGGCCGCGAAAGGTCTCTGATCTACAAATCGACCATTAAATATATGTACAAGGAAGGCGAGAACGGCGAGTAGGGAACGCCGGGCACGGCCGATTTTTTGAGTCATCCCCGGTCCCCAAATTGCGAGGGACAGGGGGCACCCTCGTTGGAATTGAACCCCGAGACCGGGGCCACCCGCCAGTTTCGGGGGGTCGGGAAAGAATAGTCACGTTTGGGAAGGGAACTGCTTTCGTCTTCTGGTTGAGGACAGCTCGAAACCTGCCGAAAAAACACGCTATTTCGATTCAGCTGTGTGGTGAGAATTAAATTCCGATATTAAGCGGGTTACTACATTTCGCCATGCTCCTCCATCAGCAGATCGCGGGCCGGTTGAATGAGACCCACGACGATTGATGAATAAAACGTGATTGATCTTTGCACAACGATACCGACTCCAAAGTTCCAGATAGTATTTGAAATCTTCACCTGCATCCAGGCTTGTGTCGAATCGGATTTCGGCTGCGGCTTTTGTCCTGACGAAGTGGCCCATCTGAAGAGTTAAAAAGGGATCGTGCTGCAAGATATCGTGGATGCTTGTAGTCGGACCGAGTTGATTTTCCCTTATTTTCATCTGCCCGGGCGTATCTAACCTAGACTCGGCTATCATGCCGAAGATTGCGTCGTAGTCCTGAATATATGAGGAAGCAGCCGCAAATGTGTGTGGCGCCATAACGTCATCTGCGTCAAGAAAAAATATCCAATCTAGATCGTTGGCTAGGGCATAATCGATTCCATCGTTGCGGCGCCGAGACCGACCATATTCACCGGCCAAATCTGGCATGGGAACAACTATCACATGAGTGAAGGGACCTCGACTTGTACTAAATGCGACCGCAACCGAAGCTTGAGCTGTACCAACAAGAGTCTCGTGGCCAGGGCCTACGGGTATGATTACAGCACATTTTAGATTCCCATTCTGCGCAGAAGAGGAATCATCCAAAATGCTAAACGAGTTATATGGTGTCATAGTGTCCTCTCGCGCTGTCAGTTGTGATGCCGATTATAAATACACGAGTCAGATGGAAGCGGAATTCGTCAGCTACTCGTTGTGGTCGCGTGAGTTCCGCGTTCGGGGCGGTTGGCCGCCCAACCGTACACGATCCCAGCTTGAGACGCGGCCCGAGAGCAAGGGAAAGACGAAAACCAAGATCGTGTCCGGTCTGCCGGTCATCCAACCGGAACCTGAAAATCACGAAAGACTGCCGGGAAGACGACTTTGCGGGAATGATCTTTCACGGCCGATTTTTTGAGTCATCCCCGGTCCCCAAATGCGAGGGACCGGGGGCACCCTCGTTGGAATTGAACTCCGACGCCAGGGCCACCCGCCTCGGTGTGATGCTCTCAGATTTTGTCGGTTCGCTGGAAAGACTACTTCCGCCTGGAAAGAGCCTCGTTGTAGATTTCCCTGGCGATGGCCGCGATGACATGCTCACAGGTTTCCTGATCGGCATGGGCGTCCGTGACGAAGACGGCCAATGCGAGCCGACGCCCATCGGGAAGAGTGATGAGCCCAACGTCGTTGGTGGCGGGAATCATGCCCCACTCAACACCGGAGGAGCCGGTCTTGTGGGCAACAGGTGTGCCGGGGGGAAGCAGTCCCTTGATGCGGTTCGGGCTGCTTGTGGATTCGAGCATCCAGCCGTTGAGGAGCACTGTGTGATCGGCGCTGAGCGGCGAGTGGTCAGCGAACAAGCGAAGCAGCGCGACCATGGCGGCAGGCTCCGCGTAGTCGCGGTATTGCAGCTTCTGGTCGCCATGCAGCGTCTGCTCGCTGTCCTGCTGATGAATGGCGCTCAGGCCGAGCGAGTCGAGATACTGCTGCAGGACATCCGGCCCGCCGATAAGGCGAAGCAGAATGTTCGCCGCGATGTTGTCGGATTCACTGGCCATCAGCTTAATGAGCTTGTTCAAGGGGACATCGACTTCCGCCTCGGGCAACTCATCCTGCAAGGGACTGAAGGTGGGGTACCGGTCGGACTTGAGGAAACGCACTGGCTGATCGAGGTGCAGTCTTCCGAGTTCCACTTGATGCAGCACGGCGAGGCCGAGCGGGAACTTGAAGGTGGACTGCATCGGCGGGTGGCCGTGGGGCGCGAGATCGCAATCGAGCTTCACGCCCGGCAGCGAGCAGGAGACGTAGACCTTGCCCTGCGCCGCACCGGCAATATCGGCAAGGCGCTGGTGGAGCGGCGTTTGGGCGGCGGCGAAAGAGGCGGCGAGGAAAAGCAGTGTGCAAACGCGCATGGGGCTACTGTAACCTGCGTGGGCATGGCATTGAGGTAACAAACTTGATGCTGGGGCGTGAAGTGCGGTGCGCTTCACATGGGCGCACCAACCTCTGGTTTCGCTGCAGTTCCAAACTCCGAAGCCCGCCCGCATTCACCTCCGTCTACCGTGCGCGACGATGCGTACTCTTGTGCTCCGATACCTCGGCTACCTGCCCCGTAGCGCCGAAGAAGTTGAGCACCGAGCCGGAGTCCTGCTTGGTGATCTCGATCTTCAAAATGCCGCGCGTCGGGTCGGGGTTCAGGTCGAATCCGTGCAAATAGTGGTGCGTCGCTTCGGTCATCTTGCCCGCCAGATTCACTTTGCCGAAGTCGCCGGTCAGCACGAACCAGCGCGGATCTTCCACCTTGGGCAGAAAGTAAAAGTCGGGCACCGTGGTGGTGCGCTCGCCCACTTTGCCTTGCTTGTAATAGATATGGACCATCAACGGCGTCTCGCCCTGCGCGCCGATGAAGAAGAGCTGCAACTGCCGGAACCGCTGGCCGGTCAGCGCCACTTCATAAGCTTCCGTCCGCGCCGTCGTGCGGTGCACCTGCGGCCCGCCGTCCGGCTGCGCATAATGCAGCTTCACCGCTGGATGGCGTTTGTCGGCGGCAAAGAGATCGTTATTGGGTAGCGCCGTCAGCGTACCCGACTGCGCCAGCACGGCTGCCCCTTCGGTGATCAGCACCGACTGGTCGCCCGAATCCACCGCGTGCAGAGCGGGCTGCAGTTTCCCATCCTGCGCGGTGAAGATAACCCGGTCGTTCAGTAGTTTCGCAACGTCCACTTGCACCGTGTTCGCCTTGTCGACGGCAAATGGATCTTTCGCGCAGAATGCAGGCAACGGGAGGCACAGAACGGCAACTGCTATCAGAAAATAGCCATGTATGGATTTCATCGTGCGTTTCTTTCTTCGTGCAAAGTGGACCCATTATTGCAGAGTCTCTGCTGGGTAAGTATTAAGCTGTCGGTACAAATGTCGCGGCGCCCTCTGAACGCACAAAGGGCGCAGCCAGATGGTTGCGCCCTTCGCGGTGGTGCGGTTAGGCCAGCGTTAGCTGGTGGTGTGAACCGTGCCCGTTATCCGCTCTTCGAGAGCCGCCTGCGCCGCTGCCAGACGCGCTGTCAGCAAACGGTAAGGCGAGCAGGAGACGTAGTTGAGGCCGATCTTGTGGCAGAACTTGACGGTTTCAGGATCGCCGCCATGCTCGCCGCAGATGCC
>CAZQPY010000136.1:0-7591 GCA_964595345.1 uncultured Occallatibacter sp.
CGGAAAGGTGTGCAATCGCAAATGCACCGAGGCCGATTACTCCCCAAATGTCGCCTTCGCGCAAGTCTTCCGGTGTAAGAACGCTGAAAAGGCGGGGACACGACCCATTCTTCGCTTCCCATCTGGCCCGTAGAATTTGACGGCCGCGATCCGATGGAGAAAGCGGCTATGTTTGGGGCAAAGAATCGTATTTTCCAGCAAACGGCAAGGTCCATGCTTTGCGTACTGTGGCACACTGAGCGCACACCGCAACTGGATCACCAAGAAGACTGATTCGGCTTGCCAGGATTGGATCTGTTGATGGCCAGTTAGCCTACCAGGTGGTTAGGCCACGATAAAACCGCTTGTCGTCTGTCTCGCTGGTTTTGTCAAGACTCGCCGTATTTCGGACGGAGAGATTGCGACCGGGGACAGCAATGTCGGGTATGGCCTAAACCGAGAACAAGAACTTCCACTCAAAAAAGGAACAAACACTGTCCGAACAACCGGGACCACCTCACAAAAACGCGCTCTCAAACAACAAAAACTATCCAAACAATCAGGACTAACTCAGATGTATACTGAGGCATCAAATTAGATCCAAATATGTGGTTAAATTCTCCTCAAGGACAGGTTCCCTCCATGATCACTCGGTTCTTGTGTGGCTTGGTTCTCATTGGTTCGATAGTCTGCTCGTCATCCGCTCAAAACACGTCCGTCGCCTGGAAGCGGTGGCAGCATTTGCAGCACGGCGTTGCCGTCAGTGGATGGTTCTCCGAAAGCGGAAACTACTCCCTTCCACAACTCCGGGCCTACACTACGCCGGCCGACATTGAGCACATCCGCCAACTCGGTTTCGATCACATCCGCATTCCTGTTGCTCCAGAGATCTTTCAGTGCGAGGCAAGCTGGGACTCCTGCGAGCGAATCCTGTTTCTTGATCAAGTGATCCAGCAGGCTCTCTCCGTCGGGCTTTACGTGATTCTCGACTTCCATCCCAACCCGCAATACACGCATCAGATGATCGCCAACGGCCAAGCTGCCGAGAAGTATCTCCGTCTCTGGGCGAAACTCGCCGACCACTATGGCGCAATGGATCAGGATCGAATCGTTCTCGAGGTCATGAACGAGGTCAGCGTCAACGATCTCTACGCCTGGCACGGTCTGCTTCAGCAGTCCATCGAGGTAATCCGGCATCGCGCGCCTAACTCCACCATCGTTGTCCAGGGTGCTGGTTACTCCGACATCTGGGATCTGGTTCAGTTGCCTGCCTTTGCCGATACCAACCTCATCTACGATTTCCACTATTACGAACCGCACATCTTCACCCATCAAGGAGCGACGTGGGGATTGGATTACTGGCTCGACGTGCATAACCTGGCTTTCCCCGCATCGGAGAAGAATGTTGCGGAAGCCATCGAGCACACCGAGTCGCAGGAGGCTCACTGGAGGCTCCTGCAATACAAGGAAGATCACTGGGATGCGGACCGCATAGCCAGCGACATCGGATTCGCCGCCCAGTGGGCGCATGACCGCAACGTGCCTCTGATTTGCGACGAGTTCGGGGCCTACCGCAACTTCTCAGCGCCGGAAGATCGGGAGCGCTGGCTGACAGCCGCCCGCACAGCCTTTGAGAAGAACCACATCGGCTGGACTATGTGGGATTATCAAGGTGGATTTGGCGTGGTCTACAAGGAAAATGGCGCTGTTCGCGACGATGACATGGTTCTGCGCAGTCTCGGACTCAAAAAGTAGAGTTGCGCTTGGAGCCGTAAGGACTTTACCACGTAGAGTATTTGGTGCCGTCAAGACCGGTCCGCTGTGATTTGGTATACACGTCGAAGACGCTCTGCCCGCCGAAGGAATCCGACGAGGGATCATCCTGCATCGACCGGTAGCCCCACTCGGCTGTTCCCGTCATGGGGTCAACCGGGATGCGGCGCAGAAACCGGACCTTCTTGCCTTGAATATCCACTCCCTTCACTAGCGTTTCCAGGTCAGGCGGATAGCCATTGCTGTCCACCTTGATCTGGAATGCGCCCCGGTCGGCCGCGTCTTTATACCTGTCGATCGCTTCGCGCATCTCCCACAGATCGCGGCGCAGCAAGCGCTCCTTCTCCCGCTTTGCATTGACCAGCACTGATGTTGTTGCCGCAGAAGCCAGGATGGAGAGAATCGTCACGGTGACGATCAACTCAACCAGCGTCATGCCACGCTCGGCGCTTCGACGGACCTCAAACGAGGAATCAATCCGCATCAGTATGACTCCCTGGCTGGTCTATTGATGCTATTCCGGCATTGCCCTTTTTAGATCTTTCCACCCGATCAGAATAAAGCCTTTGTCCTTTAGAAACATTTGGAATTCAGGACTGCTCACCACATCCAGATCGTTTTGTCGCCACTGCGCGCCCCAGTTGGGATGATCCCAGGTCATGGCATGCAGTTCTTCGTCGTTATACCCGAGATGGACACTCAGCAAATACACACCGGGCGGAAGCGCGTCCAGAGTCTTCTCGTAGGCGCTCAGCCAGTCCTTCTTCGCCAAGCCGGGTTTAATCTCCAATTCGCGATCCACCGGCACATTCGCCAAGTTAACTTCCATACCGCCGAACTCATAGACGCCGGGCTTCTGGGTCGCCATGCCTCTTTGCTTCACAATTTCATTGGGCACCATCACCGGGAGTCCGTACTCCTGGCCCATCTTCCAGTAGCTCTGAAACAGGGCGGGAGTAAGCATCATGGTGCGCATATGGTTGTCCAGATGACTGATGGGCATTCCCGCCCGCTTGGTCAACTCGATCTGGGCGCGCGCCTCTCCCTCTACCTCTTGCGGCTTGGCATGCTGCGCCACGTAGAGATAGCTGCTGGATAGATAACCTCCAGCGTCGGTGAGTCCCGACCCTCCCTGCAAAACGGAGACAGGGCGCCAACGGTAACTCGACCAATCCGCGTTGAGGTCCAGACGAACACCCAGGTCCACGTTGGGATGACTGCGTGACCAGCGCAGAACTTCGGGGAACCACGGTCCTGGAACCAGAATCCCGGCAGAAGTCACCCACCCCTTTTCCAACGCCTCAAAGCTGGCCTTGTCGATGGAGTGCGCCATGCCCAGGTCTTCCGCCTGAATGATGAGCAGACGCGCGTTCGGCGTATTGCTTAACTTCTCGGCCACTGATTGCACCTTCGCTGGCAGCGCTTGCTGCGCTGCACCACAAAGACACACACCAAAAACAGAGACACTAAGAATGCCGTTTCTCAAGAAGAGTCTCATTCAAGTTCCCTATTCAATACATAGTATCTTCTGCGAGAAGGCGTGGTACAAGAGAAGTCCAGTTTCAACGGCAGAGAAAAGCGCGAAGTGGGTTGTCTGTGCGCGGATATTGGGCAGAAACGAGCGGCAATTTACTCGGTGATGTGTCTACCCCATGGCACGGAACTGAGCATTGACATAGATGGCAAGGTCGCCCCCGAAGAGACTGCCCAACTGCTAAAGTTCACACTGCTCGATTGTCGGCATTCCTGAGTGTTCTTTCCCGCCGCAGCTTAGACAACTGAAGGAGTCCGAACGCCACGATAAGCAATACGCTACCGCGCCAGGGGCTACAAAGAACTGGGGTTGGTCCACCGAAACAGGTGGCGATCCAGCGGAACAAGAAGAGTCCAACCATAGAAATGGCGATCCGCTTATTGATCCTAAGATCGAGCAGGTAGATTGGGAATCCAAACACAAAGCTAATCGCCATTACAAGCTCATTGATTCGGCTCAAGTCGAGTCCTAGTGCGGCGATTCCTCCCCAAGCAGTGTCAACCAGCATAATGAATCCGCCGATCAGCACTAGGATGTCAACCCGATGTCTCATGGAATGTGTTGTCAATGACATGAATTCCCCCATGGAGCGATAACCGATGTGAAGTAAATGCTGATTTGTTGGTCAGCGCTTATCTCGCTAGTGACATTTGCTGGCGGAGCCGCCGAAAGCCAACTGTGGCCCATCGATTGAGCCAGGGACTTCCGCCTGGTGTTCACTGCGTTGCAAAGTTGTTGATTGCAGGACTGCAATTGAGCGTTATAACCGTTGAAATTCGATCCTGCAGTGAGTCCGGCCTGAGCGTAGCAAGCGTCATGGGCCATACAAGCTGCGTCGGTGGGATTGATCGGTGTCCCTGAACCTCCCGACCCACACCAATTCCCGTAGGTCCAAAGACCATGAACAGGCACCTGACCGAAGCCATTACCACCACCGCCTCCATTGCTGCTATTACCGTATGCGTAGACGGACGGACCGCTAAGATCAAAGTAAGAAAACAAATTGGGCAGGCTATCAGCTTGAGACTGGCTCGGATTGTCACCATCGTTGTTGGTCACGCATACCGCAATGCCAGCGCTACAACCACTGGTAGGAGCGGGATCAGTTGGAAATGGATTCCAAGGGTCGTTTCCGGACCCGAAGCCGACAAAGCAACCGGTGTTTGTAGCATCACTCCCAAGAGACGTGCAATCATCCAATCCAGAGGGATCCACCGAGCTCACGGGCTGGTTCTCCACATACGCATACCGATTCATCGACTGTGGATCAGCAATATTCACCGCCCCCCAACCCAGAGGGTCCGGTGATAGCCACCGTCCCGCCGACGGATCGTACTTGCGGAAGAGAAAGTCGTAAACGCCCCCGCCTCCTACAGCCGTGGCAAGGTCCTGATCCTGGCCCGTGAAACTGCGGTCGGGGGTTGCGCCTGACGCGGCGTATTCGTTATATGTCTCGCCAAAGGGAGCGTACGCTTCCTTCGAGTAGACGGCATGCTGCCAAGTGGTAGCCAACCTGCTCGATCCGAGCCAGTCCTTGTGACGGATAAAGTTCACGCCACTTGCATTGTAGATCGCGGTGCTGCCGCCAGGAAGCGGAATCGTTCCCTTCACCAGGCTACCGCTATACTCGGCCAGCATGGCCCCGGAGGGGCGGAAGACGAATTGTGTATAGGTCCCGCCTACAGCCTTTTCGACTAGACGGCCCAGCGCGTCGTAGGTGGCTGTGGTCGAGTTCACGCTGATGGGTTGGTTCAAAGCATTCCAGGTCAGCGTGGCAGGCGTACTGGTCAGCTGGTTGCCGTTCAAGTCGTAGCTAGCCGTTACGCCGCTCGACACCTGGTTGGTGACCGTGCTGTATGCCGCATGGTAAGCTGTGCCGGTGTCGCCAGCCGGTACCGTTTTATAGATGTTGCCGAAGGGGTCGTATGTGAACGTCTGTGCCCAGGTAGAGTTACCACAATTGACCGAAGCGATGCGGTTCAGATCGTCCGATGTGTAGTTGCAAGTCTGACTCTTTGGAGTCGGACTGCCGTCGGTGTAGACCATCTGGTGCAGCGATCCGTTGCTGTTCCAGGTAAGGGCGGTCGACACGGTATATGCGCCCGAGGAAGGGTTGATACTGTACGTCAGATTCGTGGGCCGATAGGTGTTGGGGTCGTAGGTAAAGCTGTCCACGTCATTGGCCAACCCGGTACTGGCATTGCCATAGGTGATGCTGGTGGGCAAACTGGCGGCGTTGTACGCTGTTGCTGTGGTGAGGTTATTCGTGCCGTCCATGGCTGAGTATGGCCGTCCTTCGGGGTCGAGCCCAAAAGTGAGATTGGGGATTCCAATGGAGGAGCCGCCGAGCGAGGCGGAGATGGCGCCTACAACCCCGTTAGGGTAGTAGGTATCCTGCGTGAGGAAATATCCCCCGGAATGCGGCGTCGATTCCCACATTTGCGAAAGAACGCCGCCGGCCATCGCGCCGGAAGCGACCGGAGTGGCGCTGAAGTAGATGTCAGTCAGCTTGGAGGCACCTGTGAGCGGCGTGGAAGTATAGGCCTCAGCTACTGTCCCTGTGACGTTCTGCATCGGAATTGTTTGCTGCGTGGGAATTGTTTGATTGTATGTGGCCGCATCGTAAACCCAAGTGGTTTGCGGCGTCACGCCAGAATAGGGACCGGACACCACTTTCGACGATAGCTGCCGGTGAAGCAAATCGTAGGTAAAGCAGGTTACATTCTGAGCGTTGTCAACCGACTTGATGAGATCGCCTGGCGAAGAGCCGCTGCACGTGCCGGACGAATCGGAATCGTACGTGTACGATTCGAGCGCGTTCAATGGCCGTTCGCAATGGCTGTGGCGGCGATCCGTTCCACGACCGACAATTTGTGCGCTGGCGAGAGGTGGCTATAGCGGGCCGACATCGTGATCATCTTGTGCCCTGCCGGTTCCTGGATCTCCTTGATCGTGGCTCCGGCCAGCTTTTGCGCCCAAATTCGGCCTGCGTCCGCTTTACTGCGCCATAATCTCATTGCACTTGCAAAAAGTTCCTTTGAGGGAAACGTTCTCTCATCAAACAATAATGATACTATATGTATTGATAGTTCCCTTTAATGGAACAAAACCGACATGAAGAATCACCCCATAAAGTCGCTCGGTCCACAGACCGCTCTCCTTTTCGTTGAACTCAACGAAATGAGCAAGGCCACGTTCAATCTCCGGGACGTGGAAGAGATCACCGGCCTGCGGGGCTCTTCGGCGCGTACACTCATTCACAAAGCCGAAAAGCGGGGTGTCGTCACTCGTCTGCGCCCCGGCCTGTACAACCTGGTTCCGTTTGAACTGGGCAGGGCGACGGAATACGTGGGCGACCCCTACGTCATCGGCAGAGAATTGTGCGGCGGGCAGGACTACTTCCTCTCTTACGCCTCGGCGATGGAACTGCATAGGATGGTCACCCAACCTCAACTCACCCTCTACGTCAGCTCGACCGTCCGCAAACCGTCGCGAACGATACACGGCTACGAATACCACTTCGTCGCGGTGAAGCCGGAGCACTTCTTTGGACTCACGCAGGTCTGGGTCACCAAACAGCAGGCCGTCATGGTCAGCGACCGGGAGCGAACCATCGCCGACGGCCTTCGCCATCCGCAATACGCCGGTGGCGTCCCAGAAGTTGCCAAGGCGCTCTGGATGAGCAGGAGTGAAATCAATATCTCCCGTCTGCTCGAATACACACAGCGTTTCCAGTCTGGCGCGCTTACCCGGCGGGTTGGATTCCTGTTGGAACTCTACAAAATGGCATCGCCGGAGCAGCTCGCAGCCCTGCGTACGACGCTTAGTTCAACCTATGACCGACTCGACCCGACACTCCCGAAAGTCGGCCCCTATCAAGCGCGCTGGCGTTTGCAGCTTAACATTGAATCCGAGGAACTTGAGGCGATTCGTCACACATGATCCCGCAACGCAATCTCTCCCTGCTGGCGAACCGGCTGCATAAAGAACACGGTGGCCGCCGAATCCCTGAATCCGTGCTGGAACGTGACTATTGCCTGGCATGGTTTCTGGCCGAATTGAGCCAAGGTCAACTCGGAAAGCTTCTCATATTCAAAGGCGGCACCGCGCTCAAACGCTGCCACTTCGGCGACTACCGTTTCTCCGAAGACCTCGACTTCACCCTTGCTCGGGTTGCGGATTTCGCAGAGATCCGGGATTGCCTGGAAGAGGTCTATCAACGCGTCGCCCAGGCATCCGGGATTCGTTTTGCCTTTGATCGGGAAGACCGGCAGAGCCATGTCAACAGCCACACATTCTATCTTG
>CAZQPY010000137.1:0-7527 GCA_964595345.1 uncultured Occallatibacter sp.
TGCGTCCCATTGCCGCAACGGATTTTCGCCTGATAGGTCTGGCTCCGGGTGACTTACCGGTGGTGAGTGCCCACACTTCCACCGTCAACCTCTACAGCGTGGACTTGAACGAGCGTTGACCACCTGCGCTGCAGGAGACTGCGCCTTCGGCAGAGATCGCCAAAAAGTCGGGGGTCGGACAATAAACTACCTTTAAGATCAATATCCGTCCCAACCGTCTGAGCGGATGAGATTTACTCTGCGCCGCGCCGCCACGCTAAGAGCGCTCTGCATTGTGCGGAGATGCTAACACGGCCTCGGTTGGCATGAGACAGCTACCCTTTGCTGGAGCCGCGCCGCTCGGTGCTTGGTTTTGCCTGGAAGTTTATTTGCCGTATATCGCTAAATTGCTTCACAATCAAGATGGAATGAACGCACCGGAAGCCAACCTGTGGCAGTCCAGCCTCTTTGGAAGCCGCCGTCAGTTCATGAGAAGCGCCTCTCTCGCAGCCGTCGCCATGGTTTCCCGAAAGTTGCAGCCTGTTTTTGCCTGGCCCCGGGCCGGCGAAGCGTCCCCTTCCAATGAGCCTGATGGCACGGCTCCTCCCGACTACCGCATCGAGATTGCTGCGGTTGACTGGGAGCTTGCGCCTGGCAGGAAGATTCGCACCACTGCCTACAACGGCCAGATCCCCGGGACACTCCTCCGTTTGACCGAAGGCAAGCCTGTAAGCATCGAGATCGTCAGCCGACTGGATCACCCTGAGATTGTCCATTGGCACGGACAGTGGATTCCCCCGGACGTGGATGGCTCCATGGAAGAGGGCTCGCCGATGATTGCGCCGGGAGACCGGACCCGAATCAGTTTTACGCCTCGGCCGTCCGGTTTTCACTGGTACCACACGCATGCCATGGCGAGTCGGAACCTCAAGTACGGCCTCTATAGCGGCCAATTTGGAATGCTTCTGGTCGAGGGCCAGGCCGGCCCCGTCCACTTCGATCAGGAACAGTTTTTGGCCTTGTACGATTGGGAGCCTTACTATGCCGCTGGCGATGACGGCGCCCTCATGGTTCATTATGTCTCCAGTTCCATCAACGGCCGCTTGCTGGGCCACGATGCCCCGATCCAGGTGCGCGAAGGGCAGCGCGTGCTCTTCAACATCCTCAACGCCAGCGCCACCCAAACCCACTGGCTATCCCTGCCCGGCCACCAATTCCAGGTGCTGGCGCTCGATGGGTTCCCGGTGGCCACCGAAGCGAAGGTGGAGACTCTCCGGCTTGGCCCCGGTGAGCGGATCAGCGCACTGGTCGTCATGAATGCTCCGGGCGTTTGGATTCTGGGCGAAGCGCGCTCCGGCTTCCGCAATGCAGGGATGGGCACGATCATTGAGTACGCCGGACGGAATGGAAAGCCCCAATTTACCCCGCCAGCCCGGCTCGCCTGGGACTATCGGGCCTTTGCGGATCCGGTTCCGGTGATTCACAAGCCGGATGTGAGCATCCCTCTCGTTTTCACCTCCCGCTTCAAAGGCCATGGCACGCTGGACCGCTGGATGATCAACGGCAAATCGTATCCCAAGACCGATCCGGTGATCCTGAAAGAAGGCCTTCGCCACCGGTTGGTCTTCGACAATCGCAGCAGCGACGATCACCCCCTGCATCTGCATCGGCATAACTTCGAACTGGTCTCGATCGGCGGCGCTGCGCTCAGCACTTCCAGTGCGACGCGAGTCCGTGTACTATCCTCTTGAGGATATCGGGTTGACGGCCATTTGGGCACATTTTTGGAGTGATCGCCGCTTGAGCCCCCGAACTTTAGGGGCGGTGGCGGTGGTGTGCCTGGTCTTATTGGCGCTGCTGGCGGTTGCGCAGGTAGCCCACGTTCATGCATTTGGTCATGACGCCGATCATTGTCAACTTTGTGTAGCGATGCACTCAGTGGTGCCGTGCGTGGTCCTGCTGGCTGCGGTTGTGTTGGTCAAGATAGGTACCGCTGCGCCGCCGTTGCATGAGATTCCCACTCCCGTCCGGTACTGGCATCCGACTCTGTTTTCCCGCCCGCCGCCGGCTAGCTTTTAGCTCCTCATCGCGATTCCAGATTCAAGTCTGACTCCGTCCCACGATGGCCGCATGCGGTCGTCGTGGCAGCGGCGTATTCCCACAGACTGACCCCGAAGCGGAAAGATTCCAACCCTGCGCAAAGGATGCCGCTGTGGATGCCACAGCCATTTCGGCAACCTTCAGCAATCGTTTGGAGGTCATGATGTCGCGAGTGATCACCTTTGACAAAGGTAGCAAAAGGAACCTCAAACAGATCCGATGGAAGCTTCACGAAATCGTGAGCGCCGTCTTGCTTTCACTGATCCTCTCTGCTCTTGGTTTGATGTACGCCGTTTGGGAATCCTCCCATTCCGCCGCTGAGACAGGAACTCGCCAGGTCAAGGCGCGACCTTAAAAATGAATGCGCAAAAATCAGTGCGCCAACTCTTCGAGATGTGCGTCTAAAGAGGCCAAGACGGATTTGCGTCTTGCCATAGGGTTAGGTAGGAGCCTGAAATTTCAGGATTTCTGATTTGCCGTGGTTCCGTGTACTATTTCCCTGAGGGCGCGCATTTGACAGGATTCCGGGCAGATTCCCGAGCAGATAGATACCCAAAGTCGAGCACTTTCCGGGTAGCGACGGTGGTATGCCTGATTCTGCTTGCGCTTCTGTTCGTAGTCCAGGTGGCGCACGTTCATGCGGCCGACAGCGATGCCGACCACTGCACCCTGTGCGCCGTCATGCACTCGGTCGTGCCCATCGTGGTCGAGCTGGTCACGGTTGTCTTGGTTCGCCTCGCAACGCCGACGCCGGCGGTAGTCGAAGTTCGCGCGGCCTCCAGGTACTGGCATCCCACCCTTTTTAATCGCCCACCTCCCGCTGGCCTGTAGCGCATCCTTCCGACCTGATTTTCTGCCTGATTCGGCCCGCCGGTTGCACCTTCCTGGCGGCGAGGACCCTTTTCTATTCGCAAAGGCAGACGCAGAAACGGAACGATGCCCCGATGCATAGAGGACGCCGCAGTAGGTTTGTCGCGGCTCGATCCCCGCATTTTCAGCCATCATTTGGAGGCTTCATATGTCGTTCAATCGCGACACTGTACTTCGCATTCTCCCCATCATCGCCCTGTTCTTCGCGGGCCTCTCCGCGCCAGCCCAAAGCGGCAACGCCGGCACAGTACGCGGCACACTCAGCGATCCCACAGGCGCAGTGGTCCCCAACGTGGTGATTCATCTGGTCAACGACGTCAGTGGACTTGACCGAACCGACACGACCGACACACAAGGCCGCTTCGTCTTCTCCAACGTTCCATTCAACCCGTATCGCATCAGCGCTTCCGCTGCCGGATTCGCACCGCTGAGCCAGAATGTTGAGATTCGTTCGTCGGTCGGCACAAACGTTAAGCTGACTCTGAAAGTTACGGGCGGCAGCCAGACTGTGACCGTCGAGGCTACGGGTGACCTGGTCGAAGACGATCCCACATTCCACACCGATGTCGATCGTGACCTGTTTATCAAGGTACCGCTGGAAAGCGCGTCGTCGTCGCTCAGTTCACTTGTCACACTTTCCACTCCCGGCGTTGCGGCCGACTCCAATGGCCTTTTCCACGGGCTTGGCGATCACGCCTCCAACTCATTTTCGATCGATGGGCAAGGGATTACCGATCAGCAGAGCAAGGTCTTCTCCAACCAGTTGCCGTCGAATGCCGTTCAATCCATGGAGGTGATCAGTGGTGCGCCGCCGGCCGAATTCGGCGGGAAAACCAGCCTGGTGATCGTGGCTACCACGCGGTCGGGACAAGGAATCACGACGCCAACCGGCGAGGTCAGCACTTCCTACGGCAGCTTTGGCTCGGCGACGGCTGGACTCGACCTCTCCTACGGCGGGAAGAACTGGGGAAACTTTGTCGAGATGGATGGCTTGAATACGGGACGCTTTCTCGATCCCCCGGAGTTCACGGTATTTCACGACAAGGGCAACGAAGAGAACTTCTTCGACCGTGTCGATTACGGATTTACCCCGACCGATTCGGTGCATATCGATTTCAACTACAGCCGGTCGTGGTTCCAGACGCCGAATGCCTTTGACAACCTGAATATTCAGAATGTCATCAGTGGCGGTTCAAGCGCCAACCCGGTCTTCGGCAACATCGGTAACACCGACCAGCGCTCACAGATTGGCACTTTCAACATTTCTCCTACCTACACGCGGGTGGTTAGCACTAACTCTGTTCTGAACCTTGGCGCATGGGTCCGCAAAGATCTCTATCACTATTACCCCAGTGGCAACCCGCTTGCCGATCAGGGACCAGCCAATCTGCAAACCTCGTCCATCTCCCAAGACCGCACGCTCACAAATGCTGCGGTTCACTCTGACTTCGACTACTCCAAGGGAATTCATACCTTCAAGGCTGGAGTTGTTTACGGACAGACCTTTCTCCGTGAGAATGACAGTCTCGGGGTTGTGAATCCGACCTATAACTCTCCCTGCGTTGACGTGAATGGCAGTCCTCTCCCCGGCTACTCGGATCCCACTGCGTGCGACGGCGTGGTCTCCTTTCCAAATCCCAGCTACCTGACGGTGCTCGGCCCCTATGACTTGACCCGAGGAGGCAGTGAGTACGCCTACTTTGGCCACACCGATGTGAAGGAACTGGCACTGTTCGTCCAGGATCAAATCAAGGCCGGTAACTGGCTCTTCAATCTTGGACTGCGTGGCGACATCTACAACGGGCTCACATCCGCGCAACAGGCGGAACCTCGCCTGGGGGTTGGATACCACATCAAACCTTCGAGCACCGTGCTGAGCTTGTCGTATGCGCGCACCCTGGAAACGCCGTTTAACGAGAACCTGGTTCTCTCCAGCAGCGGTTGCTCCAATGCTGTGTTGGCGCCGCTGCTCGTTTGCTCACCGGGCGTGTCTGGAACACTTCAACCAGGCTTCCGCAACGAGTTCCATGCCAGTCTGCAGCAAGGCTTCGGGAAGCACGCTGTAGTGAGCGGCGAATACATCTGGAAATATACCCACAACGCGTTCGACTTCAGCGTACTGGGCAACACGCCCATCACCTTCCCCATCGATTGGCATAATTCCAAGATTCCTGGTTATGCCATCCGCGCGGAAGTTCCAGTTGTTCGCGGCTTCAGCGCCTACCTTGTCACTTCCTCGGTAGCCGCCCGCTTCTTCCCGCCGCAAGTTGCCGGCGCAGGCGCGACTGTGGGCCAAACAGGCTTGCCATTCCGCATCGATCACGACGAGAAATTCAACGAGACCACACACCTTCAATACACACTCTCTCATGCCAACGTCTTCACCGGTATGTGGGGCGGATTCAACTGGCGCTACGATTCGGGCCTGGTGGCGGGCAACGCACCGTGTTACGGCACGACAGACCCCAACAGCCCGTGTGGCGCCACCTCCACAACGCTCAACGGGCAACCGGCGATTGCAATGGTCAATGCAATCGGAATCCCCCTTACCGCGGATGAGGAGTTTCAGGCCGGCTTCATGTGCAATGGCGTTCAGGCGACTCCCACGAGTGCGTTGCCAAGTGTCTGCCCGGCCTCCCAATTCTCATCGAGCCTGATCTCCATCCCTGGCCCTAATGCGGGGGACAACGACAAGGACCCGCAACGCATCGCTCCACGTAACCTCTTTGACGCGTCGCTCGGCAAGGACAACATCTTCCATAGCGAGCACTACAAAGTGAACCTCGACTTAACCGCGATCAACGTCACCAACAAATACGCGTTGTACAACTTCCTCTCCACGTTCAGCGGAACTCACTATGTCACGCCGCGGGCATTGACTGCCAAGATTGCGCTGAACTTCTGAGGGAGCCTGCTTGCGGGCAGGTAATTTTTACTCTGCCCGCAAACTGCGCAATGGGTTTCTTCGCACTCTGATTCAATAGATCCGGCAATGCTACGGCTTGATTCTGTGAGGCGCCCAAAGCGGGTCGTGCTGGGATATTAACGCGGCCTGGGTTGCGGCTTGAAGAGAACTAAACCCGTCGACACAGTGGGAACGAATCCCGCGCCTTCATCTTGGGTCAATATGATGTTAATACAGCACTTAGTTCGCATTATTCCGCCTTAGTCCAACTTCCGCAGTTGTTTGCCTGAACCGTTTTTTCAAGGGGATTTCGGCCGCGGGGCAGGAGTTTACGGGGAGTAAGTCCTTTGTTTGCGGAACTGATCTTTTGTGCCTACTTGTGGGCGGTGAAAAGCCGCGTGTAGTGAAGACCTACCCTCTTGTAATTGGTTTTGAAATGAGTACGATAGTTACTGGCGCAGGATTGGCGCGAGGTGCATGAAGGTCTCGAGGTCAAGCTCTGCCCGGTTCCCCACCCCAGCGACGAAGACCCGTCGCTGGCGACCCCGGCTCCCCACCCCAGCAACGAAGACCTGTCGCTGGGGACCTCGGCTCCGGGCGGAGAGGAAGTGTTCATCCTTTGCCGCACCGCCCAGCGCCGGCTCAAGGAGCAAGCCATACATGATCGCTTCGAGCGGCGCATCGAGCAGAAGCTCACGACGATGGCCGACGCATGCAGCCAACGCAAGCAGAACCCCCTGCGTGTGGCCCGGCAACTGGGTCGCCTGCTGGGGCGCAACAGTCGTGCCGCTGGCTTGTTCCAGGTGGATGTGGAATCCGACGCACAAGGCTTTGCGCATCTGCGCTGGACCAAGCGCGACGAGCGGCGCGATTGGATGACACTGAGCGAGGGATGTTATCTGCTGCGCAGCAATGTAACGGACTGGAGCGGCGAAGAGTTATGGCGCGCTTACATCCAACTGACCGAGGCCGAAGAGGCCTTTCGGCTGCACAAGAGCGACCTGGTGATGCGGCCTGTCTGGCACCAGAAGGAACAGCGCGTACAGGCCCACATCCTGGTTTGCTTTCTGGCTTACGTGCTCCCTATGAACAAAAAATAGGGTTATATAGAATCAGCAAGTTGGCCGCGGCTTCGCCGCGATAGCAAGTTGGCGAGTTGGCGGCCTTTGCGGGTTGCGCCCATTGTTCATTTCAGCCGTAACTCGACGCGGCGAGACGGGCTGCTCTGGAAGACCTTGGGCTTGTGGTGCCATCGCGCTGGCCTGGGAGATGAGCCGCGCGAGATCTTCGCCGAGTTGGAGCAAATCTCGCTGGTCGATGTGCTGCTGCCCACGCGAGCGGGCATCTCCATCCGCAAACGCTGTGTCAGCCGCCCCACAGACCATCAAGCCATCCTGCTTCAACGGCTCGGCCTGGAGATCCCTACCCGCCACGAATTTGCAGACATTTAGTGAAGACTTCGCTCTGCCTGCAATGAAAACAAACCACTTGTCATTCCAACTGCGGAAGTTGGGCTAGTTCAAACGCCGTAGGGTCCGGGATCGAGTTTGTGGTTGGATGGCTATGAAGAGATTATGACTTCGTTAATATCTATATGAGTATTAATTACAACATAACGTCCGAGTAGGCGGTTGTCGTTAGCACATAATATGTCCGGTGTTTTTAGCAAGTGA
>CAZQPY010000138.1:0-7090 GCA_964595345.1 uncultured Occallatibacter sp.
GCGAAATAAACAGAGGGAGACTGACAATGGCAGATAAGACTGTATCTCTTGAAATTAAGCGCCAGGCCAGCCCCGATGATCCAGCCGTTTGGGAAACCTTCGAGCTGGAGTGGCGTCCGGGCATGAACGTGATCTCGGCGATGATGGAAATCGCCGCCAACCCCGTCACCGCAGCGGGCAAACCCACCACCCCCGTCACCTACGACTCCAATTGTCTCGAAGAGATCTGCGGCTCCTGCGCCATGAGGATCAATGGCAAGGCTCGCATGGCCTGTTCCTCACTCGTTGACAATCTGGAACAGCCCATTCGCGTCGAACCGCTCAGCAAGTTCCCGCTGGTGAGAGACCTGCAGGTGGACCGTTCGGTTCTCTTCGAGAATCTGAAGAAGGTCAAGGCCTGGGTGCCCATAGACGGAACCTATGACCTGGGCTCCGGCCCGCGCATCCTTCCGCAGCAGCAGGAGGCGAGCTATCCGCTTTCCAACTGCATTTCCTGCACCTGCTGCATGGAGGTTTGCCCGCAATTCAATGTAGATACTGGCTTTGTGGGCGCTGCCACCATCGCCCAAGTCAAGCTCTTCAACGACAACCCCATCGGCAAGGTCTTCAAGGAAGAGCGTCTGCGCGCCCTGGCCGGAGACGGCGGCATTCAGGAATGCGGCTTTGCCCAGAACTGCGTCGAAGTCTGCCCCAAGGGGATTCCGCTGACCAGCGCGATCTCCGATGTCAGCCGCGACGTGCTTCTTCAAAAGGCCAAGGATCTCTTCCGCAGCTAGACTGTCACAGCCCATCCATCGGAAAGCCCAGCTCCCGCAAACGGATCTGGGCTTTTTCGTCAGACCAAAGACTCTGCTATGCCACAGCTTCCAAGCCTTTTTTCTCCACCAGGGAAAGCAGCTTCAGCGAGGCTCCCTTGGGGCGTTTTTCTCCGCGCTCCCACTTGCTGACCAAGCTCGGCGTCACATTCAGATAGGCCGCAAAGACGGCTTGGCTTGCATTCTCCCTTGCGCGCAGGTCCTGAATCCTCTGCGGCGTCATCTCCGGAATAGGCGTCAGGCAGAGTGCATCGAAGTCGCGCATGGTCTTCCGATCCACTCCGCCTGCGCGGTATAAGTCGGATACTCCCTCGTGAATCGAGGCCATGATCTTGCTCCGGTATTTTTTAGGCATTGTCTTCTCCCTCCGGTTTCTCCACTCGAAAGAGGGCTCCGTCTTCCAATGATTTCTGCATCTCGGCATTCGTGTAGCCAAGATAGATTCCTGCAAATTTGCGGAAGGCTTCCAGTTCGTCGGGCCTGATGTTGGCCACATCCTTTTTCTCAAAGCCGTGAACGTAGACGGCGCGATCATCTTTCTTGAAGAGAATGATTGACCGCGAGCCTCCGGACTTCCCCGCCCCGGCGCGTGCAATGCGCTGCTTGATCACCCCGCCGCCGAGATCGGCATCGATCAAGCCTTCATTTGCACGTCGAGCGGCCTCCCATAGATCGAGGTCTGCAATGCGGGCTCGCTTGGCGAAGCGGGCGAAAGGTTTGCTTTTGTAGACCGACAGCGTCTTGGAAACTGTCTTGCCCATGCCGGAAATCATAGCACTAGGTGCTATAGAAATAGAGGGAGAACAACCGTACTATTTCGGAGATTGGGGTGCTGCTCAAATCTATCCCACCTTTTTGAAATCCAGCCAGGCCAGGTTGATATTCCCTCCGGTCAGGATATGCACGGTCAGCACGTTCCTTCCCTTGGCGAGGTGAACTCTGGCAATGCCCTTGGCCATGTTCCAGTGATGCCACTGCCGCCACGCAACTGGGTCGGCCGCATCAAAAGTTGAATCCACATACACCGCGCCGCTGCCGGCCTGCCCATTCACGGCCGCTCCATTCACGCTCAGCGAAATCGTTCCGCCTCGATTGGATGTGTACAGCAGGTCCGCAGCATAGTCGCCGGCTTCAGTCGCATCGACAGTCATGTTGAACCACTCGCCTGGCTCCGTCCAGCCCACATAGAGCAGGTTCGCCTCGGGCGTCACCTTGTCGAAGGGATTGTCGTCGATCTGCGGCGTCTGCCCGAATTTGGTGAACGAAGTGTCGACACCTTCGCTCATACGGAACTCGTGCAGGTAGCTCCCGTCGGCGGGATTCAGCGCGCCGCTCCCGTTGTTTTTCGCATCGCTGTCGTGGTAGGCCACGCCCTCGCCGCCCAGGTCGTAGTAAGCGCAGAATACCTTGCCCGGAATCTTCTGCGCTCCGCCCGCATAGCGGCTGTCATGGAAAGGCGTGCCCTTGTACGTTTTCAGAAAGCCGGCCTTCGGCGCCCCGAGCGCCAAAGCCGAAACAAATACGAGGAATGCGACAAGCCGCCATCCACCGCGAATCTTCAAGTTCTGCATGAGGAATTGTCTCCGGTCATAAGCTCTCATTAATCTCTTCCTTCGCTTAAGCGCAATGATTTCAACTGAATCCTACGCCACCGAGCCTACCTCCGTCCTGCAGTGCGTTCATTCATTTTCGCCTGCCCACACTTCTACGCCAAAGCCACCCGAAGGAGAACGCCCTTGCGACCTGCACCCAGCGTGGCAGCAGGCCAGCATTGTAAAGTTGAGAGAGGGACACTTCCTTTTGTTCCAAACCCACTTCCTTTGACAACGCCCCAAAACTCGGTCGATCTCCACGCAATCCTGAAGTCAGTCTTCGGCTTCTCCCGATTTCGCGCCAATCAGGAGGCGGTATGCCGCGCGGCCACCGATGGCCGTGATCTGCTGCTGGTAATGCCTACCGGCGCGGGCAAGTCCCTCTGCTACCAACTGCCCGCCATCGCCCGCACCGGAACGGCTCTGGTCGTTTCGCCGCTCATTGCCCTGATGGACGACCAGGCAGCCAAACTCACCGCGCTCGGCCTCCGCGTAGCCCGCATTCACTCCGGCCTCGATCGCTCCGTTGCCCGTCAAGCGTGTGTGGACTACCTGCAAGGAAACCTGCAATTCCTCTTCATCGCCCCCGAACGCCTGCGCGTGCCCGGATTCAAGGAAATGCTCGCCAAGCGCCCTCTGGCGCTGATTGCCATCGACGAAGCGCACTGCATCTCCCAGTGGGGCCATGATTTCCGTCCCGATTACCGCATGTTGGGCGAATATCTTCCCGCGCTCCGTCCCGCGCCCGTCGTTGCGCTTACGGCTACGGCCACGCCTACCGTCCAAGCGGACATTCTCTCCCAGTTGGGAATGATCAAGCCGGCCCGCTTCATTCATGGCTTCCGCCGCGACAACCTAGCCATCGAAGTCGCGGAACTTCCCATGCCAGAGCGCCCGGCAGCTATCTGCAGCCTCCTGGCCGATGCAAGCAGGCGTCCGGCAATCGTCTATGCCACCTCGCGCAAGGGCGCTGAAAAACTGGCGCAGGAGTTATTGCTGAGCCTTCCGGCCGCTGCGTACCATGCGGGCCTTGAACCGGAGACGCGCGAGCGGGTGCAGACAGCCTTCCTCGGCGGCGAGTTGGAAGTCGTGGTCGCCACCATCGCATTCGGAATGGGCATCGACAAAGCCGACATCCGCACCGTGATCCATGCCGGGTTGCCCGCTACTCTGGAGGGTTATTACCAGGAGATCGGCCGCGCCGGACGCGACAGCAAGCTGAGCCGTACCTACCTGATGCACTCCTACGCCGATCAGCGAACCCACGATTTCTTTCTTACCCGCGACTACCCTCCCGCCTCGCATCTGGAACGCGTCTTCCATGCTTTGCGCGAGGACCCGCAGCCGGTCGAAGTGCTTCGCGAGGCCTCGAAACTGGGTGAAGAAGAGTTCGATAAAGCCTTGGAAAAGCTGGAGATCCACGGCGGCGCACGGGTCGACTTCGGCAACAACGTCACCGTCGGCGCAGCGGGCTGGAAGAAGACCTATACGGTGCAGGCCCAGTACCGCTCCGAGCAGTTTGCAAAAGTCCTGCAATACACGGAGTCGGCCGGTTGCCGCATGGCCTCGCTGGTTCGCCATTTCGGCGACGAGGAGGACGCAACGCAGCCCTGCGGCGTCTGCGACTTGTGCGATCCGGGCGGAGCGGTTCTGCGCCAGTTCCGCCGAGCATCGCAATACGAACGCGATCTCGTTCAAAAAATCGTCGACGAGTTGCGCCCGGTCGACTACCGTGCAGCCGGAACCCTGCAAAAGAGTATCGATCCGGCGGGCTTGATGAACCGCAATGCCTTCGAAACCCTCCTCGGTGCGATGCTTCGCGCCAACCTGATCCTGATGGAAAATGCCGCCTATGAAAAGGATGGCGAGGTCAAGACATTCCGCAAAGTCCGCCTCGCACCGGCCGGACTGGATCTGCGTGCATCGACTCCGCTTGAACTGCTGCTCAGCGACGGAATCGTCGACGAGTTTGCGGGCGGGGCATCTGCGCGTTCGAGAAAGCCAAAGTCAAACGGCAGCAGATCTTCAGCAAGTGCCGCCAAACCGCGATCCCCCGCGTCAAGGGCAGACGGTGAAACTCCGGTATATCTTTCACCGGCAGCCGAAGAAATTTCTACGCGGCTCAAGGAATGGCGCTCGGCGGAAGCCAAGCGCCTGCGCGTCCCGGCCTATCTCATCCTGAACGACCGCACCATCGCAGCCTTGGCCTTTGCTCGGCCAAAGAACCCCAATCAGTTGCTCAACGTGGACGGAATCGGCCCCGCAAAGGCGGAAAAATTCGGCGACGCCATCCTCGGGTTGTGCGCGGAGAGTCGCTGATGGCCAATCCAACTGAGCAATATCGCGGGATCAATCCGAAGAGCGAATCCCGGCTTCAATGGCAATCCAAACTCGTGCTGCTCACGATCATGCCGTTTGCGGGGGTCAGTGCCCTGCTCCAACTTCATTGGTGGGCAATCGAGATGCCCTCGGTTGCTCTATGGGCCGCAGGTTTGAGCGTCCTGCTCGGCCTCGTGGCCTGGAAGCTGCGCACTGCAACCCCGTGGGCCGCAGTTTCCGGCACTGTCATAGCTTCAGGTCTCGCCGTTTCCACGGCGGTCTATCCTTATGCTCCATGGCACACGGCCCTGATTCCGTTGATAGCACTGCTTGTGCTCACCGCCATCTCCACCCGCATAGGTCGCCTCCACAAAGAGCGCCTGGGAACCGCCGAAAAGCGCCGAGGCCGCTCCGCGTCCCAGGTCGCCGCGAATCTCGGCGTTGCGGTTCTGGTCTTGAGCGAGGTGATCCAAACCTCGCTTGCCGATACTCACTGGTTTCTAAAGACCGCCTCCGCGACATTCCCTCTCTTTGCAGTCGGCCTCGCAGCTTTGGCCGAATCAGCCGCTGACACTGTCTCTTCCGAGCTGGGCCAGGTCTTTGGCGGCACACCGCGCATGATCACAACTTTGCGCTCTGCCGAACCCGGAACCGACGGAGCCGTCAGCGTTGTAGGCACCTTGCTGGGAATCGCCTCGGCTGGTCTCGTAGCCCTGGCCGGTACATGGGCGCTGCGTGGTGGAGTGGAGATGTTCTGGATCGCAACGGCCGGAGGCGTTTTTGGCTTGCTCTTCGACAGCCTGCTGGGCGCAACGCTGGAGCGCAAAAAGCTGCTCAACAACGATGCCGTGAACTTCCTCTCGACCGTCAGTGCCGCTGCCGTTGCCCTGGCGCTTCTTGCCTTTCTCGCCCGCGCCTGATCAAAGCACAAATGCCCCGTGCCCATCCTTCCGTATTCTGCGCGAAAAGGATGGGAGAGGAACGCGCCTCAACTGCCGGATGAGTAGGTGAACCGAATCAACTTCACCGCAGATGCAACCGCCAGGCCGTGTAGCTGAGGATCTCGTGTTCGATTCGCTCGAACTCCTGACTGCCTCCAGCCACCGGGATGCGCGGCCGAGGTGAAGTCAATACGTTTAGGCCCTCTGCCGCGCAAATCGCATGAATTCTGAAGAGGTGCGTCCCATCGCTCACGATGACCAGCCGTTTCAATCCGTTGGCCCGGGCGATGATGGCGATCCGGCGCGCTGAATCCGCTGTATCGCGGCTTTGAGTTTCGGCAATGATTGCGCTTTCGGGTATACCCAAGCTCATCAGGTATTCCCGTCCCACCGCGCCCTCGCTGTACTGGTCTCCACCGTTCCCGCCCAGCGTGATGATCAATGGTGCGATCCCGCGCTCGAACAGCGTGTACGCGTGGTCCAACCTGGCCCGATACACAGGAGAAGGACGCCCATCGTATTCTGCCGCCCCGAGAACCCCGATCGCATCGGCCGGAGCCGCCTGGTCAACTACGGCGTAGCGTTCAATTTGTGTGTAGACCCACTTGCACCAGATCGTCGTGCCTAATCCGAGGAGGCAAAGAATCGCGATCGCCGCGCGGAGCAGCCATTTGCGAGTGTTCCGCTCGCCCAAGCGATTCATTCCTGTGCCTTCAACCTCTGAACTCCAACCCACCGACGAGTTCCGAGGCTCCTCTCCCTGTTTATCTCTGTAATGTCAAAACAATCTCGTGGGTTGGGATGACGCCTTCGCGAAGAATCTCGAAACGTCCCGGTCCCAGCGAAAGGTCGACGATCGTTGTGGGCTGCGAGTGCCCAGTCGGTCCGCCGTCAATGATGAGGGGCAACCGGTCGCCAATCTGATCCCGAACGCAAGCCGCGCAAGTACACTCCGGAGCACCTTGCAAATTTGCGGAGGTCGCGGTGATCGGCAGTCCAAAGCGTTCCACCACCGCACGCGGAATCGCCGCATCCGGCACGCGCAAGGCCACATTGCCCGTATTCGCAGTTGATCGTAGCGGCAGTTTAGTCCCCGCGCGCACAATGATCGTTAAGGGGCCTGGCCAGAATCTCTCCGCCAGCTTGTCCAGCATCGGGTCGGTATCCCGTGCCAATTCATAGGCTTGGGCAACCGACGAGATCAGCAGCGACAATGGCTTATGCTTCTGGCGAGTCTTGATTTGATAGATGCGCTCCACTGCCTGCAGGTTCACCGGATCCACAGCCAGGCCATAGAACGTGTCGGTGGGAAGGGCAACAACATCACCCTTTCGTAGACAGGAGACAATATAGTCAATCCGGTCCGGCTGGGGTTCATCGGGATGGACGCGCAAAATCTCCGCGGACAAGAAGGTCTACCTCG
>CAZQPY010000139.1:0-7086 GCA_964595345.1 uncultured Occallatibacter sp.
GCACGCTGCCAAGTACCTGATGAGGTTCATCTTCATACGGTCGGAGACCTAGTGAGCGGCAGCACAAAACGACGATCTTGAACGGGTCAGTATCCTAAAACGAGGAGGTACATTCTTTGTCCTAGCTGTTATGGGCTATATTCTCCACCAGAGAAATGGCGCCACCTTTCTAAATAAACTTCGTCCCGAAGTTGCTGTGAGCAAGACGACTGTTCAGCGACTTCAAAACTATGCTGCCTTGTCCCTCGAGTTCTATGCGGAGGTCATGCGGGATCTGATCACTGTCGGTCCCGGCATAGCTGAGCTTGTGAGAAGTCAGACAGGTTGGCAGAGAATACTCCCGAAAGTTGAGAGTCGTTGGAAAGTTTACCGGCTATCGAAAAAGGTGATGGAATCGGCATTGCCTGCGTTGTGACGCAAAACCGCCGCCGCATAGTAGTCGGATTATGCATGGGCCCTCATTGTGAACAAGAAATCTCGGATCTACGGGAACACGCGTCGATCCGCGGGAGGTAGGCTAAGACTCCCCTGTTTGCGCGCAGATTTGTCTCAATGGGAGCTACCGCCAGGGTTCCTCATGTAGCCGGCAACCTAAGCCCTAGAAGCAAAAGAGCCGCAACCCGTTTGGGCTGCGGCTCTTTTTAGTTATTGCAGTAAGCGAGACGTGCGCGAAGCGCGTCTGCCGCGCGGCCAGCGCTACATCCCGTCCTTGACGCCGTCCACGAAAGCTTTCAGCTTGCGGCTGCGGCTGGGGTGGCGCAGCTTGCGCAGCGCCTTGGCTTCGATCTGGCGGATGCGTTCGCGGGTCACCTGGAAGCTCTGGCCCACTTCTTCCAGCGTGTGCTCGGACCCGTCTTCCAGGCCGAACCTCATCTTGATGACGCGTTCTTCGCGAGGAGTCAGGGTGCGGAGCACCTGGCTGGTGTACTCCTTGAGGTTGACGCTGATCACCGCTTCCGAGGGAGAAACGGCCTGGCGGTCTTCGATGAAGTCGCCAAGGTGCGAATCTTCCTCTTCGCCGATGGGGGTCTCCAGCGAAATGGGCTCCTGCGCGATCTTCAGCACCTTGCGGACCTTGGCCACAGGGATGTCCATGCGGCGGGCAATCTCTTCGCTGCTGGGCTCGCGGCCGAGTTCCTGCACAAGCTGGCGCGATGTGCGGATCAGCTTGTTAATGGTCTCGATCATGTGCACGGGAATACGAATCGTGCGGGCCTGGTCGGCGATGGCCCTCGTAATGGCCTGCCGAATCCACCACGTAGCATACGTCGAGAACTTGTAACCGCGGCGGTATTCGAACTTGTCCACCGCCTTCATCAGGCCGATGTTGCCTTCCTGGATCAGGTCGAGGAACTGCAGCCCGCGGTTGGTGTACTTCTTGGCGATGGAAACCACCAGGCGCAGGTTGGCTTCGATCAGCTCCCGCTTGGCCTGCTCGGCGTCCATGTCGCCCTGGATCATCTCGCGCTGGGTGCGCTTCAGTTCGGCCGTGGAAACGCCCGCGTCGCCTTCCAGCTTGTCGAGGTCGGTCTTGCAGTTCTTCTGCTGACGGCGATATTCCTTCTTCAGCTCCTCGCTCTTGGATGCGTCGAACTTCTGGTCCAGCGAGCGGATTTGGCGCTCCAGTGTGCGCATCGTGTCGACCGTCTTGTTGACGCGGTCGAGCAGGCGCTTGCGCTCCAGCGGGGTGTACTTGAGTTCGCGGACGATGCGCGAGATGAAGACCTTCTCGCGGGCGATGAGCCAGCGGGCATGACGCGCGTCCTTGGCCTTGGGCTTGGCCACCGGAGCAGCCGGGGCAGCAGCCATGGCGGCAGGCTGTTTGTCTTCCAGCTGGGTGATCTTCTTCTGGTGCTTCAGCATGGCGTCGATTTTGCTAACGGTGCCCTTGACGCGAGCCTGCACCACATCTTCGGTGAGTTCTTCCTCGTCGAAGACCACCACTTCCTTGACGTTGCGCACGCCGCGCTTCAGGTCTTCGCCCAGTGCGATGATTTCGCGAATCACGATCGGCGAGCGGGAGAGCGCCTTCATCACGCGCACTTGTCCGCGCTCGATGCGCTTGGCAATCTCCACCTCGCCCTCGCGGGTCAGCAGCGGCACAGTGCCCATTTCGCGCAGATACATGCGGACCGGGTCATTGGTCTTTTCCAGGGCGCCGGGGGTCAGATCCAGCTCGACGTCTTCGCCATCTTCGAGGTCGAAGTCCTTGTCGCCGGCAAACTTGGGCCCATCCAGCAAGTCGATTCCCTGAGTCCCGATCGTCGTAATCAGATCGTCCAGATCGTCGGCCGAGCTCATCTCATCGGGCAACATGTCGTTGACGTCGCCGTAGGTGAGATAGCCCTTTTCCTTGCCTGCTTCAATCAGGCTGTCGATATCGTGTTCGAATTTCTCGTCCATTGCCAAATTATTCCTACTCTCTTCGGCAGGCCCACTCGTTCTGGGCCCCATCCGGATTTGTACAGGGGCGCACTGGCCATCCTGCCGTGCCCCTGGTAAGCAATTCCCCAGACGCGCGAACGCTCAAATTTGCAGATGCGCAATTGCGCATCGCCCGTGCTGCGGCGGATTCACAGCTGACTTCGCATTCCGTTCAGGGGAAGCAGGAAGTTCAGAGAGAATCGCGCGCAGGCACAAGCCCGCGGTCACCCGCAAACAAGAAGCGGTTTCTGGTAGTCGCTCGGAACAGGATGTTAGCGCATCAGGCTTCGCCTGGGTCGCCCGCGAGCCGCAGCTCATGGTTGGGGCAAAATGGCGCGCATCCTCACAGAGATCAACAGATTACCACGATCCACCCCGGTATTCCTATCACTTATCGGCAGGCGGAGCCGATTCCAACGCGGTACCAAAGTGAGAATCCGGGCTTACCATCGGACAAACCGAGCGCGACAATCTGCTTCAGATTTTCCGCTCCTGTATCCTTAGACGCGCCCAGCAGGCCGAGGACGCAATCGATTGGGTGCGATTTCCTTCGTGGATGGGTGGCCCCGGTCCCTGGCACTTGGGGACCGGGGATGCACAATTCAACTGCGCTCGTCGGGCCGGTGATTATGCAGCTGGCGCAGCGCGCGGTCCAGTTCCATCTTCTGCTGTGTGGCGGCCAGCAGGGCGGCATCGTCGCCGGTGCGCTCGGCCTCGGCGATCTCGCCGCGCAAGGCGCGCAGGCGGTGCTCGATGGCCCGCTCTTGGATCTGCTGCACGGCGCTCAGCACTTCGGATTCTTCCGGAGGCTTGGTTTCGCTGAGCAGAGCTTCGGCCATCAGGGCGCGCTGCGCCGGGTCTTCCACCGCGTCCATCGGATCGCGTGCCTCGCGCCCGGTCAGAGCCTGCAGCGCGGAAAATGTCCCAAGATGCTGAAACCAGGCGGGCTGCTCCAGGATGGCCTGGGCGGCAAGCCGGCGCGGCTGCTCGTTTTCCGGATCCAGAATGGCCAGGGCGCGCAGCAGCACCCGTTCCACTTCGGTGAGAGCTGTGGCCCGCACCTCGATGTGGTCTCTGCGCTTCAGGGCTGCCTGGTGCAATTCCTCGCGCAGCACCGCCGAGTCGATATCCAGCTTCTGCGCGGCGTCGTGGGCAAACTGGTCGCGCGCCAGCTTCTCCGGGATGCGCCGGATATGCGGCAGCAGGTAGTTCATCTGCTTGACCTTGGCCTCCGAAGTCTGCCCAGGAAACATCTGTCGCGCCCGCTCGATCAGGTAGTCGGATTGGCGGCGCGCCCCACGTAGCGCCTTCACGTACTCGTCCAGCCCGCGCTCCCGAATATACCGGTCCGGGTCCAGGCCGCCTTCAAGGGTGACGATCTTGATGGTGAATCCCTCTTCGGTCAACAGCGCAATGGACTTCTCCGCGGCGTTGGCTCCGGCGGTGTCGGGATCGAAGTTCACCACCACCTGCGCGGTATGGCGGCGCAACAAGGCCACCTGCTGCTCGGTAAAAGCTGTTCCAGAGGTCGCGATTACGTTCTGGATGCCGCGCAGATAGACGCTGATGCAGTCCATCTGGCCTTCCACCAGCAGCGCAAATTCGGATTGCCGAATGGCGGTGCGGGCCTTGTCGAGATTGAAAAGGACTTGCCCCTTGGTGTAGAGGGGAGTCTCCGGCGAGTTGATGTACTTCGGCCCCGCCTTGTCGCCCGTCTCCAAGGTCCGCGCGGTGAAGGCGATCACCCGCCCGCTCTCGTTGCAGATGGGGAACATCACCCGCTTGCGGAAGCGGTCGTACAGAGGCCCCTGCGTTCCGTCCTGTTGCTCCTTGGAACTGAAAAGACCAGACGCCCGGAGGGTCTCCGCGTCGGCCATGCCGCTCAGCCGGTCGCGCAGCGCCCCAAAGCTGTCGGCCGAGTAGCCGATGCGGAAAGCCTTGATTCCCTCCGGCGTAAGCCCGCGTCCGGCCAGGTACTGCCGCGCCACCGCGCCCTCGGGCGAGGCCAACTGCTCTTCGAAATACTTTGCCGCCGCCTCGTGCAGATCCAGCAGCTTGGCCCTCTGGCGCGCCCCAGCAGCTTCTTCCGGGCTGCTGAACTCGCGCTTGGGAAGGGCAATGCCGCACTTCTGGGCGACAATGCGCACCGCCTCGGGGAAGCTGACGTTCTCGATCTTGCCCACAAACGAAAACACGTCCCCCGACTGCCCACAGCCGAAGCAGTGATAGAACTGCCGCACCGCGTGCACGCTGAACGACGGAGATTTTTCCTTGTGAAAGGGGCAGAGCCCGGAGTAGTTCTGGGCCCCCGCTTTGCGCAGGCGTATGTATCCCTCGATCACCTTGACGATGTCGGCCTGCTGTTTCACGGTCTGGGAGATGTCGAGCATCGCGCCTTCTAAGAATACCGCCTGCGGCATCCCCGCTCACGGTGCAAGTTCTGCCACCACGGTGGGTGCCCCAGGACTAGAGTTTTAGAGTCTTACGGAGGGAGCATGGGCCTTCACAGACTGCGGAAAAACTCGGTTTTGGCCTCCGTTTTGAAAGGGCACGGCTTCAGCCGTGCCGATAAGGCCAATAAAATGAATGGGGCTTTAGCCCCAGAGGAATGGTTTTCGAGGAATTGAACAACAGACAGCCCTTTTTCTGCAGCCCGTCCAGGCCCATGAAAGAGCCGGAAGTCAGGGAAGCCTTTAGGCACGGGCCCTTGTCTCTTTGTGGCGTCCCTGGAAAGTACAACGCTTGAACCGGGCGGGGAAAGCTAGTTTCTCGACCATGAGCGGTTGCCAAATTTCTTTGCTGTCCCATCCAAGAAAGTAGACAATATGGCCTGAATGAAAAATGGACAAGTAGGCCATATTGCGCTAGGTTGGGTCTATGAGAACTGCGAATATCAGCGAATTGAAGAACCAACTGAGTGGATTCATTCAATATGTCCGGAGTGGAGAAGAAGTCATTGTGCAGGACCGGAACGTCCCGGTAGCCCGCATTATCCCCTTCACCCGCTTGTCCATGACCGAAAAGGAAGAACAGCTTGTGAAGATGGGGATGATGACGATGCCTACCGAGGAGATGGATTGGGATTCTTTCTTCGACCTTCCAGTGAGCAATATCGCCCACGAGGTCGCCACGCAAGCCGCCATCGATAGCCGAGGGGATCGATGATCGACGCCTTTTGGGACTCCAGTTCCCTTGTGCCGCTGTGCGTGACGCAAGCGGCCAGTGAGAAAGCGCGGCAACTGGTGCAGGAATACTCCCTTGTCGCATGGTGGGGAACTTCTATCGAGATCGCCAGTGCGATTCAAAGACTCACCCGTACCGGCGATATTTCGCAGCAGGAAGGACAGGCATCCCACCTGCGCAGGAAGAAGCTCGTCAAGACTTTCCGGACAATTCAAGCGGAACGGCCGGTGCTCGAACAGGCGGAAGCAATCGTTCTCAACTATCCAGTGAAGGCGGCCGACGCCATGCAACTCGCCGCTGCGATGGTATGGACAATGCTCGATCCAGTGGGAAGTACCTTCATTTCCGGGGATCGCCAGGTGTTGGCGGTGGCGAAAGAATTGGGATTCGAAGTCATTCAGTGCTAAGTGGACCAATGGGCATGGCCTGAACCCGACATTACTTTAACCGGAGGTAATCCGCCGCTTGACGTTGTTTCCTGAGGAGTTGCCGGTGATACACCCGGAACCCCACCAAGGTGCGTTGCCATCACTTGATCCACCTAAGAAAACGGGTGCTCCATCCTTCTCGCCCTTTGCGAAGGGTGGGTTGGCACAACTGCCAGTTTGCCAGTGTCGGATTTTCCTTTCGGTGGTTCTCCCACTCAGACTCGATCCCCAGGTTGCGAAGACGGCACTGTGGAGTTTCGTGCTCACCCACCCTTTCGCAGAGTACACGGAAGGATGGGGCACCCAATTCTGCGGTGGGAAAAGGGTGGGCCACCCGCCCGCAAAACTTCTGCCGTTGTCCCTGGCCGGTGGTGATGGTTCCCACCCTTCGAGCAATCGACGCTCAAAGGTGGGGCAACCACTTCATGGGATGGTCAAGGGTGGGACACCCGCCATGTTATGCAACCTATCTGTTAGATGCGTTAGAAAGAAGTGAAGGGAGGTACCGGATCAGATCCGTAACTGACATCCCAGCTATCGCAGACTCGCCACGATTCGCTCTCTCGATTTCGACAGGTCCATCGGGCTGCACTTTTCCGGATGAAATGTCCCAGCGCGTGTACGCATAGAAGAAACCACCCTGCGCTTCGTACGCCAATTGCATAAGATATTTGTGACCTTTCCGGTAGTAATGGTCTGCTGGTCTTAACCATGTGGGAGAGACACTCCCCCGTTCAGAAGTCTTTAGTCGGCCTCCCGCTATTCCCGCGTCGATTAGATCTCCGACCGAGAGGGATAAATTATCTGGTTTCTTGAAGATATGTTCAATACGGAAATTCATTTCGGAGTAGATCAACGCGGGATCGTTGTCGATCATAAACGCATGATTGTTTTCAAAGGTTGCAATAACCCATACATCGTCAGGCAGGGCGGGAAACTCTCCATGAACTCTTGCCATTGTGGCTCCAAATCCACCAATTGTGCCACGTAAAGCCTCTAGGTCTCCGACCGTATGAAGATGAACCTCATCAGGTACTTGGCAGCGTGCGTT
>CAZQPY010000140.1:0-6666 GCA_964595345.1 uncultured Occallatibacter sp.
CCCGAGTTCGTCCCCGGCGACCAGATTCGCGTCCAAGTCAAGATCAAGGAAGGCGATAAGGAGCGCTTGCAGGCGTTTGAAGGTCTGGTCATCGCCATCAACCGTGGCCCTCAGGGCACATTTACCGTGCGCAAGATGAGTTTTGGGCAGGGCGTGGAGCGTATCTTCCCGTTCAATTCCAAAGTCGTCGACAAGATCGAAAAGATTCGCAGCTTCCGCGTGCGCCGCGCCAAGCTGTTCTACATCCGTGGACTGCGCGGCAAGGCCGCCCGTCTGAAGGAAGTGGGACGCGTAGCCGCCAAGGCATAGCGATCCGCAAGTTTCGCTCAACAACCCCGGCTTCGGCCGGGGTTGTTGTTTTTGCGGGATGGGATACGACGCACCGCGAGGAGCACGCCGAGCATAGAAGCTCAGCGGCCTTCCACGCGGTGAACGATGTGGTCAACGATCTGGTTGGCGGCCTCGACATGGCCGCGAACGCGTTCCTTGAGGCCGGGTTGCTCGCCCCACTCGCCTTCGCTGCCCACGTCTTGGGCGGCGGCGCGACCCGCTTCGAGAGCCTTGTGATAGCGCTCCGGCTGGCTCATGTGGAAGTCGATTTCACGGTGATCGTTGAGTTGCTTGTGGTCATCGATCCGAGCCTCGCGAATATTGCGCATGGCTTCGTCGATTTCGGCAATGGCACGCTGGGACTCATCGTCGACGCGGTCGTTGTCGCCCCAGCGATTGAGGTAGGCGCGCATGAGGCGCAGATCGGTCAGAGCATGCATGTAGCCGGAGTGGTTTCCGTGATCCTGGGCGCGTGACGGGGTGGCGGCGAGGGCAAAAAGCGAGCAGACAGCTACTGCAATTGCAAGAGTCGTGCGGATCTTCATCGAACATGTCCTCCATGGGGGATGGTCACGCGGTCGTCAAGGGGAACGGCATCGCGTGGAAGATCAGTATGCCACAGGAGGGATTCGTCGATCATCAAGGGCCGGCTCATGGCGCAGGTCAATCGCATGAATGCTAACTTGTTGGCAGATTCGCCGCGCTACAGGACCCCAGGGCTTGAGCTCTCTGTGGGCCGCAACCCAGGACTACGCTTCACTTGTCCTTCCACCCCGGTGCGCAAAGGGCCCGCGCGCCGGGGACCCCGGCCTGGGCTAATATCCCTCCTCCCTACAGGAGGAAATTCTGCCCGTTCATCTTTGGCCGCAATGCGCCTTAGTTCCCGATGATGCTCAAGAGGACGAGTACTCTCGACTTTTCGGTTCTTCCATAGACGAGCGCGATTCTATGCCCTTCAACGCTTTCGGTGGGCAGAAAAGGGAAATCGAATTATTCGAGAAGGATATCGGGCTCGGGCTGGTGGCTGCGGGTGGTGAGGGTGACGGCCGCGCCGAGGATCAGCGCCCCGCCAAGACCCGCGTAGGGGCCTAGGTGCTCGCCGAGCAACTGCACACCGAGCCAGGAGCCCAGTGCCGGTTCGATGTTGAGGAAGACCCCGGCGCGCGAAGCCGGAACGTGGTGAATTCCCCAGTTCCATAGCAAGGTGGTGGTGGCGGTGCAGAGCAATCCGCTGATGGCCAGCGCGATCCAGGCGGTAAGGCTGATGCCGGCAAAAGGAGGGGGAGACGCCGCCCAGGCGCGGGGAAGCCATGCGCCGGGTAACGAGAGTCGCAGCAGCCATGGGGCGAGGACCCAACAGGCGAGCATGACGGTTCCGGAAAGGATGGTGAAGGCAGTGACGACCGCGGGAGTGTGGCTTTGCATCAGCTTCTTGCTGAGCAAGATCCATGCCAGAGCGGTGCAGAGCGATGCGACCACCATGAGGTCGCCCACCAGGGATGGTTGTCCATGAGTTGCCGGGCCGCGGCTGCCGCCCAGCACAATGAGCGCGGCACCGATGGTGGATCCGCAGAGAGCCGTCCAGCCGATCCAGTCGAGACGCTCACCGGCAAAGAGCGCGGCGGCGGCGGCGAGCAGGACGGGCATTGCGCCAACCATCAGAGAAGCATGGCTGACCGTGGTGCGGGCCAAGCCGTGAAACTGAATGAGGAACTGGATGGGGATTCCCAGGGCCGCCGAGTAGAGCAGCATGCGCACTTCGGGCAAAGTGAAGCGGAGGCGGCGGCGATTTGCGTAGAGCACCGGAACCATGCCCAGACAGGCAAAGAGAAACCGGTAGAGGACCATGTTCTCGACGCTCATCTCATTGAGCGCCAGGCGGCCAAAGTAGAAGCCCGTTCCCCACAGACTGCCGGCAGTGGCGCAGGCTGCATAGCCAAGAAATGCCAGACGGCGGCCGGGTTTGCTTTTGATTTCCATCCTTTCTTAACTGTCGCATACGCGTGCGGGCGACGTATCACAGCCAGGAACAGGGGAGATCGGCGAGAATAGCAGGCGATGCCGAATGGGTTTTCTCAGAGGAGATTGTGGACGCCTGCAGGGCTGCGACGGGCGGCCTTGTGCGCGTTGCTGTGCGCAGGCGGGGTTGGCTTCGGAGAGCAAGGATGGGCGCAGGGTCAGACTCAGGGACAGGCTCAGGGCAGCGGCGCGCCTGGATTTGCGCAGCCGGCGCGCACGGCCGCAAAAGCATCGCAACCGCCGGCGTTTTCGATTGACGTGGAGGCGCTGGGGTTCACCGCGCCGGGATCCGGCTATCTTGGACAAAACATCAGCTATGCATCGCTCGACTTTCTGGATGAGAACCACCTGCTGTTCACCTTTCGAGTACCGGGCCTGATCCGGCGAGAGGAGGATTCGGACAAGGGGAGCGACGAGCGGCACATCCGGGCACTGGTGCTTGCGCTGCCTTCGGGCGCGGTGGAAGCGGAAGCGGTGTGGACGCTGCACGACCGTGGCCGGTACCTGTGGATGCTGAAAGACAAGCATTTTCTGCTGCGCGATGGAGCCGAATTGAAGCAGGGAGACGCGGCGCTCGAACTGAAACCTGGATTGCGCTTTCCGGGGACCCTGGAATGGATCGAGATGGACCCTTCGCAGGAGTTTTTGGTGGCTGGGTCGCGCGAGCCGGTTGCAGCCAAGGGGCCGGAAGCATCGCTCTGGGCATCGGCAACCTCAGCCGGGGGGAAGGCAACCGAGGAGAAAAGCCAAACCGATCTGATTCTGCGCATTCTGCACCGGGATAGCGGCCAGGTGATGCTGTCGAGCAGGCTGAACGCCGCGATTCACCTGCCGATCAACCGGAGCGGCTACCTGGAGAGCCTGCACGCGCGGGGCATTGAGTGGCAGTTGAGCGAGCACTCCTTTGGCGGAGGCGTAACGCCGGTTGCGCGGCTGCTTTCGACCTGCGCACCGGGCAGCAGCTTTGTGAGCCAGCACGAATTTGTTGCGTCGGTCTGCAATACGCTGGGCGACCACAAGTTGCAGGCGCTGACCACCAGCGGGAGGGTTCTGTGGGAGGTGCAGCTCTCGGACCACGAGGTGTGGCCGCTGCTGGTGATGGCGCAAAGCGGTACTCGGCTGGCGCAGGAAGCGCTGGTGGTGGCGAAGTCCATCACTGCATCCACCCCGCTGACCACCGACGATCTGAAAGGGCAGGTGGTCCACGTTTATGACGCAGCCAATGGACACCTGGCGCTGACAGCGGAAGTGAATCCGGTGCTGGACGCGGGAGGGAATGTGGCGATTTCGCCTTCAGGACGGCGGGTGGCCGTGCTGAATGGAGAGGCGCTGGAGATATTTGAACTAGGCGTTCCGCCCTGGGTTCCGGATACCGGTGATTTCCAGAATGGGCATTGACGGAAGTCTTTTGCCCTGTGCCGATTGATCGGCGTTTGTAGGGGTTGGCAGCCCGTGTACACTGAGCAACGGGAGATTCTTCTTGTCGACGGCTGTTGTACACTACACGGCTGCGGCGGTCACCGACCGCGGCCGAAAGCGCCCCTCCAACGAAGATGCATTCGGTTACTCCGTCGAGCACGGAGTATTTGTCGTTTGCGACGGGATGGGCGGCGCCGCGGCGGGAGAAATTGCCAGTTCGCTGGCGGTGGACGAGACACTGCGCCTGCTGAGCGACCGGTCCGACGCCGAGACAATCCCGCTGGCGAATGCCGCCGAAGTGGCGATCGAGGCCGTCAACGAAGCGATCTTCAGCCGGGCACAGCGCAACCACAAATTGAATGGAATGGGCACTACGCTGGTGGCGCTGGTGGCGCAGGAAAACCAGGTGGCGGTGCTGAATATCGGCGACAGCCGCTGCTACAGGCTGCGCGCGGGCAAATTCGAGCAAGTTACTCTGGATCACTCGCTGGTGGAAGAACAGGTGCGGTTGGGCCGGATGTCGCGGGCCGAAGCGCTGCGGTCGCCACTGCGCAACGTGATCACGCGGGCGGTGGGGACGCAGCGCAAGGTCACGCCGGACATCTTCGCGCTGAAGGCCGAGCCCGGCGACCGGTTTCTGCTCTGCTCGGATGGACTGACCCGCGAACTCAGCGACCCGCAGATCGAGGAGTTGCTGGTGGTGGATGGGCCGCTGGAAGCGCAGTGCGCCCGGCTGGTGAATGCCGCCAACAAGGCCGGCGGCAACGACAACATCACCTGCATTCTGGTCAGCGTGGAACCGTAACCCACAACACTCAACCCGGCGCGGGTTCCATTGGGTTTTGCGGCAAGCCGGGGTTGTTTCCGGCAGACAAATCAAAGATTTTCTTTCCTGCAAGCTATAGATTCAAAATGACAACATCAAGTAAGGCGCTCTCGCACGAGCTCGCCTCCGCTGACGCGGAGAGGGCGAGTTGGCGAGTTGGCGGCAGCATCAGAGGACGGTCCAACGGGGCGATAAGCGGTATTCTCTTTCGTAGGGTGTCCTCTTCCGGAGGGCGAAAGAGGCTGCGGAGAAATGCGTAAATTCGGTTGAATCGCTGGAATGGACGGTAGCAGGGGCTAAAGCCCCGTTCGTTTTCCAGGCTTTTTCGGCACGACTAAAGTCGTGCCCTGTTACAAAGCGGGACTCAGTCGCATACCGAGCAGGACTCAGTCGCAGATTGAGGAGCCTGTACCCGCACGCAATCGGAGAGAGGGAACAAAGGTCGCGCAGATGGAATCAAAGATGAAAGCAGTGGTTTTGTTGAGTGGGGGTCTGGATTCGGCCACGGTGCTGGCGATTGCCCGCGGGCAGGGTTACGAGAGCTACGCGCTTTCGTTCAGCTACGGGCAGCGGCACATTTTTGAGTTGGAGGCCGCCAGCCGCGTGGCCGCCCACCTGGACGCCGCAGCGCACCGGGTGGCCACCATCGACCTGCGCATCTTTGGGGGCTCGGCGCTGACCAGCGATATCGCCGTGCCGAAGGGACGGACGATGGACGAGATGTCGCACGACATTCCGATCACCTACGTGCCGGCGCGCAATACGATATTTTTGAGTTTTGCGCTGGCCTGGGCAGAGGTTCTGGGGTCGAGCGACGTATTCATTGGGGTCAACGCGCTGGACTACAGCGGCTATCCCGACTGCAGGCCGGAATTCATTGCGGCATATGAGAAGATGGCCAACCTGGCCACCAAGGCGGGCGTGGAGGGCCACCAGCATTTGAAGATTCATACGCCGCTGATTGACTTGACCAAGGCGCAAATCATTGCGCGCGGCCTGGAACTGGGGGTGGACTACGCGCTGACCAGCAGTTGCTACGATCCGGGGACAGGGGGCGAGCCGTGCGGCGAGTGCGACAGTTGCCTGCTGCGACAGAAGGGATTCCGGGAGAACGGGATCCGTGATCCGCTGACTTACCGGGATTCGCAGGCGTCGGCATGAGTTACGCGGTGAAGGAGATTTTTTATACTCTGCAGGGCGAAGGCGCGCAGGCGGGGCGGGCGGCGGTATTTTGCCGGTTTGCCGGCTGCAACCTGTGGTCGGGGCGCGAAGCGGATCGGGCGTCGGCCGTCTGCAGGTTTTGCGATACGGAATTTGTGGGCGTGGACGGCGCGGGCGGGGGCAAGTTCGAGACCGCCGAAGAACTGGCCACGGCGGTGGAAGAAAAGTGGCCGAAAGAACCGACGCTGGGCAGGCGCTACGTGGTGTGCACCGGCGGCGAGCCTCTGCTGCAACTGAATGTGGAGCTGATTCAGGCGCTACATTTGCGCAATTTTGAAGTAGCGGTGGAGACGAATGGGACCTTGGCCGCATCGGCTGCCCTGAACTGGGTGTGCGTCAGTCCCAAGGCGGGCGCGGAGTTCCGGCAGCGGAGCGGCGACGAGCTGAAGCTGGTGTTTCCTCAGGCGGGGATGGACCCGGCGGATTTTGAGCTGCTGGCTTTCCGGCACTTCTTTCTGCAGCCGATGGACGGGCCGAATCGAGCGGCGAACACGGAGCTGGCGGTGCGCTATTGCCTGGCGCATCCGCAGTGGCGGCTAAGCCTGCAGACGCACAAGATCGTCGGGATTCCGTAGGAACTCCTTCAGCGCCCATGTTGGAAACGGAAATGCCCACTCCACAAAGCAAACAGCGATCGGAGAAAGGCCCGGGCCTAAAGGCTTACAAAATCTTGCCATTGCATTCATGGGCCTGAAGGCCCCTGCTCCGCAAATGCTGAATATCTTATGTGAGTTTCAACTCCGTGGGTCAGCTGCTCCGGCGAGCGGCTGTCGCGCGAAAACAAAGGCCCCGCTCAGACGGAACTTCCCGGCTGAAAAGTGGTTAAGTGCTTGAATGTCAGCAGGTAACCA
>CAZQPY010000141.1:0-6426 GCA_964595345.1 uncultured Occallatibacter sp.
GCTTTCCAGAAAGCCGCGTAAAACGCATATCTTTACAGATTCTCGTCAAGAGGCGAAAAATGTTTCATTCGTCATACCCATGAATAAAGTTGGCAGTGGTCCCAATCCCCGCGAGGATGGCCTGCTTCCAACGAGCACTTTTGAACGTGCTTTCATTAGCTACTCGAAAAACTATGCGACTTTGACCCCCTCGCACAATAGAGGAAGCTGTCGCCGAGGTGGTCCAGAATGGAGGGCCGCATTGCAGCCTTGAATGTCGTCAACCGCAAGACTTGCGCCGCCTGAATCTGGCATTGCGCGCAAGTTGCATCCTGAAGCAGTATCCCAATCGATCAACCTCCAAACACTCCGGCTACCACTGTGAGAAAGCACGTCATGTTCCACTGGATTCAAATGCCAACCGCTTGAAATAAACAACTTAAAGGAGAAAGCCTCGCGGATAGGTGTCCATAGCCGAGAAACACTGTTCAAAAGCGGACGTTCCGAGGAAGGCGTCCGCGAAGGCGCACGATCGCGATAGTCTGCCACTGCACGGCATTCAAGGTCGTCCAGGTTAAAGCACGATTGACATGCCAATCCTCGAGCAATAGACACAGGCAAGGGAGATCGGAATTCCGGAGACTGGGCGGCTTTTCGCTGCTAATTCTCGTGGGGTCCTTTGATCCATGAACAGATTGATTTGGTGGATCAAAGAAGCTGAACGCTCAATGAACAGCACCCTCTCAAATGGAGATCAAGACCGAGTTGGCCCACGTGGGCACGGTCCTGGCTGCGCTTATTGGCGCTAGCGTTGAGCCGATGATCACTCCGTTCGGTTCGCTGGCCACGATGCTCGTCCTGGCGTTCGCGCGGCGCGATAGAGTTGGAGGGTGCGTGGGATAACTCGTTCTGCTCGGCCTATGGGCCATGCCCGCAATTCCGGTCCTGGCAACGCCCGTGCTGGCTCTCGGTTTCGCACTGGTTCGGTGACAATTTCTGTTGAGATTGCTGGCTTGCCAACGGCGATTCGCGAGTGGGAGGTGCGGCAAACGGCAAGGTCGGCATTGCTATCCGCAGTCGGTCGAAAATTCCAACAGAATGCTCCGTTGACGCGTACGGACCGAAGCACGCTTCCAGCCTCGACAACGCCCGGGCTTGCAGGTTCCTGTTATGTTGTCGCTACTCTTCCAAAACTCTGATTTGAGCCGCCGAAGACCCGGTGAGTAGCAAAAGCCGTGCTCAGATACAAACGCTTCTGCATCGGCATTCGGCACCAATGAGGTTGTCCACTGATTTGACAGCGCTAGCCGAGGGGAAACTCCGACGATGTGCTGCAGCTGAAAACATGGGACGCGTTAGTCGTTGTCGGAATACTTCACTCCGCAGCCGTAGGGGCGGGTGTGGGTGACGGCGATGGTTTGGCGAGACATAGCTTCGGTTAGTGCGGCTGAGACATAGTTCTTCGAGAGGGGGACGTCGGAGACGTCGGGCGTGGGATGGTCGTCGATGGCCCCGGAGTAGATGAGTTTTCCCGAAGGATCAATGACATACATGTCGGGCGTGGTTTTGGCCTCGTAGAGGCGGCCAATGGCACCGGTGGGATCGAGGATGGCGGCGCTGGGAGCGGCGTGGACGCGATCCATGTAGGCGTTCTCTTCAGATGCCGTCATATATCCCTGTTTGCCGGGGGCTGAGGAGAGGATGGTGAGCCAGACGATGCCGCGAGCAGTCCACTCCTTCTGAAGATTCTGCATGTTGCCGCTTTCGTAATGCTTGCGCGTAAAGGGGCAGCCGTTGTTGGTCCACTCCAGAACAACGAATTTGCCTTTGGAGTCGGAGAGGCGATGGGGCTGGCCGTGGGAGTCGGTGCCGGTGAACTCGGGCGCGGGATCGCCAACGCTGGCGGCGGAAGCGGCAATGGTGACGGCGAAGACGGCCGCGAGGAGTGGGGCTGAAGAAAAACGCATGGGGAAATCCTCCGGTGCGGGCTCTGTTAGGAAGTTGGACGTATGAAGCCACCGAATGGTCGCTGAGGGCGGATGAAATTCCGCTCCCAGCTCGGGGCAGTTCGAAGTGATGAATCCATAAGCGCAGGCCAGTGCGGGCGCTGCCGGTCAACAGTTCGGGGCATATCGTTGCCAACTTGGTAATTACTCATCGATACCCCTACGCGGGCGAATGCCGTTCGATGAAGTCGCTTCATGATGAAGATCGTGTCAACCTTCTATTCATAACGCAGAGCGACCATCGGATCGATCTTGGTGGCTCGTCTTGCAGGTAACCAGCAGGCGAGCAGCATGAGCAGAACCATGATGCAAGGAACGATTGAGAGGACGAGAGGGTCGTTGGCGCTCAATCCAAAAACGAAACTGGCCATAACCTTTCGCAAGAAGAATGCGCTGACAACGCCGAGGATCGATCCGACGATCGCCAGCCTGACACCCTGCCTGAGGATAAGGCGCATCACTTCGATGGGCTGCGCCCCGAGTGCCATGCGAATACCGATCTCTCTGGTGCGCTGCGAAACAGAAAAGGCCATAACTGCGTAGACTCCACCCGCGGCCAAAGAAAGTGCCAGCAACGAGAATACGCCGAGGAGCGAGAGGTCGAAATTACGCAGCGACCCTGAATCGGACAGCATCGAATCCATCGTCTTGACGTCGTAGACGGGTACGTTCTGATTGACCGTAGCCACAGCGGCATGGATGGTATGAAGGAGTTCTCTTTGGTCCACGCTGCTGCGAATCGCGATCCCCATGTTCGCCTCAACCAGCGACCGCACACTGTCCGGGACCTGGGTATAGGGATAGTAGGCAGTCGGCTCGATTGCCTGGTCAGAGCCCCAGTGGCGGACATCGGAGGTAACTCCGACCACAACGCACCAAGAGCTTCCGGCAATCGCCGGTTTGAGCCGTTTGCCGATTGCGCTTTCTCCAGGCCAGTATTCGTGGGCAAGACTCTCACTGACGATTGCAACCGTGGGAGAACTCGCCGTATCCCGTTCATCGAATGCACGCCCCTGAAGCAGCGGAATTTGCAGCGTGCGGAAGTAATCCTCACCTATGGCTCGGTAGCGGGTAACGATCGCTCCCAGGACCGGAGCCGGCGTTTTGCCTTCAGTAAGGATTGGCGTGGAAGGGTCGGTGCCACTTAAAGGAAAGTCGCGAGCGACGGTCGCGGATTCGACTCCAGGGACCAAGCGGATGCGTTCCACCACCTGGCGATAGAAGTCCGGCAGGCCTTGTCCGTCAAGCTGAGAGGGTGCGGCAATACGGAAAGTAAGAACGCTTTTGGGAACGAAGCCGAGTTCCACGTTGCGCAGCGACCATAAGCTTCGCAAGGCAAGCCCAGTGGCGATCAGCAGCATGCACGACAACGCCGTTTCAACGATTACGAGAATCGAGCGTTGGCGGCTAAGACCGCGGCGCATGGAGCCGACCCGTTCGCGCAAGCCGTCATTCACATTGATGCGTATTGCCTCAATGGCCGGCGAGATGCTGAAAAGTAAGCCGACTACCACCGAAACCAGAATTGAGTATCCGAGAACTGCGCTATCGATACTTGTTTCTTCGATTCGAGGAACCTGAGGGGGATGGAGGGCGAGCACGCCACGCAGTAACAGAAAGGCTATCGCAATTCCCGCCGACCCGCCTGCCCCTGCCAGGAGCGCGCTCTCTGTGAGCAACTGGCGAACGATCCGCCGTGGCGAGGCTCCAAGTGCAGTGCGTACTGCCATCTCGCGCTGCCGGGTGGCGCCGCGTGCAAGCAGCAAATTCGCAACGTTGGTGCAGGCAATCAGCAGAACACAGCCGACGCAGCCCATAAGCATCAGCAGCGCGGGCCGCACATTGCTGGTGAACGCATCGTTCAGCGTCTGCAGGAAAACACCGAATCCTAGGTCACTGGATGAGCTTTCTCGATGCAGACGAGTCGCCACGGCATCCAGTTCGCTGCGTGCCTGTTTCAGGCTCAATCCATCCGGCAGGCGGATGATGCCGCTCAGCCAGTGCACATTTGGGGACGAACCGACGCCGCTGTCGCGCCGCAATTGCAACGGTGCCCACAGCAACTCCTTGCCATCGAAGCCACTAAAACCGGCCGGCATTACGCCGACCACGGTATAGGGCGTTCCACCAATCTGAACCGATTTCCCAACAATGTGAGGATCCGCGCCAAAATGGTTCGCCCAAAAGGCGTGGCTCAACATGACGAATTGGCCTGCGCCAGGTTGGTCCTCCTGTGGAGAAAAAACTCTGCCCAGCAGGGGCTGCACACCGAGAGCAGAAAGGAAGCCGTACGAGACCACACCCCCCGAAATACGCTGCGGCTGCTCTCCGGGACTGGCGACATCGAACTGCCAGGAGACATGAGCGCCCATTCCGGCCAAGAGCCCACCCTGCTGCTTCCAGTCCAGATAATCTTGTGTGGAGAAGAAATTGCTATTCCCGTTTGCCTGGCGTTGAGACACCACCAACACCCGCCCTGGATTCGGAAAGGACCATGACCGCATCAGCACGGAGCGAATCACACTGAACATTGCTGTATTCGCGCCAATGCCCAAGGCGAGAGTGAGCACAGCCGCAACCGTAAAATGCGGAGACTTCAGAATTGATCGGGCCCCGTACCGAATATCCTGCAGCAACATCTCCATTGAATATCACCTCATGTTGAGTCAGACGAGGCGACAAACCCCTTGGTACACTCGCTCACGGACGAATTTTGGAAAGATGGCATCGTTTGGAGAGTCGTCACTTGGATACGTCGGCCGAATATTCTGTCACCTGGCGACTCAAACTGAAGGCAGGTTTCAAGCCCCGGCTCAGCCTGGCTTTGTGGGTTCCTGTCGTGTCGTCATCCTTCCTTCCCTATGCCAAATCCTCGCCCCGGAAATCAACCGAATCTGGCCGGGATTTGAATATAGGAAGGGTAGGTCTTCTTACCGGCGGCAAGGCATCGATTGCGCGACCGAATGCCGTCTTCCGAAACGGAATGTTGCCGGTTTGGTCCCGATCTCCCGCTCCATTCCGTTTCAAGATTCAAAGCAATGTGCGCACCCCTCATTCCGAGATCGCCCAAGGGGATGGAGACCGCTAGGTGCCCGTCGTCGACAGCGCTTTCAGACGACCATTTGATCCGGCCTCGAAGTTTGCGGATTCCCGACCGCCGACAGCTTGCTTGGGTAGATGTTCGGCGGTGGCAGCGCGGCGATGCCGAACGTGCTGCCTCTTCGCATTTCAGGCTGTTTCCGGGGCCCCAATGTACCGAAACAGATTGAGCAGGTTGGCAGCAGCGCAGACCAGCTTCCATTCGGCATGCACCTTCTCCAGCCCGCGCAGGCTGAAGCGGCCGAACCCACGTTGCTGCTTGGTTTGTCCGAAGACCGGTTCGACGATGACCTTGCGCCTCCGATAAACAGCTCGTCCGCCCTTGGTGCGGAGTGTGCAGACATTTTCACGATCTCTGGAGCTTCGATATTGTCGATGGGACGTGCACCCAAGGTCGGCAGGATATCAGTATTCATGCGCCGTTCGATAGTATCGGCGTGGCGTTTGCACGGGCCATCGCGCCAATGCTTCAGCCAGAGCATTGAAATGGTTTGGAAAGACTTCTTGCTTGCGATGCTATTTCCGCTTTTCTCAGCCATTCGTTCAGCCATGGGGTCAGTGCCCGCAGCTAAAAGTGTCCGTACCGCCAGATGCAACTCCCTTGCCTTCGCCAAATCAATGCAGAGCATTTTCCGAAGGACATGGTTTTGTTCCTGCAACCGAACAGGTAGCCCCGCGGCCAAAGCTTCCCGCCTGCGGTTGTGACCCAAAGTTAAAGATCTGCGCCACCGCACATTGCGTAGTCCCTATCCCAGGCTCGGCACCATTGATCGCCTTAATGCCCAGCTTATTCACTTCCATGACCGACGCTTCTTTCAAAAATACATGGCCAATGCGGAATGCATGCCATTCTGAGCAGCCGACTCGCCGCGTCGAGTTACGGCTGAAATGAACAATGGGCGCAACCCGCAAAGGCCGCCAACTCGCCAACTTGCTATCGCGGCGAAGCAGCGGCCAACTTGCTGATTCTATATAACCCTATTTTTTGTTCATAGGGAGTGTCTGCAAACGTGGATTTGGGTGGAAGAGGTTGGACGAAAATGGAACCTAAAGCTAATATTTTATTTACTTTAACATGCTTTGTTGGCCATAGATGGAAGCGGTTGGACACGGCTGGAAAGATACTTGGCAGAGAGGGAGGGATTCGAATGTTTCCCGTTTGAGACGCAAAATGGATTGAAGTATATCAATCTATCGTATTGAAAATAATAACTATACTTTCAGAGGCCGAGAGACGGAATCCTTCTCCTGGCCTCTCCCTTGTTTTCGATACCCCCGGGTGTGCCCCATAAGCGCTAACTTGTTTATTGCAACGGCGACCAAACTTTGATACCGTTGGGTG
>CAZQPY010000142.1:0-6006 GCA_964595345.1 uncultured Occallatibacter sp.
TGTTAGACGCTCCTTGTCATATATTGTTTACCGAATTAATGACTCAGGACACTAGCATTTGTTCATCATGACCGTCAAGATGTGACCGTCATAATGACATGCAGCATCGCCGCGACGCGGAGCATATCGGCGGCATTCTGAAGCTACTCGGCGTAGGGCGAGGGGGGGTGATCGTGGGCAAATCGCCGAGCGTTCAAATCGAGCGAACCGGCAGCGCTTGCTGTCACAACCGCATAAAGCGGGATAGGTCCCCTGAACACCGCAAGGTACGGGCGCGAAAACTCGACCTTCCGGCAGATTGATAAATTTCTGTGGTTTACAGGCGGACGAATTCTAGGGAAGTTGAGTTGAGGCTCCGGAGAGGATTAACCCCAAAATTAGTACAGCGGGTAGATAAACCCGCCGTAAGTGCTTTATTTTCAGTTACTGGTGCCGAAGAAGGGACTCGAACCCCCACACCCTTGCGAGTACGTGGACCTGAACCACGCGCGTCTGCCAATTCCGCCACTTCGGCAATCCACAACTCCGGCGAGGTTCGCCAGATTGGCAACTCTCTGAGTCTCGCAAATACTAGGCGCTGTGTCAAATTGCCGCCGAGTGCACTTCGGATACCGTCGATAATACCGCTGCATGCCCCGACCCTTTTTCCTCGCGCACGATCTGTCCGTCGCGCATATACAGGATGCGGGAGGCAATGGAAGCAGCCTCGGGATTGTGCGTAATCATCAGCGTGGTCTGGCCCAGTTCGCGATTGGAGCGCTGCAGCATGTTCAGCACGGCATCGGAATTCTTGGTGTCCAGGTTGCCGGTCGGCTCGTCGGCCAGTACGATGGCCGGGCGCGTAATCAGGGAGCGCGCAATGGCTACCCGCTGCTGCTCTCCGCCGCTCAACTCGCTGGGCCGGTGATGCAGTCGGCCGCCGATCGACAGCATGTCGCTGAGATGATCGAGGTAGGCGCGGTCCATCGGTTCCTTGCGGCCGCTCACGCTATAGGCAATTTCGATGTTGCCCATGGCGGAGAGCGTCGGCAGCAGGTTGAACTTCTGAAAGACGAAGCCGATGCGGTGTTTGCGCAGGCGGGTGCGCTCGGCGTCGCTCAGCGTCGCGAAATCTACGCCGTCGATCACCACACGTCCGCCGGTGGCCTGGGTAAGGCCGCCCAAAAGATAGAAGAGAGTAGACTTGCCGGACCCGGAAGGCCCCACGATGGCCACAAACTCCCCGGGTTGGACGGCGAGCGAAATCCCGTTCACTGCGGTGACCGGAATGTGACCCGCCATGTAAACCTTGGTCAGGTTTTCGGCAACGATGATCGGCGAAGAGTTTTCGGGCTGCACATCTCACATTGTAACTGCGCCCGCCTGACGCGGCAGCCAGTCGCCAACCGCAAGATTGAGAAACTTGCAGCCTTACGCCGGCATCCAAGCCCTCAGGTCGGACACATTCCCTGCTCTGAAACCATTCTGAAGATCGATGTTGCCGCACGGCAAAGGATTCCCCACTTATGACGCTTGATTTGAAGTCCTCGCCCACGCACTCCCTTGATACTGCGGCATCCGCTGCTGGCTTGGTCCTGTTTGCCAACAATGAAGGCAGAGATTTTGATGGCCGCCCCACCTCTGTCTTTCAGCTCGGCCTGCCGGTTACACAGGCCCCGGGACGTGCTCTTCGCTTGGAACTGAGCGCGGATTTCGACCTGAGTCGCCCGGAGATGCTTCCCACGCTTACGGCCCACTTGGCAGAAGAGGCCAAGCGCCTGCGCAATCCCCGCCCGGAGTGCTACGTTACTCTGGAAGGCCTCCCGCTGGCCTTTGGGCAGTTTCAGTGGCCCTTTCACCGCTCCACTTCCGGCGCTGACACCCACATCCTGCATGGCGAAATCCGCCTGGCGGACGGGGCGGATCACAACTTGCACGCCAAAATTTCCGCCTCCGTCACGCTGACCTTTGCCGAAATCGTGCCTTCGCTGGAACAGCCTTTTGCCGAGACGTTTGTGTACAACGCGGTGCGCAAGCTGGTCGATCTTGGTCAGTTGGAGTTCGTCAAGTCGAGCAACCGCCAGCCGGTGCCGGTCACCACACGCTACTACAGCCGCTGGCAGAAGAAGTTCCTGTTCACCGAATCCACCGATGCCGAGCGCCTGCAATATCTGCTGCGCAAGGTTTACTGGCTCTCCGGTGTGCTGGGCGAGGGCAAGCCGGTATGGATTGCCGATCCCCGCGACGCTCAGTATCTGAATACAACCGATGAGGACCTGCTTCGCATGGCAGGCCACGAGGAAGGCGAGGGGCTACTCGAACTGAACGGCGAGTTCGCCGCCGCCACGCCCAAGCTGATGGAGCGGGCCAGCGAGTACCGCGCCAGCATGGAGGCCGCCTTGAACTTTGCCAAGCCGCAGTTCAACGAGTCCATGCGCGCCGGGCACGCGAACATGTAGTCCCGCGCATTCCGGCGCGAAGGCCTAAAATGCGGTTCCGCAGACGGAGCAGAATCGCGCCCCGGGCGGGTTTGCATTCTGGCAGCGGTGGCAGGCTTGCAAAGTGCCGGGCTGCGCTCCAGTCGGCACATTGACGGTCACATTGATGGGCTGGTTCCACCCCGGCATGGGAATTCCCAGCATATAGGCAATAGCTGTTGCCTGGATGGCGTTGAACTCGCGCACCCGGCCGGGCATGAAGAAGCACTCGATAAAGCCCAGAACCCACGGAAACGGCGTCCAGCAGAAGAAGCAGTAGAGTATTCCCAGTCCGGTGCGGCGCAGGTAGAAGTGATGGACGCCAAACCCGCCCAGGAACAGGGCCAGCAAAATGCCGACCACCTCGTCCCGCCGAACCGCATCGTATTGCTGATAAAAGATTGCTTGCGCGTTGGCGTACGGATTGGCGGCCATGGTCGTTCTCCTTGGTGACGTGTAACACATCATACGCAACCCTGGCCACCCCGGTTCCAGGGCGCTGCGACTGGCCGGCCTGCTTTCGGTCTCGCCATCTTTTCCGCCGCACTTTCTTCGCACATCGGTCGTCGCCCACCGGGTTGACTATGCAACAATCCGGCATGATGGACGGCAAGGGCCTGCGCCGTAGCGAAAGGAGATACCGAATTGGGCTTCAGCACTCATAACGCCGCCGCGAGCGGCATCTTTCTAATGGGTGGAGACCTGCCAGTGCACCGGCTGGGCTATGGAACCATGCGCATTGTGGGCGAGGGCGCGTGGGGCGAACCGAAAGATCCGGCCGAAGTCCGCAGCGTGCTGCGCCGCGCAGTGGAACGCGGCGTCAACTTGATCGATACCGCGGACGCTTATGGCCCGGAGATCGCCGAGCGGCTGATCGCCGAAGCCTTGCAGCCCTATCCTCCCGGTCTGGTAATCGCCACCAAGGGCGGCATTACGCGCCAGGGCCCGGCCCGCACCGAGTACGTGGGCCGCGCCGGCTACCTGATTCAATGTGTGGAAATGAGCCTGCGGCGGCTCAAGCTCGACCGCATCGACCTCTACCAGTTGCATCGCATCGACCCCCGCACGCCGCTCGAAGAGAGCCTGGGTGCGCTGAAGCGGCTGCAGGAAGAGGGCAAGATCCGCCACATCGGACTCAGCGAGGTGACCCCGGAAGAGATCCGCGCGGCGCGCAAAATCGTTCCCATCATGACCGTGCAGAACCGCTACTCCCTTGCCGACCGGCGGCACGAGGAGACCTTGAACTACTGCGAGAGCCAGGGCATCGGCTTCATGCCCTGGTATCCCATGGCGGGGGGTAAGCTGCTGCGCGGCGAGGCCGGGCTAAATGCGCTCCAGACCGGCGCGCTGGCCGCAGTCGCGCTCCGCCACGGTGCCACCGTGGCGCAGGTCTCGCTCGCCTGGCTCCTGCAGCGCTCGCCGGTGATGCTGCCGATTCCCGGCACCTCCAAGGTTGAGCACCTGGAAGAAAACGTAGCCGCCGCCGGGCTGAAGCTCACCGCGGAAGACCGGGCGGAGCTGGAAGCGGCGGCGGGAAGCTGATCGCCTTTGTTATCTCCAATTGGTGCAGACCTTGGGGGATTGGAGGCCTTATGAGGGTAACGGTGGAGCTGGATGACGAGTTGGTACTCAAGGCTCAGGAGTTTTCCGGCTTGACGGAGACGACGGCACTGTTTCGGGAGGCTTTGAAGACGCTTATTCACCTGGAGGCTTCGCGCAGGCTCGCGGCGATTGGGGGCACGGAGTCCGCGCTCGAAGACATCAAGCGCACGCGGGCCGACAATCTATGATCCTGATCGACCTTGCCGGGCGTGTGTTGTGGCACGGCCATGGCGCGGCTGCAAATCTGGAGCCGTTGCTCCGCGCCGTGCTGCGTTAAGGTCATTGTGGGCAGTTCCCAAATGTGGGCTCAAAGGAAAACGGCACAAATGAAAGATCGGGTCCAGCGGACTTCGCGCTGATTCTGCACTAGCGACTTATAAATGGGGTAGGGAGAAACCAGTGCAAAGGTTGGCAACTCGACTATGCCGGGCATTAGAATGGGGCATTCTAGGACTGACTAGACGAAGAATCCGGCGCATTCCGAAATGCCTGGCCTAGATTTACGACTTTGGGGGAGTTAAAACTCATGACTGACTCGGAATTTCTCAAATTCCTCAAAGGGCAAATCTCTGCCCTTCGGATCAAGTACAAGCTAACAGAAGGAAAAGCGTTCGCGATTTGGTTCTGCTTGGAGAACTTGCAACTCGATGAGTCCGAGGCATATGAGGCTGCTTCACTCGATGGAGGAAATGACAAGGACATCGATCTCTTCTGGGTTGACGACGAAACGGAACGAGTCACGATAGCCCAATTCAAGTTCAGTGCCACAGGTAGACATAAGGCCAAGAAGGGCGAGTTGTTGGGGCTCATTCACAGTACAGATTGGCTCACTGACCAAGAAGCATTGAAGCGGGAGGGCCGACCAGAGTTGGCAAATGCCGCCGCTGAGTACGCGGAAGCCAACAAGAAAAACTACTCTACGGAATATGTCTATGCCTATTGCGGTCCTTGGCACAAGGACATCGATGATGTCGCGCGCCAGTTTAACGTCAAAGAAGCATCGAGTTTCCCCTCTCGCTCCTGCAAGATATACAACTTGGCGTCCTTGAAGAAGATACACGAGGAGCAAATAGATCAGAGCACTAGAATCAGCAAAACCACACTCGGACTGCTCAGGTGCTTCGAAGAGCCTGGGGATTACGGAAGGGCCGTCGTAGGCACAATAAAAGGAGACGTCCTTCGGGGTCTTTACGGAAGCCACGGAGATCGACTTTTCGATCGGAACGTCCGTCTCTTTTTGGGGGCTCGCAAAGGGGGTGTCAATGCGGGTATTCAAGATACACTGGGCGCGCCAGATGACCGAAAGAATTTTTGGGCATACAACAACGGGGTCACCTTCGTTTGCGACGATTACGACTTGAAGGATTCGCAGATCACTCTAACGAACTTTAGTATTGTCAACGGATGTCAGACGACAGTATCGCTTTGGAACGGGTCAGAGACAGCAGCAAAAGAGGTGAAGGTCGGCATCCGCTTCATTGCGTCGCCAGAGAGAATAATCGACTCGATCATTCTGTTCAATAATTCCCAGAATCCGGTTCGTCTATGGGATTTGAACGCCCAGGACAGGCTTCAAAAGCGGTTGAAGAAAGAACTCGCAGAGCTACCACAACCGTTTCTTTACCAACTGAGAAGGGGAGAAGGAATTGACGCCAAAATCAAAGCGAAGTTTATGCGAGACGGAAAGCTTCAATTGATACGGCATGATTTGTGCGCACAATTCGGTGCGGCGTTTCGCGGTTTCCCTGCGATTGGCTACAAAGACAAGGGCAAAGTTTTCACGACGTATAAGGATCAGGTATTTCCGGCTCAGATTCGCCCGGAGGAGATCGTAATTATTTGGCAGGCAGGTCGGGTTGTTGAGGAATTGGTCAAGCATGAGATTTCAGCGGCAGGCACTGCTGTCCGGTTTAACTTAGCCGTGTCGCCGACAAGCTCATTGCCAAGT
>CAZQPY010000143.1:0-5516 GCA_964595345.1 uncultured Occallatibacter sp.
GTTCATTTCAGCCGTAACTCGACGCGGCGAGTCGGCTGCTCAGGATGACAAATCAGGTTTGTGCGCTCGGCTCAGGACGGCCAGCGAGGGCGCCCGATTGATGTTCTTTACGGGCCGGGCAATCGTCAACCAAAAATTCGAGAGAGTTGAATCTCTCGACCGCCCCTCTCGTGGTCTGACCAGAAACGGTCTATCTTCTGTAAAATCAATCCCACAGATGCGTGTGACTGCAATCACTCGACAGCCTTCCCACTGAATGGTACGCTTCCGGTGACTTTTTACCCGGTTATTTGCCGTCGCGTATTTGCCGGGCCGTTCGCATCAGGTATTCCAACTTCACTTCTGCTTGGGAGGAAATGTGACTGCACAGCTGTGGGTGTACTTTTCTTTGGCCGTGAGCGTTCTTTCGCTCGTTACGGCCTTTTTCTTTGCGCGCCAGGTCGCCGTTTCGGTCGTTCAAGGCGCCGGGGTCTTCTTCAAGCGTCAGTACAAAACGCTGGCGGCCCTGCTGATGCTGGCGCTTCCCGCGCTCGCTCACGGGCAGGAATCGGGAGGCGGCGAAGCCAGCCTGACGCTGCCGGACTTGACGAAAGTGTCCTTCGCGAACTTTTTCGGTTTGAATGGACACAACCTTCTGACCATTGGATTGCTCTTCTGCATGGGCGGCTTGTTGTTCGGCCTGGCAATCTTCGTGCAGTTGAAGAACATGCCGGTTCATCGCTCGATGCGCGAAATGAGTGAGCTGATCTATGAGACCTGCAAAACGTATCTGATCACCCAGGGCAAGTTCATTATGGTGCTCTGGATCTTCATCGCGGTCATTATCTCGCTGTACTTCGGCATTCTGTCGCCGGTGGGAAATGTTGCGGTGACTCTGCCCATCATCCTGCTATTCAGCCTGGTCGGCATTGCGGGCAGCTACGGTGTCGCGTGGTTCGGCATTCGCGTCAACACCTTCGCGAACTCCCGCGTGGCATTCGCCGGATTGAAGGGCAAGCCGTATCCGCTGTTTGCGATTCCGCTGAAGGCCGGCATGAGCGTCGGCATGATGCTGATCTCGGTCGAACTGCTGATCATGCTCTTTATCCTCCTCTTCGTTCCGGCCGCATATGCGGGTCCCTGCTTCATCGGCTTTGCGATTGGCGAATCCCTTGGCGCAGCCGCCCTGCGTATTGCCGGCGGCATCTTCACCAAGATCGCCGACATCGGCTCCGATCTGATGAAGATCGTTTTCAAGATCAAGGAAGACGATGCCCGCAACCCCGGCGTCATCGCCGACTGCACGGGCGACAACGCGGGCGACTCGGTTGGACCCTCGGCCGACGGCTTCGAGACCTACGGCGTCACCGGCGTAGCCCTGATCACCTTTATCTTGCTGGCAGTTCCGGATCACAAGACGCAAGCGACACTGCTGGTATGGATTTTCGTGATGCGCGTGGCCATGCTGATCTCCAGCTCGGCCGCCTACTTCCTGAATGGCGCAATCGCCAAGGCGAAATACGGCAACTCCGACGAGATGGACTTCGAAGCGCCCTTGACCTCGCTGGTCTGGATCACCTCCATCGTTTCCATCGTCCTGACCTACATCGTCTCCTTCCTGATGATCCCGAATCTCGCCGGTGATCCGACCTTGTGGTGGAAGCTGGCTTCCATCATCTCTTGCGGAACTCTGGCCGGCGCGCTCATCCCCGAATTGGTGAAGGTCTTCACTTCGACCAACTCGGCCCACGTGCAGGAAGTTGTCACCTCCGCGAAAGAAGGCGGCGCTTCACTGGGCATTCTGTCGGGCCTGGTGGCCGGCAACATGTCTGCCTACTGGCTGGGATTGAGCATGGTCGCCCTCATGGGACTGGGCTACTACTTCAGCATGATGGGCGGGTCGATGGATATCATCATGCTCGCTCCCGCCGTCTTCGCCTTCGGCCTGGTTGCCTTCGGCTTCCTGGGCATGGGGCCGGTGACCATCGCCGTCGATTCCTACGGTCCGGTTACCGACAATGCTCAGTCCGTCTATGAGCTGTCGCTGATCGAAAACATTCCCGGCATCGAAGCGGAGTTGAAGAAGGACTTCGGCATCGACGCCAAATTCGAGCGCGCCAAGCACCTGCTGGAAGCAAACGATGGCGCAGGCAACACCTTCAAGGCAACGGCCAAGCCGGTGCTGATTGGCACCGCTGTTGTGGGCGCAACCACGATGACCTTCTCGATCATCATGGCCCTCACCCACGGACTGACCCAGGACGTGAACAAGCTATCTCTGCTGCACGCGCCCTTCATGCTCGGTTTGATCTGCGGCGGCGCAATCATCTTCTGGTTCGCAGGCGCTTCCATGCAGGCGGTCACCACCGGCGCTTACCGCGCGGTCGAGTACATCAAAGCCAACATCAAGCTGGAAGGCGCCGAGAAGGCTTCGGTCGAAGACAGCAAGAAGGTGGTCGAGATCTGCACCAAGTACGCGCAGAAGGGGATGTTCAATATCTTCCTGGCCGTCTTCTTCGCTACGCTCTCGTTCGCGTTCATGGAGCCGTTCCTGTTTGTCGGCTACTTGTTCTCGATTGCGATCTTCGGCCTCTACCAGGCGATCTTCATGGCCAATGCCGGCGGCGCATGGGACAACGCGAAGAAGGTGGTCGAGGTTGACCTGAAACAGAAGGGCACGCCGCTGCACGACGCTTGCGTCATCGGCGACACGGTCGGCGATCCGTTCAAGGACACCTCGTCGGTGGCCATGAACCCGATCATCAAGTTCACCACTCTGTTCGGATTGCTGGCTGTCCAGTTGGCCGTGAAGATGACGGTGAGCAGCCCGATGCTGGTTCACGTGCTGACCGTCGCCTTCTTCCTGGTGTCGATGTTCTTCGTGCACCGGTCGTTCTACGGCATGCGCATTGAGACCATGGAAGGCAAGTAAGAGACAGGGAACAGGGATCAGGGATCAAATAGCCCTTGATTCGATAACCGAAGCGGCCCCGAGGCAGAGATGCCCGGGGCCGCTTTGTATTTGCTCGACAGATCGGCAAAAGAAGTAAGTCCATGAGTTATATTGGGTGCGCTGGAACTTAGTTGTGGATATGCGTTGTGAAAACCCGCCCAGGAGATTTTTATGAATCTCGCATTGCCTGTATTTTCGCTGCTGCTTTCCGTTTCAAACTTGCTATTTGCTCAAACGGACGCACCAAAGGCCCAGGCAAAGGAGTTTACCGATCCGGTGGCGCTGCTGCAGGAAGTGGCGAAGAATTATGCCAGCGGTGCCGACACATTTCGCCTTGAAGCCATTGAAGAAAATGAGAAACATGGCGAACTGGAGCACGAATGGACAAAGGTGTATCGCACCGCAATCAAGGGCCCGGGCACTCTATATCGGATCGAGACCCGCTCGCGTTATGCGTCGGTCCTTCAGGTCTCGGACGGCGTAAATGAGTGGGTTTATCTCGCCGAGGCGAAAGTGTACGTCAAGCGTCCGCTGCCGTTGGATTGGCCGCAGTTTTCCAAGATGATGACGGTGGGAAACATGGAGTTGCGGAATGCCTGGGAGATGCGAACCTGGCTGGAATCGGCCGCGGCCGGATACAAGCACGCGACAATGCTTCCCGAGGAGACCATCACGGTGGAGGGGAAGAAGTTTCCCTGCTACGTGGTCTACGCCACCAGCGACGATGAGGATCGGACTCCCGATAAAGAGAGCCATTGGAGCCATACTTATTGGATCGACAAAGCCGCTCTGATCTTCCGCAAGCAGGTGAAGCAAGAAGACAGCTACCTCATGATGACCCAGTCGATTCATCTGCCGATGCATTCCCATAGCACAACGGTTTACCCGGTCGTGGATTTCAATCCGCAGATCTCGACGGAGAGCTTTCAGTTCACGCCGCCCGCGGATGCAAAGGAAGTGAAGACGCTGGAGCCGGACTTTGGCCCGCTGCCCTCGAACCAGCCAAAGACGCAATGGACTGGCAAGTTGTCGCCCAGTGTTACTCTCACGGACTCGGACGGCAAGAAGGTGGAGTTGAGTTCCTATCGAGGCAAGCCGGTACTGCTGGATTTTTGGGCTACCTGGTGCGGCTCGTGCCTGCTCTCGATGCCTGCGATGCACCGCATCGATGTCGAAGCGAAGGACAAGAATCTGATCGTCGTTACGGTCGATCAGGATCATCGGGCTGAAGACGCGACGGCGTATCTCGAACGGCACAGGTATGGCTGGAAGAATTATCACGACAGCGACGGCAGTGCGGCGAAGGCTTTCAATGGCGGGGGAATTCCGTTTACTGTGCTGATCGATTCCACAGGAAAGGTGGTTTACGAGTCTGTCGGCAGCGACGAGGTGGGATTGCGCAAGGCCATTGCTGCGCTGGGGCCGGAGTTTGCCTCGCTGGCAGTTGCTGGAGCGCAGCCTTGATCGTGTGTCGCCGGAAGGCCGCTTGGATCCAGAAGCCGGGGCGGTTGGCGGGGCGGCTCGCCTTTACATTCGGCCCGTAGCCCTGCCACACTTGGAGTGTGGCTACTCAAACGATCGTCATTCTTGATTTTGGCTCGCAGTATACGCAGCTGATTGCGCGCCGTATCCGCGAACTGAACGTTTTTTCCGTGGTGTTGCCGTGTACCGCGCCTCTCAGTGAGGTTCAGGCCCACAAACCGCTGGGCGTGATCCTGAGCGGCGGCCCTTCGTCGGTATACGACGCGGACGCCCCGGAAGCAGACGCAAAGGTGCTGGAACTGGGTGTTCCGGTGCTGGGCATCTGCTATGGACTTCACTTCATCGTCCACCACCTGGGTGGCAAGGTGCTTTCCGCGCCCAAGCGCGAGTACGGGCACGCGGAAATCACCATTGAAGACGGCTCGACGGCGCTGTTTGCGGGGCTTCCAGAGACCATGGCGGTGTGGATGAGCCACGGCGACGAGGCGGGCGAACTGCCCGCGGGCTTCCACCGCACGGCGGTCACTTCGAACGCGCTGGCCGGCATCGTCAACGAGCAACGGCGCATTTGGGCGGTACAGTTTCACCCCGAGGTGCACCACACACCGTTGGGACCGCAGCTGATCCGCAACTTTGTTTTCGGCATTTGCGGCGCGGCGGGCGACTGGACGCCGGCACACTTCATTGAGAGCACGGTAACGTCGATTCGCGAGAAGGTGGGCGCGGGGCACGTGATCTGCGGCCTCTCCGGCGGCGTGGATTCGGCGGTGGCCGCGGTGCTGGTGCACAAGGCCATCGGAAGCCAGCTGACCTGCATTTTTGTGAACAACGGCGTCCTGCGCAAGAACGAGTTCGAGAGCGTGCAGAAGAACATGCGCGACAAGCTCGGACTGAACGTGGTCGCGGTGGACTCCAGCGAACGCTTCCTCGGCCAGCTCGCCGGGATTACCGATCCGGAGACGAAAAGAAAACGCATCGGCGCGGAATTCATCGCCGTCTTCGACGACGAGGCACATCGCATTGCCCAGCTTTCGGGCGGCGTGGATTGGCTGGTGCAGGGCACGCTCTACCCGGATGTGATTGAATCTTCAAGCGTCAAGGG
>CAZQPY010000144.1:0-4304 GCA_964595345.1 uncultured Occallatibacter sp.
GGAACGCAGCTCACCATGCGTACCTTCCACGTCGGCGGCACCGCCAGCCGCGTGCAAGACAAGTCGCGCCTGGATGCCAAAAACAATGGCTATGTGCGCTTCCTCAACCTGAACACCGTCGAAAGCAAAGACGGCACCCTGGTCGCCATGAACCGCTCCGGTTCGCTGGTCGTGCAGGATGAGCGTGGCCGCGAAAAGGAACGCTACCAGGTCGTCTACGGCGCTCGCCTCCGCGTGCGGCCCGACGAGCCGGTCAAGCTGGGCCAGTTGTTGGCCGAGTGGGATCCGTACACCTACTCCATCCTCACCGAAATCGGTGGCACGGTGCAGTTCAAGGATCTGCAGGAAGGCATCACGCTCAACGAAGAAGTCGATGAAGTTACCGGCCTTTCTCAGTGGATCGTGGCCGATGCACCCGACGAAAAGCGCCAGCCGACCCTGAACGTGAAGAACGCCAAGGCGCACAAGCGCTACCTGCTGCCGCGCGGTTCGCACCTCATGGTTCAGGATGGCGACGAAGTGGGTCCCGGCGACGTTCTCGCCAAGATCCCCAAGGAGAGCACCCGCACCAAGGACATCACCGGTGGTCTGCCGCGCGTCGTCGAGCTTTTCGAAGCCCGCAAGCCGCGTGAAACGGCCATCATCAGCGAAATCGACGGTGTGGTCCGGTTCGGCGAAATCTCCAAGGGACAGCGCAAGATCTACATCACGGCCGACAACGGAGACGAAAAGGAATACTCCGTGCCCCGTGGTATTCACGTCAACGTTCAGGAAGGCGAGCGTCTGCGCGCCGGCGATCCTCTCATGGATGGACCGCTGAACCCGCACGACATTCTCGACGTCCTCGGCGAGAAGGCGTTGCAGGGCTACCTGGTGAACGAGATTCAGGAAGTCTATCGTCTGCAGGGCGTGGCCATCAGCGACAAGCACATCGAAGTGATTGTTCGCCAGATGCTGCGCTGGGTTCGTGTGGACGATGTGGGCGACACCGCATTCCTGCTCGAACAGCAGATCGATCGCTTCCGCTTCAACGAAGAGAACGAGCGCGTGCTCAAGACCGGAGGACGTCCCGCAACCGGCCGTCCGCTGCTGTTGGGCATCACCAAGGCTTCGCTCTCGACGGACAGCTTTATCAGTGCAGCCAGCTTCCAGGAGACGACACGCGTCCTCACCGAAGCCAGCATCAACGGCGCCATCGACAACCTGCGCGGCCTCAAGGAGAACGTCATTGTCGGCCGCCTCATTCCCGCCGGCACGGGCCTCGAGTACTACCGCAACGTTCAGCTCTCTCCGGAGTTGGAAGAAGCGGCAGCCCGTGTGCAGCAGGAAGTCCACGCCGAGATCGAAGCCGCCGAACGCGAACTCGAACTCATGCGCCAGGAAGGCGAAGCCGAAGAGATGGCAGCGGAATAACGCAGCCTCTCATCAAGAAGCCATTACAACCAAAGAGGCCCGGCGCAAGCCGGGCCTCTTGTTGTCGTGGGAGTTCAATGTACGGCTTGATGTCTCCGGTGCCTGGATGTACCATTCACTGCGGTTGTATAGAGGGGCCTGGGTTTCCAGGCCCCTTTCGTTTACGACCGAAGTGTGCCTATACTGCAGGAAGGCGGTTCTATGATTACCATTCAGGAGCTTCTACTCGGCGTTGGTCTGGCATCGCTGATTCCTTCTGCGATCACCCTGATCGGGGTGTGGTTGATCAATAGCCGTTTTAATGGGATTGAAACGCGGCTGATCAACATCGAGGGCGACCTGCGTCAGTTCTATCGCGAGCAAGGCCGTCACGAGGGCGAGATCAATATGCTCAAGGAACGCGGGGCCTGATATTGCGGAATCGCTTTACGAGATCGCTGCGCGGAGCCCAAGCCCATCGGCGATTTCGCCAAGTCGCTGCTCTCTGGTCCAGATCGAGATCGATCTGTCGAGGAGAGCGGAGGCTAGCAGGTGAAGGTCGGTGATGCCGATTCCCCTTCGGTATAGCTTCCTGAGCTCGACCAGTCCGAACAACTCACCGGTTTGCGCGATCTGAACCTGGGGCAGCCGTGCCAGGTCTGCCAGCACCATTTCCCGATGGACGATCGAACCCAGGGCGAGTTCCAGCCGGACGAACGGGTGGCTGACGACTTCATCGTTGTAGAGCAATTCCTGTAGTTTCGCTTCCGGGCTGCGCAGATGGTCGATCCAGATGGACGTATCGACGAGGATCACTCTTCCCCCCTGCGCCGCGGAGCGGCTTCAGCGGTAGGATCGCTTCCTCCAAGAGCCGCCAATCGCCGGGCAGCCTCATTTCGAACCAGCCTGGTGAGAGCTTCTCTTACCAGGGTTGCCTTTTCCGTGATGCCGGTATACTCCTCAGCCTGCCGAACCAACTCGTCGTCCAGGGCAATCGTTGTACGCATGGGAACCTCCTATGTGCGGATATTAGCATCAAATCGATGCCATTTAAAGTGCCTTTAAATCCAAAGGAGAAGATTCAGAATCGGGGCTCATAGCTGGTGAGATTTGTGAGCAATGCCCCATCATCTACTTGTATTTATAAACAATAATGCCTATATTTGATCCATGAAGAGCTCCGAGTTCAAGCGATGGCTGAAAGAACAGGGAGCGACATTCGGGAAGCTCCAAGGCTCCCATTTGAAGGTCTTTCTGAATGGCCGCCAGTCGATATTGCCTATGCACCACAAGGAAATCGGCAAGGGCCTCGTAGAGGACATCAAAAAGCAACTCGGACTCAAGTAAAGGGGCGGAAAATGCGAGCATATCCAGTGGAAATGGTCCAGGACGGGAAGTTCATTAAGGTGAGTTTCCCCGATATTCCCGAAGCACTCACCCAGGGAAAGGACCGGGACGAGGCTCTGGTGATGGCCAAAGAAGCTCTTGAATTGGCGATGGAGTTCTATTTCGAGGATCGTCGCCCAGTTCCGGAACCATCGAAAGCGAAGCGCGGCCAGGCGGTCGTGGAGCTTCCGGCTAGTCTCTCGGCGAAGGTTCTCCTGCTGAACGAAATGCTGCGGCAAAAGGTGCGCCCGGCCGAACTGGCCCGTCGGCTGAACACGACGCCGCAAGAAGTGAACAGATTGACGAACATTCGGCACACATCGCGGATCGACGGAATCGCGGCAGCGCTCAAGATGCTGGGAAAGACTTTAGAGATACGGGCGGTTTAAGCTCCCATCCCCGCAACCCATCCGCTTCACCACACTCGTCGCGAACCCCACGACGGCACCCTCCTGCAAGCCGATGGCCGCACCCGAGGCGGCCGTTATACACTTCTTTTGTGATGGAAACTACGGGTTGCGGTACCGCTATCGTTACGCCTTTCAAGGCGGATGGATCGATCGACGACGCGGCGCTCTGGGCGCTGGTCAACTGGCAAATCAACTCTGGAATCGACTTCCTGGTCGCCTGTGGCTCCACGGGTGAAGCCGCTACCCTGGAAGAGGATGAGTGGCTGCATGTGGTGAGCCTGATCGTGCAGGCTGCCGATGGCCGCGTGCCGGTCTGGGCTGGATGCACATCGAACTGCACCAAGACCCTGCTTCGCCAGGCTGCCCTGTTGCGCCAGGTGCCCGGTGTCAGTGCCGTGCTTTCCGCCAATCCTTACTACAACAAGCCCACCCAGGAAGGCCAGTTCCAGCACTTCCTCGCCTTGGCGCGGGCTGTCGACCCCATGCCGGTGGTGCTTTACAACGTACCGGGCCGCACCGCCGCCAATCTGGAGCCTGAAACCGTGGCTCGACTGGCCGCCGCCGCCTCCAACATCGTCGGGATCAAGGAAGCCAGCGGCAAGCTCACCCAGATTGCCGAGCTGGCCCACAACATGCCGCGCGGCTTCAAGATCTTCTCCGGCGACGACAACCTGGCTCTCGCCGCCATCGGAATCGGCGCGCACGGGCTCATCAGCGTCGCCAGCAACGAGGCCCCGGCCGAGGTTTCCAGCATGGTCACTTCCGCTTTGAAGAACAACTGGGCGGAAGCGCGCGAGCTGGAACGTCGTTTCGCCCGGCTTTTCGAGGCAAATTTCTGGGAATCGAACCCCGCGCCGGTCAAGACTGTCCTGCAGCTCATGGGCCGCGCCGGCGATCATGTTCGCCTGCCGCTGGTTCCTCCCTCTGCCGCTACCCGCGCTCGCCTGGAGCGCCTGGTCAGCGAGCTGGGATTGCTCAAGCACGTCGCGCCGCCCGCCGGGCTGCGCTCCGAAGTGTTTTAAAAGCAGGGAACAGGGAACAGGGATCAGGAAAAGCAGGGAACAGGGAACAGGGATCAGGGATCAGAAAAGCAGGGAACAGGGAACAGGGATCAGG